>JAUIMI010000006.1 GCA_030433255.1 bacterium | reverse complement strand
TTTCCAGATAACGGTAACAACTTTCATAATCCATCAGTTCTTGAATCGGAAATTTCAACATCGCTTTTTATTTCAAAGATCGTTCTTTTTTTTTACTTCACCCCATTTGGGGGATGAGCCAATCTTTTTGCTTTGAATATAGAAAAGCGTCTCCAAACTAGTTTGCAACGAAACTACTGAAACGAGGCTTTAAACCGCCCTTCCGTTACCTTAAGCGTTTCTCCAGAACAGGAACTAGAATTGCTAATTAAGTTGAATTCAAAAGTTCCAAAAATTTTGCGATTGATACGGTCTATTTTTATGATATGTATTTGATTTAAAGAACTGGTATCATCATAAAATGTACAAGAGTAAGTACCACGTATTGGTGATCCAGGAACATATATGTCTTCTTCAAAAATTTCAAGGGCGCTAAATCCAAGTAGATTGCTGTTGCTTCCTTTTGTAGATGAAACATTTAAATTACCCGCGGCAGTGCTGTAATAACTACCTATACTAGTGTCTTCCCAATAGACACTATCTATCAAGCAAACAAATAATTCCTTTTTATCTGTATTCAATAATTCTTCTTCTGTAATAATTCTAGGAATTCCAGGCCCTTCTTTTTCGCAAGCTGCAAAAAGGAGGAAAAATAAAGGTAGGATGAATAGAAAGTTTAATTTTTTCATAGCTATTCTGATTTAATAAACATCATTCTGAAATATAATAATCCACTAATTTCCAATCTTGCCAATCAACACCACGATTCCGGTGGGTCACCCAACGTACAACACCTACCCCTTTTGATAAGTAAATATCCTTTGTGACTTGGTGATTGTGTGGATTGACATCAGACGGATTTTCTGCTTGATCATAATCTGTGTGCGTATCTATTTGTACAACATGGAAATCGCCTGCTGGCAAACTCATCATAAATGAATCTCTCACTACGTGTTTCTCAAAATTGATATTCTCCTCTTCACATCTTTTTCCTGAATAAAATGAATAGGGATAATAAAAGAAAAAATGATTACCTCTTATAGGCAAAAACTCATTGTAAATTTGATCAAGCATCCAAGTATTACAGATAGTGTGATAATAGCCCTTGTACTTCATGGATGAGGAACCATAATAATCCCCTATATATTCTTTATTAGAATGTTCAGTATACACATGGTATATATTACCCGCTTCCTGATAAAAAGCGTATGGATCATCTTCATAGCCTGCATATGTTCCTATCACACTTACCGTATCATAAATCTCCCACCCATTGAGCTGATAAACCCAATAAGTGCCTTCAGGGAAAAACCAATATTCCAAGAAGCCTTTTTCTATTTCTGTTTGAATAATTCCTTCTTCTATTTCTGCTTCTTTTTTAGTGCAACTAAAAACTAGAAGTAACACAAAAAAACCGATAACAATCGTCGCTGTTTTCATTTTCATTTTTTTTTTGAAATTATGAAGATCGGAAATCAATAAAGCTAAAACGAGGCTTTAAACCGTCCTTCCGTTACCTTAAGTGTTTCTCCAGAACAGGAACTAGAGTTACTAATCAAACTAAAATCAAAAGTTCCAAAAATTTTGCGATTGACACGGTCTATTTTTATGATATTTATTGA
>JAUIMI010000005.1 GCA_030433255.1 bacterium | reverse complement strand
TTTTAAAGCTGTATGCCTGTTTACCATTTTCTAATTTTTAATTGCAAAAGGAAACTCGAGTTTAACTTTTTCCCAAGCCATCGAAATAGTTCCACTTTTATCATCTATTTTGTTGACCTTATATTCTAAATGTTCTGTGATTTCCTCTGATAATGTTGGTGTAATTTTAAATCGAATAACATCATCTTTTTCGTCATACTCATCTTTACCGTGTTGCTCCCAGTTTTTATTAATCATCACAGTCCAGTCGCCTTTTGATGGAATTGTAAAAAAGCCATATTTCCCTTTAGGAAGCGTTTCTCCATTTATGATTAAATCTTTATTCGTTTCTATCCAGGTGGCCATATGCGCTCCTGCTTGCCAAACTCGGTCGTAACCAACTAATCCTCCAAAAATGATTCGTCCTCTTACTCCTGGCGAAGAATAATCAATATGAATATGAGCATCACCTATCATCGTCATCGTTTCAGTATGTGGACTTAACGGTTTTTTCTTGGGTGCTTTCTCTTTACTCGTTTTTGTTTCTTGATGTAAATGTTCATCCTTCTTTGTGTGCTCTTGATTTTTGCAACCAATAATCAGGATTCCTAAAAAAAGTATAGATACTATTGTTTTCATATAATTTGTTTTTTTGTGGTTCTTTACTTACTTAATTTTAATATTCTGAATGCACCTTGTATCACCAATCCAAATACAATGATTCCTATAATTAAATCTGGAATACCAGAATGCAGCCAATTGACCAATACGCCTGCTGTAATTACACCAAGATTTATTATTATATCGTTAGAGGTAAAAATCATACTGGCACGCATATGTGCTTCTTGACTTTTAGATTTTTGTAAGAGGTACAAGCAAATGCCGTTTGCAATCAAAGCAAATATTGAAACGATAATCATTGTTGAAAATACAGGTAGCGATTCATAGCCTAAAAACCGACGTATCACTTCAATAATTCCGATAATTGCAAGTGTTATCTGAAAATAGCCTGCATATTTTGCAATACGTTTCTTTTTTAAAACTGAACCACCAACCGCTATTAAACTCAATCCATAAACAAATGAATCTGCCAACATATCTAAACTATCCGCAATTAATCCCATCGATTTTGAAATAAGACCAGTACTTATTTCAACAATAAAAAATGCAAAATTGATTATTAGAACTGACCACAATAGTTTGGATTCATTCCTCGTAGATTCAGTAATGATTAGGTTTGTTTCTTCTGAACTGATTAGTATTTCATTAAGTTTTAATTCTTTTATAGAATTACTGATTATATTCACATCAGCATTATGATATAATGTTAAGATTCTTTCTTCTAAATTAAAATCAAGTTGTTTAATACCATCTATATCAGAAAGCTTCATCTTAATAAGATTTTCCTCTGAAGGACAATCCATTTTTGATATTTTAAAAACTGTTTTCTGCATATAATTAAATGTTTTTTGTTCTTAATCGTAGTGCGTTACCTATTACCGAAACCGAACTAAAACTCATTGCTAAAGCTGCTATCATTGGCGAGAGTAGTATTCCGAAGAATGGAAACAACACACCTGCTGCAATAGGCACACCTAAAGTGTTATAAATAAGTGCAAAAAATAGGTTCTGCTTAATGTTCTTCATTACAGCATTACTTAAATTTTTTGCTTTTACAATACCGTGTAAATCGCCTTTTACG
>JAUIMI010000002.1 GCA_030433255.1 bacterium | reverse complement strand
GTAATTGAAGAGGTTGTAGAACCAACTGAAGAAGCTGAACTGAAAGAAGTAGCAGAAGAAGTAACCGAAGATACTCCAGTAGTCGAAGAAGAAGTAATTGAAGAGGTTGTAGAACCAACTGAAGAAGCTGAACTGAAAGAAGTAGCAGAAGAAGTAACCGAAGATACTCCAGTAGTCGAAGAAGAAGTAATTGAAGAGGTTGTAGAACCAACTGAAGAAGAGTATTCTTTTGCAGAGAAATTACTTAACGAAATCGATAATAACGTAAAAGAAATAGAAGCATTCGAACAGCAAGTCGAAGAAGAAATTGTTCAAAAAGAAGAAGAGGCTAACAAGATTAAAGAACAAGAAGAACCACTACAGGTAACAGAAGTTACCCAAAACAATACAAAAACTGAAGAACAAGTATCTGTTTCAGAAACAAAAATTATTAACGAGATAGATTCATTAGAAGAAATTCTTTCTGTGCAAAAACGTATTACAGAGGTTAAAGAAAAAATATCTCAAAAAGAGCTTTCTATTATCCCAAAACCAGACGAAGCAACTCTTCGTAACGAAGCAGAACTCTTTATTAAAGAACGCAAATACAAAAAGGCCTTTATACAATTAAAAGAAATTCTTTCTTACTATCAAGAGCAATTAATAGCTGAAGAAGTAGAAATTGATCTTGGAATCAATATTAATAATTAATATTGGTATCTAAATAATAAAAAACTATCCTATCGATAGTTTTTTATTATTCCATTAATTCTATATCTCCAAGTACTACATGTTCTTCTTTTTTACTTTTTATATCCTTATAAACAGCCCTAGTAACAACGAATACTAAACCTAATAACCCAAAAATAATAACTCCAGTAAACGGTACCTGTGTATTTGTCCCTGTTTGCTCTTTAGGAGAAATATAATTATTTGAACCAAAATCAACTTGTTCTTTATTTGGATGTTGTTCCAAAAAAGCATCTACAATAGGATTTTCCTCTATCTGATTGTTAGATGGAAACGCTGTTTCTGTAACTTCTTTTGTTACATATTCATTTCGTGCTCGCTGTAGTTTGAGAATATTTTCAGTATAAGAAGAGACTGAAATTCCATTATTATTTCTTAAGACAATCCAGGTGTCAGATTGAATATTATCCAAACCATGAATACTACGAGGTATATTTAATTGTTGTCCAGATTTAATAATTGAATATTTTGGAAATATATATGAAACACCATCTCGTGGAACATATATACTCCATTCACCAAGATCAATATCAGAATTACCGTTGTTGTTAATAACAATAGAACTGCGGATATCGATATCAGAAATTTCAACTTGAGGCTTTTCTACAAAAACCGTTTTGTTAATTCTTACTTTTGGTTTTTCGCCTTGTACTGCAGAAATTGTATTTGAATAGAATTCAAATACAACCTCGTAAGTACCTGGATATTCATAAATGTGCTCGACTTCAATACGTTCATTTGATTCCAGAAAATCGCCATCTCCGAAGTTAATATAATACGTTCCACCTTTCAATTTTTTGGTCTCCTTGTTGTTCTTGTAATGTATTACATACGCATGTATAGAAATAGGGGTTCGAGAAATAACTTGATTATCAGTCTCAATTATTCCTTTATAATAATCTCGCTTTAGCACTTGTGCGTCTTTTTCTACCTGAGAATTACCTGAAGAAGAACTTCCAGATACCCCTTCAGAAGTTTCTTCCGAAGAAGCGTTTATTCTCCCAGGAGTTGGCGATGCTTGAATCCAATTATTACCTGTTTTTTGTAAACTCATACCGTTACCCAAAGCACCATCTTCACTTGAATACACAGCACTTGTATGAATGAGTTTATCAGCATCACTCATTGCAAGCTCTTCACCGGTATTATTTAAAGAAAAAGAACTTTTTATAAGATTAATACTATCACCTAATTCATCCCTCATAGTATCTAAATCTTGAACAATAACAGCTCGCTCACCAGATTCCAGTTGAGTAAAACCATCAGGAAATAACCCATGATGGGTATCTGCTTCATAAAAATGCCAAGATGAAATATCAACGGTAGATCCTGTATTGTAGATTTCTACCCATTCATAATCAGTATCTGTCCCCTCGTGATCGTACATAATTTCAGTAATTTCAATTTGTGCGAAAACATAGGTAGGAAATAGCAAAAAAAGTATCAATAATTTTTTAAATACACACAACATGTTTACTCAAATATGCCACGAAGTATGTTTTCAGGAATTTCCTTACTATTTTTTTGAGATGGATGGTTAGATACTGCTTCTTTTTTCTGAGAGGTAGGTATTGTTGTTTTTTTATTTTTTGTTTTTTGAGGAGAATCCTTAATCGCTTTATTAAGTAGTTCTTGGAGTGAAGATGTTGTTTTGGTATTTGCAGACCGAGATGATTTCTTAGTTACTTCTTTAGATTGAGGTGTAATAGTTGCAGTCTTTTGAGCTATTGAACGTGGTATTTTTGTTTTTGTATTATCTTTTGTTTTTTTCTGAAGTGTATCCATTTTACCTAACAACTCATTTAATTTAGGAGAAACGATTTGTTTCATTTCCAGTTCAACTTCCTTTTCATGTATATCGGTACTATTTTTTTTAGGAGAAGTGTTTGTATCTCTGTTGTTATTTATTACAAAGCTACGTTTTTCTTTAAAAGATTTTTTTTGCTTATTATCTAAAGCATCATCTCGAAAACTTCGTTTTTCGGGTTTTTTAATTGGTTCATACCATTGTGCAATACGTGCTTCAACCTCCCTTCGTGGTCGAGCAAAATGAGTACGTGAAAAAGCAATTACATTCGCTCGTTGGCTTGGTCCTGGTTTTGGAATTGGAGCTAAGGTACGCGCAGAAAACGGACGTGAACCTATTCCATCAATCATAAGAGAAAGATAAATTTGAAATTTACCAAGATTTACGATATCTTCAGCAGAAAAAGTAGGTGCGAATTGTTTTTCAAAAACCTCAGCATCAGTTGCACCAATACGGAATGTAATCATGGTTCCCACGTTACCAAAAATAGCCGCAGCTACTTGTTCCTCCATTTGTTCAACATATTGGTGTGCAACGGTTAGATTAAGTTTGTATTTCCGTGCTTCGGATAAGATATCAGCAAAAGATTCATTAGCAAAATTTTGAAACTCATCAACAAAGAAAAAGAAATTAGGGAGATTTTTTAAATTACCTGCTCCAACATCGGCACGGCTCATTGCAGCAAGATAGAGTTTGGTAATCAACATACCACCCAAAAGATTTCCATTCGCTTCCCCAATAAGACCTTTTGATAAATTAACCAATAGAATCTTTTGATCATCCATAATCTCACGAAAATCAATACTTGAGGTTTCCTGTCCGACAATATTTCGAATAAGTGGGTTTGAAGTAAATTGTCCAATTTTATTTTGAATAGCTGCACCAGCCTCTCGTGCGTACCGTGGATCCCATTTACCATACTCATCAGTCCAGAAAGCTTTTACTGAAGAATCAGTAATATGCTTAATAACATCTTCACGGTAATCTTTTTCTGCTAGCATTCTATTAACCCCTAACAGTGTTGCTCCTGGGTATTCTAGTAAGGCTAGCAAAGTATTCGCGAGAATATACTCCATACGAGCAGACCATGCGTCAACCCAAATCTTTTTAAAAGACGCCATAAGACCAGCAACAACAAGGTGTCGTTTATCTGGGTCAACTGCTTCCATAACATTAAATGACATTGGGAAATCAGTATCAAATGGAGCAAAGTAAACGACATCTTGAATACGGTGTTGTGGAATATAATCAATAAGAACATCAATAGCAGAACCATGAGGGTCCATAAAACACATACCTTCTCCATTGAGAATATCTTGTGCTGCCATATTTTCTAATACGGTCGATTTCCCCATTCCAGTCTTTCCAATAATATAGACGTGACGTGAACGATCTGAATTTTTTATTCCAAATTTTGTTCGTTGATTCCTAAAATCTGTTTCTCCAAAATAAGTTACTTGCTCACCAGATGACATATGAATAGTATATCATTTTATCTAATGAAAATTAATTATCCCCCTAACCCACAGACTCTCCACGGCTTGCTTTTGCATAGTTTGAAGTCCTGTTTATAATAGTAACCAATATGGTAGACCAAAATAACAATCACATGCGAATCCCTCCACAAAATATTGATGCTGAACGAGCATTACTCGGTTCAATTATGCTACGCCCTGTAGCATTAAATGATGTTCTCGATACTGTTTCGGAAGATGATTTTTATGTACAAAAACATCGGGTTATTTATCGGGTAATGTCTGACCTAGCACGTGTTGGTGACCCTATTGATCTTGTATCTGTTTCAGAAAAACTCACTAGTTTAAATCTTGTAGAACAAGCTGGCGGTGTGAGCTACTTAAATGAACTTGCTAATACTGTCCCCTCTTCAACGAATATAGAATATTATGCAAAAACCGTTGCAAATAAATCAACCCTTCGAAAGCTTATTAATGCAGGGGATTATGTTTCTGAACTTGGTTTTAAAGAAGGAGAAGATATAGAGGTTGTGTTAGATGATGCAGAGAAAAAAGTTTTTGAAATTACTGGAAATCCAACATCTGCACAAAAATTTACAAGTATTAAAGATATTATCCCTAAATCATGGGAGAAACTTGAAACCTTATCACAGAGCGATGGTTCACTACGTGGTGTACCTACA
Source organism: bacterium (assembly GCA_030433255.1). GTDB lineage: Bacteria > Patescibacteriota > Minisyncoccia > Phycocordibacterales > UBA1006 > UBA1006. Next base: position 298,701 of record JAUIMI010000002.1, on the reverse strand, counting down.
GGCTACTCAGCACTCGATAATATCCTTTCTGGATTCCAAGATTCTGATTTAATTATTTTAGCTGCACGACCATCAACCGGTAAAACTGCACTTTCATTAGATATTGCACGTAAGGCTGCGGTAAATCATAATGTCCCTATTGGTTTTTTCTCACTGGAAATGAGTGCAGATCAATTAACAGACCGTATGCTTTCTGCGGAAGCACAAGTTGATTCATGGCGAATGCGAACTGGTAAGGGACTTACCGATGATGATTTTGGGCGTATTTCAATTGCCATGGAAACCTTGTCTAAGGCACCAATTTATATCGATGACAAACCAGGTAATTCAATTAACCAAATGCGTTCGACTGCCCGTAGATTAAAAGCTGAACACGGACTTGGGTTGATTGTTGTTGATTACTTACAGCTCATGACTACTAGTAAACACCATGATTCAATGGTGAACCAAGTAACTGAAATTTCTCGTTCACTCAAAGCGCTAGCTCGTGAGCTAGAGGTACCTGTTATTGCTCTTTCACAACTTTCTCGTGCAGTTGAGTCTCGCGGTGGAAAACCACGACTATCTGACTTGCGTGATTCAGGTTCAATCGAGCAAGATGCCGATGTTGTAATGTTCCTTCATAAAGAACGTAACGAAGATGGTGTTGGGAGAAGTCAGGTTACTGATGTTCTTATTGAAAAACATAGAAATGGTGCGGTTGGATTTTGCCAATTATTCTTTGATGATGCCCGCACAACATTTCTCGATTTAGATAAAAATCATGCTGGATACGAGGATAGTTTAGATAATGAATTTTAAAACCTTATTTATAGATAAGGTTTTTTTGTTACAATAGAACAATGAATAATCGTATTGATAAATTAGCACAACTTTTTGAATCATTTCCAGGTATTGGGAAACGCCAAGCGCGACGTTTTGTATATTTCTTACTCCACAAAGACAATGGATATATCCATGATCTGACTACAGGAATTATAAATGTAAAATCTGAAATTGATCAATGCCATGAATGCTACCGTTTTTTTACGAAAACAGGAAAAGATGTTTGTGACACCTGTATTAATCACGAACACAGCAATCAATTAATGGTAGTAGAAAAAGATGCTGATTTTGAAAATATTGAAAAAACAAAAGTATATGATGGAAAATATTTTATTCTTGGTGGATTCATTAACCCAAATGAAAAGAAACGTTCTTTTGCCAGAACAGAACAACTTATACATCGTATCAAAAGAGACACGCAAAATGGAAAAATCTCTGAACTTATTTTTGGTTTATCAGTGAGCCCTGAAGCCGAGCACACACGTATTCGTCTCTACACAATGTTGCGTGAAAAATTTCCTGAGCTTATTTTTTCTACCTTAGGTCGTGGTCTTTCCACAGGAACAGAACTAGAATATTCTGACATGGAAACCCTAAAGCATGCATTTAATTCACGTATTACGCAATAAATATGAAAGAATTATTGCAATCAAATGAGCCGTACCAAGTTTATTTTTACACCTGCCCTGCACACATACCCTTTCAATTTGCTCGTCACCCATGGGTGGTAACAGTATCACCTTCTGGAATTCATCGATGGGAAATTATCCATCGATTATATAATAAAAAAGATCATTTTGGATATGTATACAAAAATTTCTATTCAAATCCAATCCAAGGAATTAAAAAACATCCAAATAGTACTAAATATTGGAATAGCACCTGTATTGGAACAATAACAGGAAATGAAAATAGTCTTGCCTATAACATGGTTAGATTTATAGAAAATAATTCAAAGAATTACCCTTATCGAGATGTTTATCATTTTTATCCTGGACCCAATAGTAATACCTATATCCAATGGATTCTCGATGCATTTCCTGAAGCAAATATTAAATTACCGTGGAATTGTTTCGGGAAAAAATATCAATAAAAAACACCTTTCGGTGTTTTTTATTGTTCCATTTTATTAAGTAGCTTAAGATATTTTTCTTGTAACTCAAGGGGTATATTTTTATGTATAAGCGGACTAATTTGACCTTTATTTTTAATAATATCGCTAATACTATCAAAATAAAAACCTGTTTTTGATGCGAGAAAAATATATGAAGGGTTCCATGCTTCTGCCATACCGTTCTGCAATATTAAGTAAGTCATCTTTACGAATAATTTTACGATATTTTACTTCAATAAGGTTAACTTGTTTTGTTTCGTTATTAATAATAGCAAAATCAGGTGCTGTACGAACAGCACGAGCTGTTTCTGATTCCCTATCAAAAACTCCTCCATGAGCTAGCTCAGGAAGAATATGTTCATATCCAAAATGTAGAATAGTAAAAACTCCTGCTTCGCGTAACATATTTTCAAAAACTATTTCTGCAATCTTTCCCTTAATAAGATTTTCAGTAAATTTAATATTTGTCATTCTAATAAGAATGACAAAAAAAACACCTTTTGGTGTTTTTTTTGTTAAGCTAATGTAGTAACTTTTACTTTCATAAAAGGTTGCCTATGACCTTTCTTTTTAAAGTAACGTGATTTTGCTTTATAACGAATAACAGTTACCTTTTTTGCTCGTCCTTGCTCAACAAGTTCTGCGGTAACCTTTGCTCCAGTCAAGTATGGTGTTCCAATATCTGATTTTTTACCGTCATCAGTCATCAAAACTTTATCAAAAACAATTTTATCCCCTTGATTGAAGTCTCCTTCTAGTTTCTCGATGGTTATAACATCTCCTTCTGAAACTCGGTATTGTTTTCCACCGGTTTCAATAATTGCAAATTTACTCATAATACGCACCATTATACATACAAAAAACAGACCTGCAAGTTTCTAAAACATGATTTTATAAGGAGTTTTGGTATACTAATAAGACTATGAAACTCTACAATACGCTTTCAAAACAAAAAGAAACATTCACCCCTCTCTCTGCAAAAAAAGTTGGTATGTACCACTGCGGCCCAACCGTATATTGGACTCAACATATTGGAAATATGCGAGCGGTAGTTATGGCTGATCTTATAAAACGGTCTTTAGAATATCTTGATTACGATGTAACCTTGGTACGAAATTATACCGATGTAGGTCATCTAACTGGAGATAATGAAGGTGATGCAGATACAGGAGAAGATAGGATGAGTAAAGCAGCACAACGTGAAAATGTTGATCCTATGGTTATTGCAAAAAAATATATTGATATTTATGAACAAGACCGAACAGCACTTAATACACTCAGCCCTGAGTATAGCCCATGTGCAACCAATCATATTCAAGAAATGATTGAAATGGTACAAACGCTCATTAATAAAGGTTTTGCGTACAATACTGATTTAGCAATTTATTTTGATGTAACGAAAAAAGAAGATTATACAAAATTATCTGGTCAAAAAATAGAAGAACAAATAAAAGATGCAGGTCATGGTTCTGTTTCAGATCCACAGAAAAAAAACACGCAGGATTTTGCATTATGGTTCTTTAAAGCAGGTTCACATACACATGCGTTACAAACATGGAAATCCCCTTTTCAATCATCTCTTGTTGAAAATGGAGAAGGATTTCCAGGTTGGCACATTGAATGTTCAGCAATGAGTAAAAAATATCTTGGTGATTCATTTGATATTCACATGGGTGGAATTGAACATATCCCTATTCATCACACCAATGAAATTGCTCAATCTGAATCTGCAACAGGAAAACCAATGAGCACTTATTGGGTACACAATGAACATTTATCTGTAAATGGAGGTAAGATGTCAAAATCAGAAGGAACGAGTTACACACTACAAGACATCCTAGAAAAAGGATATTCAGCACTCGACGTGCGATATTTTTTCCTGCAAGCACACTACCGATCGAAACAAAACTTTACATGGGAATCCCTTGATGCTTCACGTACAGCTTTAAATAAAATATATCGTGATATTATTTTCTTACGAAATAAAAGCACTCAAAACTCAGGTGTAATGGATGTATCATTCAAAGATGATTTTATTCAGAAAATTTCAGATGATATCAATATTCCTCAAGCATTGGCGGTATTTCACACCATGATGAAATCAGATATACCTGACGCTAATAAATTAGCTACTGCATATGATTTTGATAAGGTTCTTGGTCTTAACCTATCTCACTACCAAGAAGAACAAATACCTATACCATCAGAAATACAAGAAATTTTAGATAAAAGAAAAATTGCTCGAGAGACAAAAGATTTTGAAACATCTGATATATTACGAGATACCTTAAGGGAAAAAGGGTACCAAGTTTCAGACGTAGGAAATGAACAAAAAATTGAAAAAATAAAAAACACTTAAGGTGTTTTTTATTTATAAATGAGCTTCAATATATGTATTTATTTGAATTTGCCACTCTTTAATCTTTTCTAATATAGGTTGAAAAAAACTATTTGCATCTATAGTTATGTCAGCATTTGCGTTTTGGATAGCTTCACTCGTAGTTAAAGGCACTTCTTCTAGTCCTATACCCTCGTCACGAAGTTGTTGCTCGTATGTATTCTCTGATTGTATTACCTCTGTGTTTACAAAGGCTTGATATGCAAAATATCCCAATCCAATAAATATTAGTAATATAATAAAACCTCTCATGTATATAAGTATATATAAAAAGACATAAAAAAGTAAATTGATTATTTTTTATAAAATTATATTATTAATAAAAAGAACCACGTAAATAAAAAATAAAAATGAAATTTATTAAAACACCTGAAATAAGAGATAATCAATTTCTAGCTATTTTTAAAATTACAGGAAGTAGTGAAGAAATTGAAGAAGTGAAGAAACAACTTAAAGAATATTTTTTAAAGTTAAAAAGAAAATCAATTCCTTCAACGTTAACATATATTGAAAAAACAGATACACTATCAATAACGATGTCATCATCTGGAAAAACCTATATACAATATTGGGAACAATATTTTAATAAAAAAACTAATACAAAAAACGACTAATCTGGTCGTTTTTTTAATACCCTTCTGATTGTAGTACCTCCATTGCTTCTTTTGCTTTTTTGGAAAGTTTTTTTGGTATTTTGATTTTTACATTAATAAGTAAATTACCTTTCATTCTATCAGATTGAATACCTCTTCCTGAAACACGTAAAACTGTTCCATGTTTTGTTCCTGCTGGGATTTTAATATCTAGTTTTGTTTTATCTAACAACTCAATACTGTGTTTAGCACCTAGCACAGCATCACTCATAGGTATTTCATGTTCAGTAATTAAATCGAAACCATTACGTTTAAACACCTCATGAGACCTAACAAGCACTTGAATAAATAAATCACCTGATGGTCCATTTTTTATAGCTTCACCTCTACCTGTAATCCGCAGCGTATCTCCATGTTTTATACCTGCAGGAATTTTAAATTCAATAGTATCTTTCTCCTTTGTTACACCAGCACCCTTACATTTTTTACATTTATTTTTAGGTACTTTCCCTTGACCGTTACATGTAGGACATTCAGTAACAGTGGCAAAAATACCCATCATCTGAGTTTGCACCTTACCTTGACCATTACATTCAGGACAGGTATCAAAATTTGATGTATCTTCTGCTCCTGTTCCACTACAATCCGAGCATGTCTTTGGATGATCAACGTTAATTGTCTTTGTAACACCAAATACTGAATCAATAAAATCAATCTCAATACGCATCTGCATATCATTACCCTTTCGCCTTCGAGAACGTCGTCCACCAAAACCGCCTCCAAATAAGTCACCAAGATCAATATCACCAAAATCAAATCCTTGTCCATTTTGAAACCCTGAGAAATCAAAACCGCCAAAACCATTCTGACTTCCAGTACCTCCAAACGGATTTGATCCTGTACTTCCAAATTGGTCATACTGAGCACGCTTCTTTTCATCTGAAAGAATTTGATATGCTTCGTTTGCTTCTTTAAACTTTACTTCATCACCATCTTTTTTATCAGGATGGTATTTGTGAGCTTGTTTTCGAAAAGCTTTCTTAATTTCTTCTTGGGAAGCTGTTTTTTCAACTTCTAAAATTTTATAATAATCTTTTGACATAATATTTCTGTGTCTATGAGTTATTACTCATTTATACTACGAATATATTTTCGTAGTATACATGAATAATAATTTTATTCTTCTTTTGAATCTTCAGCTTCCACATCAACAGTTTCTCCTTCTGTATCAGTAGCTCCTTCTGATGAAGCTTGTGCATCTTCAGCTGCTTTTTTTTGCATTATTTCTCCAATCTTTTGCATTGATTCTGATAATTCTGCTGTTTTTGTATCAATAGCTTCTTTATCGTCACCGTCTTTAACTTCTTTTAATGCTTTAATAGCATCTTCTATCTTTGTTTTAGTTTCTTCATCAACCTGATCTCCATGCTCTTTTACTGCTTTCTCTGCAGAGAAAATCATAGAGTCAGCCATATTTCGTACATCAACAAGCTCTTTCTTTTTCTTGTCTTCATCAGCATGTTCTTCAGCTTCATCTTGCATTCGCTTAATCTCTTCGTCAGAAAGTTTTGAACCGCCTTCAATGCGAATTGAGTTTTCTTTGTTTGTTGCCTTATCTTTAGCTGTTACCTCTAAGATTCCGTTTGCATCAACGTTAAAGGTTACCTCTACCTGAGGAACACCTCGTGGTGCTGGTGGAATTCCTTCAAGAATAAATCGCCCAAGAGACTTGTTGTCATTTGCCATTGGTCGTTCACCTTGAACAATATGAATTTCTACTGATGTCTGATTATCAACTGCTGTTGAAAATACCTGTGATGCTGATGCGGGAATGGTTGTGTTTCGTTCCACAAGCTTGGTAGCGACAGAACCCATTGTTTCAATAGAAAGCGAAAGTGGAATTACATCAAGCAAGAGAACATCTTTTACGTCTCCTTGCATAACTCCACCTTGCAGTGCTGCTCCAAGGGCTACAACCTCATCAGGGTTAATTGATTTATTTGGTTCCTTTCCAAACACTTCTTTTACCATTTCTGATATTTTTGGCATTCGTGTTTGCCCTCCAACAAGAATTACCTCATCAATATCTGATGCACTGAAACCTGCTGATTTAAGAACATCCTTGGTGATTTCGATAGATTTATCTAAGTATGGGGCTGCTAATTCTTCGAGTTTTGCTCGAGAAAGTGTAAGAAGAAGGTGTTTCGGTCCGGTATCATCAGAAGTAATAAACGGAATATTAATTTCTGTTTCAGAAGTGTTTGAGAGCTCGTGCTTTGCTTTTTCTGCTGCTTCTTTTAGTCGTTGCAGAGCTAATACATCATTTGTTACATCAATACCAGAATCTTTTTTATATTCAGATCCAATCCAATCAATGATTGCTCGGTCGATATCTTCTCCTCCCATGTGAGCATCACCACCGGTTGATTTAACTTCAACAACATCATCAGCGACTTCTAGAACAGAAACATCAAATGTTCCTCCTCCAAAATCGTATACAACGATTTTTTCATCTTTTTTCTTATTGAATCCGTATGCAAGAGCTGCAGCAGTAGGTTCATTAATAATTCGTTTTACCTCAAGACCTGCAATTTTTCCAGCATCTTTGGTTGCCTGCCTTTGTGCATCATCAAAATATGCTGGAACAGTAATAACCGCTTCGGTAACTTTTTCTCCTGTTTTTTCTTCAACATCTGTTTTGATTTTTTTCAAAATCATTGCTGAAATTTCTTCTGGAGAGTAGTCTTTTCCACTCATTTCAATAAGGATTTTATCATTCTCTCCCTTTTTAATTTTAAATGGTGAATTTTTAATATCTTTTTGGACAGCATCATCAGAGAATTTATGTCCCATGTAACGCTTTACTCCAAAAATGGTATTTTCAGGGTTTGTTACCGCCTGACGTTTAGCCAAAAGACCAACAAGACGATCACTATTTTTACCAATAGCTGCGATTGAAGGAGTTGTTCGATTTCCTTCGTTATTTTCTATAATTTTTGGTTGCCCTCCTTCAACAAAAGCAACCGCTGAGTTTGTTGTACCCAGATCAATTCCTATAATTTTTGACATAATATTTTTTGTTAATAATTTTAATAATTAATTTATTTTTCTTTTATTTTCTTAATCTCCAAAATAAGACCAAATATAGAAATAAAAGAAGCATAGAGAAAAGTTAATGATAAGATTAAAGATATGATAACTTCAAAACTTAAGAAGCTTTTACTCATTATATTTTCTATAAAAGACTCCATTATTACCCATGTAGATAAAGGAAAAACAATTGAAGCCAGTATATATTTAACTAATCTATTCTTAATCTCCATATTATTTTTCTAAAATTTCTTGTAATTTTTTAAAACTTTCTATTTTCATTGGTTCTGTTAGTTTTGAACCATCGAGCATCTGTTCAAAATAGATAATTTCTGTCGTGTCATTATCTATCTTTCTAAACGAATATGAACATTGATATCCTGTTTTTTGATTAGTTAACTCAAGGAATCTATTTAATTCATAATCAGTTACTTCTAGGTTTCCGTAACTATTAGAGTAAATAGTTCCTAAACCAATTTGTTTGGTATTTACTGTTTCTTCCTCAATAGCATCTATCCATCTTGAGGTATTAGCTGGCTCAAGAGTAAATTCAAACACTGCTTCAACTGGGATATCAATGTTAACTTTTATTTCATTAGTTTTCATACTTACCCACTTTCACCTTAGCTGGTCTCAAAACAACATCTCCTGACATGTATCCTTTTTGAATAATGGTGATAATTTTATCATTATCGTTTGAATTTTCGACCACTATGTGTTCAACAGGGTCATGTATCTTAGGATTAAATTCAACCCCAGTAGTATCAATTAAGGTAATGTTATATTGCATTAATGTATTCATAAACTGTGTATGAATATATTCGATTCCTGTGCGCCACGCTGAATCAACTTTTTCCCATGCGTCTTTATTACTAAACGCCATATCAAATGAATCTAATACTGGGAAGAAATCAGAAACAAGATTTAATTTCATTCCTTCAATACGATCCTTACGTTTCTTTTCCTCCTCTGATTTGTAATTAGCAAAATCAGCACGTTCTTTCTGCCATCCAGTTAAGTACTCGTGTGATTGTTGTTTTACTTCTTTTAATTCATCACGAAGTTTTTTTAATTTATCTTTTTGACTCACTTCCTCGTATTCAGTTTCTTCTAATTCAATATCAACATCGTCAATAGAAATACCATCTTCATTTTCAATAATTGTTTCTTTATGCTGTTGGTTATCTTCTTTTTTACTCATATTTTTATGTAAAATAATATAACTTTATCAGTTACAGTATGTAATATACACGAATATCATTTTTTTGACAAGTTTTTCATTTAAATGAAAAAATTGCCTAAAATAAATAAAAATGATAGATTTTATGTATATGAAAGAGCCTAAAAAAAGCTTACAGGAACTAATTCTCAATACACTTTCTCAATCAAAAGCTAGAAAAAAGAAAGAGATAATAAAAGATATTGAAGTTATCTTAGAAAAATACGAAGAAGATGAACGAAAAACAAAACCAAAATACACCATCGCAAGAACATTAAAGAAAATGGTTGATGATGAGATGATTGATGAGCATGAAACCGAACGATCTTCTTTCTTGTCTCTCACATCTTCAGGGCGTCAAAAATTACGAAACATAAAATTAAATTCACAACACCATCTTGTATCTACTACATGGGATGGTTATTGGAGAGTAATTATTGTTGATATTCCAGAGTCACGAAAGAAAGATCAAGATGCTGTTCGCTATTTATTAAAAAAAGCTCAATTCGTACAAATAAAAAACTCAATCTGGATAACGCCCTACCCTATGGAGCACATGATGATAAACATTAAACATGATATGAATCTAGAGGAAGATATTTTAGTTTTAGTAACCAATAAGCTTGATCCTGTAACAGAGCAACTTATGATGGAAAAATTCTCTGAAGCACAAAAAAAAGACGATTAATCGTCTTTTTAATTTAACTTTCGATACAAAGCTCCTGTGAGAATAAGAGTAATAAAACCAAAAATTAAAATAGGCACTGGTTTATCTGCCAAGAGTGGTGTTTGCTCAATAATTTTTTCAAATCCATAAAACACCGCAACCCCACCGAATGTAGATAAACCAAGGAAAATGAATGGAAATTTTTCAATAGCATTTTTTTGATAGTGAATTACTTTTTCTTCTAAATCATGTTCAATATGCCTTGCGTGTTGTAGAAATGACTCTTTTTCATTTTTTTCTGTATTCATAATGTATTAATTATATCAATAATTTATATCAAACAAAAAACACCTTTTGGTGTTTTTATAGATTATTTAGATATGAAACTGTTTGTGGTCCTACAATTCCATCAACCTTGATATTCTGTGAAATTTGAAACTCACGAATTCCCGCATATGTTTTTGGTCCATAAATACCATCTGCAAACCCAGTATTGTAACCAAGGTTATTAAGACATTCCTGTGTTTGACGAACATCTTCACCAATTCGTCCATAACGAATAAGACCTGAATAATTAATAGTACATAAGTTATTATTAATCACAGAATCTTGCTGTAGAGAAATTACAAAAGTTGCGTTAGGTTGCCCGCCCCACATACTTTGTTGAGATGTTGAATATAATAAATATAAGGTATTTAAAATTCTATAATTAATAGTAAACATTTTATTATTATTATTTACCAAAATATTTAATCCTTCTCCATTTAAATTAATAATTTGATTATTGATTTTAAAGGTAGCACTTTCTGTTGCATCATCAGGTGTATCTAACCCAATTAAGTTAATAATATTACCGTTAATATTATATTCTCCAATTGGGACTCCAGAATATACAATAAATTTAGGTTTTTTTGTTTTTCCATCAAATAGAGTTGTTAAACTTGAACCGCCACAATCTGCAACAGATTGATTTCCACCAGATACAATAATATCACCAATATTTAAATTATTTTCAAAAATATTAGGAATAAAAATTTCACTTATTTCACTAATCTCATCTTCTTCTAAATCAGGATAAAATTGATCCTCAAGCTCATCTAGAGAATTTGTTAAATATCTATTCAATGCATTTTGTTGTTGTTCCAATGTATCAAGGTTTACTTCTCTCGCTGGGAAAAAGACTTCTTCCAAAGAATACTTTTGAAAATTCCCACCAACAATTTTATCTTCCGGAATAGTGTTGATAACACCAATTCTATCTGGAACAAATAAACAAGATAATGCTTCAACTTCTATAGGTTTTTGTACAATAGGAATAATAAAACTGAATATCAATATAATTAAGAAATATTTTTTCATATAACATATTAAAGCATAATTTATATCAAACAAAAAACACCTTTTGGTGTTTTTTGTTGTATATACAAATTAACGTTTTGACCATGCTGGACGTTTTCGGGCCTTGCGAAGTCCTGGTTTTTTACGTTCTTTACGTCGAGGGTCTCGTTTAAGATAACCTGCAGATTTTAATTCTGTACGTAAATCTTCATTATATTTATTTAATGCACGAGCAATACCATGACGGATAGCATCAGCTTGAGCTGAAATACCACCTCCTTTTACCACAACTGAAACATGAAAATTATCTTTTGTTTCAACGAGGTTTAATGGTGATTGAACAACTTTCCGTAATTCTTCAACTGTAAAGTATTCATCAAGTGAACGTTCGTTAATAACAAATGTTCGTTTTGTATCAGGTGTTAATCGTACTTGAGCTGTTGCATTTTTTCGACGACCAATAGCCGCTATATATTGTGTATCTTTTGCCATAATATTATTCATTAATAATGAGATTTTTCATCATTACTGCTCGTAAGCGGTTATTTGGTAACATTCCATACACTGCCTTTTCAAATACAATTTTGTATCCCAATCGGTCAATTGCATGCTCTCGACTCTCTTCAGTTAATCCACCTGGATATCCTGAATAACGTTTGTATTCAGCTTTTAGCTGTGAATCATTTAATGCAACCTTTGAAGCATTATTGATTATTACACGTACCTTTGGAGCAATATGTGGCTGAAAATCTGGTTGATTTTTACCACGAAGTGCCATAGCAACTTCAGTAGATAAACGACCAAGACTCGCCCCTGTTGCATCAAATACGTATTCTTTTGTTTTTGTTTCTGTAGTCATAATACTTATACAAATTCAATAACTGCCATAGGACTGGCGTCTCCTTGTCTTCGTGGCAATTTAGTAATACGTGTATATCCACCTTGTCTATCAGCATATTTTGGAGCAATTTCATCAACCAATTTGTTTGCTAATGTTTCTTGATTACCAAGACGTGCGGATAATAAACGTCGTGCTGCAAGATCTCCCGATTTTGCTTTTGTAATCATTTTTTCGATATATGGACGTAATTCTTTAGCTCGTGCTTCTGTTGTTTTAATTGCACCATAAGTAATTAACGCAACAGCAAGAGATCGAATGAACCCTCGTCGTACATTTGCTTTTCGTCCAAATTTTCGGTTTTTTCTTCCGTGTCTCATAATAAATTATTTACTGTCTTTTAAGTGTAGTTTAAAAGTTGTTAGGGTTTCTTCTACCTCTTCAAGACTCTTTTGTCCAAAACCATCAAGATCTAACAAATCATCTGCTGTTTTCTGAACAAGACCACCAAGTGTTCGAATACTTGCTTCATTTAATGATTTTTCTGTCCGAGAAGAAAAATCAAGAGTATCAATACGTGTTTTTAGTAATTCTACACGTTCTTCTTCATCAATGGTTTCTTCTTCAACGGTTTGCTCAACACGAACAATACCTTCTTCTTCAACAGTATTATTTAATACCGTGTTACTTTCTTCTATATGTTTCAAATCAAGAATACTTCGAAATTGATTAATCATAATATGAAGTGATTGTTCAAGTGCCTCTTTTGCAGTAATGCTACCATCAGTTTCAAGATTAACTCGAAGAAGATTATAGTCTGTTCGATCACCAACACGCATATGTTCTACTTCATAATTAACCTTACGAATAGGGCTAAAAATTGCATCGACAAGGATAGTCCCTACAGAAGGTTTATTATCGGTAAAATCTTCCTTTGAAACAAAACCAATTCCTTTTGCAAGAGTTAATTCAATATCAAGAGAACCTGTTTTTGCAGTAACTTCTGCGATGTACTGTTCAGGATTCATAACCTCAACACCACCAACGGTATCAAAATCAGCTGCAGTAACTTCTTTATTTCCTTTTACTGAAAGTGTAACAACTGCTTCTTCTTCAGTAGCAAGACTGAAACGAACTTTCTTTAAATTCAAAAGAATTGAAAGAACATCTTCTTTTACACCATTAAGTGTGGCAAATTCATGTTCAGCGTCTTTAATTTTTACTGAAGTAATTGATACACCTGGAAGTGATGAAAGAATAATTCGTCGTAGTGAATTTCCGAGAGTATGACCATACCCTGGATAAAGACCTTCGATTTCATAGATACCTTTTGAGCCTTCTTCTTGAACTACATTAAGTTTTTTTGGTAGAACGATGTTTTGATGAAACATAATATACGATGATTGTATTAGTAGATTGAATAAAGAGTAAGGTTGCCTAAAACAACGATTACGATTTTATCGACTGTAGAACTCAATAACAGCTTGGAAGTTAAAGAATGCATCTGGATTCTTCGGTTCTCCTGTTACGGTAACAGTCATATTTTTGGCATCTACTTGAAGCCATGCCGGAGCATTATTTGATTCAAGAGTCTTTGATAAATCTGCAAATACTGTTTTTGATTTACTTCCTTCTCGAAGAGCAATGACATCTCCTTTCTTAACAAGATACGATGGAACATCTAATTTTTTTCCGTTTACGGTAAGGTGTCCATGAGTTGTTAATTGTCGTGCAAACGCACGTGTTTTTGCAATCCCTGATCGGTATACCACATTATCAAATCGTGATTCGATGGTTTTAAATAATGTATCAGCTGGAACTGACCCAGTCTTAGCAGCCGCAAGAGCTTTCTTAACATAACCTTGAAATTGCTTTTCAGAAACTCCGTAAGCGAAACGCACTCGTTGTTTTTGAATAAGTGACAACCCATAATCAGTCGGTCGTTTTGGACGACCAGTTCGTGCTTTTCGACGTTTTTGTTCAGAAAGCATAAACTTTTGCGATTGGGTTTTTTCATATACACCAGCACCAAGCCGTCGTGCAATTTTATATTTTTTGATCTTTGCCATATATAATAATAGTGATTACACGCGACGTGGTTTTGGTGGTCGCGGACCGTTAAATGGTACAGGAGTTTTATCTTGGATTCGTAAAATATCAATACCATGTGATACAAACCCTCGAATTGTTGATTCACGACCTGAACCAACCCCCTTTACAATAACTTCAACTTCTTTAATTCCAATAAGTGCTGCTTTTTCTCCAAGAACTTCTCCAACTTTTGCTGCTGCAAAAGGTGTTCCTTTTTTAGCACCCTTGAACCCAAGAGCCCCTGATGAAGAAAACATAATAGCGTTTCCTTTCATATCAGTAACAATAGCCTTGGTATTGTTGTATGTAGATTGTACGTGCAAAATTGCTTTTGCTAATTTTTTCTTAGGAACTCGAGATAATGAACGAGATTTAAGGTTCTTGTCCATTGTCCGTCCTTTTTGTTTAACAATTCTTTTCTTTCCCATAAGCTATTATTTTCGTCCAGACCCCATAGTGGCACGTTTGTTTCCACGACGAGTTCGGCTGTTTGTTTTTGTGCGTTGACCGCGAGCTGGTAATTTTCGACTATGTCGACCTCCAATATATGAATCAATATCAATAAGACGTTTAACGTTTTGACTTACTACTCGTTTTAGATCTCCCTCAAGAGTAAGTGATTCAATAATATCACGAAGCTTTTTATCTTCAGCTTCAGTAATATCTTTTGTTTTTGTTACTGGATTTACTCCAGCTTGACTACAAATTTTTTGTGCCCGTGAAAGACCAATTCCATAAAGAACAGTAAGTCCATATTGGATTTGTTTTTCATCTGGGATAGTAATACCAAAAATTCTCATAATATAATGTAATTAATTAAAACTGACAATTATTGTCGAGCTTTATTTCGTGGGTTTTTCTTGTTAATAAGATATAATCGACCTTTTCGACGAACAATTTTATCGTCTGAACTTCGTTTTTTGATTGATGATTTAACTTTCATAATACGTAATTTCCTTTGTGCTGATTTATAATACGAAAAAACCGGTGGTTACAGTCGTTTGATAATTCTTCCCTTTCCTCCATACGGGTCGAGAAGTACCTCAACCTTATCTCCGACAAGTATCCTAATCCGGTATAACTTCATCTTTCCAGCAAGATACGCAATAGGAAGTTGAGCCATATTTGGCTCCCCATTTGCGTCAAGAGGAATATCCTCTCCTTCAAACTGGATACGGAACATCGTATTTGGAAGATTTTCCACGACTACCCCAATTTTTGTTTCTCCTTTATTACTGCTCATTACAATAACGACCATACTAACAGAAAGCATATTTTAGTCAAATCGTAAAGAGTCTTTTTCTTTATTACTCAGACATTAAAATTATTACGTTCATTCCATGTCATTTCAACGGTAAAACGTCCATTGGTATTTGCCATTCTGCTTACAGCTTCTAATGGTTCTGGTTCATCGAGATTTAGGATAAAAGTCTTTTTGTAAATAGAGTCATCAATACCATCAATAGTTACATACACAAAGCATTCTCCACCTTCAAGGTAATCAATATCTAATGTCCAATCGTTAGTTGTTGATAGCTGAAAGATTTCATTAAAACTATTGTCTGGACTATCTATCTCCACATTGTAAGTATTTTTTCTGTCGACTTCTATGTGGATGATACCATCGCTACTATTAATGCAAGTTAAACCAACCGTTGAAATCTCATAGTTATCTGCTGGCAATTCTACATCTATGGTTTTACCCAAGCGATTACCTAAATTATCGTATTGGTACTCGTAAACAATACCATTATGAAAAACAACCTTAACCAAACGGTTGAGGTTGTCGTATTCATAGGTGCGTTGTTCTTCATGCCAATCTTGAGCGAATAGCGTGATTGGGATGAAGAATAGTATGTGTACTAGGTTTTTCATTTATAATTTTTTTGGAATTTTAAAAAATCATGATTTATCTATTAAATAAAAAATAAATATTAGAAACAATATCAAAAAAAGAATATCAAATTCTGTAAACCAATGAATAACTATAAAAACAAATGTCAGTAATGCTATAAATTTTTTTATTATTTGTTTTTTTGAGATTACCTTATCTTTCATAATTTTCTATAGATTCATTAAAAATTTGTAGTATAAATTCTGATGTGATTTTTTCTTTAGGTGTAGCTTTCAAAATACTTAATGTTTTTCCTAAGGCATAATTAACCGCTTCAAAGGATAGAACTCTTATTAGTCCATTAGGGTCATTATAAACTATATAATCTGTTAATCCTTCACCTATTGCTCCGATGCCCGAAATAATACCACCTGCTACAAACAGTTTTGCACCAACAGGGGCTAAAGGACCACCAGCTACAAATACTCCGGCACCTGTTGCGGAAATTAATAATCCATTGTTTTGTAATTTTTCAAAAGTTAACCTTGCAATTCTTTCAATTCCATTATTAAAACTTTCTGAAACATTTGCTGTGTAATTAAAAAATTCGTGTTGGTAAGCTGAATAATTATAGTTAAAATAGTTCGCTCCATTAAAATCTATTCTACTAATCGGATTATTATCAGAATACGGATACAAATTCGTACTCCAAATAGGGTCTTGAGTTAAGAAACGTCCAAGTTTAGCATCATAATAACGTGCCTTGATGTAATATAAACCATTGTGTGTGGTTACATCATTTACTATGTCACATATTATTCATACAAAATATATATATTATCAACATTATTTGAAACCTTTTTCTTCCAAAATGGTCGAGTAACTACATGTAACCTGTCAATGGTATTCATACTATTGAATACTACTCCTAAATCATCAAAAGATTGATTATTAAATTTTTGTTTTAAAATATCTTCATCAAGAAGAGATTCTGTAAACAATTCACCTTGTATCGTAACTTCTAATGCATCATCACTTTCAAAATCAAATTCTGTGTACTGAGTGATACTGGCGTCATTAATATCATCAATAATAAATTCTGGTATTTCACCTGTGTTTAATACATCTTCTATATAGAAAATAAATTCATCAAGACCAACAAGTACCGCAATTATAGTACCTGGCTGCACTAATGTATCACCATTACCACCAGAACCTGTCGTAAGATAAGAATCTTGAATATCAATTTGAGCTGACTCTTTAACAAGCATCAATTGATCTGTTTTTTCGTGTCCTAATCGTAAAACAAGACGTTCTTGTAATCTCTTACGTAACTCTTCTTCTAGGGTTTGTTTTTGTATGTCTGTAATGTACGGTTCTGTACCTGAATACCCGCCAGAAAATCGTTCTTCTGATACTGCGTATATAGTATTATACTTTTCATTGAGTCCAACTTCCTTAAATCCTGGGATAGTAAAATCAGTACTATCAATATTATATTCAGAGCCAGATTGGTCTGCATACAACCTTACCTGAATAGTACCAGGTGAATCCTGTTGTTTTCCAGGAATGATTACTTCATCTGTTCCAAGTTTAAAAATCTTACCTCCCGCGGATTGAAAACGAGTTTCAGCCAACAAACGTTGTGGTTCAGTACTGTAATTATTATAGATAGTTACCACACCTGATGATTTTTTTTGCACATCACGAATACCTTCAGCAATTACTGGAATGGAAACTTCATCGTGTATTGCAATAATATCAAAACCTAATTCATCTTCTTGTGGGTTTTTGTGTAACATAATATTCGTATCAACACTCATGTATTCATGGTGTGGACGGATAGTAATATACGTTTTTTCTCTTGTATTAAAAAAAATTACAATACCAATACTAATAACAAAAATCCAAATAATATATCGTAACCAAAACCATTGAGTTTTAAAAAATGAAATACTACTACTCAAATAGTTTTGCCTACTTTGAAGTAATTTAGTTGGCGTTTTCTTTGTAACAGCTCTTTTTTTTGGTTTTACTTTTTTTGAAATGAAATTTTGTGTTTTAACCTCTTTTTTATCTATGAATGAATCAGGTGTATCATGGCGAAAAGAACGAGCATTTCTCGTTCTTTTTTTTCTACGCTTAATACCTTCTATTGAATTAATTCGTTTTTGTTGATCCATTGTGATTTAAATATCCTGAAATAAAACCAGCTACAACATTTAATTCCAAGTCTTCATGTTCTTCTGCCTTATCAATAAAAAATGAATCCATATGTTGTAAGTAAATACGACCTTTTGTATGTATATGCTCACGAAGAGAATCTTCATTTAGAATCATGTATTCTAGCCATAATGATGTTGCTTTACTGCTTCGTAAAATAATTACATGAGGAAGTAAGCCTTCTTTTGCGTACGAGTCACAAGCATTAAAGAATTCTTTAAACCACAGTCGAAATGAATCATGTAATTGATTTTGAATGTTATCTTCATAGGTAGTGTCTAGTTTCTGTTGCTGGTATAAAGAAATAATACTTTGTGCTTTGCCATACGGAACCTTAAGGTTCTCGGCAAGATGACGAATAATACCATTCGAACCAATAGGAATAGATCCAATGTGAGTAAGGTGATCTTTTTGTACAACAAGTAGCTCTGTCACCTCACCAGAAACATCAATAATAATAGCATTATCTGTTTGTTCAGAGTGAGAGTATAGGGTTTGATAAGATAAAAAGGTGTTTGAAAGATATATTACTTCTTGGTGAAAGACCTTTTCAAACACTTCGGAAAAAGCTTTTTTGGTTGATGTGGACATAACACTTACTAAAGAATGAATATGAACATCACTCATTTTTTTACCAATTGGATTTCGTGTTGGGTATCCGTTTCCATAGACATCAATTGTTCTTCTATCAATAAGCTCCACTTGATGTTTTGCATAATTTTTATTTTTTTTGAAAGACACTTGAAACTCTTTTTCTATTAAAGAATCAGCAAATTCCTGTGTAAACGTAAATGGTTTTTTACTTGTATACGTAACAATTTGTTTTTGGGCACTCATCCAAGGTGTACCAATATTACAGTAGAACCCATGAATTGAAATATGAGATTGTAGGTACACATCTTGGGCAACCTGTTCAAGTGTTTTTAAGGTTTGTTTAAAAAAATAGTCAAATGGATATTTTTTTCCATTGGTAATATTTTTACGAACCGAAAACAATTCTGTTGTTTGAATATGGTTATTATTTGCATCATATCCAAAACGAAAAACACCACCACCAATACTCGTGCTGTCTATATCAAAAATAATGTACTGTTTATTTGTCGTAACCTTATCGGACATAATAGTATTTTACTCTAATGAATTATTATCAATGGTTGCCTCTGCTTCCCTAACCAAATTTTCTTTAAAAGATTTTGCTGATTTTATTTCTTCGTCTTTTTTATGTATTTCTTGTTCTAGTTCTAAAACTTTTTCCGTAAATTTTTGTTTTGCTGATGTCGCAATAACACCTGCGTATAACAATAATAACCCAGTAGCAACAAGTAAGCTTGCAATAACAACCCAAAATGAATTCGGATGTTCAGTAAACATAGGTGCAATATGGTTAAATGCAGAATATACACCATAGAAAATAATAAGAATAAGAATAAATTCAAAAGATTTTTTCATAAAATAATTATAGCACAAATTAAAAAACACCTTACTAGAAGTGTTTTTTAATAGAATCTGTATTCTATTTTTCCAACACAGCTTTAATACGTCTTACTCCTGCTGAACTAGATTCTTCTTTTTTAATTTTAAATACTCCAAATTCTGCAATTTGAGACAAGTCATCTACATGCGGACCACCACATAATTCGCGAGAATAAATGTTGCCCTTATTATCAGAAATGGTCCACACTTTTACCGTATCTGGATATTTCTCCCAAAATGAACCTACAACATCTGACTGCTTTGCCTTTTCTTTTTCCATTAATTGTACGCCCATTTTTGCATGTGTCTGGATGGCATTATTTACATACTCTTCGACTTTATCTAGTGTCTCCCTTGAAACTTTTTCATTATACGTAAAATCAAAACGTGTCCGCTCTTCAGTGATATTTGATCCTTTTTGATGAACATCATTTCCTAATTCTTGACGTAAGCCAGCCAGCATAAGGTGGGTTGCAGTGTGAAGCGCGCGAATTTTCGGCGTATCTTCAGCTAAACCACCCTTAAACTTTTGAGCTGCACCCTTTCGAGAAAGCTCCTGGTGTTCTTTGCGTAACCGTTTAGCTTCTTGGATTGCTTCGTGAGAAATATCAATACCAAACTGCTTTGCAAGTTTTAATGACATTGATAGAGGAAGACCTTGAGTTTGTTCTAAATCCATCAAAAACTTTCCAGTCACAAGAGTATTAGGGTTATCTTTTATTTTTTTGAATATTTTTACTCCGCGTTTAATAATGCGAATGATTTTATCCATTTCAGTTGCAACAATTTTAATTTTAACTGCAATTTTCTTTTCATCGACATCTTTAAAATATAAATCTCGATACATCTCAATTACAGCATGAATAAGGTCTGGGATAATTTTTTCTGAACACTGCATTTCTTCAAGAGATGAATATGCACGCCGTAATATTCGGCGAAGTACGTATCCACGTCCCGTATTTGAAATAACCACACCATCGTTTATCAAAAATACTGCTGTTTTAATATGATCAGCAACAATACGAGCATGCCTCTCGTTATAATTTTCTGCACCATCTTTGACAATAGTTAATAATGGTAAGAACAAATCAGTATCAAAAATATTTGTTGTTCCCTGCATTACCGCAGTAACTCTCTCAAGACCAGCTCCTGTATCAACATTTTTTTGAGGAAGTTCACCTACAATCTCTCCTCCTTCAAGTCGATATGACATAAACACATCATTCCAAATTTCAATGAGTTTTTGATCTTCATCAGCTTGTTCAAACTCTTCTGCCGATAAATCACCTAATCCTCCTGTTAAATCATAGAACATTTCTGTTGAAGGTCCTGCTGGAGAATTTGCACCTGCGGTCCACCAATTATCTTTGGAGTCACGATAATAAATACGATGTTCTGGAATAAATTGTTTCCAAATCTCTACCGCCTCAGTATCACGAGGAACCATATCGTTTCCTGCAAACACCGTTACATATAAACGATTTGGGTCTAATCCTAATCCTTCATTTATATCAGTTAAAAATTCCCATGACCAAGTAATAGCTTCTTTTTTAAAATAATCTCCTAGTGACCAATTACCTAACATTTCAAAAAAAGTTGCATGGGTATTGTCTCCAACTTCCTCTAAATCTCCGGTTCGTACGCATTTTTGTGAACTTGCAAGACGTGTTCCTCGAGAATGTTTCTCTCCCATTAAATATGGGATGAGTGGTTGCATCCCGGCAGTATTAAACAAAGTGGCATTTGTTGCCTTTGGGTCATCAGCAGTAATCAATGATGCTGAATCTAAAATAGCGTGATTCCTTTTTGCAAAAAAATCTAAAAAACGTTTTCGTATTTCCTGTGATGTCATAGTGTTAATTCTAAATCATTGCAAAATTTGAGCAAGAAAAAACAGGTAAATTCAATTTACCTGTTTCAAAAATCTAAAGAATATTTCCGTCATGTCGAAACTTATGACCTGTAGTAAGTGCTTT
This sequence comes from bacterium, assembly GCA_030433255.1. Lineage (GTDB taxonomy): Bacteria > Patescibacteriota > Minisyncoccia > Phycocordibacterales > UBA1006 > UBA1006. The sequence goes on along the minus strand of JAUIMI010000002.1, from coordinate 277,022 downwards.
TTGTGAAGCTTCATATACTCCCTTTGCAGCTATTTCCCCGATACGCTCTGGGAAATAATTCTCCATCCATTCTAATGAATTATTAAACTTTGCTAATCTTGCTAGCTCAGAATAAGTTAATTCACGCCCAAGTAATTCGACAAAAAATAATGCAGCCTGAGTATCACCAGTATGCACCGCGTAATAGAGTATAGTTCTTAAGTTTTTTTTGTTTGTTAATCCTGAATGGGTTAATATCATCAAATACTTCAAATTATCTATATTTCCTGAATTCTTTTTTCTTTGTATAAAATAATTTCTTGCAAAATTTAAAAATTGTTTATTGTGTTTTGTTTTAATTTTTTGAAAAGAAATAATTTTATTGGTTAAAGATTTATTTGCTCTTTGCAGTGAAGTTATGTATTTACTTGTACTCATTATTAATAAATTTAATAGTTTTTTAAATTAAAACATAAAGAAAAATAAAAACAAACTTATCTGTTTGTTTTTTTATTTGCATCAAATCTCTTTTTCAAGAAAATTTCCAAATTCCACATAATAGTAAACGTCACAATAACCAAAACCGTAACAGTAATAGCAGCGGCATACATCCCAAAACCAACAGCAACACCAATAGCTGCAGATAACCATACACCAGCAGCTGTGGTTAAATTTGAAACATGATCTTCTTTAAAAATAATCATTCCTGCTCCTAAAAATCCAATACCAGTGACAACATTCGCAGCAACACGAAGTGGATCAATTTCATATCCATATTGAGCAATAACATGTTCCGAAATAATAATAAACAAAGCAGAACCAAGAGAGACTAAACCAAGTGTCCTAATCCCTGCTTTTTTCCCTGCATGCACTCGCTCAATACCAATGAGTGCTCCAAGAACAAGAGCCAAGGTTAAGCGTAATATAATAGTGTATTCATCCATAAATATTATTATAACATAGCTTGTTTTTATCTATAAAAACCCCAACGTAATAACGTTAGGGTTTTATGTTATAAAATTTTAAAACAAGGTTCTTGTCCAAAAAAACACGAGTGTTCCTGCAAGAAAACCAATAAGTGCCAACCAAGCTATTTTCTTTAAGTACCAAAAAAAATCAATTTTTTCCATACCCATCGCAACAACTCCTGCAGCAGAACCAATAATTAACATGGAACCTCCTGTTCCAGCAGAATATGCAATAAAGTGCCATAATTCATTGTTAATAGGTTCAGAAAACATTCCTAAACTTGCTGCAACTAAAGGCACATTATCTATTACTGCAGAACCAATACCTAGCAAAATAACAACTAAATCAGAAACACCTTCATGGTGTAATTCTGTTCCCAACATTGGCATGGTTTCTTGTAAGGTGTTTGCAAATCCAAACAATATACCTAAAGACTCCAGTGCACCAACAGCCATCAAAATACCTAAGAAAAATAAAATACTTGGCAATTCTATCTTAGACAGCGAATGGTGGACAGGGCTATGATGTGCAGCACTATCATGGTCGCTACTCATATCACCAGTAGGTGTAGTAGGTGCAAATTTTCCAGAAGAATAAACCTCTGCAAAAATCGCAACAACACCAAGTGCCAACATCATACCTACGTATGGAGGTAAATGAGTTATTGTTTTAAAAATTGGTACAAAAACAATTGCTCCAAGTCCTAAATACAACATAATAGAACTAAAGCGAGGTCTTGATTCCTCAGACGTATCATCATCTGTAGTGACTAAATTACCTCTAAACGCAGGTAAAAATGACGCAATAAATGTTGGAACAAGCATGCATACAAGAGATGGTAATAGTAAGTATCCAATCAAATGATCAGTTGTTACTTTTTTACCAATCCATAACATGGTTGTAGTTACGTCACCTATAGGTGACCAAGCTCCACCAGCATTAGCTGCAATAATAATTAACCCAGCAAACCAAATACGAGTGCCTCTCTCTTTTACAATTTTTTGTAAAATTGAAATAAGTACAATAGTTGCAGTTAAGTTATCAATTATTGCTGATAAAATAAAGGCGAGAATAGCAAAAATCCATAAAATCTTTTTCTTACTCTTGGTTTTAATAAAACTTTTTATGGTTGAAAACCCATCAAAGTAATCAATAATTTCAACAATGGTCATTGCGCCTAACAAGAAAACTAAAATTTCAGCTGTTTTCCCTAGGTGATGCAACAAGGTTTCCTCCATAAGATGCATTTTCTCTTCATGTTCCAGAAGTCCAAAATTTTCTAATAGAGCATGCTTACTTGAATCAAACCATTGAGAAAAATGTTCGAGTCCAAAAGATATTAATGCCCAACTAACAGCCATCATAACCAACGCGGGAATAAGTTTATCAATTTTAAGATTGTGCTCTAGGGTTATAGCTAAATAGCCAATAATAAATACTCCGATAATAAGTGTTTCCATTCTTTTTTATTTAATTTTGATTTGTATAATTTTCTATATTTAAACAAAAAAAATAGATTTAGTCAAAAAATCTATTTCTCAGTGTAATAATCAAGCAATAATTCCACCACCAAGACACGTACGTCCTTTATAAAACACAACTGATTGACCAGGTGCAATAGTTGTATCAGGTTCAGAAAATGTGATTATTGCAGTTTTTTGTATACTATTGAATTCATTGATAGTGATTTTTTTTACAGAACCTCGGTAACGAATTTGAGCCTCTAAATCTTGTTCTACTGAAAAGATATTTTGATTATCAACCATATCAACAAGACGATACGAAGTAACCACCTCTGTGTCTTGTTCTGGATTTTGAGAGACAGTAATAGTGTTGTTTTCGATATCTTTTGCAATAACATAATACGGATTATCATTAGTTCCCTTGAACTCTTTATGGATTAAAAAACCATGTCGCTCATTAATAGTATAAAATAATGCCCCATTATGAGTACCAATAATTTCCCCATAAGCGTTTAATACACTACCTTCTTGTTCATTAATATAATGACGAAGAAAATCTTTCATATCAATATCGCCGATAAAACAAATACCCTGTGAGTCTTTTTTAACCGCAGTAGGTAGATTATATTTTTTTGCTAATTTTCGAACATGAGATTTTGGTATATTACCAACAGGAAATAGTATATGTTGTAATTGCTCTTGTGTTAACGTCCATAAAAAATAAGATTGGTCTTTTTGAGGGTCGTTTCCACGTAGCATCGTGACTGAGCCGTTTTCGTTAACTAATCTATCTACATAATGACCTGTTGCAACGTAATCTGCACCTTTATCCAATGCCCACCGTAGAAAACCACCAAATTTTACTTCTCGATTACACATAACATCTGGATTTGGGGTTCTTCCGGAACGATATTCACGAATCATGTAATCAGCAACACCTTCTTTGTATTCTTTTTCTAAATCTAGTTCAACAAAAGGAACATTTAAATGAGCGCATACACGCATAGCATCACGACGTTCATCTCGCCACGTACATTCTATCCAGTCCGGCTGCCATGTACGTATAAAAACACCAACGACACGATAGCCTTGTTCTTGTAATAGCGCTAATGAAACAGAGGAATCAACACCTCCAGAAACACCAACAAACACAGTTGTTTCTGATGGTTTTTTCATAATGTATGATTTTAATAAGAAAATATAATAAGTAAAGATAGTAAAAGAAGTTATAGTAACCGCATTACCTCATATAACATGCTAATTCTATTCTTCATAAGCTTTAATTCAGCCTCTTCTAAAGTGAACCAGCCGTATTTTTTTAATTCTGTTGTTTGAAGATCCACAGAATTATCAGAAACAATCCCAACAAAATATAATACTTTTTTAATAATATCACTCCCTCTTTTTTTAGGAATTCTATATCGTTCAGTAAACATAGTATTTCCAAAATACTCTTTACATACAAGGCCAGTTTCTTCTTTCAATTCTCGTTCTGCTGTTTGTCTATGTGTTTCATTTTTTTCCTTATGACCTTTGGGAAAACCCCAATAATTTCCATGACCTTGAACAAGTAGAAAACGAATAGTTCCGTTCGCTTCTCTATACACAGGAATAACACCACATGACACTCGATAACGCATAATTATTAGAATTATATCATGTAGAAAAAAAACACTGAAACAGTGTTTAAAGCTCTAATAATTTTCGATACACTTCAACAGTTGCACGGGTATCAGCTAATGCCGTATGAGCTCTATCGTTAGTAATATCAAATCGTTCACATAATGAACCTAGATTATATTTAGTTACACTTGGATCTTTGTGAAGTTTTGCAAATGCAAAGGAGATAGTATCAATTTTTGCATAAAACATTTTATTCTCAATACCCGTGGTGGCAAATGCTTTTGCAATGAACGACCAATCGAATGCTGCATTATGAGCAACGAAAATACAATCTTTTGTTTTATCAGCAAATACCTGCATGGCTTGTTCCAAGGTTGAAGCAAAAAGCCATTCTGCCTCATTGTATCCATTAATGGATAAGGCTTCAGGGTCAGCATTTTCTAACTTTTCTGGTTTAATTTTAAGCTCAAATTCTTCTACAATGTCACCAAGAGCTCCATCATTTTGTTTAACAATGACACATCCGATTTCTATGATTTCTTGGGTCTCTGGATTAAACCCTGTTGTTTCAATATCAATAAAGGCAAGATTTTTATTCTTCATGGTTCCCATTGTACATAAACATTACCTACCGTAAATACCGATTTATATTATTAATATGGTCGTTATATGTTCTTCCATAATAAATTTGACCACCAGCATGTAAATAAAAATAATAAGGACTTGAAATTGGAGAAAGAGCTGCAGTAATTGAATCAATACCAGGATTACCAATAGGCGTTGGGGTTAGACCCTTACGAGTATAGGTATTATATGGACCATCAACGCGCAAATCTTTTGCATCAACAACTCCATTGATATATTGAAAAGGAGCATCGACTTGTAGCAATTTACCTTCGTCTATTCGTTTCCATAGGATACCTGACACTATTTGTTTCTCTTCTTGGTTACCAGTTGCTTCTTTTTCGAGAATAGAAGCCATAATAATAACATCTTCCCATGTACGGTCTGTATATCCTTTTTGTAATTCTTCAGTGCGCTCATTAAAAGTATTGATAAGAATACGGGCAACAGATTCTGTACTCACTTCCGGTAAAAACTGATACGTATCTGGGAATAAATACCCTTCTTTATCTTGTGTTAATTCAATGAATAGATTTTTATCAAAGTTCTCAATTTTTTCCTCCAAGATGTTTGCTATCTGTAAGGTTGTAGATCCCTCAGGAATAGTTACAGAAATATAAACATCACCATAGTCACCAATCCGTAAACGTTCAATAACTTCCGTAATACCAAAGCTACCTTCAAAAGAATACGTTCCAGACTTTATAACAATATTATCAAGCTGACCAAGAATCCTAAAAAAAAGTGATGATGTTATAATTTTTTTTTCTTCTAAGAGGTTCCCAGTCTGAATAATAGAATACCCGTTTGGAATATTTATTCTTTCCTCTTGAGACAAAGAAATAGGTGAAAATAAGTACATACCAGAAACACCTACTATCAGTACAAAGAACAAAAACAAAACAATGATAAGATTTCTCATTGTTTTGTTTTTTTGGTTTTTTGGTTGTTGTTCTAAATCAAATGTCATTATTATAAAGGAAGGTTAACAGGAGGTTCTGATTTTGTTGCATCAATACGAGCAACACTTGTTGTTTCAGAAACTCGACCTGGAATATGAAATAGTGTTGCAAGCTCTTCACTCGTCAAAACCATGTGTTCTTCTTTTTTTGGGAAAAGTAATTGAAAGAATGCAGAGGGTAATGTTGAAGGACGAGAAAAATCAAATGGAGAACCATAGAAAGAAGACCTCGCTACATATGCGTTAAAAAAATCGCGTTTTAATCGAGGTCCTTTTAATCCCGTAATATCTTGCCAGACCCAATCAATAGGATCACTATCACTCTTTTTACGAATACTATTTAAATATTGAGAGTTAAAAGGTTTAAATATTGGGTTTTTAAAAAAACCTACAGATGTTTTTTTAAAGTCATCTTTTTTTGCAATATAGACTCCTCGAATAACTGTTTCAAATGCGAGTTTAGAGAGGCTACGTTCAATAGCTTTTATTTGTTCTTGTTCTCCATGCGATAGTCTAACCGTTTGGAATGTTTCATCATCAGAAATCATACTTGCCTTTCCTATTTTTTCCTTAATGTATTCTTTTGCTTGATCACGCCAATTTGAAAAACCATCTGCACGAACAATAAATTGTAACCAAATTTGTTCACCAGCTCTTAAGGTTCCTAAATATTCCAAGAGCGGAGTAAGTGGGTCAATTTTTTGCTCTTCTTCAAGGCTTCCAACCGCCTTATCTAATCCATAATCAATATATGTTTTGATGGGAAGAAAGTTTGGTCCACTAAGTTTAAAATCAGCTCCATATACATCCCATGAATGTTGATGAAAATTATAATTCGGCACATATTTTGTGTAATCATCCACCTCGTTAATCTCGACATTTGGGTATTGAGAATAGATAGTACTTTTTACCAATTGAGCAATCTGTGTGCTCACTCTCATAAAAAAATAAACTGAACCTTCAACCGAAATAATTTCAAGAGAAGCAGGATGAAGTTGTGCTCCCATCCATACGCGGTGACGCCAAGACATTCCACCACCACCCATATGATGAAGCACATCAATAATTATTTCCATAGCCTCTGGAGATTTATGTACATCTTTTGGGATATTTATTTCAAGCATTACGTATGAAATTTTATTTGATACGTATCGTTGCCTCTGATATTCCATATACAAACGCCAAGAAATAATTCCTAAAATAATAGGAACCCAAATAAATGCCGTTTGAGCAAAAATATTCCATAGAAAATTCATAACTCAAGTGTATCATTTATGTATTAAAAAAGAAAAACAATTCATACAATTATGAATTGTTTTAGATAAGAAATTACTTCTTTAATTTCTTTGTTAATTTATCAGATAAAATGTACTTACCTTCATCATTTTTTTTGAAATAATCCTTATTTGAAAGATTTACAAGAATCGTATTCTCTTTCAAATATCGTTCTTTCAGAACTGCTTCAATAATTTCTTCTTTACTAAGTGGTCCTCGTTCGTCAATTAAATCTTTAATAACATCTTTTACGACACCACTTCGATACCCCCATTCCTTAAGCCCATACATACCTCGTCCAACAAGAACAAATCTATCATCCTTAATGAGTTCATTGTGAGTTGTTGCTGGGTGTGCTTTCTTATCAAAGGTATCAGTGATTTGTTCAGCTACCTCTCGGAAGTGCATAGGTGAACCATTTTTCTTCATAATAAGGTAAGCATAATCACGAATACCACGTACCGAAATATTTTGAGAAGCAGTTAGCCCCCAATCACCAAGTGGATTACTGTCGATAATTTTCGAAAGAGTTAAGAAACGCCGAGCTATATCATCATCAATATGACCGTCTTCAACGCCATCAAGTCTATCGAGGAATTTTAATACCATTTGTTCTTCTGAGAGGAGTTCTTCTTCAGTTACATGACCGTGAAGTTTCTCTAATGCATTATGAACTTTTTCTGTTAAATCTCCATTCACTGACCATCGTGATCGGAATTTTTTATCTTCTTTGTGTTTTTTGAAATTATCTCCAACAACAAGGTGGAAATGAATATGGTTTTGCATCAATTCATCATCATGAACATAGTCAAGTAAATGATCTTCTGAAACAACACCTCCTAGGTCATGAATAATAGTTTCAATTTCTGTAAAAATTTCACGTGCTTCATCATAACTATCAGATTTACGGATGGCTTTTAATGCAGCATCTTGAATTTGACGAACACGTTCTCGAGTAATATCATACTCTTGACCAATTGACTCCAAAGTCTTCTTTTTTGTATTTGCAAGACCGAAACGACTTTCTAGTACATATCGATCTCTATCCTTCAAATCCTTTAATAATTTTTTTGAAGAATTTTGAGGTTTGAAATTAAGTTTAATTTTTCGTGATTTTTTCATATTTTTTTACACTAACTGTATTGATTACAAAGTTCACAGTAACATAAAGTATTATTTTTAGCAAGAGCTATAAATAATACTTTACAAATAGGTAATACATAATGTATAGTGAAAAAAATAACTTAAATTAAACAATATGGCACAAAGAGAAACTGTTACAATAACAGACGCACAAGGAAATCGTATTGCTACTATGTCGGGACACACCGACATCGCTGAATTTGAAGAATCAGCACCTACCACACATGGCGAGGCGAATAGTTAACATGTACAACAAAGAAAAAGCTAATCATATTGATTAGCTTTTATTTTTCTACATATGTTTCTTCAGAAACTCCCCAGTAACTGAATTTTTATTATCAATAATATTTTCAGGACTTCCCTTTGCAACGACCCTACCCCCTTCGTCTCCTGACTTTGGACCAAAATCAATAATATAATCACTACACTTAATCAAATCCATATTGTGTTCAATTACAACAACAGTATTCCCTTTATTTACAAGTCGTTGGATGATATCAATAAGCTTTGCAACATCATCAAAATGTAATCCAACCGTCGGTTCATCCAATAAATATAATGATTTTTCTAACTGAGGACGGTACAATTCTGATGCTATTTTTACTCGTTGTGATTCTCCACCAGAGAGTGTGTTTGCTGGTTGACCTAAACGCAAGTACCCTAGTCCAGTCTCGAGCATCGTTTTCAATCTATCGTTAATTGCTGGTATATCTTGGAAAAATTCTTGAGCTTCCTCAACAGTCATTTCTAATACTTCAAAAATATTTTTCCCTTTAAATTTTACTTGTAAGGTTTCCTTTTCATAGCGAGTTCCCATACAGACATCACAGGTAACATATACGGTTGGTAAAAATCCCATCTCAACAGCAACAACACCACGCCCCTGACAAGCTTCACAACGTCCACCCTTAGTATTAAATGAAAAACGTCCAGCTTTCCATCCACGAATTTGGGCTTCAGTTGTTTCTGCAAAGAGGTCACGAATATGATCAAAAGTTCCTGTATATGTCGCAGGATTTGACCGTGGTGTTCTTCCAATTGGTGATTGGTCCAGTACAATTCCCCGAGAAATTTGTCCAAACCCATGAGCAGTATGTGCACGAATAACATCATTTGAACGATTTCGTCTCGATAAACGAGCCTCCATGTTTTTTGCTAACACTCCATGCATAAATGATGATTTTCCAGACCCAGAAACTCCCGTAATACAAGTCAGTTTATTTAATGGAATTTCAACATTCACATTATTTAAATTATTATATACGATTCCCTCTAGAGCAATTCCACCCTTGTCTTTGGTTCGACGACGTTGTGGTAATTCAACCTTCTTTTTACCAGTAAGATATTGTAATGTTAGAGATTTTTTTATAGCTGTTGGTGATTTTAATAGTTTATCAAGATCATCTGCAACAATAACTTCACCACCATGCTCTCCTGCACCAGGACCAATTTCGATTAAATAATCTGAAGCGAAAATAGTTTCTTCATCATGTTCAACAATCAAAATAGTATTCCCTTTATCCGCTAATTCTCTCAGGGTTTGAATGAGTCGCTTGTTATCACGTGCATGTAACCCAATTGTTGGTTCATCTAATACATATAATGCACCAACTAATTGCGAACCTAACTGAGATGAAAGACGAATACGTTGTGATTCCCCACCAGAGAGGGTATGTGCACGTCGTCCTAAGGTTAAATATTCTAACCCAACAGACATCATAAATTCAAGTCGGTTTTCAATTTCACGAATCAGCGGAGCTGCAATTTTTTGCTCTTTTTCGGTGAGATCAATGGTCGCCATAAATTCATAGGCTTCTTCGATTTTCATATCGACAAAGTCATCAATACTCTTTCGTTTTTCTTCATCGTCAACGACATTACCGTCTTCATCATATACACCTAGGAATACTTGCAATGCCTCTGGTCGCAATCGTGCTCCCATACATTCTGGACATACATCTTCACCAAACATATGCTTTGTTCCTAACCCATTACAAACAGGACATGCTCCATAGGGTGAGTTAAATGAAAATAACCGTGGTTCAATTTCAGGGAATACGTACCCATCTTCAGGACATATTAATTTTGCAGAAAGCAATATTTCATCAATATCATTTCCATCTTCAGTTTCAATGAGAATTTTTATCATACCTTCAGCTTCATCGATAGCTTTTTCAACAGCTTCACCAAGCCGTAATCGGACATCGTCTGGATTATCAGAAAATTCATGGAGTGCAAAACTATCAACCACAAAATCAATATCGTGTTTCTTTGTCTTTGTCATAGTAATTTTATTACGCAAAGACTTCATACTCCCATCAACACGTGCCTGTGCGTAGCCTTTGTTCAACATGTCGTACAAGAGCTGGTAATGCTCTCCTTTTCGTCCACGAATAACAGGTGCCATGATATGAATTTGCATTTCATCTACGGTAACTCCCATTATTTTTTTTGCTGTTTTTGGGTTATTATTTTTTTCTACCAATTTGAAAACAAAATCAAGAATCTCTTGATTTGATAATTTCTTGATACGTTTTCCAGAAATTGGAGAAAATGGTTGACCAACACGTGCATAGAGAATACGTAAGTAATCATATACTTCAGTAATCGTTGCAACAGTTGAACGTGGGTTATTTGAACGCGTTTTTTGATCAATAGAAATTGCAGGAGAAAGCCCAGTAATTTCATCAACATCAGGTTTTGACATTTGATTAAGAAACTGACGAGCATAACTTGAAAGTGACTCAACGTAACGTCTCTGCCCTTCAGCGAAAATCGTATCAAATGCAAGCGAAGATTTACCAGAACCAGATAGACCAGTAATAACAGTCATTTTGTTACGTGGGATTTGAACAGTAATATCTTTTAGATTATGCGTCCGTGCACCTTTGACGGTAATCCATTCTTGGTTGTGTTTATTTTCTTTTTCTTTTTGAGAAGCCATAACTCTATGTAGTGTACATTTTTTCAGAAAACACAAAAGATGTTACACTCTAATTACTTTCATCGAGAGTGTAGCGAGAGATGTAACTCTGTGACCTACCAGCAACCTATGAGAAATCACAAGGTGCTCCATTTACAGCTGATGACCACAACTCAGAGATATCGATGAAAGTATATTATTCAATTAATATACTTTTATTTTTATGAAAAAGAACATTCAATTATTCACCGCAGAATACGTATCACCAAAACACCCTGACAAAATGTGTGATCGTATTTCTGACACAATTTTAGAAGCATTTATTACTCAAGACCCAAATAGTCGCGTTGCAATCGAAACATTAGGTGGACATGGAAAGGTATTTATTGTTGGTGAAGTTACCAGCACAGGAAAAATAAACCAATCAGAATATGAGCAAATGGTTGCTGATGTTACTGGTATTAATAGTTATGATGTGACGGTACATATTGCTCAGCAATCATCCGAAATAGCCCAAGGAGTCGATACAGGTGGTGCAGGAGACCAAGGAATTGTCATTGGCTATGCATGTAATCATAACAAAGAAATGATTCCACAAGAGTTTTATCTCGCAAAATCATTATGTAATTATTTATATAAAAAATATCCTGTTGATGGAAAAACTCAAATAACCGTCAATCATAAACATGACATTACCCATGTTGTCGCAAGCTTCCAAGGAACACAAACAACACAACTAACTAAAGATGTTATTCATTGGTTGCAAGATAAACAAACAAATATTGATGAAGTAATATTACTTATTAACCCAGCCGGAGAATGGCATATTGGTGGATTCGAAGCTGATGCAGGATTAACTGGTCGTAAAATTGTCATTGATCAGTATGGGCCACGCGTTCCTGTTGGTGGCGGTGCATTCTCGGGTAAAGATTGGACCAAGGTTGATCGCAGTGGAGCCAAATATGCACAATATATCGCTCAACAACTACTACAAAAACACAATGCAAAAGAAGTACGCGTCGAGCTCGCCTACGCCATAGGTGTTGCATATCCAATTCAAAAAATTGCCTACATAGATAGCCTACCAACTGAAATTTTAGAGCGGGATTGTGCTATGGATGGAATTAAAAAATTTATCCAAAACAAAAACACCAATTAGGTGTTTTTGTTTTATTAACATAATTCTATTCTAAAGTTATGAGTAATTTCCTTATTACATTCAAAACATCTAATATCCTCAATTCCATTACTATCTCCAGTTGTTTTTAGATATAAAACATTATTAAGTAATTCTCCTTTTAAGAAGTATTCTTCGGTTGCATAAAATTTTTTACATCTATGTTTTTTGTCCATAACTAAATGATTGATCAAAAAGAAAAATAGATCAAGTTTATTTTAATCTATATTTTCCTTTTTCTAGGAATTCTATATACCCTTTATCTCTTAAAAATTGTAACTGCTGACGAATTTTAGCTTTTATATTTTTATTTTCAGGATGTAAAATACTTAAAATTTTTTCAAAAGCATATATTTCAGAGAGTTTAAAGTCTTTTTTATTTAATGATTCTATACAATTCATAATATCTAAAATCCAACCTTTTAAATTATCTTTTTTAATTTCTTTAAGAAAAAGTGTTTTTTTCCATTTTTCCAAAATATCCTTTTTCAAAAATTCTTTTCCATTTTTTATATAATAAATTTTCCCAAAATTTGGAATCCGTGAAAATAAGATATTCGAACCAACCCAACCTGCTCTTTTTGCATTTACAGAAAGTGGTTTTCTTTTTTCAATAATACTTGGAGTAAAAAAATACTTTGGAACAACAAAAAAATCATTAATAAGATAATTTTCATTTACATATATCATAAAAAAGAAATTTGGCTTCTCAGAAAAACTTAACCTCTCAATCATTTTTGAATATGCTCCGGCAGGAATTTTTTTATTAACCTTCTCTTTCTTTGATTTCAGCTCAAATTGTTCTGAACATTTTTCACAGTAAAAATCTGCAACAGGTTTATTATTCTCGTAATTTAGTATCCTACTCCCACAATTTGGACAAAAAATATTTTTTTCTGTCCAAATTTCTGACATTATTCGAATTTTTTGAGAATTATTTTTATATTTTTTTGTTATTTCTTTATCTAAAAAATTTTTCATTATGCTCTTATACTAAAAATCAATAATTATAATAAAAAACAAAATTTCTAAGAAATAAAATAAGTTTCTCAAAATTAAAAAAATTGATGCTATATAATTAAATTTTAACAAAAAAGAGTGCTTTATGCAGTTTATTTTCTACACCAAATATTGACTTAAAATATATACATGTAAAAATTAAATAAAATATAAAAAAATAAAATAATGAAAAACCTTTCCAAAACAGATAAACAAATTCTACAACTTTTAGGTATTTGGATTGTAATTATGGTATTTTTTGCTATCTCTTCTTCTCATAGAAAAACCAAGAAAAAAGAGTTTGTAAAAATCCACCCAAGTGTGTGCGAATACTATATAGATTTTGAGGCTCATTGCCCTTATGATTTAGAAAAAGAATACCTTGTGGAACTAGAATTTATCGATTATAAAAATCGTGATGCTGTTGTTGTTGCTGATACAATTAATGATGCACACAAGACATTTCTCAAAGAAAAATTAATATACCTATCAAAAAACCATCAATAATATATTGATGGTTTTATTTTTCTAATGAACGTCCTTCTAATTCAATGATTTGATCACGTACAATAGCAGCGCGTTCAAAATCAAGTTCAGAAACCGCATCATTCATGGCTCGTTTCTTGTATTTAATCAATTTTTTAATGTTTCCAGAAAACGCAGCGATATCTGTTTCAAGTTCAGATATAACGGTTTGCACATGTTCTGATTGCATTTTTTCGGTAATATCGTGAATAGTTTTTTGGATAGTTTTTGGAGTAATCCCATGCTCTTTGTTATATGCTTCTTGTAATTCACGACGACGATGTGTTTCATTAATAGCAGCTTCTAGCGCGTCGGTCATTTCATCTGCATAAACAATCACGCGACCTCTATCATTTCGTGCGGCACGTCCAATGGTTTGTATTAATGATGTTTCAGAACGCAGAAATCCAGCCTTATCTGCATCAAGAATTCCAATCAATGTTACCTCTGGCATATCAAGACCTTCACGTAGTAAATTGACCCCAATTAAAATATCGAATTCACCACGACGAAAATCACTAATAATTTTAATCCTATCCATTGTCTTTACGTCACTGTGTAGGTACTCTGCCTTGATATCTTTATCTTTGAGGTATGACGATAGGTCTTCTGCCATTTTCTTGGTCAGAGTTGTTGCTAATACACGTCCACCCTTAGCGATGTCTTGTTCTGCTGCAGCAATGAAATCTTGGATTTGTCCTTGGTAACGACTTTCTGTATTCGCTTTTACACCACGTTGTTCGATAATTGGATCGAGTAGACCGGTTGGTCGAATAATCTGTTCCACAATGGTCTCTGAAGCTTCTCGTTCATAATCTGACGGTGTAGCTGAAACATAGATTTGTTGTCCGACACGTTCTTCGAATTCTTCAAACCGTAGCGGTCGATTGTCTTTGGCGCTTGGTAAGCGAAAACCGTGCGTAACAAGGTTTTCTTTTCGTGCTTGATCACCACGATACATAGCACGAATTTGAGGAATCGTTACGTGAGATTCATCAATAATAGTAAGAAATTCAGGATTACCGTGCTCGTCATGTGGAAAGTATGACAATAAGGTGTCAGGAGCTTCTCCTTCTCCCTTCCCTGAAAGATGTCGTGAGTAATTTTCAATACCAGAACAATACCCAACCTCACGAATCATTGCTATGTCATATTCTGTTCGACGTTTTAACCTGTCATGTTCAAGGTACTTATTTGCATCTTCAAATTCTTTTAAAGAATGAGTGAGTTCGTCTTTGATTAATTGTAGTGCGCGGTCTTTTTTCTCTCCGTTAGTTAAAAAGTGTTTTGCTGGGAAAATTAATGCACTTTCCATATCTTCTACAATAACACCCGAAACAGGATTAGTTGCTCGAATCATATCAATCGTACCGCCAACAATATCAATACTGTACATAATTTTATCAGAATCGGTCGGCATGATATCGATAGAATTCCCTACCGAACGAAATGAACCAGGTGTTACATCTGCAGTAGTACGTTCAAAATGAATATCAACAAGTTTACGCATAATATCGGTCTTTGACCTTTTTTCCCCAACAGTGATAAGTAGATTTTTATCAAGGTACTCTTGTGGTGAACCAAGTCCATAAATACACGAAACTGAAGCAACAATAATCACATCATCACGTGACAGCAATGATTGTGTTGTGGCGTGACGTAGACGATCGATTTCATCATTAATTTGAGCATCTTTTTCAATATAGGTATCACTGGCAGTCACATATGCTTCTGGTTGATAGTAGTCATAGTAGGAAACGAAATAATGTACCGCAGCATCTGGAAAAAATTCCTTAAACTCTTGGGCTAATTGCGCAGCAAGAGTTTTGTTATGAGCAATGACTAATGTTGGTTTTTGAATCTCTTGAATAACATTTGCCATGGTAAATGTTTTCCCTGAACCAGTAACTCCAAGAAGTGTTTGTTTTTGTTGATTACTCTGTAGTCCCGCAACGAGCGTCTCGATGGCTTTAGGTTGATCACCTGCGGGTTTATATTCAGATTGGAGATTAAACGATGACATATTCTCATACTATATCATGTATAAAAAAATAACATTAAAAAACCAAGGTAAAACTACCTTGGTTGTTACATATTCTGTAATACAGAACATACATAATTTAAAACTGAGAAAAACGCCTCATTCGCCTACGTGTAACATTACGTAATGGTTGTCCTCCAACACAATGGTGTTTGCGTTGGAAAACGTTGAAAAAATTTACTACTCCTGAAGTAGCTGGTCTGGTTGATTGTGAAATGGTGTTTTTCATTGCTTAAATTAAATATTAAATTAAAAGAACTATATGTGAGTTGTGTATCCTAACAAAACCAAAATCTATGTCAAATATGCTACATTAGGGTCATGAAGGGTAACAAAACCACAGCAATTGAGCCAGTAAAAAAGATTAAAAAAGTTCTTAAAAAGTATGGAATTTCAGAAACGAGTTACGGAATTATTATCCCCATTAAAGGTCGTAGGGATCATATTGTAACCATAAAGCATCGATCTGAAACAGGATGTCATTTACTAACAGTAACAGGAAAACGTTATAAGCAAGAATTTAGAATATATGACGATGTGTCACCTGACGTTATTGTAACTATTTTGAAAGAAAACCTTGGTGAGCAATTTAGAATTTTATAATTTATAAGCTTATATATAAAAAATTAACACGAAGTACTCTCTCGATATCCCTCCTCAAGTGCTTGATCTATTGTTGTAAAATATATTTTATTTTCTTCCAGTATTCTGTTCCCGGCAGAACAATTTATAGGATATACAACGGAACCATTTTTTGATGCAAAGAAATTATTATTTTGATTACTACTATTTTGGTATTGTTCCCATAATTCCACTGCTTGTGTACTGTATCGTATCTCTATCGGATTTTGTTTATTGTATTGCTGGCGTTCATACAATATTCCCAAAGAAAAGTTACCTAATCCAATAAACATAATCACCGTAAATAGTAAAATTTCATCAAACCATTTATGGTTTGCAAAGTTCTTGATTTTTTTGTGTACTTTGTCTATAATCCGCATGTTACTCTGAATGTTGTGAATCCATTACTCATGATGTTCAACATTATTATTTCGTAATAATTACAGTATACAATAATCTACTATGGCACATAGGAAAGCCGGTGGTTCGGCAAAAAACCTCCGAGATTCGAATCCTAAATATCTAGGAACGAAACTAGCTGACGGACAATCAGCAAAAACTGGTTCAATTATTGTTCGACAACGTGGAACAAAAATTATGGCCGGAGCAAATGTTGGTGTAGGTAAAGACCACACACTATTTGCACTGAAAGACGGAATCGTAAAATTCAGTTCTAAACGTAAAAAACACTTTAACGGAGATACCGTTGTAAAGAAAATCGTTTCAGTTATCGAAGCATAAGAAAAAACACCAGATGGTGTTTTTTCTTATGCTTCGATTTTACTGCTTATAATACCGCTCAATAAATTCTTTTTTAAACTCTTCAAAATTTTCATCGTATATCGATTGACGAATATCATCGACTAATTTCACAATGAAATAAAGATTATGGATTGATCCTAATGTTTGCCCCAACATTTCCTTTGATCGCAATAGATGGTGAATATATCCACGTGTATAATTACTGCAGGTATAACATTCACAACCTTCAACGAGTGGTTTCCAGTCTTGTCTAAACCGTGCATTTTTTAATTGCACTGGACCATCGTAGGTATAGATTCGTCCGTGACGTGCAACACGTGTTGGTGACACACAGTCAAATAAATCACATCCATTCTCAACGCCAGCGAAAATATCTATTGGTTCACCTATCCCCAACATGTGTCGTGGTTTTTCTTCTGGAAGAATACTATTCACCCATCCAACTGCTTGTGCCATATCATCTTTATTGAATGATCCACCAATACCATATCCATCAAAATCCATTGCCCCTAATACACGTGCAGATTCTTCACGCAAATCTTGGAATCGTCCACCTTGCACTACCCCAAATAATGCCTGGACATTTTCGGTATCTAATTCGTTATGTCGTTTCAGTGAACGTTCTGCCCATCTATGTGTTCGGTTCATGGCTTCTGTTTGGTAATCATGATCAGCTAATGGACTTGTACATTCATCAAAAGCAAAAATCATATCAGCCCCCAAATTCCATTGAATTTCCATCGATGATTCTGGTGTAAAACGGTGTCGTGAACCATCAAGATATGATTTAAAAGTGACACCATCTTCATCAATATGTGCAAATTTATTTGATTTCGAATACCCCTTACGTTCTGAAACAACAATATCTTCTCCGGATGCAACCTTTGAAACACCAGTTCCAAAAGCTTCACCTAATGAAAACACCTGAAAACCACCACTATCGGTCATCGTTGGTCCACTCCAATTCATCATTTTTGGAAAACCACCTGCCCTAGCAACAATATCATCTCCTGGTTGCAAATATAAATGATAAGTATTTGCTAGAGCGACTTGCGCGCCTATGTCTTTTAACATTTCTGGTGTAATACCCTTAACCGTTGCTTTGGTTCCTACGGTAACAAATGCAGGTGTTTGGACGTCACCATTTAGTGTTGAAATCACACCGGCACGACCTAAGCCATCCATTTTTTTATTAATGGTAAATGAGAATTTTTTCATAACTCAAAGTATATATGAGAAGTTATAAAATGAAAGAAATATTTGACAAATATTTTATAAAATTAATAATTAAATAAACAAAAAATTTTATATATATGAAAAAATATACTTTTCTTTTTTTAATTTTTTGTATTTTTAGTTGTAATAAAAAAAATACAGATACCTTCACTCCAACTGTTTATATTATTGCAGGTAAAAGTAATACAGCATCTTGGGGTTTATCAAAGTCAAAAAGCTTAATATTAGATCTTGAAAAAAGTAGACAATAAACAATTTTTACCCATGAGTCTATGATGACAAAAGATTTAGAGGATGCTGAATGGAATAATATTAAACAAGGTAAATATCTTACATTACAAGCAACTGACGATAAAAGATTCCAAAATCCCCAAATACAAGAATTTTATAGTTATGCATACACTAAAAAACGAACAAAATTTATAAATCAAGTATTACTAACAGCTCAAAAAATATGTAAAGAAAATAATTTTGATTTACAAATTCCTATTTGGGAAAGTAAGGATTCTGAACAGATAAAAGAGTATGTGCTCAGAGAAATTCAAAAACATTCTCATTTTACTTATGAACAAAAATTTAGTCATTTTCTAGAATTACCAGATACTGAGCTGCAACAACTTGCTTTAAAAACACAGAAGAACAAGCAAAATTTAATAGTAAGATATGATTATGCTCATGCCTTACGTTTATCTTATTATCTCAATAAAAAAAATATTCCTTATAAGTTTTATCACCCGCCAGGAATTGATGTCAAAAAAGAAGTTGATATTACTAAAAAACTTCTTTCTGTATCTTATTTATTACGATAATTATATAAAAACACCTACTCAATTGAGCTAGGTGTTTGTTTTTTAATACCTACGGTTTGAATCTCATTAAGATTAACTGGATACGATAGGTACACTTGTTTAAATGGGTCACGAGGATCAAATGTTACATTTCGAACAATAGCAATAATATTTCCGGGTTGTTCTAAGCTATATAGAATATCACCTGAGGTAACATCAATTTCTCGCGGGCTTTGTATAATAAATCCTCCCTTTCCCTGACCTTTCATAGAAAGCTCTACTTCATGAGGGAATAATATTCCTTCTACCACAGAATCAACGTCTGAAAAGAGTATCACTTGTGAACTTGTAGCATATACCTGTGAAACAAGACCGATTGCAATATTATTATATGTATACACGTGATCTCCCACTACAACACCATGTTGAGAACCCTGATCTACAACAAAAGAATCTTGGGAGCCAAGCACCCCTCGTGAAAGTACGCGAGCACTAAGCATCTCTTCTTGTGAAAGAATACCAGTTGTTTTTTCAAGCTCACGTGATAAATATTGAGTTCGTAAATTATCAACTTCCAATCGAGCAATTTCTTCTTCTAGTTCTTTATTTTTTTGAATTAATTTTGTTTTACCATAGAAAGATTCAAAAAAATTTTCAGTACCATCAAAAAATTGATTTTTGTTTTCCCATGAACGCAAAAGTGGTTTTTCAAAGATACTAAACATCCAAGAATATACAGGAGTAAAAAGCGCGAGACCTAAAAAAACAACAATTACTCCGTACCATCGTTTTTTGTTTTTTCTTTTTTTATCGTAAAGGTAACTCATCGTCTTCGTGGATTAATACTTCTTTGTAATCATTAATATTGTCCAAAACAAGACCGGTACCAGTAACAACAGAATACAAGGGTTCTTCTCCAATATAAACAGGAATCTCTAATTCGTGTTTCAGTAATTCATCTAGCCCACCAATCATTGCTCCTCCCCCAACAAGATAAATACCGCGTTGCATAATATCAGACACAATTTCTGGTGGTGTTTTTTCAAGTACTTCTTTTACCCCATCAACAAGGATAGCAATAGAGTGCCTAATTGCTTCTCTAATATCGTGATTATTTACAAGAATTTGTCGTGGAAGACCTGTAATAATATCTCTCCCTCTGATTTCTGACTCAAGTTGTTCGTAATCACTGATGGCACCAATCTTAATTTTTATTTCTTCTGCTGTTTTCTCTCCAACAAGAATTTTAAATTCATCGCGTAAGTAAGCAATAATATCTTGATTTAATTTATCACCAGCAATTTTCATATTTTTTGATTGCACTACTCCAGATAGAGAAATAACTGCGACATCAGTTGTACCGCCACCAATATCAATAACCATTGAACCAACAGGTTCCAAAACTGGTAATCCAAGACCTACAGCTGCAGCCATAGGCTCTTCGATAATATACACCTCACGTGCACCTGCATTATGTGCTGCATCGTATACTGCACGATGTTCTACATTGGTAATTCCCGAAGGGACACCAACAATAACCCGAGGTCTAAAGAACTTTTTCGATTTTAATTCAGCTTTACGAATAAGGTATGAAAGCATTTCTTCGGTTACATCAAAATCTGAAATAACCCCATCAACTAATGGGCGAACAACTTCGATATGACCTGGATTACGCCCCAACATTTCTTTTGCTTCGTTTCCAACAGCCACTACACGATTTGTTTTCGTATTCATAGCAACAACTGAAGGCTCATTGATTAAAACACCCTGCCCTTTTACATGAACCAGAGTATTTGCTGTCCCTAAATCAATACCAATATCATTAGAAAACTTTTTATAAATTTTTTCTATAATTGTACTCATATAATATTTTTATCCTTCGGTGAAATATGCAACAACACGATTTTGATCAATATACTCAACATCTCCTGAATCACGTTTTGTAATTTCTACTCCTCCATTTTCTACAGATTTCTCAGAAACAACAACACGGTACGGCATACCCATCAAGTCAGCATCATTTAATTTTTGACCTGGACCTAAGTCTCTATCATCAAAAAGAACCTCAATACCTGCGTTTTTTAAATCGTGATAAAGATTCTCAGCTTCACGGAATATATTTTCGTTTTTCCCAAATGTTAGTAAATGGATAGTAAACGGAGATATTTCTTCGGGCCAAACAATACCTTTTTCATCTGACATTGTTTCGACAACAACACCCATTAAACGAGATATACCAATACCATATGAGCCCATGAATACATTTTGTGGTTTTCCTTGTTCGCTTGTATAAGTTAAACCAATCGGCTCTGAGAATTTATCAGCAAGAGAAAAAATATTTCCGACTTCAACAGCTTTTTTCTCTATAAGGGTGTTTTTTTCTATACCTAATTCTGCTAACACTTCATCATTATGAACTTCTTTGTTGATTGCAATCCCTGTTTTTTCATCAATATAAATAGTATCTTCTCCTGAATCACATATCGTTTGAAACTCGTGGGAATATTTCGAAAATGTCCCACCCGAAGCAAATGTTTTATAGGTAGTATCTCCAAGCCCTATACGTTCAAATATTCGTGTATATGCATGGGCAGCTTTTTCATAGAAAACAGCATGTTCTTCTTCGTTTTGTGAAAATGAGTACAATGCTTTCCAATAAAACTCACGTCCACGCATTACCCCTGATTTTGCGCGAGCTTCATTTCGAAAAACACTACGAATATCGTATGGATATGCTGGTAAATCCTTATATGAAGAAATGAAATTTTTCATCATTAATGCCATTGGCTCTTCATGGGTAAATGCAAGACCTAGCTCGGTGTCGTTTTTTAGTTGTGTTTTAAACCAATTATCAACAACATCATCATCCCAACGATTGGTGAGAATCCATGGTTCTTTTGACTGCAATGCTGTTGATTGCATCTCTTGTCCTCCAATAGCATTCATTTCATCGCGAATAATAGCTGCAATATTATCCAAGACCCTTACTGCAAGCGGTAAAAAAGTATACCCACCTGCAAATACCTTATGTATATATCCAGCACGAATGAGTAGTTGTGCATTTTTTGATGCTTCATCAGTTGGTGCTTCTTTACGAGTTTTCGTGAATAATTGAGATTGTTTCATACATTCTATAGTACGTGAAAGTTTATATATTTCAAATATATTTAATATTTGACTTTTTATAAAAAACAAGTATTTTACATAAAAATAAAAACATTTAAATGATTTTAGATATTTCAAAAAACAACGAGAACACAAAAACTAATGCTTTTCTTGTTGCATGTAAAGAAACAAATAATTCAGTAGTAGTCCAAGGTTTCAAAAAGAGACATCAAGTAGCAAATGAAATTGCTAAAGTGAATCATATACCTGATTTAGCTAAAGCTAATTCAAAAAATAAAAAACGAATATCTTCTTTTTCTATAGTAGAATTAGATAATAATTCACAGAAAAAAATTATTGGAACAGAGGCTTATTATTATAGAAAAAGTGAACTTTTCTAAACCATTATTTAAATACTAAAACCATGATTAGATTCATGGTTTTTTATTTACAAAATACTTATTATCAGTAATATATTTCTTGTAAAAACTTGTGGAATTGAGTCTCTCAGATGATGTCGACCACTCCCTTCCCTCGCAGTCGAATGCGAGATTAAACGATGGTTCTTTATTATTAGCTATAACCATTGTGCAAGCTTTTTCTAATAATAACTATAATGTCAAAAGTAAACGAAACATTAATTAATGAAATGTTTGATGCTGGTGCTCACGTTGGATACTCAAAAACACGACGTCACCCATCAACCCGAGAATTCATCTTCGAATCACGGCAAAAAAAAGATATCATTAACCTTGAGCACACAGGTACTCAACTTGAAGCTGCTCTTACTTTTCTTAAAGAATTACAAAAAACAGATAAACAAGTACTCTTTGTAGGAACAAAACCAGAAGCGCGACAAATTATTCGTGCAGCAGCAGAGCTTATTGATATGCCTTTTGTGACTGAACGATGGCTTGGAGGAACACTTACTAATGCTGGGGAAATTAAACAACGAGTAGCTCGGTTAATAAAACTACAAGACCAATCTGAAAAAGGAGAACTTGTAGCCGCAAACAAAAAAGAGCGATTAATGCTTGGACGTGAAATTGAACGATTAGAAAAGAAATTTGGAGGTATCAAAACATTAAAAAATACTCCAGCAGCACTCTTTGTAGTTGACCCTAAAAAAGAAGAAATTGCAGTAACAGAAGCGCGACAAATGAATATTCCTGTTATTGCTCTTGCAAACACAGATTGTGATATTTCAATTATTACTCACCCTATCGTTGCAAACGATACTAACGTCTCATCAATTTCTCTTTTTACAAAGAAAATTACTGATGTACTTAAATAATTAGTTATATGGAAATTTCAATCGAACAAATTAAAACACTACGAGAAGAAACAGGGGTTTCTATTGGAAAGTGTAAACAAGCATTAACCGAAGCGGGAGGAGATATGGATAAGGCACGAGAACTTTTGCGAGATATTTCAGCAAAAGCTGCAGCAAAAAAAGCAGATCGAGATCTTGCAGCAGGAATTATTGAATCATACATTCATTCAAATAAAACTGTTGGAGTATTAATTCAATTAGCATGTGAGACTGATTATGTTGCTCGTAATGAAGATTTCATGACTCTGGGAACAGATATTGCTATGCATATTGCAGCTATGGGTACTGAAACAATCGAAGAGTTGCTAGAACAACCTTTTGTTAAAAACCCAGACATTACTATTGCAAAACTCATCGAAGAAGCAACATTGAAAATCGGTGAACGTATTGAAGTTGCTGAATTCAAACGATTATCTATTTCATAATAGAGACTAATGATATTTATATATATTCTTATTATTGCATCTGTAGGGATCCTTGTTTTACTTTTTATTGAACAATATAAAACAAAAAAAACCTTGTTGCAGATAGTAAAAAACTGGTGTAATATCGATAGTGTTCTTTTCGAGGAGAAACTCGAAAATACAAAAAAATATATTGTAAAAACGACTCATGACTTCTTTATTTTTATAAAGAAAAAAGTAATGAAAATAGTTAATTACGTATATTTATGTGGAAGTAAAATTAAGTCTTTTGTAAGAAAAACACTACATCCACAGCAAGATAAACAATATTCTTCTGAATTTATAAACAAAATGAAAGAAAAATAATTTGTTTATTACGCCATCTTAGCTCAGTTGGTAGAGCAATGGTTTTGTAAACCATAGGTCGTCGGTTCGAGCCCGACAGATGGCTCCAAAATAAAAACCGTTATATAACGGTTTTTATTTTTTTATTTCAAATGAATCATCATTTAAGCTAAGCACTATATCATCTAATAGTAATCCATCATCGGTAACTACGTTATAATAATAAACGTCATTAATTACTTCGTGAAAAATAATATTTTCTTGTTCTATTTCTGAATACTCGTTAAGAGAAGTAATATAGTTAATACCTTTTTCAATGTTTTCCTCTGTCACCTTTCGCTGAACAAGCTCAGGAAACAATTCCTGTATTTGTTCTAGGTTAATATACTCTTGGTACACATCATCATTAATAATAAGTGTTGGATACGTATCAAATTCATACAATGAAGCAAAAGTATTAATTACAGGAAAATCTAAATCAGTATCAAAAGAATAAATTCGTACATCTGGATACTGCTCTTTGAATTCAGTTAATACATACCCTTGCTTTCTACAATCATCACACTCTGTACTATAGAAGTAGAGTAATGAATCAATGTCTAAGTTACACTTATTAGAAAATTCTTGCATAAGAAGGTAATCTTTTACCTGTAATAATGAATAATATTTCTTAAGCTGCAAAACATCATCATTATTAGACCCCTGATTCTCCTGAGCAAAAGAAAGCTTTTGTCCAAACTCATGCAGTTCTTCAGAAAGAAGTGAATTTTCTAAAGATCCACAAGGTGCGGTTTTTAGTAAATCAAATTGAGTTTCAGTGGCAATTAGATCAGCCGTAATGTCTCTTTGTAGTTCATCAATATGTCGTATTTTCTGCTGATTTAATACAGATACTAAACCAAACACAACAATAAAAATCCCCAAGGTAATCAAAAAAACGATTATATATTTTTTTCTATCATTATTCATGAGATTCATTCTATCTAGCTTACATAAAAAAACAATCCTTTAAGGGATTGTTTTTACTAACGCCATGATTCTTTTTTAGAAAGAATAGCATTATAGCTTGATTTAATTAACCATAGTGGAGCGATAAACGTATACATAAAAAACATATACACCACATCAATAGTAAATTTTCTTTTATCACCCACAAGCTCTCTTCCAAGCCATAGGGTCATAACAGAAAGAATGATTCCAATAATTGTGAATATTTGAAGCTGCGTTACATTCACGAAAAACCAATCGATTCCCCATGACCACCTTGTTGATAGACCAACCACTGATAATTTTTCAAACCATCTCCATAGTGGCAACACAAGGAGCCACATAGATAAGGGAAAAAGAATAACAGTAATAAATACTCGGAAAATTCCAAGGGGTAAAATAATCATACCCAGCGATTTATACTCTTTTTTAAAGAGCATGTCTTTATAATCAAACATGTTTCGTAAAAATCCATAAATCCAACGAACTCGTTGTTTAATGAGTGGTCGTAATTTTTTAGGACCAACAGTGTATACCACTGATTTTTCACTGTATGCTATTTTATAATGATTTTTCTGCATACGGAGTGCAATTTCTGCATCTTCAGTATGGTGAGCTTCTTTATAGGGGCCAAGTGTATCAAATACCTCTTTCCTGAAAAAAGAAAAGGGTCCTGGAGTAATATAAATAGCATTAATTTGAGCAAAAGATTTCCGTGCAAAAAGGCCAATATCATATTCTGCTTTTTGTGCCCGTCGTAAAAATGAATCTGGCTCTGCAATTACCATTGAAGGAATTGTTGCCATAACCTCTGGATCAGCAAAAAATTCCATATAGTTTTTTAAGGCATCAATAGATACCCATGAATCTGCATCAAGTACACCAACCAATTCCGTGTTAATTTTTTTAAGAGCAAAATTCAATGCCGCAAATTTTGAACCTTCATTTTCTTTTTGAAATAATGTAATTCTTGGCTCCTGCACATATTGCTGAAGAACATTCCATGTGTTATCAGTTGAACCATCATCAATAACCATAATAGTTAATTTATCATCAGGGTATTCAAGTTGTAATAATGATTCAATCGTTCTACCAACAGTCGCCTCTTCATTAAAACATGGCACAATAACGGTCGCAGATAAGTATGTAATTGTTTGTTCTTTTTTTTGTTCTAGCTGAGATTCATTTTTTTCAAAAAAACTAACAAGAAGAAAAATTTGAAAATACAAAGTAATGAACAAAAATACGTATAAAACATATTCCATAGATACCCAACATCCTACCTGAGTATGAGTTTTTTTCAAATAAAAAAAATGAAGTTTAGTCCTTCATTAGTTTATCAATTTCATCTTTAGCATCCTTGTGCCCCTTCTTAATTAAATCCTCACCTTTATCTAAAAGTGTATCGAGTTTATCATGAGCCTTATCTGTTAATTCGGCTGCCTTTTTAGCAAGTTTTTTTACGCCTGCCTTAACTTGATCGGTAGTATCAACAATTTCTTCATCCATTTTTTTTGCTTCAATATTTTCATCTTCAGCTAATTTCTGTGGGAAAATTCTTTTAAATATAAGAACCGCAACAAATACATACAGTATCCCAAAGAAAATACGACTCAAAAATCCAAGCCCAATAATACGTAGTATGTATGCAAAAACATGCATATCAACATTTAAAATAAGCCCAATACCTGAACTTGCAATATCAACTGCTACGAGAATTTTAATCCAATCAATCCAGGTTTTTTTCTTTAATTCATTCCAATACATATACGTACATTATACCAAAAAATACCCTTTCAGGTATTTTTTTAGTAATCTTGAAGCTTTTTAATTTTTTCATTTACTCGGATTTTTTCATGAACCTTTGCTTCAATTTGACGAATACGTTCACGGGTTACATCAAATTTACGTCCTACTTCTTCCAAGGTATGTGAAATTCCATCTTTTAATCCATACCGAAGCTCAATAATAGTTCGCTCTTTCTCTGTAAGTTCATCAAGAATTTCTTGTAGCTGGTCCTTTAAAATAGTCTTTGAAGACTCACTATCTGGAGATTCAATCGTTTCATCTGCAATGAACTCACCACGTGTTGATTTTTCTTCCCCATCTGAACCAATTGGCTCTTCTAGAGACATCGTTGTTTGATTGATTTTCCCAATCATATGAATTTTTTCAACATCGAGCTCCATTTCCAAGGCAATTTCTTCTGGAAGCGGTTCGCGACCTAAATCTTGACTCATTCGCTTGAATACTTGTTTGTATTTTGAAATCGTCTCAACCATATGTACTGGAATACGAATCGTTCGTGATTGGTCAGCCAAGGCACGAGTGATTGATTGACGAATCCACCATGTTGCATAGGTCGAGAATTTATATCCCTTTGTCCAATCGAATTTTTCAACCGCCTTGAAAAGTCCAATGTTCCCTTCTTGGATAAGATCAAGCAAGGTTAAATCAGGGCTTCGTCCTACATATTTTTTAGCTAATGACACGACTAAACGTAGGTTTGCTTTTGCAAGTAAGTTTTTTGCTTCTTCGTCTCCTGATTCAATTCGTTTTGCTAATGAGACTTCTTCAGCAGCCTTAATCAATGGATACTTACCAATCTCACGTAGATACATTTGAATAGAATCTTTTGTTTCTGGTTGACGTTTTGTCGCAAAATCTTTTGCTAACAAATCATCATCGGTCATGTTGATATCTAACAAACCTCCACCACCGGCTTGATTTCCTCCTTCAACAACTTCAATTTCAGC
Source organism: bacterium (assembly GCA_030433255.1). Taxonomy (GTDB): domain Bacteria; phylum Patescibacteriota; class Minisyncoccia; order Phycocordibacterales; family UBA1006; genus UBA1006. The sequence continues at coordinate 248,983 of JAUIMI010000002.1, read as the reverse complement.
ATCGCCGAGTTGTGTATAGAGTTCATCAAGAAACAAAACATCATCTTCAATATCAGGAAATACCTTGAGGATTTCTGCATAGGTCAAAAAGCGCCTTTTTTTTCCTTTTGCTATCAACTCTTTTGCTTTCTTATCACGGATTTCTATTTCCCGTTGTTGTGCAATATGAGTTTTTACTGGATCAGCTTTTGTTTTTTTAGTTGTTTTTTTTGCTTTTGCCATAGTTATTGAATGGTATGAGTAAGGTTATTTTTTTCAGTAAGTAATTGTTGATGTTCTTTTTGTAATTGTATTACCGTATGAGCATCACCTTTTCCTTCTGCCTGCCTAATTTTTTCTAATAATGTATTTGCTTGTTGACTAAGTATTCTTATTTTTTCTTCAGCAATCATGGTATGTATTGCATTCAAGAAAAAATGTTCTGCGGTATCTTTGTATTTATTTTCAAAAACAAAGAGTTGCATATTTTTTTCAGTATCATCAATTGATTGTGCATCTTCTGAAAGTTCTGAAGAATAGACATCTTGATATAAGCTCTTTATGGTATCCAATAAATCAGACTCAAGAGGAATATTTTTGTCTATAACGTAATTGTAAAATAGTAATATTTCTTTTTGAATGGATACTTCTTCTGTTTTTTTCTTTAAGGTATGCTCTTTTATTACCTGGGATGGTATTTCTTCATGAGGAGAAAAAGATTTGAATTCATCTCTTACCGATTCTACACTTACCCCTAAAAAGAGTGCTATTTTTTGTAACATCTTATCTTGAGTTATTGAACTCTTCATAAGGTATACAAAAGTGAAAATATCTTCATTAATAATTTTCTTTTTTTCTTCAAAAGAAAGATTTTTAGTAGTAAGGAAACCTAGTCGATACTCTATGTAATCTTGAGCATCACGAACAGCCACGTCCCATTGTTCTTTACTATGATGAATCACATCCGCAGGATCCATTCCGTCGGGAAGTGATACGATACGAATGTTCATACCATGTTTATATCCAACGAGTGCACTACGTCTTGTAGCTTTTATACCTGCGTTATCAGAATCAAACGCAAGAATAAGTGTATCAGTAAAACGCTTAATCATACTAACATGAGCATCAGTAAGACCGGTACCCGAAACAGCAACGGTATTAACGTATCCTGATTGCTGAGCCATGAGCACATCAAATTGTCCTTCTACAAGAATACATGCATCAGCCTTACTCATTTCTGATTTTGCAGTATGGTATCCATACAAAACCTTAGATTTATCAAAGAGTGGTCCTTCAGGGCTATTTATATATTTAGCACCTTTACTCTCAAGGTTATCTGAAAAAATTCTTCCAGAAAAACCAACAATTCTCCCTCGCCCATCAAATAAAGGAAACATAACACGCGAACGAAACCTATCATAATAACGAGATGTTCCTTCTTTATGAATAATCAAACCAACCGATTCAATATCAGATTGTGTATACTTTCGAGATTTTAAATAATCAAGTGCATCAGACCAATCGTCACGAGCAAAACCGATTCGAAATGTAATCAATGTTTCTTTTGTTAATCCTCTTTTTAAAAGATAATCAACAACAGCAGAATTTTTACGTAAATGAATCTCATATCTTTTTGTGATATCATCAAGGATTTTATACTGGATATCTTTTTGTGAATTGTCTTCCAATGTATGTGTATCCAAACTAATTCCTGCTTTATCAGCAAGTATCTTCAAAGATTCTTTGAAATCAACTCGTTCTATTTCTTGAATAAAGGTAAAAATATCTCCACCCTTACCACTTGAAAAACAATAGAAAAAACCTTTCTCTGGAGAAACAAAGAATGATGGTGTCTTTTCATTAGTAAATGGTGATCTTCCTTTATAGGTTTTTCCTGCTCTTTCGAGCTTTACATATGAACTCACCACATCTAGAATATTTAGTTTATCTTTAATGATGTCGGTGTTATTCATATTAGTTATTCATTAATTGTATCTTCAAGTTCTCCTTCTACAGCAACCAGTGTTTCTTCATTTTGAATAGATGGCATATCTGTAAAAGGAATAAAGTTATGATCAAAACCTGTACCTGCTGGAATAAGGTTTCCAACAATAACATTTTCTTTAAGACCACGAAGATCATCAACTTCTCCTGCAGCCGCAGCTGACACTAAAATACGTGTTGTGTGCTGGAAAGAAGAAGAAGATAACCAAGATTTAGTAGAAAGAGCAACATTTGAAATACCATTTACTACAATTGTATATTTTGCCGGTAATTTACCTGCAGCTTCAACTTTTTCATTTTCTTGAACAACCTCTATGTTTTCAAGAATATCTCCTGTTGAGAATTTTGTATCTCCAGGGTGAGTAATACGACGACGTGAGAACATTCGACGGGTAATAATTTCAATATGTTTTTTTGCAACCGGAGCAGAGTTTAACTCGTATACCTTGGCAACCTCAGAAACAATGTAATCTTGTGTACGCTCAGCACCTGCAATATCAAAGAGTTCATCTATATTTGCTGAACCATCTGTTATAAGATCTCCAACTTCAACCCTATCGTTTTTCTTTACAATAGGAGTTCGTCGTTTATCTAATTCGTATTCGAGAGAACGTGTCTTTTTAGCCCCTACTTTCACTTCAGTATCAGAAAGAACTTCAATAATTTTTACACCATCTTTGGTTCTAATATCTGCAACAATACCTGCTGTTTTTGAAATAGTTGCTGGTGATTTAATATTTGATCTTTTTTCAAAAAGCTCTTCGATACGAGGAAGACCAGTTGTAATATCTAGACCAGTAACTCCTCCAGCGTGGAAGGTACGCAGTGTTAACTGTGTTCCTGGTTCACCGATAGATTGTGATGCAATAGTACCTACCGCTTCTCCAACCTTAACCATTTCATTTCTTCCAAGATCAAATCCATAACATTGCTGACATACCCCATGGAGATTTTCACACTTAATCGGTGCACGTACTGCTACTTCCTTAATACCTGTTGCAGCAATTTTTTGAGCATCATCTTTTTCAATAAGATCTCCTTTTTTATATAGTGTTTTCCCTTCAGCATCTACAATTTTTTGAGCGAGAACTCGACCAAAAAGATTATCTTCAAGAGGTTTAATAATTCCATCAAAGTTTTCCTCTTTAGCGATAATGTGATTTTTAGTTTCACAATCAACACTTGTAATAACAACATCCTGAGCTACATCATGAAGTCGTCTTGTTAAGTATCCAGCTGATGCTGTTTTTAGAGCTGTATCAGTAAGACCCTTACGAGAACCGTGAGTAGTAATGAAGTATTCAATAGGTGTTAATCCTTCTTTATATGAACTAAGAATTGGAAAATCAATAGCACGACCAGAAGCATTAACAATAACCCCTTTCATACCTGCCATTTGCAGCATGTTTGAAGTTGAACCACGAGCACCAGAAGTAACCATGTCATAAATTGATTCTGATGAATCTAACCTATCCCCAATAATTTTTTCAACATCAACCTTAATTCCTTCCCATAACTCAATTGTTTTACGATATCGTTCTGTTTCTGAAATAAGACCTTCATCATATTGATTTTGAATAGTGAGAGCCTCATTACGTCCGTTTTCAATAACGTCATTTTTTTCTTTTGGAACTACAGCATCTGAATATCCAAATGTTGAACCTGAAAATGTTACATACTTGAATCCAAAGTTTTTAATTTTATCTAACACTGGCGCTGTGTTATCAATACCATATTTCTCGATAAGCTTTGAAATAATCCGAGAGATATCTTTTTTCTTAATATCCTGATTTAAATATCCAAAATCTTTCGGCATAATACTGTTAAAAAGTAATCGCCCAACAGTTGTTTCAAAAGGTTTCCCTTCGAATTCAGCATAGCGCTCTGATTCTGTTCCAAGGACTTGAATTTTTGCTCGGAAATCAACTTTTTCAAAATCATATGCAGTAATAGCTTCATTTGGAGATGAGAAAATTTTACCTTCCCCTTTTGCTCCATCGATAGCTTTTGTCATCCAATATACCCCAAGCACCATATCTTGTGATGGAGAAACGGTTGGGTCACCTGAAGCTGGTCGCAAAAGATTTTTTCCAGCAGCCATAAGCTCTTTTGCTTCAAATTGAGATTCTTCAGAAAGTGGAACATGAACAGCCATTTGGTCACCATCAAAGTCAGCGTTAAACCCATTACATGATAATGGATGTAATTGAATAGCTTTTCCTTCAATAAGAATTGGTTTAAATGCCCGAATTGATAGACGGTGAAGTGTAGGAGCACGGTTCAAAAGAACCCATTTCCCTTCAATAACCTCCTCTAAGATACCCCAAATTTCATCAGTTGGTTGCTCAAGTAGCTTCCCTGCTCCTCTAACATTAAATGCCATTTCACGTTCAATAATTTTTGAAATAACAAATGGTCTAAAGAGTTCAAGCGCCATATTTTTTGGCAAACCACATTGATCCATCCCTAGCTTTGGACCAACTACAATAACAGAACGTCCAGAGTAATCTACACGTTTACCAAGAAGATTTTGTCGGAAAAGACCTTGTTTACCTTTCAAATTATCTGAAAGTGATTTTAGATTTCTTTTTTGTGAAGAAGATTTTGCAACAGTTCCTGAATGTTTTCGAATAGTATTATCGATAAGAGAATCAACTGCTTCTTGTAAGATACGTTTTTCGTTACGTAAAATCACATCAGGAGCACCAATGGTCATCAATTTTTTCAGACGATTATTTCGGTTAATAACTCGACGATACAAATCATTAACATCTGATGTTGCATATCGACCTCCTTCAAGAGCCACCATCGGTCTTAGTGCTGGCGGAATAACAGGAATCGTTTCAAGAAACATCCATTCAGGTTTAATGTTTTCTCGGCTCAAAGAACGAAGAAGTGATAATCGTTTTTCAATTTTTGTACGAACTGCTACTGATTTTGTCTGATGTGTAGCTTCTTCAAGTTCACTCTCAAGTACGGCTAAATCAAGTTTTTTGAAGATGTCATAAATTGCCTCTGCTCCAATACCTGCTTCAAAAATTGAACCAAATTTTAGTGAGAAAATATTATATTCATCTTCGGTAATAATTCGATACGGAACAATATCCTGTACATCCTTTTTTGTTTTATCAAAAAGCTCTTTTAACTTTTCTTTATCTTCTTCATTATCAAAAGACTTTAATTTTACCTTATATTCACGTTGTAACTCTTTCAAAACATTTTCTTTCGCTTCTTCATGAACTTCAGTAATAATATAACTTGCAAAGTAAATAACTTTTTCTAGTTTTGAAACAGGTGTATCAAGAACTAATCCCATTCGAGAAGGAATACCTCGAAGAAACCAGATATGCGCAACAGGTGAAGCTAGTTCGATGTGTCCCATCCGAGACCGACGCACGATTGCACGTGTCACCTCAACACCACATTTTTCACACACAATATCTCGATATCGAATCCCTTTATATTTACCACAGTAACATTCGTAATCTTTTTCAGGACCAAAAATACGCTCATCAAAAAGACCATTTCGCTCTGAGCGACCGGTTCGATAGTTAATAGTTTCTGGTTTAATTACTTCACCATGAGACCATGAACGAATTTTTTCTGGAGATGCCAAACGAATTGATACCTGTTTTTGTTGTTGTAAGTTTGTAGACATAATAATTATTCGTTATTTTCAACTAATTCTTCCTCTGAAGAATCTACTACCTCTGCCTCAAGAGCATCATCCGCAAAAGAAACAAGGTTTTCTTCTTTAATAATTTCTAGATTTACATCAAGAGAGAGTCCTCGTAAGTAATTAGTAAGTACATTAAACGAAGCTGGAGTATTTTGCTCTTGGATTTTTTGACCTTTAATAATTGAGTCAAAAGCGGCAGAACGCCCTGTTACGTCATCTGATTTAATAGTAAGCATTTCTCGTAATGTATGAGCAGCACCATATCCTTCAAGAGCCCAAACCTCCATTTCTCCAAACCGTTGACCTCCTGACTGAGCCTTACCTCCAAGTGGCTGTTGTGTAATAAGTGAGTATGGACCAATTGAACGTGCGTGCATCTTGTCATCAATCATGTGATGTAATTTCAAAATATACATATATCCAACAGCAACATCTTGATCAAATTTTTGACCAGTTCGTCCATCATAGAGTGTTACCTTTCCAGAACCTGAAAATCCTGCTTTTTCTAATTCCTCTGCAATTTCATCAGCAGACGCTCCTGCAAATGAAGGAACAATTGCTTGATACCCAAGGGTATTTGCGGCTAAACCGAGGTGCATTTCAAGAATTTGACCTAAGTTCATACGAGAAGGAATTCCAAGTGGTGTTAAGATAACATCAACTGGTGTTCCATCTTCCATGTATGGCATGTCTTCTTCTGGAAGAATAATAGAGATAACTCCCTTGTTACCATGTCGCCCGGCAAGCTTATCTCCTACTTTAATATTACGTAATTGAGCAATTTCAATATACACCTTCTTTAGTACTCCAGATTCTAATTTATGACCTGCTTCTCGAGAAAACACCTTAACCCCAATAACACGCCCTTTCTTTCCATAACCTAATCGAAGTGATGTATCTTTTACGTCTCGTGATTTTTCTCCAAAAATTGAACGAAGTAGTTTTTCTTCTGGTGTTAATTCTGTTTCCCCCTTTGGAGTAATTTTACCCACAAGAATATCATTTTCTCCAACATATGCTCCAACACGAACAATTCCATCTTCATCAAGATTTCCTAGTTTTGACTCCCCTACGTTTGGAATATCTGTTGTTGTCTGTTCTTCCCCTAGTTTAGTGTCTCGAATAACACATTCATACTCATCAATTCTAATAGAAGTAAAAATTGAATTCTTAACTAACTTTTCAGAAAGAATAATCGCATCCTCAAAGTTTTGACCATTCCAACACATAAATGCAACCAGTACGTTTTGACCGATTGCCAACTGTCCACCTTCTGTCGTTGAAGTATCAGCAAGAACTTGTCCTTTTTTAACCTTATCTCCAACAGTTACAATAGAACGTTGGTGGAAAAATGAGTTTGAGTTTGTTCGAATGAAGTTAATAAGTTTGTACTCTTCTTTATTTCCTTTCGAATCCTTAACAACAATATGTTTCCCATCTGATTCAATAACAGTTCCTGATCCACGTGAAATTACCACTCGACCCGTATCAAGTGCTGCTTTTCCTTCCATCCCTGTTCCAACAAGAGGGGCTTGTGGTACCACCAAAGGAACAGCTTGTTTCATCATGTTTGATCCCATAAGTGATCGGTTTGCATCATCTGCTTCCAAGAAAGGAATAAGTGACGTTGCGACAGAGAAAGCTGCATTTGTTGCGACATCAATAAAATCAACTTCATCACGTGAACAAATACCTGGTTTAGTTTTAATACGAGCTTCTACAACTTCGTTAGTAAATTTCCCATTTTTATCATATGGATTAGATGCGTGAGCGATATTATATAACTCTTCATCCATAGCATTAAGATATACAATTTCGTTTGTCACCTTACCTTTTACTACTTTTGCATATGGTGACTCAATCATTCCGAAATTATTAATACGTGCATACACTGACATACGTAGGATAAGCCCAATGTTTTGCCCTTCTGGAGTATGAATTGGACAAACACGTCCATAATGAGATGGGTGCACGTCACGTACTTCAAAACCAGCACGTTCACGAGTAAGACCACCTGGACCTAATGCAGAAAGTGTACGTAAGTGAGAGATTTCAGAAAGTGCATTTTCTTGATCCATATATTGCGATAATTGAGATGTAGCAAAAAACTCTTTCATACGTGCCTGGAACGGACGTTGGTTAATCAAAGTCATTGATTGCGTTGTATCATTCTCAACAGTAGACATTCTGTCTTTAATGTTTCGTTTCATCTGAGACAGTGCTTGGCGTACTTTTTGTTCTAAGAGCTCACCAACAAAACGCACACGACGTGAACCAAGATGATCAATATCATCTGCCTTTCCTTTCGGGTCTACATTAAGAGCAGCAATGTGTTTAATAATAGTTACAAGATCTTCAACATTAAGAGTTTGTTCGTACACACCTTTTTTAGGAAGCTCTTTTTCAAATCGTTTATTAAAGTGGAATCGCCCCACCTCTGATAAATCATAGAGAGTTTCTCCGAAAATAGCTTCAAAATATTCAACAAGAGCATCTGGAGAAGCAACTTCACCATCTCGAATTCGTTTATAAACATCAGCATATGCTTTTTGTTTGTCAGTTGATGAGTCTTTTGCAAGTGTGTCTTTAATTTGTTTTAAGGCGACTTCATCTCCTTCAAAAGCAGCCATAATATCGTCATTTGATTCCAAACCAAAAATACGTAACAGCGCTGTTGCAGCAAATTTACGTTTTTTATCAATACGAACATAGATAGCACCATCTTTGTTCGATTCAAATTCAATCCATGCACCTCGTGCAGGAATAATTTTTGCACCAAAAAATGGACCTTTTACATGGTCGTCCATGGTAAAAAATACACCATATGAACGAGCTAATTGAGGAACGATGACACGTTCGATACCATTAATAATAAAGGTTCCATGAGGTGTCATGTAAGGAATCTCTGTTAAGAAAATTTCCTCTTCTTTGGTTGAATCAAGTGTTTTATTATAAAGAGAAACTCGAGCTTTTAAACGAGCTTCATACGTTTCCTTGTTTTCCCGAGCGTGATATTCATCAAATTCAGGATGTTCAATAATAAAATCAAGAAATTTAAGTTCAAATTTCTTTTCAGAGTAATCTAAAATTGGCGAGAACTCCATAATTGATTCTTGAAGTCCTCCATTAATAAATTTTTCAAATGAATCGATCTGATTTTCAACCAAATTTGGTACGTCAATCAAAGGATCTTTATATTTTGAAAAATATTTCATTTCACGTGTTGTCATAAAGTAGAAATTCACCAAAGTTACCTTTGGTGTTTTTATTTAAAAAATAAAATGTTAGTAGAAGCGAATAAAGTTAACATAAGTTAAATGTGTACGTAAAACCCAATGTATCTATCAGAACTCAATCGCTATTAGGTAGTATCCTACATTACTGATTTATCTCTTTTTGTCAAAATTAAAAGGAGCATTCGCTCCAAGTTAAACAATTATTTTTTAGAATCTCTAATCCCAACAGGTAACATAGAAATTACGGGAATTTCACGATTGAAATCTCTCTTTTCTACAATAACCCAGGGTATTATTTTATTAGTACCTCTTTGTACAAAAACTTCTTCTTGCGTCTCTTTATGATAGTACGTCTCAAACTCAGTACCATCACTACGTACACTATAAGACTTTCTCCCTGGTATTTTTTTATACTGACTCAAATCTATAACATCCATAATATAAAAATATTTTAAAAATTTAATTAATTATAACATTTATATAAAAATTTTAAAGAGCAGGTACACGAGCTGCTCTTTGTTTGGGTTATACTTAAATTTGTTTTATTCCGTCTGTTCTAGTCTGATAGGGTCATGGTACCCACAACCCCCCTTCTATTACTCTATCTTTCATGGTAATAAAATTTAGAAAATGATTACTCGCTTACCCGGCATGATAAGCGGCGCAGTGCGGCTTTTCCGTTGTTTACATTTTTAAGTAGTGAAGATTTCTAGGTTTTTAGGATTATTTAAAATTGTGTTCACATATATTATACCAAATTTAAAACCTAAGGCAAAATAATTAACCTTAGGTTTTGATTAAAATTAAATTAAACTAATTCACTATTTTGAATAAAAATTCTTTTACATTTTTTATCTTTAAAGTAAAAAACTCTCCGCCCACTCTTTTGGTGAGATTTTCTCCCCTTAATACGATTAGAACTTATGCTATAGAAATTTAACTCTATAGATTGTTCTGTGTGTATCATGGAAAGTAATTCATTTGGAACCTTACCAAAATGAACGACAATCATTTTTTCTTCGATATCAACCAATTTTTCATAAGGAATAAGTTCGTTTTCCATGTCCTGTTGTAGTTGTTCCTTCTTAATCTGAACACTTTTTCTATGATCAGAAAAAATTTTATCTAATGCAATAAAATCAAAGTCTTTACTCTTAGGTAGAAAAACATGACGTATTGAATCTATATCTTCAAATCTATTATTAAAAAAATTACCTTCTTTAATTTTTTCATTCAGACTGATAAGAAACTCATCGAAATAAAATGGTTTTTTCCCTAAAAAAACAATTTTTAATATTCTTTCTTTTTTCAAAATAAATATTTTAAAGTTAATTCAAAATTATTATACCATAAAATAAAAAATCACCAAATTAGTGATTTTTTCTCCACTCGTCTATAAGTTTATGGTTTCCTTCCATAAGGACTTTTGGAACGTGATATTTTTTTCCTTTGTGAATAAGTTCAGCAGGTCGTGTATACATTTCATGTGATGAGATGCGATCTTCTTCACGTGAATTACTATTACCTAAAACTCCATCTATTTGACGAGACATTGAGTCTATTATAACCATCGCTGCTAACTCTCCTCCTGTAAGAACATAATTACCTATCGAAACTAATTCTGCTTGAGTTATTTGAATAACACGTGAATCTATTCCTTCATAGCGACCACAGATAATAATAATATCTGTGTATTTTTGTACTATTGTCTTTGCATACTGAGTATCAAAACCTACTCCTCCAGGAGACAAGACGATGGTTTTAAACCTTCTTTTTTTTGTGAAAGGAACTTTTTCTAAGAGTGTTTTTTTGGTAATCGTTTCCCATAGTTCAATAATAGGTTCTGCCATCATAACCATGCCCGGACCTCCTCCATAGGGAATATCATCAACCTTGTTATGCTTATTTTTTGTCACAGTACGAGGGTTGTAAAATTGTACTGAAATTTTTTCTTCACTAATTGCCCGCTTCATAATTGAATCACCTAAATACGAATCAAACACATTTGGAAAAATAGTTATAATATGGAAATTCATACCTTGAGTGTACTTATATATAGATAATGTATCAAGTATTACTATTGTTAATTTTGCATAATTTCGTACACTAATTATGTTTATGTCAGGTAATCGCGCGACTGGTTTACCAGAGTGAGGAAAGTCCGGACATGTTTTCCCTTTTTCGGGTCAAAAATGGTAGCAGGTAACCCCTGTCCGTGGTAACACGCGAGGTGCGAGCAGTGACGTCTTTATCGAAAGAAACAGACATCCCATGCGGATGAATTGATATGGTGACATATCTAGTGAAACGGCTAAATCCTTACCTACATGCAAAGTCGAGTTTGCCTTTGAGCATTCGTGCCGCAAAGAAATATATGGTGACATATATTCAAGATAAATGATTACCCTTTGACAGAATCCGGCTTATCGACATAAACACATAGAAAAAGAACGCGAGCAGCGTTCTTTTTCTATTCATTCCCAATTAAATTGATATCCAATACTGATTGAGTGATCTGATGCAAAACCAGCAACGGTTTCAACGACATACAAAGCTGGTACCGTTGGTGTATACACCTCAGGAAAATCTTCCGGTCGAGCATACTCTTTCATGAATACAACTTTTTTATTTTCATCGAGCCAAAAAATATCAATCGAAAAATCCATATCAGGCATATGAAAACCATACAATCCAGTTTTTTCAAATATAAAAAGCATAGCTTCGTCTGGGTTGAGAAAGGTATGGTGAGATAACCCAATCGATCGCTCTTTTGGCTCATCTGCTATTTGAGTTTTTAATTGAACTCTCTTATTTACATGGATAGTGGTCTCTGTAGTGTGGTGGGGATTTTTTGTCGTATTATTTGAAGTAAAAAAAATAAAAAAAAGACCCATCACACAAAAAAACATTAGAGGTTTTACAATTCTATGATAAGTTGTATACCTTTTGAGAAACATACTCATATGCTAGAATTGTATCATGAATCAAACAAACACTCCTAAAAAAACACTCAAACAAGAGTTTTTTGAACTTGTCAGATTTACCCTTGTTGTTCTTGCAATTATTATCCCTATTCGGGTTTTTATTGCTCAACCATTTATTGTGAATGGAGAATCAATGCTTCCTACTCTTGAAAATGGTGATTATCTTATTATTGACGAAATTTCATATAAAAAAATAGAGCCGCAACGAGGTGAAGTTATTGTATTTCGATATCCAACAAATCATAAGCGTTTTCTTATTAAACGAATTATTGGATTACCAGGAGAAACAATAACTCTTGAAGGAAGCAAAGTTACTATTAAACAACAAGATGGAAGCACCCTTCAATTAAAAGAAGAGTACCTTAATGGAAATTTTTCAACCTATGGATCATGGGTCCTATCAGAAGATGAATATTTTGTTATGGGAGACAATAGACAGAATAGCTCTGACTCTCGAACATGGGGAGCACTTGATGAAGATCTTATTGTAGGGAGAACTTTTTTACGATTATTCCCACTTAATCACATTAATGTTTCACCTGGAAAAATAGCATCAGAAGAAATAGAAATCATTCTCAAATAATTATGTCAGCAGCAAAAAAAACAAAAGATACTCTGCAAGCACCGAAAGGGATGCGTGATTTTATTGGTGATAATTTTTATACGAAACAAGGATTCTACGAAAAAGCACAAGAAATAGCTGAATATTATGGTTTTTCTGGTATAGAACTTCCAATTCTTGAGCATGAAGATATTTTTATCAAAGGTGTTGGTGATAATACTGATATTGTTGAAAAAGAAATGTACAGTCTTAAAACCAAAGGTGGAGATAAATTAGTAATGCGACCAGAAGGAACTGCTGCTATCATGCGTTCATATATTGAACATGGAATGGGCTCACTACCACAGCCTGTATTTTTATACTATGGTGGGCCCTTCTTTAGACACGAACGACCGCAAAAAGGACGGTACCGTCAATTATATCAATTTGGTTTGGAAATTATTGGTTCTGAGAAAGCTGTTCTTGATGCAATAACTATCCAAACAGGTTATCAAATTTTAAAAGAAACAGGTCAAGATATCACAATTAAAATTAATACCCTTGGAGATTCAGAGGTACGAAAAGAATACCTAAAAAAATTAAAGGCATTCTATCGAAAAAATAGTAAACGTATTGCTAAAAAAGATTTGGAACGTTTATCAACAAATCCAATGCGAGTATTAGACTCAAAAGAACCAGATACTATATTAGTAAATGAAAATGCCCCAACCCTTATCTCAACACTGAATGATATAAGTAAAAAACATTTCAAATCAGTATTAGAATACCTGGATGCTGCTCATATTCCTTACGAAATAGATAATACGCTTGTGCGTGGTTTAGACTACTACGCTCATACGGTATTTGAATACGTAACGTATGACAAAGATGGGAATAGCTCACTTGCCCTTGGTGGTGGCGGTCGCTATGACGGATTGGCAAAAGTAATGGGTCATACAAAAGATGTTCCAGCAGTTGGACTTGGATTAGGTGTTGATAGAATTATGGATATTGCAAAAGAAGGTTCTTTCAATCCCAAAATTAGAAAAAAACCTAAATTTTTCTTTATTCAAATTGGATATGAAGCAAAGGGGAAAGCATTCAATATTATTGAGATATTGCGAAAAAAGAAATATCCAATTAAACACTCACTTTCAAAAAACAACCTTGGGAAACAACTTGGAATTGCAGAATCACTTGGTATCCCCTATGCACTTATTTTTGGCAAAAAAGAAGCTATCGATAGTACAGTGATTGTACGTAACATGAAAACACGTAAACAAAAAACAATTCCTATTGAAGAGTTAGCTGATTATATAAAAACTCTTAAATAAAAAACCATTGGTAAAAATGGTTTTTTGTTTTACACTAAAACCATGAATACAAAACCTATTGTACAAATGGATAACCCTGTTTTGCGAGCTGAAGCACAACGTATTGAACCATCAGAAATAACTTCTGAAAAAATACAAAATATCATTTCAGACATGCATCAATCACTTGCAACACAAAACGATGGTGTCGCTATTGCCGCTCCACAAATTGGTGAATCATATCAAATTTTTACCGTCGCACCATTTATTTTTGAAAACCCAAAGCATGAACACCTAGTCTATATAAACCCAGAGATTATAAACGTTTCAAAAAAATCAAAACTTAAACATGAAGGCTGTCTATCATGCCGTTGGAAAGTTGGAGATGTAGAGAGAAACCTCGAAGTCACCGTTCGGGCATATGATGAATATGGAAATGAATTTACTCAATCTGCTGATGGTTTATTGGCTCATATCTTTCAACATGAAATTGATCACTTACATGGTATTCTGTTTATCGATAAGGCGGAAAACCTACGTGACATGACCCAAGAAGAAATTAATGAAGTTCTTAATGAAAAATAACATTATTTGATGTTATTTTTATTTTTTTTACTATACTAAACACTATGAATAAAAAAGATATAAATTTTGTATATTTTGGAACACCAGAATTTTCGACTATTGTATTAGATGAATTAAAAAGTGCTGGATATACCCCTTCTCTTATTATTACCGCACCTGATAAACCTGTTGGACGAAAACACATAATGACTCCACCGCCAGTCAAAGTCTGGGCTAATGAGCATACCATTGAATGTTGGCAACCAGAACACCCACGAGATATTATTGATACATTAGAACAACGTAATGATGAATTATATATTGTTGCATCATATGGATATATTGTTTCTCAAAAATTATTAGATATCCCAAAATATGGTGTATTGAACGTACACACCTCTCTATTACCCAAATATCGTGGCGCATCTCCTATTGAATCAGCGATTTTAAATGGTGATACGGAAACTGGTTCAACTATTATGAAAATGACATTAGGTATGGATGAAGGTCCAATTATCACTCAGTCACGTTTCCCTCTCGAACCAGACATTACCAAACCTGAGTTATTCCATATGTTAGCTCGTGATGGAGGTAAGTTACTTGCAGGCATTCTTCCTGAATATGTGAACGGAATGTGTACGCCAATAGAACAAAATCACGATGAGGCAAGCTATTGCGGTAAAATTAAAAAAGCAGATGGAGATATAACCCACGATGACGATATAACACGCGATCGAAAATATCGCGCCTATTATGGTTGGCCAGGAGTATTTATTATGGATGAAGATATACGGCTAAAAATAACTAAAGCTCGATTTGAAAATGGTAATTTTATCATTGAGCGAATCATTCCAGCAGGTAAAAAAGAAATGGATTATTCGCTCTATTTAAAAAACAAAAGATAATGATAGATTTTTTTCATAAACTCTATAGAGAAGAACTAAAAATTCTCTATACATCAGTATTCATTAGGAAAATAGGAGCTTCATTGATAAGTATTTTTGTTCCTATTTATCTTTACCAAAATGATTACTCAATTATTTATATACTTATATTCTTTTTAATAAGTTCTCTAGTTTATCTATTATGGAATTCCACAGGAGCACATATTATTGCACGATGTGGAGAAAAACATGCGATGCTTTTTTCTGCCCCCCTTGAGATTAGTTATTATGTTTCATTAATTTTAATACCAAAATTTCCAATATTCTTTGTTATTGCACCAATATTATTAGGTATATATACCATGCTGTTTAACACAAGTTACCATTTAATCTTTACCCGTAATTCACACGAACAACAACGTGGTAGAGAAATAGCCACTATGGGAATACTTGTTACTCTAGCTGGTATCATTTCTCCTTATATCGGAGGACTACTTGCTGAAGCTAATTTTAACTTATTATTTATAGTAAGCTCCTTATTTATTTTTGTGAGTAGTATTCCTCTTTTTTTTACGCACGATACCTTCGAAAAAATACATTTTACAAATAAAAAACTATATAGGGATATTTTTGCTAAATCAAATAAAGGTAATTTTATAAGTTTTAGTGCATACGGGACAGAGCATATGATTAACCTCATTATTTGGCCAATTTTTATTATCATAACGGTTGGAACCTTAACAAAAACAGGACTGATTATATCAATTACAACGATACTTTCTCTTGTTTCTTATTATTTTATAGGAAGAATAGCAGATTCATTTAATCATAAAAAAATGTTATCTTTTGGTACCTATATGCATGCGATAGCTTGGATACTCAGATTATTGGCAACGACAATTGGTTCAATAATCTTAATAGATTCATTTAAAGGAATTGCGCAAAAAAAATACTCCATATTCCTTGGTCAGCAGAAATATACACAATAACCTTAAAAAAAGATTACCTTGAATTTATACTTATAAAAGAATCCATTTTCCACATATCAAGAATCGCACTATATCCAATTCTCATAGGAATATTTTGGTTAAATATATATCCTTTTACTATTTCTATTATCTTAGCGGCATGTTTGAATATTGGTTATAAATATATTAATAAATAAACCTCGCACTTAGTGAGGTTTTTGTTATAGTAAAACAATGAACACAATTATTATGTATGGAGCAGATTGGTGTAAAGATTGTATCCAAAGTAAAAATATATTAAAAGAAAAGAATATTGAGTATAGATTTTTAGATATCACTGACCCAGAAAAAGGTAGTGAATATTCAAAAGAAGTTATTTCAATAAATAATGGAAAGCGTATTATTCCTACCTTTATCATCAATGATGAAGTATATACAAACCCTAAACCCTCGGAATTACATATTATATTAGATACTCTTCAAAACAACGATGATATAACGTATTGTAGTAATGGTAAGGAGCTACAAAATGGAGATACTGTTTTATTAACACGGAATTTAAATGTTAAGGGTTCATCATTGAATTTAAA
This sequence comes from bacterium, assembly GCA_030433255.1. Classification (GTDB taxonomy): domain Bacteria; phylum Patescibacteriota; class Minisyncoccia; order Phycocordibacterales; family UBA1006; genus UBA1006. Next base: position 232,241 of record JAUIMI010000002.1, on the reverse strand, counting down.
ACAAGGTGCTGTATTGGAAAAAATAAAGCTCACTGGAGACCCAGATTATATTGATGTACGCATAGGAAAATCAACAATTGCAATCAAAACAGAATATGTAAAAAAGAAAGGGTAATAAAAAAACACTTTTAAGGTGTTTTTTTATTTAAAGACAAGCATTACCATAACCACAACTAGGAGCTCCATCACAAAGAGGATGATCCCAGCCAACATATGATACTTGGGCACCTGTTGTTGTATTACGCTCAAAACAATCATAAGTACACGCTGTACAGTACTGAGAAAAAAGAGCTCCGCCCACTTCCTCCTCACTATTACATGCAGGAGCGGTTATTTCTTCCATTTCTTCAAGAAATACTTTTTCGGCTGTACCCAATGAATTAATACAGAAACCATCTTCACCTACAGCATATGCTGTTGATGGGATAGTTTGTGCAAACGAACTTGGTAACGAAGCTATAATACGATAGTCATTTGAACCATCCTCGTATTCTTCGATATCACCACCTTGTGATTGGACATAAAGTTTTATTTCACTAGTACCACTACTTAGACATAATCCAGTATAATCACCCGTTGGGTAATCTAATTCAACCTGAGTTCGATACGATGACATCCCAGATAACACCGCAGCATCTTTAGCTCGTGTTCGTGCTTGTCCTAGAGACGCAAGAACAACGGTTGCTAAAATTCCGATGATACAAGTAGTTCAATCAATGTAAAACCTTTATATTTGTTATTTTTCATACATGGTAATTATAACAATTCCAAACAAAAAAACACTTCTTTAAAGGAGTTTTTTATTTGACTACAGTTATTGACTCAATAACTACTGGTTCAATAGGTCTATCATTTGGAAATGTTTCCACCGTATTTATCATGTCTACAACATCCATTCCAGAGATTACTTTCCCAAAAACAGTATGTTTTGTATCCAAAAAATTATTATCATCAGGATTTGTATTAATAAAGAACTGAGAACCATTGGTATTTGGTCCAGCATTCGCCATTGAAATGGTACCACGTAGGTTAAAATTTTCTGCATGGATTTCATCTTCAAAGGTGTATCCTGGTCCACCTGTTCCCCACAAGTGTTCTAACTCATCATCTTTTGACTGTGGGTCTCCTGCTTGAATCATGAAATTTTCTATTACCCGATGAAATTTTACACCATTATAAAAATTTGATTCTGCAAGTTGTACAAAATTTTCTACTGTTTTAGGTGCGATTTCGTCAAATAGTTCAATTTCAAAATTTCCTTTATTTGTTGTAAATACTGCTTTCATAGTTTGTTTTTGTGTTTCTGTTTCATCTACATCTCCTTCTGAATTAACAACTGTGTTGTCTTTGGAGGTTTGATTGATGTTTTGTTGGGTATTAATAATAGCGACTGAAGTATCTTGTGAGACATCAGCTTTTTCTAGAATAATAATATATGCAAGCAATGCAAGTAATCCAATGGCTAGTATTGCAAACATTCCAGTTACTTTTTTCATAAATTATTTTTGTCGTCTAAAAATTCTCTTAATGCGTGCTCCTGCACGTCGCGCAAGATTTCTTGATTTACTGCGATGAGAACGAACCATTCGAAACATATCGCCATACGCATGATCAAACGCCTTTCTAATATTTTCCTTATATTCTTCTGCAAAATATTGATTATGAGCATCGTCAATTTTAATAGAAACATGGTATAAGTCATCACCATTGTGACTTGCACGTGTTCGCTCTACATCAATGTACGCATTCGTGTCATGGCTAAAAAACTTATTAAGTCCGTACATTCTATTTGCCATCATATTTTTTGTATCTTGGTAAAGATCAATGTTTTTAGATTGAAAATAAATATTCATAATCATGTTATTTCTTACCGAATAATAACTCTATTATAGCATGAACTATTGAAGCATTTGTTTTTTTCTTGGTTATTAAATGATATGCATTTTTATCAAGATAGGTATCGATAGCAACACGATATAAACTCTTTAATGTCGCTGGATACCCTATACGTTTACCAAATTCTTCACCAAGTGTACGGATATATGAACCAGAACTTACTTCCAAACGTACCCTTACAACGTGATGAGTCCCTGACCGATAATCATCTAAATATTGAACTGAATGTATATTCATTTCTTTTTCTGGAATATAGGGTGGTTTTTTACCCTCACGCGCATAAGCATACAAGGCCTTTCCTTGAACCTTGATTGCTGAATAGAGAGGAACCTGCAAAACATGAGACCCTTTCATTTCTAATACCTTTGCTTCCAACTCGGATGATTTCATATCAGATTTTTCAACATATTTTTCATCCACAACATCTCCCTCTAGGTCTCCTGTGGTTGTTGATTTTCCTACAAGGATTTCTGCAATGTAGGTTTTTGGTAGCTTAAGGTACTGCGTCATTTTTTTTGTTCCGCTACCAATACCAACAATCATGAGACCATGAGCAAGTGGATCAAGGGTTCCAGCATGTCCAATTTTTTTAATAGATAATATGTTTCGTAATTTTCGCACAACATCAAATGAGGTAATTCCTACTGGCTTATGAACCAATAACACATCTGGTTCAATATAATGTTTTGATGAAATTTTAGAGTTCATATCACTAGATTATCACAAGCTTATTATTTGACTAAATATATTTATTTATTTTATAATAAAATAAATTTAAAATAAAAAATATGTCTACCTTAAAATTATCTACAGCAAAACAGATTATTGAAGATTCAAAAAAAGCGATAGTATTCTTTCGTGGACAACGAAATATGTACAAACAAGCTTTTAATGAGGCTTTAAAAAAATTACCTAACTATTATAAAAAACATAATTTCTACCAAAAACTTAAACCCTACATAACTGAAGAAAAAGATATTTCATTATTAAAAAATGAAGATTTCTTAACGGAAAACAAAGGGAAAGTTAAGAGGCAAGAGGTTCTTAAAAGAATGGAAAAAAGTGTTAACAGAGCTGGTGGTTGGGAAAATATCTATGTTCCAAATTAATAAAAAACCGAAACAGAAGTTTCGGTTTTTTAAATTTAAACATTTGGTGAAATTGTGTTCATTTGTTTTATTACCATATCTCCATACCCTTTTCTAATAGTGTCTGGATTATATGACCATAAGATTCCACGAATATCTTTACCAGCATAAAATTGTGCTGTTTTAGGATTATGTCCACCAAGATTCATAGAGATAACATCAATCGACTCAGCATATGAATCAAAATCAATAGTACATGAACCCCAACCAAAAGCAGAATATGTTGCTGTTTCACACGCATGTTTTCCACCAGTTGATTCAATAAATCCAATCGCAGCGACAAGTCGCCAATCAATACCATACTTTTCAGCTGCATCAACAAAATGCTCGGCCTCATGTTGTAGTGGTAAATCATACCGTGCGTAATAACTTTCAATCTTTGCTATACGCTCAGCTCGAACCTGGTCTTCTAATTGCTGTTTTTTTCGTTCAAGAGCTGCAGTGTCATCAAATACAATTTCTGCAAATGATTGTGCGCCCAAGGGAGCTTCTGCATCCAAAGCGAATGCAGGAAGTGAAAATGAAATATAGAACGAATAAATAATAATAAATGTTTTATATACATTTTGTAAAAATGTATTGGTTGTAACTTTTTTAGATAAAATAAATTGCGTCATAAAATGCGATATGTGCTTCGCGAAACTCCGTAACTAAAAAAGCTCTCTAAACGAGAACTTCAAGTACGATACTAGGGATATGAATAAAGGTCAATAAGTTATCCACAGTTATGTAATGTAAGTTTATTTTGTCAAATTATTCCAATAATCCCCAGAAAAGACGAATGCGCTGCTCTGCAATATCAGCAACTGCATTAAGTGCTTTTGCCATGTAACGATATGGAGCAAGTTGGTGCTCATCTTCGCTAAAGGCTTCTTCAATTCCCTTTCTGTATGCAACTCGTAACTCAGTACTAATATGAATTAATGAAATTCCTGCCTTAATTACTGAAACAAAGTCTTCATCCGTAGATCCAGATCCACCATGAAGTACGAGTGGTGTTTGTGTAGCTTCCCAAATAGCTGTAACGCGTTCTGGGTTAAGAGCTGGGTTTCCTGATTTCACCATACCATGAACATTACCAACAGATGGAGCAAGAACATCAATTTGTGATTTCAGAATAAATTCTTTTGCTTCTTCTGGTTTGGTCATCGTTTCTTCTGAAACACCTTCAGGTATTTCATCTTTAATATTTGAACCACCTCCAATAAAACCAAATTCCGCCTCAACAAGACAATCTGGATTAACCTTATTTCGATATTCAACTACAGCTTTAGTGTTTGCAAGATTTTCATCATGTGAAATTTTTGCACCATCATAAATCACCATATCAAAACCAGCATCAATTGCCTCACAGGTTCGTTCTACTGAATAGGTATGATCAGCATTTAAAAAAATAGGGTAATCATATTCATTTCTAAGGCTATTAATATAATCAACAATTTGAGTTACCCCAAATGCATCACGTTCACCTTCAGAAACACCAATCACTACAGGTATTTTTTCTCCTACATCTTGTGAGATTTTTTGAACACGATTAAAAATAGCCATAAGCATATCTGAATTTGCTACATTAAAATGTGCAATAGCTTTGTTATTTTCTTTCGCTTCTAATAAATATTCTTTCAATGTTTTCATATGTCCGTAATTATATCATGCAATTGCATTGTGATATAATAACGACATGGAAAAAGAAAAAAATATAGATTTCATGGCAATTGGAGATATTGTCATTGATGCTTTTATCAAATTAAAAGAAGCAGAAGTAGAATATGAACATGGTACCAAAATGCTTGAAATGCGCTTTGGAGAAAAATTACCTTACGATAGTGTAAAGGTAGTTAAAGCTGTTGGAAATGCCCCAAACGCATCAGTATCAGCAGCACGACTCGGTCTTAATTCAGCAGTCATGACTCATGTTGGAAATGATGATTTTGGTAAAGAATGTTTAGATGCATTAAAAGAAAATAATGTTATCACTGATTACGTAACCGTTGAAGATGGTAAAACAACAAATTATCACTATGTACTTTCGTTTCAGGCAGAACGAACAATTCTTATTAAGCACGAGGAATATGATTACAACCTAGAACGTCAAACCGAAGGAGTAATTCCAAAATGGGTATACTTTTCATCGGTTGGAGAAAAATCAATGGATTACCATGCAGATATTGCACAGTGGGTAAAAGAAAACGATATAAAAATGGCCTTTCAACCAGGAACATTCCAAATATCACTTGGTGCAGAAAAATTGAAAGATATCTATCAAGCTACAGAGGTATTCTTCTGTAACGTAGAAGAGGCACAGCAAATTCTTGATGAGGAATCTCGTGATGTAAAAAAAATGCTCAAAGCAATGCATGAACTTGGTCCAAAAATAGTCTGTATTACTGATGGACCTGATGGTGCCTATGCATATGACTCGTATAATGATGAATATTGGTTCCATCCTATCTATCCAGATCCAAAACCACCAGTAGAACGAACAGGTGCTGGTGATTCATTTTCATCAACATTTACGATTGCACTTGGACACGGAAAAACAGTTTCTGAAGCGCTTTCATGGGGCCCAATAAATTCAATGAATGTTGTTCAATTTATTGGAGCCCAAGAAGGACTTCTGTCTCAGGAAAAACTTGAAGAGTTCCTAGCCCAAGCACCAGAACACTACAAACCAGAAAAAATATAAGTTATTAACATTCCGAAAGGGGTGTTTTTTGATATAATAAAGGTATATGGAAACACTAGACTGGTTAAAAAAAGCAGGTATTAATAACCTAAAAGAAGTAGAAGAATCATGCAAAGAGTTGTACAAAGACCAACCTCAAGAACAAGTTGAACTACAAGAAAATATGATTGAATGGCATGGTGATGATAATCTTGAAAAAATTGTCGAGAAAATAGATAAAAACCTTGATGAAGAAATTAGAGACTTAAACAAGCAAGCAATCGATACTGCACTTAATCAGGAACATACACGTGATGATTTCTCTTCACAAGAAACCGATGTGCTACAACAAGAAATAGATAAAAAAACAGCACTACAAGATAACTTGGAAAATCCTGATTATTTTTCACAAAACTAATATGGAAAAATTTCAATTACCACTACAAGGAAACAATACAAAAGAAAGCGTTCCTGAATCAAGACAACAAATCCATGCACGTTTAGACAAAAATTTAGAGCAGACAATATCAGAACTAGAAACATCATTACAGGAACTACCTGATGTACCCGTATATAAATTCAAAAGAATAAACCTTATTGAAGAAATTAAAAAGCTTGAAAAACAAAGAGAACATTTAAAACAAGAACGTGAATAAATTATTCACGTTCTTGTTTTTTAAATTCATTATTAAAAATTATATGAACCCTCTCTCGTTCGGTAAGACGTTCCTCAGAGTTATTTATCTCTAATGTTGAATAGTGTGCTGTATTATTAAGTTTTCTATTTTGAAAGAATGCATACACAAGAATACCAACAATAATAGAAAGAAATATTACATACGAAATCTTTTTCAACATACTATGAAAGCTGTTCTTTAATGTGTTTTATTATTCCACCTTTGGTAAAACCAAAGTATTCTAATAATTCATCTGGGCTACCTGATCCCCCAAAACGATCATGCATTCCAATAAATGACATTTTTGTGGGATGATATTTTGAAAGAGTTTCAGCGACAAGAGACCCCATCCCCCCATGAATTTGATGTTCTTCTGCTGTAACAATATGATCAACCGATTGTGCAAATTCTACAACAACTTTTTCATTAAGCGGCTTTATTGTTGAAAGATTCATAACTGAAACCTCAATCCCTTCTTTTTTGAGTTCCTCTGCAGCCAAGATCGATTGGTAAACCAAAGAGCCACAGGCAATAATTCCAACTTTTGGGTTTTCTGAAGTATAGACAACTTGTGGTAATCCAATCTCAAAAGATGTTTCAGGGGTGGTAAAAACAGGTGTTTTAGCTCGAGCAAGGCGAATATATGAAGGTTTGTCATTTTCAGCAATAGCATGTGTTGCCTTACGTGCCTCTTCACTATCTGCAGGAACCACAACTACCATGTTAGGAAGAACTCTCATGGTTGCGATATCTTCCAAGGCTTGATGGGTAGCCCCATCAGGACCGACAGAGACGCCAGCATGAGCTCCAACAATTTTTGCTGGAACATCATTTAAACAAATAGTTGATCGGATTTGCTCCCAGTTACGACCAGGTGAAAAAGCAGCATACGACATCATAAATGGAACCTTACCGTAATTTGCTAAACCAGAAGCAACAGCAGCAAGATTCTGCTCAGCAACACCTAATTCAATATACCGTTCTGGAAATTTTTCCTTGAACCAGTGAGCACGGGTTGATTCTGCAAGGTCAGCACATAGTGCCATTACTCGAGAATCTTTTTCTCCTGCTTCTACTAATCCCTTTCCAAATCCATCACGTGTAGCCGCCTTATCTAGAGCATCAGGATTGAATACATTATCATGTAATTTTAGTTCTGTATTAATCATATTACTGTGAGTGAGTTGCCTCAATTTTACCTCGTAATGTTCGTAATTCCCTTAAGAAACGTTTTTCTTCTTCACTGCTTGGTGGTTTACCATGCCATTCGAACTCGTTTTCAATTTCTTTAATTCCTTTTCCTGGAATAGTATGAGCAATGAGACATGTTGGTTTATTTTGAATGGCTTTTGCTTGATTAACTGCATTAACAAACTCTTGGATGTTGTGTCCGTCAATTTCAATAACATGCCAACCAAATGATTCCCATTTACCCCGTAGGTCTTCAAGTTTCATTACATTTTCAGTAGCACCATTTATTTGAATATTGTTTCTATCAACAATAGCAGTAAGGTTTGAAAGATTGTGGTGCGCCGCAAACATTGCTGACTCCCAAATATTTCCACAATCTAATTCACCGTCACCAGTAATACAGTACACATGCTGTTTATTGTTATCCAAACGCATTCCAAACGCCATACCTGCTGCCTGCCCTAAACCTGTCCCTAGTGGACCTGATGTGTGTTCAATACCAGGCAATGCATGTCGTTCTGGATGACCTTGCAATCGTGATTTAAATTTACGTAGGGTTGATAATTCTTCTAATGGGAAATATCCAGCATGAGCCATAGTTGCATAGCGAACTGGAACGGTATGTCCATTTGATAAAATCAATCTGTCACGATCTTTCCACTCTGGGTCTTTGGGATTATGTTGCATAACCTCAAAATATAAAGCGGTAAACATATCAGTCATTCCTAATGGTCCTGCTGTATGCCCAGAACCTGCGTCCTCCAACATATCAATAATTGAAATACGAATATCATTTGCTTTAAGTTCTAATTCCTTAATTCGTTCATCTGTCATGTACCCATTATATCAGATTTAAAAATCAAAATTATTTGACTATTTTTGAAAATGAATTACATTAGAAAAGCTATTAATCAATTAATGATAAATATCGCTGTTCTTTAACTTAATATTAGATAAAAAAGGGATTTTTAATTAATTAATAAGTTAACAATTCTGCAGATATTTATTAAGTGCACATACATGATATGTGCACTTTTTTTGTATCTATTATTGAAAAATTCTATTCTTGGGATAGGATATAGAGTAATGAAAACAAAAAAAGTACAACAAAAAGAAGAACGATTGTGGAACCTTCTTTCAAAAGAAGATTGTATGAAAAACCTCGAAGCAGAAGAGTTCAATCGCATAACGGTATCTTTCTATAAGTATGTGGAAATTAAAAAACCACAAGAAATGCGAGACAATTTATGGCGACGTTGGAATGAATTAGGATGTCTTGGAAGAATTTATGTTGCACGTGAAGGGATTAATGCACAAATGTCAGTACCTGAGCATAATTGGGAAACATTCAAAAAAGAACTCTATGAAATTCCAGAATTTACTAATATTCCATTCAAAATTGGAATTATCCAAGACTCAAAGTCATTTTGGAAATTAGCTATAACCGTTAAAAACAATATCGTTGCAGATGGTTTACATTTTGGTGAATACGATATTGAAAATGTTGGAAAACACCTTACGGCAGAAGAGTTTAATGCAGCTATGGAAGACCCAGATACTGTTGTTGTTGATATGCGAAATCAATATGAATCAGAAATTGGTCATTTTGACGGTGCAATGTGTCATGACGTTGATACTTTTCGTGATCAACTTCCTATGGTTGCTGATGATATCAGTGATAAAAAGGACAAAAAACTCCTCTTGTATTGTACTGGTGGAATTCGTTGTGAAAAAGCATCAGCGTATTTTAAACATAAAGGGTTTACTGATGTAAACCAACTCCACGGCGGAGTGATTGCCTACAAACACCAAGTAGAAAAGCAAGGATTAGAAAATAAGTTCCTTGGGGCAAATTATGTCTTTGACGGTCGTGATAAAGAACGTATCGGAGATCAGATTATTTCTCACTGCCACCAATGTGGTACAAAATCAGATAGACATGTAAATTGTGCAAATAAATCATGTAATCTACTCTTTCTACAATGTGAAGATTGTGAAGAAAAAAATACCAAAGCATGTAGTAAAAAATGTAAAAAAATTGCTTCGTGGTCTCCTGAAAAACAAAAACAATATTATAAAAAACATGGTAAAAGTTCTCAAAAGAAATTCTCGAAATCGCTTCGCCCTAAAAAAATTCGCGCCAAGAAATCTCCTTGGGAATTATTAAAAAACATCTTCGCATAGAAGATGTTTTTATGTGTATTTCATTTTTTTTCTTATGTTGTAGATAATATTACTCACGGGAATAATTAAAGAAATAATTGGCATAGAAATAAAAAGAGCATAGATAAGACTTCCTGAATGAATCAATATAAATAAAATTTTGATAACAAATTCAGAAAGTAATAAAAATAAAAGTATCTGGGCTGCTAGATGATTCCCTTCTATAGATAGATATGCAAGTAAAATCTGAGTCCCGCCTATTATCATATTAATAGATAAAAATAATATCATATTTACTATCCCTTTTTTTCTTTGTGAGGTGTTTCTATTTACAATAAGAATTCTTTGAAAAATTCTCTTTATGACATGTTGAGGATTATCTAAAAGAAGTTCAAACTTAATGTATTTTTTCATAAAGAACCTGACTTAAATTCTTTACCATCGTAACAATTTTATAAAGAAAAAACTCTTGCTAATTCGCAAGAGCTGTACTTTATTGAATTTCAACACCTAAAGAGCGAAGTACGTATAAAATACCAATAATAAGTGCTCCGGATAACAGGAGTCCAAAAATCATACCTAAGGTTGTTTTTAATTCTTTTTTTCTCTGTTCTTTTTTAGATAATTCCATTATATATTTTATTTTTTTAGTTAATTCAAAGTAGAATATATAGGATTACATATAAATCGCAAGTATCTATATTAATGATTCTAGTTGTTTTATATTCTCTTCTGCAATTCCGCCACCATACACCCCAGAACCAGATATAAAATTAGTAGTGCCAGCTTGAGATAAGGGGGCGATGGTATCAATAGATACACCTCCATCAATAGTAATCATTAAATCTGGATATCTTTTACGAAGTCTTGAAATAATACCTAATGCCTTCTCTTCAAAAGGTTCTCCCTGGTATCCAATATGAGCAATACCCATAACTTGAACATAATCAACAACATTATTATCAATTAATTCAAAAATATCTTCAAGTGTGTCATGAATAGTAACGGCAACTCCAATCTTAACAAAAGTACGAAAACCAGTTTCTATGTCTTTAATTTTTTGCCAATCATGAACAGAAGCATAGTGAAAAACGACTCGTGCTGCTCCAATGGTTAACCAAGTATCTAAATCCTCTTCTGGGCGTGAAATCATTAAATCTAGTTCATAATCAACATCTTCCCAAAAAGGAAATGAAGAGTCTTCTTTTTTTAAGTCTTGTAAATCATAATCAGTCCCATAGTAAAATGGCCATGTTTTTTCTGGAACGTAGTTACCATCCATTAAATCTAATTGAACTATAGGTACGTGATTTCGAACCATGGAAACGTACGCTTCAATATCATCAAACCGTTCGGGCATAATTGCAGGAATAATAGGTGAATTCATACCAATAGTATACACGAGAGATGCTATACTATAAACATATGAATAATATATCAGCACCCTTTTTTTCACTTCCTGATCAAACAGGAACAACAAGAACCTTAACAGAATTTTCTGGTAAAAAAATACTCATTTATTTTTACCCAAAAGACATGACGCCAGGATGTACCACCGAAACCATTGGATTTCAAGAATTAAAAAATGAATTTGAAAAATACAATACCGTAATTATCGGTGTTTCGAAAGATACCATAGAGAGTCACCAAAAATTTTGCTCAAAACATAATTTAGATATTATCTTATTATCAGACGAGGAAACTAAAATGATTCAACAATACAAAGTGTGGAAAGAAAAAACCATGTTTGGTAAAAAATATATGGGAATCTCTCGCGAATCATTTCTTATAAATGAAGAAGGTGTGATTATCCAGCATTGGTCAAAAGTAAAACCAGTAGAACACCCTAAAGAGGTTTTAGACTATATAAAAAACAGTTCTTAGAGAGACCTGTTTTTTGTTTGCTGTGTAAATAATGTATAGATAAACTGTACACCACGTCTGCGTAAATATTTTAGATAATGTTGTAGCCCAGCTCCATAGAGCTGGTCGTTTTTAACAAGATAAGCAATAAGTGTTGCTGAACCTAAATACGGAATACCAGCCAATGCAATCTCTTTGAGGGGTATTTCATTATTAAAATACCAACGAACAAAGAGTGATTTAATAATAAAATTAACAATAGAAAAAATAACGGTAGGCCAAAGATATTTCCAAGAAAGCCCTTGCATAATGGTTGCAATAAGGCTACCTCCAATAATAAAAGAATCGATAGTTATCCCAAAAATACTCCAAATTAAAAGAATAATACTTAATCGAAAAATATTTCTATTGTATTTATTTTCAAAACTTGTAAGAATCTGTTGTTGCTCTGCTTCAGTAAAGTGTTCATCTTGATCTATAAATTTTTTAAAACTTTTATATAAGCGTTCGTAACTCATAATAATTATTCTTCTTCATCAAAACCAGAAAATTCTATTTTTTCTATACGTCTTGCATGTCGTTCTTCAAATTGAAATGGTATTTCTAACCAAAATAACACCGACTCTAACATTTCTTCGTTTGATAAAAAACGAGACCCAATAGAAAGAACGTTAGCGTTATTATGCTCTCGAGAAAGTTTAATTATTTCAGGATCAAAATGATAGTATGTTGTCGCACGTACATGAGGATACCTATTTGCGACCATAGCTTCTCCTTGACCTGAACCACCAAAGATAACCCCCTTATCATCTGGGTTTTGTGAAACAGCATGCGCTGCTAAGCTAATAAAATCTGGATAATCGTCATCTTCTTCATATTCAAAAGAACCATGATCAACAACAGTATATCCTAACTCTTCTAATGCTGATTTTAAAAACTCCTTCATTTCAAAACCAGCATGATCAGTTGCGAGGTGAATTGTATATTCCATACTTAAAGTATATCAAAGAAAGCAAAGTCTTTTAAATCTCGTTAAGGGTATTAATAATATACAGTGTGGCATCTTGAACATGTTTAAACCGATCAGCTTCGAGCTTAATGCCACCATACCAACGAGTCACACAAACAATGGTATTCACCATATTTTTCTTTTGTAAAATTCTAAGAATTACTTGTCCTGCCCCTGTCTCACCCCCATCATTTTTTGATTCATATATAGCACCATCACGAGCAATACGAACTGCCCACGTATGATGAGTTGCCTTGTGGTGATTTTTTAGTTTTTTAGTTTTTTTGAGAAATTTTTTAATATTTTCCCTGCTTTCTACATACCCCAAAGAAACAGAATACACAGAACGCCTATCAGTAATTATTTTTTCAAAATTAGAAAAACGTATGGTAGGTTTATTTCCATCATTGAAATCAAACGCATTAATCTTTTTACTCATGTTTTCTAACCTCTTTTGAGAGCTTTACAAAATTATCAAATAACTGCTGTGTTATCTCTCCTGATTGTAGTGCTTCTTGAACTGCACACTGAGGTTCGACAGAATGACCACAATTACGGAATTTACATTGTGATGATAACCCTTCAATAACCGAAAAATTATACTGCAGAGATTCATCATCAACCGTTAACCCAAATTCACGTGTTCCAGGTGTATCAATAACAATAACATCATTTTTGAGAAGAAATAACTTACGAGCTGTAGTGGTATGTTTTCCCTTACCACTCCACTCTGAAACTTCTCCTGTTAACTGCTGGTTGGAGCTATCAAGCATCGTATTAATAATTGATGATTTACCAACACCAGAAGAACCCATAAATACAACTGTTTGATTTGGATTAAGGTGTTCTTGAATATCAGGCAATCCTTCACCAGTGGTAAATGATGAGTAAATAATAGGAATGTTTTTTGATGCAATAGATCTCATTTCCTTTTTAATATCGTGGATATCATCAACTAAATCTAATTTATTTAAAACAATAACAGGGTTAATACCGGTGTATGCTAGTTGCGTTAGCACGCGTTCAATACGATTAACACTAAAATCTTGATTCAAAGATTGTACGATAACTGCTGTATCAACATTTGTAGCAATAATTTGTACTTCAGAATCACTGTGTGCACGCCGTCTCTCGAGGGTAGTCTTTCTCTCTAAAATCTCTTCAATAATATTTGCATTATCACCTTTCCCTAAACGAAGGAGAACCCAATCTCCCACAATAGGTTTACTATAGATGTCTTTGTCTTTACGTCGATTACCAGTAATTTCACATACTATTTCACCATCTTCTGTTATAACATCATAATTTGTTCGATGAACCGAAATAACCCGACCTGGAATTAAATCTGGTTTTTCAATAGTAAGATTTTGAAATTCATTTTCACGTTCCGAATCAAAACCGTATTTTTGTAAATATGTGAACATAAACTAATTCCAGTATATCGTGGAGTTTTAATATTGACAATATTAAAAAATATTTTAATATATATTTAAAATAACTTTAAAAAATAATAATGAAGACTAAATATATATTTATGGGTTTCTTTGTTTTATGTATATTTTCTATTTTTATTCCTAAAAATAAAAAAAATAGTGATAAAACTAATGGTAAAATTATTTCTAACCAAACCCTTACAAACATAGAAATAAAAGAACAGGTAAACCCAGAAGTTCTTGAAAATTTTAAAACAAAAATTTTAAAACCAAAACTTATTAGAATTTTTAATGCTCAGACAGAATATAATTTAATCAATAAAAAAATTAACTCCCGAGTGGTTTCTATAGAAAAAAGATTTGGTGCACAGATACAAAAACGCTTTTTCTTAGTTAAATCAAAAAAAGATGTAGATGACTTGGAAAAAAAAGGATTATTTTCTGCAAATATTCACAAAAATAAACCTTTTTTTAAAATTAATACATGGAAATTATATAAAAAATGGATTTCTTTAAAAGAAACAGATTTTGATAAAATTTTAATAGCGAGTGTTTTTCATGAACTAATTCATTTTGATGAGGATAATATTAAATTAGGAATTAGTAATATAGAATTTGAAGAATTTATCAAAGAAGAGCATAGAGCTTGGACACTTACTGTTATTGAATGCTTATCAGTATTAAATTTAAAACAAAATGAGCCTTTATATAATGAATATTCTGCATATATAAATAGAAAATCGGAACAAGACTGGTATAAATATATAATAAAAAAATATTCTTATAGGAAATAAATAAATTAAAATATTAAAAAGCAGAATGTATTCATTCTGCTTTTTTAAAATTAAAGATTCTTTGCTGTTTCGATTGCGTGTCGAACGAGTGTATTTGTATACCCCATTTCGTTATCGTACCATGCCATTACTTTTACCAAATTACCATCAACAACACGTGTCATTGGTAAATCCGCAATTGATGAATGTGTATTTCCGATAATATCAGATGAAACAATTGCTTCTTCTGAAACGGTGAATATTCCTTTCCATTTTGGATCGTTGGCTGCATCTTTGAGGATTTGATTTACCTCTTCGACAGTGGTATCTCGTGAAGCTAAAAATGTAATATCAGCAATAGAACCAGAAACAACAGGAACGCGACACGCAATACCATCAAATTTCCCAACCAATTCTGGGATAGCACGCGTCACCGCGATAGCTGCTCCTGTTGAAGTTGGAATAATGTTTTGTGCTGCAGCACGACCCTTTCGGTAATCACTTCCTCGCACTGGACCATCAACAATTGATTGTGTTGAGGTGTATCCATGCGTTGTATTCAAAAGAGCTTTTTCAATCCCAATAGTATCTTTTAAGATTGAAACAAGTGGAGAACCAGCATTGGTAGTACATGAACCATTTGATGAAATTTGGCAGGTATCTAACATATCCGCGTTTACACCCATAATAACCGTTGCTGAGTTAATTCCTTCTACTGGTGTTCCTTTTGCTGGAGCCGAGATAACTACTTTTTTTGCTCCTGCATCGAGGTGCCATTTTGCCTTTTCATACTCTACAAAAAATCCCGTTGATTCAATAACCACATCTACATCTAAACTTCCCCATGGTAAATCAGCTGGATTTTTTTCTTGAAACACCTTGATATCATTACCGTTCACAAATAAATGAGAACCGTCATCAGATGCTGAAACCTCAAGACCGCTTGGTCCTTGAGCTGAATCATATTTTAGTAAATACCCAAGATTATTAATATCTCCCAGGTCATTAATCGCTACAATATCAATTTCTGGATATTGTGCGTATGCTAATCGTGTGAATGCTCGTCCAATACGACCAAATCCATTGATTGCTACTTTAATTTTTTTATCTTCCATATGAAAACATTATACCAGAGTGAACCTACAAAAGAAAAACCTACATATCTCTACGTAGGTTAATTAAATGGATTTAATTTTTCTCCATGCTCTTTCATTTTTTTATCTAATTTTGGAAACCAATCTTGGAAACGAAGACGTAATCCGTAATCCCAGTTGTCACCTTTAGGGAAATAGGTTACATGAAAACGTATCTGTTTTTTTCTCCTACTTCCAAGGCGTAATTCCCATTCAGTATGTGGACCTATGTATTCATTATTAGTTGCAATTCCTGTGCGAATAAATGGTCCAACTACATTCCCTAATACTATTGTCGAGACTCCGTGATTACTAATCCAATGAGACCCATAATCAATACGTACAAGTCCATAATTAAATTCCGAACGAAAAGAAGCTCCGAGTATTGAATTACGCTCTTTGTTTACATAGTGATATTCTTGCCCAATATTCAATGTAATAAAAGTTTTATTCGATAATGGAAACAACATGCCAACAGATACATTAGCTCTTTTAAACCGAGCAATCGCCTCAAAACGAAATGGGTATTTAATATTCCCAATAGTTTGATCGAGACGTATTTGTGCACGATTCCATTTTAACTGAATATCAAATTGTGAAATTTTTTCAAATGATTTTTCTTGAGAAAAAGCACTTATTGATATCAAAATGATAATAAGAATATATTTTCTCATAATATTTATTTTGTTTTCTCTATTAAACCATATTTTTTTATAAAAAATAAAACACCTCGTGGTGTTTTATAGTAATTCTAATTGTTCATAGGTTCGAGGGCCTCGCAAGACCTCCAAAAACTCTAACAACTCTTTATTCCCTGTATCAGTATAAAAATTATCATTAAGCAATGTTCCATTAAAAATTTTATTGGCGAGCTCATTAATCTGTATTCGAATTTCATCGACATCAGACTGTTCAATAATAAATTCTGCTCGTTCATATTCACCTTTTGAATTTGGTTCAACAAAATCAAAGATTGCTGTATGAAAATTAAATTTACCATTAAATGCATGTTGTAATAATAGTTTATAGAATGCTGCTTGACGTTTTGTTTTTGCCTTTCGGTCTTTATCCATATCCGAATAGGCACGTCCTGTTTTATAATCCCACACAATTATCTCACCTTTTTCGTTGGTGGTTATTTTATCCATAACTCCAGTCAACATAATAGTCTCACCATTATCTAATTCAAAAGGTATAGCTGATATTCGTTTTTCATTATCAACTGGTAATACAAATGTCTCATGGTAATGGTCAAAATAATTTGAAAGTACACTCCACGCACGTTCACGATACTCTCCATACATATGATTATTTTCAATAACTTTACTAAATGATTGTTCAAGAATCTCTTTATTTTGAATAGACTGTTGTTGTATACACGTATTAAAATATTTTTCCAAGGACTCATGAATCATATTTCCAAAATCCAAAAACGGAGAACGTGCCTCTGGTAGATATACCAAATTACGGAAATAATATTTTAACGGTGATTCAACATAATTATTTAATGCTGAGACTGATAATTTATTTTTCAGAAATCGCTCTTTGATATACTCTGGATCAATTAAAGATACAATATGTTCGTTTGATTCTTCAAAGAATACATGTACATCTTGTGTATGATTTTTCTCCCATTCGTCCATAGGAATAATAGTAACCCCATCCATTTCATCAATATGCAGTGAGCGTGTTTTCTCACGACCTTCTTCGTTGAAAACGAATGAACTTATGAGGCAATTTTTACGAGCACGTGTAACCGCAACATAAAATAGACGTCGCTCATCTTCAATATTCCCATCATCAAAATCTTTAAATGGTAGATTAATTTCACTCGCAACTTTTCGCTTCTTGAGAAGCTTTATCATATACACAGTATCAAATTCAAGCCCCTTTGAACCATGAAAAGTTGAAAGAGTAACACCATCAGATACAGAATTTGTAACATTCATAGTGATGCCGTGTTTTTTCATAGTAGAAAGATAATGCATAAAATCATGAATGCTAAATTCATCTCGCGTAGCTGATTCTTTTTTTAGTTCATCAAATAATTTTTCTAATTTTTGTAGTGCTAATGCTGATTGTTGTTGAGCAAGGATATATTTCAAAAAACCACTAACACGCACAAAATCAGAAAAGAAACTTACTGCATCCGACTGCTCAGCAAGACTCTTTTGTTCTTTGAGCATCACTACAAAATCAACATATTTTTTTAATCTATCTTTCTGAATTCCTGCTTCAAGTAATTTTTCCTCGCTCTCGATAATAGTCATAATTGACGTATTATATTCTCCTTTTGCATTACGAGATTTTTGTAAAATACGTTGCACATCAAAAACATCAAATCCAATAAAATCAATAAAGAGCGCCTTTGCCATTGCTTCATTATCAGACGGATTATGAATAGTACGCAATAGATAAAATAGTTTTTGAATGTCGGCATCTTTTAAAATATTTTTTTTAGAAAAATCCTTATACTGAACTCCAAAAATATCTAGTAATCGACGTACCTCTTCTACGTCACTATTATTTCGGTACAGTACTGCGATTTCATTTGGGTTTTCTCCTGATTTGATACGTCTCTGTATATCTTGAACCAACCATACAATCTCCATTTTATAATCGTTAAACTCACGATATTCAATAACACCATTATGATCAAAAAATGCTTGCAGTGTTGTTTCATGAGCGTGAGTACCTGATTTTGTAATCAATGAATGAGAACTATCAAGAACTCCTTGGTGAGATCGATAATTTTTTTCAAGTGAAATAGTAACAGGATCAGTAAATGAGTTTAATAATCGTGTATACGATTCTTCACTTGCTCCAGCAAATCGAAAAATTGCTTGTTTTGAATCTCCTACTACAAAAATATTAGGCTTTCCTTCGAGTACAGGGTTATCAATAAGTGCACGGACAATGGTATTTTGTGCATCATTGGTATCTTGGTGTTCATCTACAAGAATATATTGAAACTGTTCTTGTAATTCAGTTTTAAAAATTGAATCTGGAATTTCTAGTTCATGAATCATACGTATAATAACATCAGAAAAATCGTAGATTCCCTGTTCCCTGAGAGACTCTTCATATAACTCATAAATATCTGCAAGTTCAAGATTTTTATCTCGATTTTGAGTAAGTCGTCGTAATTCTGATGGTTTTATATCACCAGCGTTGAATTCACGGTATTTTCGTTTATAACGAATATCATCAGATTCACTATCGATTTCAAATTGTGCATGAATGTGTTCTCGAAATTCTTCTGCATTCATTCCTTCTCCTTTAATTTTTCCAATTGAGAAAGCGATGCTTCGCA
This sequence comes from bacterium, assembly GCA_030433255.1. Classification (GTDB taxonomy): domain Bacteria; phylum Patescibacteriota; class Minisyncoccia; order Phycocordibacterales; family UBA1006; genus UBA1006. The sequence goes on along the minus strand of JAUIMI010000002.1, from coordinate 212,977 downwards.
AGGTTCCATCACGACGTTTAAATACCGAAAAGTATTCTGTTTTTTTGTTATCTACAATTTTTTCCAATAATTCAATTTGTTCAACAGGAGAAATCAAACGAGTTCCATATACCGTATCAAAAACATCTGAATACTGTTTCATCATATCTTCAGCAAAAGAGTGAAATGTTGATATATATACACGGTGTGCGGACTCAGCTCCAACAATAGACGAAAGTCTCTCACGCATATTATAAGCAGCAGCATTGGTAAACGTCAGTGCAAGAATGTTTTCAGGATCAATATCAGTTTGCAATAAAATATTTGCAATGCGCAGGGTCAAGATTTGCGTCTTTCCTGTTCCTGGTCCCGCCATAACAAAAACAGGTCCATCAATGGTATCAACTGCTTGTTTTTGCTCGGGATTCAATCGACCGTATAGTTCATCAAAGTGAGAAGTATTCATAATTACATTATATCAGAAGAGCGAAAAGCTGTGCTTTTCGCTCTTCTAGTGCTATTTGACAAATAACCACTATTTTATAAAATTAAATAAATATTAAAATCAAATACAATGAGAAAATTTACAATCATAATGATTTTATTAATACTAGGGTCATTAGTTGTATGGAAAGGGTTTAATTATGCATATGCAGAGTTAACTCTCCTTATTAAAATTTTTATTTTAATAATGCCATATGGATATAACATAGTTGCTTCTATGGAGATCTTAGATCCATTAAGTTACGAAGAAAAATATGATTAACCCAACAACTTCTATATCAAAAACTCTTATCTATTTTAAGATAAGAGTTTTTTTTGTTTGCTTAATAAAATCTTCTTTCTCTAATTGATCAAAAATTTTTTGATATCGCCCATGTTCATTTCCAAGCTCCTGAAATATTTTTTCTTTAGAAATTCTATGATTTCTTTGTTGTAATAGTATATCTAAAATCTTTCCTCGAATTTCTCTATCTGAACCAATAAATTTTGATTGTTTTACGTAGTGTTTACTTTGTGTATTGGGATTATGCTTAATAATTTTAGGAAGAGTTGCTCCATAATCCATCAGTGCAGCATACCATATGCGCGGATTATCTATCTCACCCATATCATTCATGATTTCAAAAATCTCTGTATCTGAAACAGCATCTTCTCCTCTAAAAAAATGATGGATAAAAATTCTTCTAATATTCGTTTCAATAATTGGTGTATACAAATTAAACGCAAAGGCTCGAACAGCTCCAGCGGTATATGGACCAACCCCTGGAAGGTCCAATAATGTTTTATAATCCTGTGGTAATCTTCCTCTGTATTCTTGGGTTACGATTTTTGCTAATTTCTGTAATCGAAGTGCACGAGAATTATATCCAAGACCCTTCCAGAATGTAAGAATTTCGGATTGAGGAGCAACGGACAAGGCACGCCAATTCGGAAACTGTTTCATCCATTTTTTAAAAAATGGAATCACTCTATCAACTTGTGTTTGTTGCAACATTATTTCAGAAACAAGCACTCGATATGCTGATTGTTTTTTCCGCCATGGTAAATCATGACGTCCATATTCACCATAGTATTCCATAATCGTATTATAAAATTGCCTATACTCTGATTTCACTTGTTTCAGTATAGCAAAAGAAAAAGAAGATTTAATCTTCTTTTTTAAAATCAAGAGAACAAGAATTAATACAGTAATGAGTAGTATCTTCTCCTTCGATATTTTCAAACACATGACCTAGGTGAACATCACATTGTGAACATCGTACTTCGATTCTTTGCATACCTGCACTTGTGTCGTCTTTATAGATAATAGTTCCAGGTAAAGCATTACTAAATGCAGGCCAACCTTGAAGACCAATTGGTCCATGACTGGAATCTAATTTAGTTTCTGAATTAAAAAGAATCTGACCACATGATTTGCATGAATATTTTCCAGTATCAGTATTATTCCAATACTCTCCAGAAAAAGCACGTTCTGTTCCTCCATCATGCATAACGTGTTTTTCTAATTCATTGAATTTCTTATTATTATTCATAAATATATTCAATCATATCTGACAAGGCACTAATTTTATCTAATTTGGTATAACCATCTTCATAAAGAACCTTTAATTTATCTAAAAACCAGGGATCCTTTTGTTCTATTTCTGGAATTGAGATATAAAGATTTTTAGGAAAATCTTTTTGTCGGTACCAATACCACTCATTAATAATTTGAGGATATAATCCGTTCATTTTTTTCATAAACATAGCTGGGTTATCAATATTATCCTCAAGATTTTTTATGATATGAATTCTATTTTGTTTCCTATGTTTTTTTAAATTTGCATCATGGTCAAGAAATCTTTTAGGAACACCTAAGCTGTAAAACTTCTTAGCATATCCTAATACTCTCGCACCTTCCCCAGAAACGTCATATATAACTTTTGAGAACTGGAGTTTTGTATCAAATCTTTCAAAAATATCATCAATTGTAATTGGTAATGCTTCAATTTTAAATTCAAAATGATATTCATCAATATCATGACGAAACATATCTTGTTTTTGTTTCGTGTTAGTTAGCACGATAAAATCCCAATCTGAATGCTTGCGAGCAAATCCAGTAACACGCGAACCGTGTAAAATAATAGCCTCTACGTCTACAAATTTTTCTAATAAATATGTGATTATTTTTTGAGGTACATTATCCATATTTTATATTATATCAAAGAAAAAAACCATTTCTGGTTTTATGCTTCACACGATTCACAGGTTAACAACTTTCGATTAAATTGCTGTGCTGCGTTCATACTGTGTTGGTAATATAAAGCCTTGATTCCCAATTTCCAAGCTTCAACATACAACATATTAATATCTTTTACTGGAGTATCTGGGTGAATCATAATGTTTAATGATTGACCCTGATCAATATATCGCTGACGAGCTGCTGCTTGTTGGATAATATTCATTTGATTAATTTCTGGAAAGGTTTTGAAAACATCACGTTCTTTTTCATCCAAAATGTCAGTAAGATGTTGTACTGAACCATCATTATCACGAATTGATTTCCATACTTCTCGTGTATTATGACCTTTTTGATCAAGAAGGTTTTCAAGTAATGGATTTTTAATAGTTACCTTTAATTTTGCAATATCTTTTACGTAACAATTAGACCAAATCGGTTCAATACCTTGAGACACTTGTCCAAGTATAAATGCCGATGAAGTGGTAGGCGCAACCGCCATGGTTGTAGTATTACGTCTTCCATACCCTTTCAAAATTTCCGGCTCTCCGTATAACTCTGCCATCTCAGTTGATGCAGCAAGAGATTTATCACGAATGAGTTTAAAAATTTCTGTGTTTAGTTGAGCGGCCTCAATTGATTCAAACGGGAGCATTTTTGATTGCAGTAATGAATGCCATCCCAGTACCCCTAATCCAAGAGCTCTGTTTTGAACCGCAAAATCATATGCCCGTTTCATAAATTTAAACTTATCTTGATCCTTTCGTTTGTCTGAATCACGATACACTTCAAGTTTATCAATAAACTCTTGCATTACCGCATCAAGGAAAAAAGTAAGCGTCTCTACTGCATCAGTATCTTTCCACTCTTCATAATGACGAACATTAATTGACGATAGACAACATACAAATGACCAATCTTCTTTTGAAGGTAACATAATTTCTGAACACATGTTGCTGGCATAAATCTTAAGATTTTTATCCTTATAAACATCAACAGTTCCTTTGTTGGCATTATCTGTAAACATAATGTATGGGTACCCCATTTCATTACGCGCTTGAATAACTTTTGCCCATAGTGCTCGCTTTTCTTGGTCACCATCAATCATTGACTGCATCCACTCATCACCAACCGTTACTCCGTGAGTTAGTTTTTGAATTGGATGACCTTCTGTTCCTATTTTAAGAAACTCTTCTGCATCTGGATGTTCAATAGGAAGATATGGGGAAAGATGCCCACGACGAACTGAACCCTGAGACACAACACCGATAAGCGTTTCAAATAACTCCATAAAATGAACTGCTCCTGATGATTGACCGTTGTTAGTAATTGCTGCACCACGTTCACGAAGAGCTCCAAAATAGGCAGAAGAACCTCCTCCCATTTTAGACATCATTCCGACTTCAGCCTGAGTAAAGAGGATGTTACCCATATCATCAGCAAGGTATGAACCAAAACAAGAAATAGGTAACCCTCGTTCGTGCCCAAAATTTGCCCACACAGGTGAAGAAAGTGAGTAGTAGCCCTTCTCCATGTATCCATAGAATTTATCTGCAAACCCTGGTTTGTTCAAAATTCTTTCTGCATTATCTGCAATTTCGCGAATACGCTCTTCGGCAGTTACCCCTGGAAGTAAATATCCTCTCTCTAAAAATGTTCGACTGTTTTCGTTTAACCAATTCATATGTAAGTAATAGTTTTTTTAAAATAATAAATATAAGTTATACATAAACAGACCTAATCTATAGGTCTGTTTATGTAATTAATGTGCGTGTGAATTCTCACTAGAATAAATCATCACTCGTGATAGATTTACTTCGTTTGTTGTAGTTAATAGAACGTTTATCAAAGAAATCTCCGTGTTTTGTTGCTAAAATTTCATCATCAAACCATTCTGATTGTAAAACAAGACTTTCATCTGTTTCAAATACAGGTGTTACACCAATACCTTTTAATGCTCTATTGAATCTATCTTTAACAAATTCTTTTACAACTGAGGATGGGAGGAAATCGAGTTCTCCATCTTCAAAAATCCAATCGATAACTTCAGCCTCTGCTTCATATGCCTCAAGACACATATTACGAACCATATCGTTTGTTTCAGCGGTAAACCAGTGTGGATTCTCTTCTTTAATAATATTAATAACTTCAGTTCCAAAATTCCCATGAATCTGCTCTTCTTTTGAAGTTGCCTCTACGACATTAGAGATTCCCTTAAATTGGTTTTTAAACTTATTAAAGGACATGATAATTAAAAACTGAGAGAAAAGTGACACATGCTCAATAAATAGTGAGAAAAGCATAATAGCCTCAAAGTAATCTTTGTTATCAGAACTTTTTGCATGGCGCAGAGATTCATCTAGATAACGAACGCGTTTCATGATAACTGGATTTTTTTTGAGAATCTTAAATTCGTTATTAAGCCCCAGAATTTCTAATAAGTGTGAATAGGCATCATGATGTCGTACCTCTGATTCAGCAAAAGTTGCCCCAACAGCTCCAATCTCTGCCTTTGGCATTCGTTTGTAGATATCCCCCCAAAAAGTTTTAACAGCAACTTCAATTTGTGAAATAGCTAACATCGCATTCTTTAGTGCATTTCGCTCAGTATCACTGAGATTTACATTAAAATCTTGAATATCAGCAGTAAAATTAAACTCAGTATGAATCCAATATGAATGACGAATTGCATCAACATATTCATTCAATTGAGGGTATTCGTAAGGTTTCAATGCAACTCGTCTTTCAAAAATATTTGTTTTTCGTTCAGCAGCACGTGCTTGACGATATAAAATATACGCCCGAGCAACATCTCGGTACCCAGAGAGCATAAGAGCTTCCTCAACAATATCCTGAATTTCTTCAATGTTAGGAATATAACTTGGATTCATTTCTGCACGTTGTAGTAGCTCTTGGTAAACCATTTCTGCAACCTTTTCTGCATCAGAACGATCACCTATTCCCCTTTCTCGCATTGCATTTCCGATAGCTTTGATAATTTTTTGAACATCAAAGTCTCGTATATCACCATTTCGTTTTTGTACTTGTGTTATTTCCATATTTTGAATTTAAATAGTTACCGTCGAATAATAGATGCTTCAAAAATACAGAATAAATTCCTACAAGACGAAAAATCTTGTGTATTCATGTAGCATTTGATTATATAATGACATTATACCAAGAGCCTATAATCATGTGCAAATTTTTAGCTAAAAAACTCGTAGTAAATAATTTATCCAAATCAGCGTCAAGAATTTTACGCATGAAACACCTATAAAATAAGAAAAATATTTTTTATCAAAAGAAAAAACAAAAAGAGCTTATTCTAATAAAGCTCTTTCTTTTTTAGATAAACCTTGAATAACAAGATTATACGAATTATCAATAAGTTGGAAAACAAGCTCTTTTGAAAGCTCTCCTTCATGGAGTACTAAGGTATTCCAATGTTTTTTATTCATATGGTATCCAGGAACAATGGATTCATATTCTTCACGTAACTGTAGTGCGTAGGTCGGTGTACACTTTACATTAATACGTTCAACTCCCTGCATCCACTGTTCAACATTAATAAGGGCAAACATTTTTCCAGAGATCTTAAAAACCATGGTTTTTGTATCAAAAGGAAAATCCTGGTTAGTACCAGGAAAATCCATACAAAAATCAGTTAGTTGTTCTAATGTTAACATTGTCTCATTAAGCAAGGTCATTCATTTCTGGTTTTTCAGAATATCGAAAAGAAACCTGATCCCAATCAATAAGTGCCCAAAGTGCGGTGATATATTCTACTCGTTTGTTTTGATATTTCAGATAGTATGCGTGCTCCCACACATCCATACACAACAGTGGATACCCTAAATTAATATCATTCATAAGCGGGTTATCTTGATTTTTTGTTGTGACAATTTCTAAAGCGTGTTGATTATTGATAACAAGCCATACCCAACCTGATCCAAATACAGACAAAGCAGCTTTGGTAAATTCTGCCTTAAAATCTTCTAGATTCCCAAAAGTATTATTAATCATGGTTAACAATTGAGATGAAGGTGTGGTCATAGTGTTATTTAACAATGACCAAAAAACCGTATGATTATAGTGCCCTCCAGCATTATTCCGAATAATCTCAGGTAAATCTGAAATTGTTTCAAACAAGTCCTCGATGCGTTCATTTTTTAAATCATTATCAACCATTGCTTGATTAAGTTTTTTAATATACCCTGCGTGATGTTTTTGATGGTGAATTTCCATCGTTTTAGCATCAATATACGGTTCATAGGCTGAATATGGGTTTTTTAATTCTGGTAGTACAAACATATATATGATTATATCAATATATTACAAGATATAAAAATAACCTTACATATATATGTAAGGTTAGGTAATTATGCGTGACTCACTTCTCTCCATTTAAAATATGAAGTTTTATCTTTTTGTATTTCGTCATAGCCAGATGCAATATATTCATCTTGATTAAGAAACACATAGTAATCTCGAAACGAATAACGTGAATAAACACCAGGATAACTATTTGAAGTTTTAGCATCGGTTCTATTTAAAATAGCAATTTTAAAACGAGATAATTCAATAGTGATTCCTGTTTCTTCTTGTACCATACGAACGAGTGCTTCTTCCACAGATTCAGAATATTTGATTTTTTCCGAAAGAGAACTGTTAAGTTTTCGTATTTTTTCTGATCCGTTACTAAATATTTGCTTTTCTTCGAAAAGCTCATACAAAGAACCATTCTTTTCAAAAAAAAAATATCAACAGTAACTACAGAAACAGAACGAATAATTTTATCGCTTGAGTAATGCAAAATACAATCACCAGATTGAATTTCTTGAAACAATTGTTCGAGAGATTTAGTTGAACCTTTCCCCCAACAACTATAATCAATTCCACAAGAAACTAATACCTCTTTCAAATCTTTTAATTGAGAATTTTTATTAAGTACCATAATAAAATATTTTATTGTTTTGTTATTATTTTAATAATATTTTTTAAAAAAATCAATATTTAAAATTATGTGAATTCTACTGAATCCCAAAATCATATCCACTATCTACTGGCTGAAAAGAATTTTGAGTAATTTCTTTTTCAGCAAAATACCAAACTCCTGCTAATACAATTAATACAACGATTGAAATTATTAAAATATTTCCCTTATTCATATACTTTAAGTATAGTAAAAAACTTCCAAAAAAAAACACTATAGGTATACTCTAATTATGAAAATACACCCAACACACTATGATGTTATTGTTATTGGTGGTGGTCCTGCAGGAATGATGGCGGCAGGAACAGCTGCTAAAAATAATAAAAAAGTACTTCTGCTTGAAAAAAATAATGATCTAGGTGAAAAATTAAAGATTACTGGTGGTGGCCGATGTAATATTACTAATTATGAATTAGATAACAGAAAACTACTTGAACATTATGGAGAAAATGCACGATTTCTCCATTCTCCATTTTCTCAATTTTCAGTTAAGGATACCTTTACGTTTTTTGAAAAAAAGAAACTCCCACTTGTGACTCAAGCTCGTAATCGAGTTTTTCCAAAATCAGAAAAGGCCTACGATGTCTATAAGGTAATGAAAGAATATATTCAAAAAAATGGAGTAGAAATTAAATACCAATCACCCGTAAAGGATATTCAAATAAAATCAGGAAAAATCTCTGCTGTTGATACGCAGCAGTATCGCTATACTGCTGAGAAAGTAATTATTTCTGTTGGTGGTGTTGCCTACCCTGAAACAGGTTCAACTGGAGATGGATTCAAATGGATGAAGAAAATAGGTCATACTATTCATACCCCTACCCCGAATATTGTTCCACTACGTTCTGATGATTTTTGGATTAAACACCTTTCGGGAACAAGTCTTTCGTTCATGAAAATTAGTTTTTTTAGTAATGGTAAAAAATCATTTTCAAAAACAGGTAAAATATTGTTTACTCATTTTGGATTATCATCACCTCTTATCTTAAATAGCTCAAAACAAGTAGCAGATTTATTAAATCAGGGTGTAGTAACAGCAGAAATTGACCTCTTCCCTGACACAGATAAAGGGTCATTAGATAAACGCATTCTTAAAATTTTCGAAGCACACAAAAATAAAAATATTAATAATGCACTCACTGCTCTCCTGCCGAAACGTGTTGCAGAGGTTATTCATGACTTAGCTCGATTGGAAAATCCTCACAAAAAGGTCAATGAAGTTACCGCAGAGGAACGCAAACGTTTACTTGAACTCATGAAACACTTACCATTAACTATTAGTGGGCTCATGGGATTAGATAGGGCTGTTATTGCCGATGGTGGTATCCCCCTTGAAGAAATTGATACAAAAACAATGCAATCAAAAAAATTCTCTAACTTGTATATCATTGGAGACATGCTTCATGTAAACAGACCCTCTGGTGGATATTCACTCCAGCTATGTTGGACAACGGGATATGTTGCTGGAATGCATATATAAAACACTCGCACAAACGCGAGTGTTTTATTTATGAACTATATGTCCAAATCGATTTCTGAACAACTTAAATAGTATTTTTAAGACTAGATGAAGAGCAATAAACAACAATATAATCATACAGAAAATACAAGAAAATATCCAAGATATTACCGAGAGAATAAACTGATAAAAACTGTACATCCAATATGCAAATTCTCTTTTTTCTTTATATTCAGGGAATTCCCCTTCAACGGTAGATTCATTACTGGTATTCAAAACATTAGCATCATCTCGTAGCACCGATACACGTTTTTTTTCTTGTTCGATTCTAGGAACAATGGTGTTTTGAACACTATTTATAGGTTTTGTAACACGGGTAACGATTGGATATGTTGCTTCTATGTTTTGGATGAATTGAGGGTTTGTTATTGGTTCCACTTCTTCTACTGATTCCGGCTCAGTAGAATCTTCTTTTGAATTTTCTGCATCTCTATTATCACTATTTGAGCCAGAGAGTATAGCAATAACTTTATCAAGAATTGATTCTTCTTCGGAATCAAAATCAGATTCAGGTTCTTCTTCTCTAGGTTTACTTGTACTATCGAGAGAATCAGTACCTGCTGCTAATTCTTCTACATCAGAAAACCCATCGTTATCATCATCATCGTCATCTGTATCTCCAATATTATCTCCATCAGTATCAACGTCAGCAATTAAAGTATTTTGAGAGGTTATCACTCTGGGTGTGATTGGTTTAGTTGCTTCTCCTGGTTTATTAATTGCTGCTTCAGTAATAGCGACTGAATAATCATGGGCTCCCTCGGTAATAATTGCATCAAGCCACACTTCAGATAAACGATTGTTAAGTGTTGTGAACTCTTTAGATCCAATAGAAATATCATTATCAAAAAACTCAACCCTTCCTTGAATATCTTCACCGCTATTATTTTGTATTGCAGTATAAATACGAATCGGATCTCCAGCAAAAAATATATCATCAGAAAACCAAATACCATCAATGATTCCAATATTTGCAGATTGAGCAAAGGATAGTATTGGAAACACAAGAGAGAAAATTATTGTGAATACTATTGTTTTCATATTTTAAAGTATAACAAAAAAGAAGCTTTTAGAGAGCTCCTTCATTTTTTAACAATTGTTCTTTAGATTCTCCACGTAAACCATTATATGGACCAATTGTTCCATCAGAATGAATGACCCTATGACATGGAACATTAACATCATTATTTTTTGCCATAATACTTCCTACAGCACGACTCGCCCTAGGCGAGCCAGCTTTTTCTGCAACCTGTTTATAGGTCATTACTGTTCCTTTTGGGATTTTTTTTACAATAGTAATAACTTTTTCTGTGAAGGTTTTCATAGCGTTATAACCTTACATCAAGTTGTTTTGGTTCAAGGTGTATGTGTGTGATTTCATTGACTGAATTAACTCGAATTTTTGGACCTAATGTTCCTGTTCCTTGATTTACATAAAGGAACATATCACCAATTTCATATAAACCTGATATATACATAAACTGTAATCGAACTAACCAGTTCATAGGCCATACTTGACCTTTATGAGTATGACCAGAGAGCATCAGTTCAGCACCATTTTCCGCCGCACGATGAGCTTCATCGGTTTTCGGTTGATGATCCAAGATAATTGAATAACGGTTTTCATCGATACCACCAACACCTTCGAGGGTATAGTCAACTGTCGCAAGTTCACTTACCCCGATAATATCCAACTCTTCAAAACCAATTTTCATTCCATCAATCAGGAGAATATCAGTATTTTGAATAACTTCATTAATTTTCCCTTCATCAAGATAATATTCATGGTTTCCAGTAATTAGGAATATAGGAATATCTAAACTATTAAAAGGTTCAATATCATATTCTGAAACATAAAACTCATCTATAAAATCGCCAGTAATAACCACAAACTCTGCACCCAATGGTTTAATTTTATTGACTACACGTTGTGCATGAGCTCGATCTGTTGAACCACTATGTAAATCAGTAATATGTACAAAATCATATTGACGAGAGATATTCTCAGCAGGGAGTGTTAGGTCTTTTACAACAATTCTTTGCCCGTTTATCATACCCACTGAAATATACACTAGGGTTGAAATAACAATAAGCCAAAAAATAGTTTTATTTTTTAACCTAAAAGCATGGCCAAACAACATCCAAAAGACCGACACTGCAAATAACATCATCCCAATAATGAGAATATAGTATGCTAATTGCTTAACCACCATGTATAAAACTACCATTTGTGATGATTCAAAAATTTGCGAAAAAGCAAAAGAAGAAATTAATAATATAATTGGAACTACCCCCCAGAGAATATGTTTATTCCCTCTTAACCGTGCAAGATTCCATGTTGGTAATCCAAAGAAAACAACGGTCGCAATAACCATAATAACAATTCGTAAAATATTCATTACATCAGTATACCCCAGCATAAATATAAAAAAACCAATACTATGATTGGTTTTTAGGTTGTAGATTGATAAGCGTGATTTCGTTACTGGTACCAAGACGCATTTTCGGACCCCATGTGCTCGTTCCTTGGCTCACATGAATATACATGTTTGCGATTTGATATAATCCTTTTATAAATTTATATCTACCTCTTACCATAAGAGTAAAGGGGAAAATTTGACCATTATGAGTGTGCCCTGAGAGCATTAAATCAATTCCTTGTTCTGCAGATTTTTGCATTTCCCGCGTGTGTGGTTCATGCATTAAACCAATACTATATCGTTCTCTGTCTACACTTAGAGTCTCTAGAACCTGAGCAGCATCAGATTTTTCATCAATACCATAAACATCTAATTCTTTAAAGCTTGTCTTGGTATCATTTATATCAAAGATATCAGTTTTTTTGATAAAATCTTTGAAAGATTTGTGTCGTAAATAGTATTCATGATTCCCGGTAATATAGTAAATTGGGGTGGTGATTTTTGATAACGGCTCAAGTGCATGATAACTAGCATAATCTTCATCAATTAAATCACCTGTAATAACCACAAAATCATATTTCAGAGATTTCATAGAATTTAGGATACGTTCAACTTCATGAATTCCATTCGAACCAATATGAATATCAGACAGTTGAATAAAGGAGTACGGGCGTACAATCTTATCAGATTCAATATCTATTGAATGAATAAAAATACGTGATGCATGATGGTATGCATACATAATGAGTAAACTTGCTATTGCAAGACCTGTCCCTATTACCCATACCTGCGGGAAATTAAACACAAAATTCAATCCAAGTAGTATAAGTAAAGAAAAAAATACAATAAAACCACCAGCAAGCCAGTAATTGATAATTGTTTTTATATATTTAAGTATTTTCTCATTAAGGTTAAAAAATGTTCCAAAAGCCAAAGCAAATAATACCGCAAAAAGAGTACCAGGGAGAATTACCCATAATGGGTGGTATACATGAAATACTTCAGCTGCCTGCCAAAATGGAAAAGATACACCAAAGAACAAAATACAAAATTGAATAAAATAAAATAAATTTCTCTTTGTTAATATGTTTTGAGAATTTTTCATATTTCATCATAATACTATATTTTTATATACAAATGTATTGTCTTTGATAATCCTCTATTTTTTAATAGAATGCATTATGTTGGAGAAGTGTCTGAGTGGTTTAAGGTGCATCCTTGGAAAGGATGTGTAGGTTAATACCTACCGCAGGTTCAAATCCTGTCTTCTCCGCCAATTAAAAAACACCATCAAGGTGTTTTTATTGTATCGAAAATTGATCTGATAAAGAAATTGAGATTTTTCCTTTTTTAGTCTTAAACGCTTTAACATCTCCACATCTCTTATTACCTGTAGATAGAGCAATCGCACATGCTTGATAATAATATTTTGTAAGAGGTGTTAATCCATACAATGTATGATTGAAATTATCACTTTCTTGGAAAGAATTTTGGGAAGTTAAGTTATAAACATATCCTGAGAGAATATTATTACTTACATTATAATTCTGATTGTAAGTAAAACTAGGTTGAATACCTATATTATCATAAGCATCTTCTTCAAATTCACCTCGAATAAGTGCAAAGTTTGCACCGAGTTGACCTTGATTTTCATATACATTTTTTGTTGATACTTCAGGAGCGAAATAGTTATTATGATAATGTGTTTCAAAATCCTCAACATCTCCACATTCTAGTGTGTCATTATTTCCATTATCTTCGTACTCAACGCAAATCCTGAAATAGTAATCAGTATTATCATCAAGGTTATAAATGTTTAATTCAAAAGAATCATTTCCATCAAAGTCATTATCTACACTTTCTTTTTGTAAGTCATCGCCACTTTCATCAATGTCGCTGTATGAATCTTCTTCTTCGACATCTTCAACATCATCTTCGTCTTGTCCCCAAACAAAGAATACACGCCCTCCGTCGTAGTCATTCATATCGACGTCTCCACGAAGTTCTGCTGAATCATCATCAATATCGGTGGCGCTATCAGTTTCTACGTCTGGAATCTCAAAATTTGAATTAGAAGAATGAACATACACTGTATAATTTGACCACCCTTCTTCTATATTATTTTCAGTTGTATAAACATGAACATAATAATAACCCTCGGAATATGAATCAGGTATTTCCCATTCTCCATCTTCATCTTCAGCTACATGAGTACCAACAGAATCAAACCCTTGACCAGTACTATTTATAGTTGAACGCAGTGCCATATATACTTCAGTATTTTGTTGTTCGGTTGTACAATCAGCATCATTAAATTCCCAAGATACTTCGATCACTTCTCCAGTATAATATTCTGAATGCTCTGGATAAACATCATAAATAGTACATTGCCCTTCATCACTGGTCTCAAATTCTTCAACATCTCCACACACCAATTCAACCTGTGAATCACTAATTGCATATGATACACACGCTCGATAATAGTAATCAGTTTGTTCATCAAGATTAGTGACAAGAAGGGATATTTCATCTGAACCCTCAAAAGAACTGTTTACATATTGCTTTTGTAAATCCTCATCTTCTTCATCTATATCTGCATAGGAATAAAATTCAGAATCAACATCCTCAATCAAATCTTCATCTTGTCCCCATACAAAGAATGCAATACCAGGATACGGTGCATCATTCATATCAACACTACCATGCAAACGCGCAGAATCTTCATTAATATGAGTTGGGCTATCAGTTTCTACTTCTGGGTTATTTTCAATAGTTCCAGTTGTAAAAGTACGAATTTCTCCTTGTGCAATTTCTCCATTTTTATACCCACAAGATCTATAATAAAAGTTAACTCCAGAACCTAGATTATTAAGTGTTGTTTCAAAATTATCACCAGCATCATACGTTCCAGAAACATTAATAAGCTCTGAATACGAACAATTCACCGTAGGTGTATCAGATAGTGCGAATTTAACTGTAAGACTAAATCCCTCTTCTACTTCTCCTCTGAGAGTGGCATAAGTATTTCCTATATTTGTAACTGGTTTTGTAGATACATCAATTGTTTCCGAGTAATCATTACCTGTAGTGAAATTCAAAGAATCCCCACAAATTGCCTTCGTAATATTTCCTAATTGATACTCAGCACATGCAGAATATATATAAAGAGTATTTTCATCTAAATCTTCTACTACATATGAAAAATCCTGTTCATCATTCACATTACTTATTGCTATCAATTTTTCAGCTCCATTAAAATAATCATTCACATTAGATTGATATTGTAATTGAGCTAATTGAAACATAAGAAGGTCAATCTGACTTTCCAACATTCCTTCTGAAATAGGTCTAAATAAGAATGTCAAATTTACATCATCATAATGATTTATATCAGTTAATTCACCATTAAGAGTTGCTTCCTCTTCTGAAACATCTGAAACAATATGAGTTTCAACTTCAGGTGTATTAGAAAGTGATATTGATATTTCTGATGATACATCAACAAGATTACTATCCCGAAAAGCGGAAAAAGTATTTTTACCGGCAATACCA
The DNA here is from genome assembly GCA_030433255.1 of bacterium. Classification (GTDB taxonomy): domain Bacteria; phylum Patescibacteriota; class Minisyncoccia; order Phycocordibacterales; family UBA1006; genus UBA1006. Next base: position 197,792 of record JAUIMI010000002.1, on the reverse strand, counting down.
TCATCTATTAGCCCATTTTGACGTTGTAGCTGTGCTACTGCTGACTGAGTTGCTGGTCCATATTTACCATCAACTTTTAATTGGAATCCATTATTTACCAGCTCGGACTGTAAGTCTGTAACATCGCTGTTTTCCATACCTGGACGTAGGGTATATTTATAATCTAACGCAAAAGCATACGAAGCAGAGGATATGAGTAATGTTATAGTAAGAATTTGTAAGATTTTTTTCATAAAATGAATTTGTTAAGTAATAAATATTGTATATTGCAATATCTAGAATTTATTATAACAAAAAAAAAGAGTATTGATACTCTTTTTTAAAATTATTTTTCAAGTATTAGTTCAATCCCATTTCCAGAGAGAATCGCTCCTGATTCAGTTTCTGAAAATGTTGTCATTTGAGTAATATATTCAGAAAACTGCTGTTCCTTTTGAGCTACTTCGGGAGGACACGCTTTTCGTGTACTCATAGGAGCTCCAAATGTTAAATCAAAACGTTCACTGGTAAATGAACCATTGATAGTATTACACCCAAAGTCTGCCGTGTACCGACCATCTTTAAATGAAAGTGTTCCTCCATTATACATCCACGAGGTTCCTTCTGGACTATAGCGGAATGTAGGATTTTCTGTTGCAGGTTTTTTTCAACAACCTCAACAAGAGTGTACGTGTACATACTTGCATCAGCTGGTGGATTTACCCTCTCATCTCTTTGTACCTTAATGGTGTAGTGATATCCTTCTTCAAAATCAAAACCATCAATAGAATCATAAAAGTATTCGCCATTCACAATAAGACATTGCATAGGTCCAACACCCACACACTCTTCTTTTTCAGGAGCAATAGTAAATAATAAAATATTTTCATCGTTCATGATGTTTGTAGATTGTGTATTATTACTGATAATCATGTACCCTATTCCTAAAAGAGCGATGATTGCGATAATTGTAAATATATTTTTCATAGTAAATTAATAATTAATAGCATTCCAAATAATAGTAAAATGCTCACGAGTAAAAGTTGTTTGTTTTGTTTCTTTCATGTGTTTAAGTATTACTGCAGATATACTCCAGATCACATCCTTCAAGAGTACTACATCCATATTTCTTATTTTTTTAGTATCAATACCAGATTGTAAGAAATCAAGCAAAGAATATATCTGTTGTTAACCTTCTTGCAAGGTTTTTTACTTATCATCCATTTCACGTAATAGTTTTACGCGCATTTCTGCAGGAGGGTGAGTCATGAATAAACGATTAACATAGGTTGTAACACGCTTTACCCCAAAAGGATTAGCAATAAATAAGTGAGCGGTTGCATGATTAGCAGTTCTCATTTTGTTTCCATAGTTATGAATCTTCTCTAGTGCAGAAGCAAGCCCTTCAGGATACCTGGTAAGCATGGCACCGGTAGCATCAGCAAGAAGTTCTCTCTTTCGTGAGATTGCAAAACGAATAAGTGAACCAATGAGCGGCATCAACAGGGCTAATGCTAAACCAATAATTAAGACAATAGCATTACTTCCTCTATCTCCATCACCTCGCCCACCAAACATTGTACCTCGCAGTAACATATCAGAAGCCATGGTAACCATACCTACTAAAATCACTGCAACAGTTGAGATAAGCATGTCGTTATTTCCAATATGACCGAGTTCATGAGCTATAACCCCCTCAAGTTCGTTTTTATCTAGAATCTCTAATAATCCAGTAGTTACCGCTACGACAGCATGATGTTTATTCCTCCCAGTAGCAAAAGCATTAGGAGCTGGGTCATTCATAATAAACACCTTAGGCTTTGGTAACCCTGCGGTAATAGCAAGGTTCTCAACAATACGATGAAGTTCTGGTGCATCGGTATATGAAACCTCTTTAGCACCTGTCATTTTTAATACTGTTTTATCAGAAAACCAATAGGCCCAAATATTCATTCCAATAGATCCAATAATAGCAATGTAAAGAATACTCGGGCTGTTTAAAAAGTAGCTCAGAACATACCCAAGACCAACAACGATTCCAAAAAAGAGTGTCATGAGCATCCATGTCTTTCTTTTGTTAATATGTTGGTGTGTGTAAAATGTGTTTGATTTCATGGCTGTAGTATATCATTTCCTATAAGAACAAAATATTTACAAAAAAAAAGGCTATGTGCCTTTTTAATTATGAAAAATCTACTTTTACTGGCTCACGTTCTTCTGAGTTTTCATCAAGCTCAAAGAATTCACGCGTATTAAATCCAAACATATGAACAAACATATTTGCAGGAAATGATTGTACTGCAATATTCATATCACGAACATTTCCATTGTAAAATCTTCGAGCTGCTTGAATCTTATTTTCTGTATCAGTAATTTCACGTTGTAGTTCCAAGAAATTTTCATTCGCTTTTAAATCCGGATATGATTCAGCAACTGCCATTAATTTAGCAAGAGCTCCCGATAATCCTGATTGCATTTGTGAAAATTGAGCCATTTGATCAGGGGTTACATTAGCAACGTCAATATTCATTTTTGTTGCCGCTGCACGTGCTTCGATAACAGCAGATAATGTTTCTTTTTCGTGACCTGCGTATCCTTTTACGGTTTCAACAAGATTTGGAATAAGATCATATCGACGTTTTAGTTGAACATCAATATCAGCCCACGCTTCATCTGTTCGAACTCGAAGTTTTATAAGATTGTTGTAAAGCCCAATCAGAAAAATAACCAAAAGAGCAATAATACCAAGAATAATATACATAGAATTTATTGTTTATAGATAATAATAACTCTATTATATACTTGTGAACTTTATAAAGGCAAGCAAAAAGCGTTCGTAAAGAACGCTTTATTTTTTATCAATAACTTTTTTTGATATTTTACTCTCACTATTGAACGTAATAATGTAGTATTCTGTTCTAATCCAGAACAACCACCAACCTGCTTTTAATCGAATAAAAATATTTTTTATTTCATTTTCATTACTAACAGAATCTAAGTAGGCAACATAATTACCTATACTTTTTTGGGACACAATTATTGTTTCTTTTGGGTTTCTATTTCTCATTTTAATATCAAGAACAATAGAACCTCCTGAACTTGAAAATCCTTTTTTAATTTTCACTTTTATTAATTCGTCAGTGTCTTCACTGAGTGATATGCGAGTATCATTTTTTTTACTAAATTCTTTTACCTTAAAAATTTTATTAATAGTATCCTTCCCTGCAAAACCTTCAATTTGAAGAGCTGTGATTTTATCATCCAGAGTATGAATAGATAAAAGAAATTTTGCATCTTCCCAATCTTTAAAAGAAATTTTTCCATTAAACAGAGTATCTTTTTGAGAAGTATTTTGACTATAGCTAAAAAAAGTAGAAAGAAATAGTACTAAGTAGAGATATTTTTTCATTGTATGTAATTTTATTCTTTGTTTAATTAAAGCAATTACAAAAAATAAAGTCAATAATTTATCATAGAAAAAAACACCCTCGGTGTTTTTTATTATTTTTTCTTTTTTCCAACTAGTAGTGTTAACAAAGGTGATGCCAAGAAAATTGATGAATACGTTCCAACTAATGTTCCCAACAACAACACCAACGATAGTGTTTGAGTTGCTGCTGGACCCTTCAAATAGAGGGCTAGCAACACGACAACTAGTGTTAATGAAGTAAAAATTGATCGTGTGATTGTTTGATTAATAGAATTTCCCACAGTAGTAACAAAATCTTCTTTTATGTTTTTTTCTTGATTACCAGCAAGACTCTCTCGAATGCGATCAAATACCACAATAGTATCGTTAACTGATAGTCCTAGAATAGATAGCAACCCAACCACATACAAGGTATCAATTTCTGTTCCTAGTAGAGTTAAAATTCCAATTGGAATAATAATATCGTGTAAAAGTGCAATAACCGCCACAAGCCCGTATTTCCACGATGAAACTGGTTTTGAAACATGACGAAATGCATATGCAACAAACAAGACAATTCCTAGAGAAACAGCAATCAGTGCATATAATGATTTTGTACGTAACTCTCTACCAACTGATGGTCCAATTGAGTTAAATCGTTCGATACTCATTTCCCGATCATCAACATTCATTGCAGAAATAATCTGCTGTTGCTCTGTGTCTGTAATTGGTTGGGTTTTGAGAATATATGATTGTTCACCAAAAGGTTGCACAACAACATCACTAAAACCAATGGTATCTAAAGAGGTATGTACCTCATCCAATGTTGGTCGTTCATCATACGAGACTTCAAGTAGAGAACCTCCTGTGAATTCAATTCCGTAGTCTAACCCTTTTACAGAAACAATAGCAATACCTGCAATAACAAGTAATGCAGATAAGCCAATAAATAATTTTCGATAGTGTGTAATAAACATATGCCTATTTTTGTAATCCATTTTGGTATAAGAATCGAGTAATGGCGTTTGATTTTTTATCTTTTTTTACAAGAGAAAGAAGTAGCAAACGCGTAAATGTCACTGCGGTGAACATTGAAACAAGAATTCCTAATCCAAAAGTAAGAGCAAATCCTTTAATTAAAGCAGTCCCAAACCAAAACAAGAATACCGCTGAAATAATTGAAGAAATATTAGCATCACGAATTGATGCCCATGCTCGTTTAAACCCTAGAGTGACTGCATCGTAGAGAGTCTTACCATTATTAATCTCTTCTTTCATTCGTTCAAAAATTAAAATATTTGCATCCACCGCTATACCAATAGATATAATAAATCCAGTAATTCCTGCAGAAGTAAGCGTTACTGGAATAAATTTAAACATCCACAGCATGATAACGGTATAAAAACCTAAAGCAACAACAGCAATAAGGCCAGGTAATCGATACCAAAGTATTAATACAATACCAACAAAAATAAACCCGATAACTCCTGCGGTAACACCCGCATCAATTGCATCATGACCTAGTGTTGGCCCAATAGTGTTTGTTGAAATAAGTTCAATTGGAATTGGTAGTGCTCCTGAATTTAACCTTCCTACCATTGTTTTTGCTTCTTCTAAGGTAAAATTACCTTCTATGATTGCCTGCCCTCCTGAGATAGCAACATTTACAACCGGTGTTGAAATTGCGGTACCATCAAGGTAAATAGCAATTGTTTTTCCAATATTTTCACGTGTAAGTTCTTCAAAAATTTCAGCACCTTCTTTATTAAAAGAAAGAGAAACAATAGGTTGTGACTGTAACCCACCGCCATTTTGAATACCTGCTTGTGAAAATTGTAATTGTGCCTTTTCAAGATATTTCCCTGTTAAGGCAGTATTAACATACCGAGCATTTTGTAAATCAAGCAATGCATTTCCATCTATAGAGATAGAACCATCTTCATTGGGTTCTAAATCTTGGGTTAATGCTTCTAACTCACGAGAAATTCGATCTTGTTCTTCTTCGCTTGCCTCAACCTTGAACTCTAGTAACGGTGTCTGACCAATCATTTCTTTGGCTTCAGTCAAGTCAGTAACATTAGGTAGTTCAATAACTAATCTCTCTTCGCTTCCATCGATACCAAGTGTATGAGACTCTGTAGTAACGCTTGGTTCAGCAACACCAAATGCATTGATACGTCGTTCAATAACATCACGTAGAGCATCCATAGAATCACTGATTTCGTTTTCTGGAATTTCTGATACATCCGCCTTGTATACAAGGTAACTTCCTCCTGATAAATCTAACCCAAGTTTAAATGGATTTGTTTGTGATATTTCTGATTGGTATACATAATTACCAAGAAAAATACCAAGCCCTATAAGTACAAGGGTAATAATTCTTGTTTTCCACATATACGTACCACTTTATACCTTTTATACTTTTTTTCAATAAAAAATAAACACCATTAGTGTTTATTTTTTATAATAAAATACTTATATACAATTATTGAAACAGATGCACCAAGTATCCACCCAACGAGAATATCAATCGGAAAATGTATCCCGGCAATAACGCGAGTGATACTGATACTCAAGGCAGCAACAATAAAAAAAATTCCTATGTTTCTGTGTATCAAAGTAATTGCGGTAGCTAAACCAGCAAATAATGTTGCATGACCAGATGGGAATGAATTATGCCCACCATATAAAAATAATGGTGTGATGTCAGGAAATTGCAAAAATGGTCTTGGAATTGCGAATCCAATCTTCATAAGGTAAGAAATCCCCCACGCAATAAGAATCCCAACGATAAGATACATTCCTTCTGTTAGTACAGATCGTGAAATTAAACGAGGTTTATTTTCTGAATGTATATGTGTATGTATTAACATAAATAACACAGCGATAGCAATTACATACATATCAGCCTTTTCAGCAATGATATATATCCAATGATTAAGAGTTGGAGAAATATCTGTAATACTATGTAAATTAAAAAAAAGGTTATTATGAAGTTCAATTAAATTATTTATCATGCTTATTTTGATAGGTAGAAATAATATTTTGATAGAGAATTGCTATTGTCATAGGTCCAATACCACCAGGTACGGGAGTAACAAGAGATGCTTTTTGGTAACACTCAGGGTGAATATCTCCAACAACTTTTTTCCCTGATTCACTCGTCCCAGCATCAATGAGAACTACACCTTCTTTAATCATTTCTTTTGTTATCATGTGTGGTACCCCTGCACCAGAAATAATAATATCAGCTTCCTTAATATATTGCTTCTTTGTATGTTCATTCGTTTCTTTCGTTATTATTGTGTATTTGTGATTGTTTTTATCTAACCACAAGGACATCGGATACCCCACCAAGGAACCATTTCCGATAACTACGATTTTTTTATTATCTAGATGAATACCATGATGTCGTAATATATAAACAATTGATCCAGCAACAGGAGGGAAGAAGAGACTCGTATTGTTTTTAAAGTGCTCTTGACTTACTGAACCAAGAACATCCACATCTTTATCAGGTGAAATAGTATTTAATATATCTTCTGAAGATATATGTTCAGGTAGCGGGAGCTGTACAATAACAGCATCAGCAATGTGATCTATATGCTGAATATTTTTCTTTAATTCCTCTTGAGTGATATTCTTTTTAAAATAATGAATAACAACATGAACACCTAACGCTTCACCAAAAATTCTTTTATATTTAATAAAATTATCAATAACTGGATCTGAACCAACATAAATAATATGGAAAGAAATAGTATCAGAAAGAGAACTTGTGTATACACACAAGTTTTCCTTAATAGATTCTGCTATTGATTTTCCATTCACAATGGTCACCATAATAATGATATTAGCATACTTATGTTAAATGATAAGAATAATTTAAAATACCTTTTCAGGTATTTTATTGTAAAAACACATCAGGAGAATTATCTTTGAATACAAAACGTGATTGTTTTCTAAATGACATCAACATACCTAGGGCAATACATTCTACTAGTAAATGAGAACCTCCATATGACATAAACGGTAAGGTGACACCGGTTACTGGCATAACTCCAATATTCATTCCGATATTAATAATAATATGACTCATAAAATAAAGAAATAACCCAACCGCAAAAAGTAATTCAAAATTACTATGCATACGGTATCCAATAATTAGTATACGAATCAAGATAATACCAAATAACAACAGAATAATAAGAGAGCCAATAAATCCCCACTCTTCAGAGGTCGCAGCAAAAATAAAATCTGTTTCATATTCAGGTAAAAAATGTAATCGTGATTGAGTTCCATATCCAACCCCCTTTCCTACAAGTTGACCTGACCCAACCGCAATAACAGATTGGTATGCATTGTACCCAGCTCCTTGAATATCTGACAGAGGATCAACAAAACTTCGCAATCTATCTTTTTGATATTCCTTGAATACAAATGTCCACATCACCATAAAAACACCCAAACCAATAGTGAACATAAGTAGAAGATGTTTTTTTGATATTCCAGCAACTAAAATCATTCCAAACCAGATACAAAACAAAATAATAGCTGAACCAAAATCAGGCTGAAGAAAAATTAAGGTAAAAGGAATAATAAAATAGAGAGTTGTAATTAATAAGTGTTTTAAAGACCTAATCTCAATATGTCGTCTTGCAAGGTATTTGGCTAAGATAAGAATAAGAATAAGCTTCAATAAATCAGAAGGTTGAAAAGAGAAAAAACCAAAATCAATCCAACTCGTTGCTCCTTTATTCGTTGAACCAATAAATATCAAAGATACCAGTAAACCAACACCTATTAGATATAAACTCATTAATATTTTTGACTGTTTCAAAAAAGAGAAATCAATTGCAGAAACAACAAAAAAAGCAGTTATTGATATACCTATCCAAATAAGCTGCCTAAAAAATAGTGTACCTCCAATATCAGAAAAAGAACTAATGGTTGAAAGCGAAAGCCCAAACAGTGAAATAAGAGCAACAACAATCCACCAATCAATTTTTTTAAATAATGTGTTGTGCATATTTCTTAGAACTCACTTCTATCAACATAAGGATTAACACGAGGGATAATCTCAATACGTGAAACCGAATCACCAAAAGGTTCTGGCCATGAATAGAATACCTGGGTTGTATCACCTTGATTCAGAGAATCTAGGAATGTTTGACTTGAAGCAATGGCGTTATCTTCTTTGTTATACAAAATTGCGACTACCGGAATATCTTCAAAATTGATAAACGAATCATTTTGAACCGACGCAGAAAGTTTAGGTGCAGTGTCTTGATTCGAAAGAACTGGATTAGTGATGGTAAATAGCGTATGAGAATAATCTTGATCTACTCGTGACCAATTTTGAACTGAATTAATGTGAAAAAACGCAGTATAGGCATCATTATCACCTGTATTTATACCAGACACAAAGACTGCTGAACGTTTATTGGCCTCAACAAAGGTTGAACCAGAAATAGGTTGGGTAACAAGAATGTTATCTTTATCATATAAACGAAACTCATAATTTAACTGTTGAATACCTGAATAGAGATTTTGATTTTCAATATAAGCAACAGCGTTGTATACACCATTTGCGACCTTAAAAGGTCGTTCCCACCAAACAACAAGATTATTAACTTCTTCTATACAAACTTTTGCACACTCACCACCACAATCAACACCTGTTTCTAGTCCATTTTGTAGACCATCAAAACAACTTACATTTACTTTTTTATCATTTTCAATACGAACAAAAAGAGCGATAAGTATTAATAAGAAAATAACACCAATAACAATAAATATTCGACGTTTTCGTTTTACCGACCATTTAGACATATGTTCTTATTATATATGAAAAATAAAGGGAAGCGAATTTTAAAAAATAAAAACACTTAACAAAAAATTAAGTGTTTTATTCAATACTGAGAACTGGCGATTGCCTACTTTCCCCTCAAGGAGTATCATCAGCCCTCGAGAGCTTCACTTCTCTGTTCGGAATGGGAAGAGGTGTTTCCTCTCTGGTGAATCACCAGATCTCAATATTGAATTATATACATTAACAAATGAAGACTCAGGAAACATAATTAAAAACTATGATATTAGATATGCGACTGATGAGAACATTCTTTTTAGAAAGAACTTCTTATTCAGATTTCCTAATAGGTATGGGCAATTAGTATTTCTTAGCTCAATGCATTACTGCACTTCCACTTAAAACCTATCAACCTAGTCATCTCCTAGGGCCCTATGATTCCTCATCTCGAAGTTGGCTTCCCTCTTAGATGCTTTCAGAGGTTATCCATTCCCAACATAGCTACTGGGCGGTGCTTCTGGCGAAACAGCCCATAGACCAGAGGTCAGTCCACCCCGGTCCTCTCGTACTAGGGGCAGATCTTCTCAAGAATCGACGCCTGCAGTAGATAGAGACCAACCTGTCTTACGACGGTCTGAACCCAGCTCGCGTACCTTTTTAATTGGCGAACAGCCAAACCCTTGGGACCTTCTCCAGCCCCAGGATAAGATGAGCCGACATCGCTGTCGTTGGTTCCATGTAATGTATTATACATGTCTCTATTGATACCTAGACGAAAGTATCTTTTTCCCTTGCGGGCCTACATTACTGTAGGGATCGGACTATATCTTCATCCTTTAATAAGGAGTTTGGCGTGTAGTCTCTGAGGATTCTTCATATCCAATAGGATTTAGAAGTCTTTCCTGCTGATTGTCCCTCACATGCAAGTTTTTAAACCATTCAGCATAAACTTTCGAATTACTGTTTAGGTATGCATGCTATCTTGGCCGGGAGTTCCAGCATATAGCCAAATTGATTGAAAAGATTTTTTGTATTTTAAATACAAGGATTATCAGTTCTTAGAAGATTACTCTTCTAGGCACCCCGATGTTTGTGTTCTCTCTATTAAAAATAGAATGTAACAAAAGTTAAGGTGCCGAACATCGCCGTCGATTTGAACTCTTGGGCGATACTAGCCTGTTATCCCTAGGGTAGCTTTTATCCGTTAATCTCCAGCGCCATCTAAAGGCCACTGTCGGTTCACTATGATCTGCTTTCGCATCTGCTTGAGATGTACCTCTCGCAGTTAAGCTCGTTTATGCCATTACACTATCAGCACGATTTCCATACGCGCCTAACGAACCTTTGTATGCTCCTCCGTTACTCTTTAGGAGGAAAGCGCCCCACTCAAACTACCCGCCACACACTGTCTCTCTGAGTTTTTGCCTCAGGGGTTAGGACTTATAAAATTGAAGAGTGGTATTTCACTGACGACTCCACAACCCCCAAAAGGGTTGCTTCAAAGTCTCCCACCTATGCTACGCATCAAATCTATAAGCCCAATATGAAGCTGTAGTAAAGCTCCTAGGGTCTTTTCGTCTAACTGCAGGTATCCGGCATCTTTACCGGAATTGCATTTTCACCGAGCAAGTCCTTGAGACAGTTCCCCAGTCATTACGCCATTCGTGCACGTCTGAACTTACCAGACAAGGAATTTCGCTACCTTAGGACCGTTATAGTTACGGCCGACATTGATCAGGGCTTATACAGCCCAGCATTAAAAACAAAGTTTTTAACACCCTCCGTATTTAACCTTCTGACATTGGTCAGGCGTCACCCCCTATACATCCTCTTACGAGTTCGCAGGGAGCTGTGTTTTTGATAAACAGTTGCCAGGGATCTTTCGCTGCGGCCCAAATGTGAACATAATATTCAACATATGGACGCATGAATCTAATGATTGTTGTGTCTCAATTCATGTTCAAATTAAAAATTTGAATATAAATTAATATATTCAGTTGCTTTTTAAAAATTATGATTATGATTTGTTCTTAACAAAACATCAGACAAAATGCGTTAAATGTTTAAATAGTTAAATACTATGTTCACATTTGGGCGGACCTTATTCCGAAGTTACGGTCGCTGTTTTGCCGAGTTCCTTAAGGACCTCTCACTCGTTCGCCTTGGTCTACTCGACCTGAATACCTGTGTCGGTTTGCGGTACGGTTATCATATGCTTAAGCTTAGAAGTTTTTCTCGATAGGCTCTTCACAAAAATTTATAGGCCCGAAGGCTTCAATTTTGTCTGTTTCTCTGGTACATGTATCCCGGATTTTCCTAAGATACCCATCTACCACCAACAACGCAAATCCAATAATGCGCTCCTGCTTATTTCCTATGTCACTCCATCGCAGCATATAATAGTCATGGAATATTAACCATGTGTCCATCACCTTCGGCGTTCGCCATCGGCTTAGGTCCGACTAACCCGTGGATGATCATCATAGCCACGGAAACCTTATTCTTTCGGCGCACGGGGATCTCACCCGTGTTGCGGTTACTTGTGCCAACATTCTCACTTCCTCACGCTCCACCATGGCTCACGCCTTTGGCTTCAACGCAGAGAGGAACGCTCTCCTACCAAACAACAACGACGAATCGATGTTGAGTCCTCAAATTCGGTAATATACTTAGCCCCGATTATTTGCGGCGCGGAATCTCTAGATCAGTGAGCTGTTACGCTATCTTTAAAGGATGGCTGCTTCTAAGCCAACCTCCTGATTGTCGGAGAAATTCCACCTCCTTAAGTGCACTTAGTATATATTTAGGGACCTTATTTTGAGATCTGGGCTGTTTCCCTTTTGACCAACGGACCTTCGCGCCCGTAGTCTAACTGCTACGCTATTAACCTACTGGTATTCGGAGTTTGACAAGTCTGGCGCCCGTTAAGGCTATCCAAGATCTAATCAGTGCTCTACCCCCAGAGGGAACACGTAACGCTAACCCTAAAGCTATTTCGGAGAGAACCAGCTATTACCAAGTTCGATTAGCTTTTCACTGCTATCCACACGTCATCCGATGGAATTGAACGACCACCCGGTTCGGGCCTCCCCTTTTCTTTCGAAAAGGTTCACCCTGCACATGGATAGATCACTTGGTTTCGGGTCCTATACATACAACATTTATTTCGCGCTATTCACACTCGGTTTCCCTGTAGCTCCGGAGCTTCACCCCCTTAGCTTGCTGCATATATAGACTCGTTGGCTCATTCTTCAATAGGCACGCAGTCGAGGTGCAAGCACCTCTCCTACTCCTTGTAAACACAGGGTTTCAGATCTATTTCACTCCCCTCCCGGGGTTCTTTTCACCTTTCCCTCACGGTACTAGTTCACTATCGGTCTGTAGAGATATTTAGCCTTACCAGTCAGTACTGGCAGATTCCTCCGAGCTATTCATGTCTCGGAGTACTCAGGAATACTAACAAAAGAGGTAAATACATTTCGTCTACGGGATTAGCACCCTCTATGATTCCGCATTCAATCGGATTCGACTATATATCTACTTTGTAACTCTTCTCGTTAAGACGTTAGTACCCTACAACCCCACAATAAAAACTAAAAGTAATTACTCTGGTTTGGGCTCTTTCCGTTTCGCTCGCCGCTACTAAGAAAATAACTATTGTTCTCTGTTCCTAGGGGTACTGAGATGTTTCACTTCCCCCCGTTCGCTCTTAGGCTTCTATGTCCTAAGTCTCTGGTTAACACCAGAGAGGTTTCCCCATTCGGAAATTTCCGGGTCAAAGGTTGATTATCACCTCGCCGAAACTTATCGCAGATAGTCCACGTCCTTCATCGCTCTCTACAGCCAAGGCATCCACCCTGTGCTCTTAGATTCCTATTAGGAAATCTAAATAAGAATTACACACGCTTTAAAAATGTGTAAGTCTACCATAGGTAGTGTTTAATCACCTATGGATTTTATAACCGCATATTTAAAATCATTAATGAATAGTATCGTGCAGATACTACTCGGTTTTTAAAAATGCTCCTGAGTCTTCATTTGTTAATGTACTATTGTATGAAATATTGCGAAAGAAAAAGCCACCTTAACGGCGGCCCAATCAGATCTCGCGAAAGATGTGTTGAACCGTCCGTTATTCGAAAGTGTTTTTTCTTAAACATTTCATACCCACCAATATACTCAGGGTAAAAAAATAGTCAAGCATTTATATTTTAAAAAAAATAATTATTAAAAAAGCCTTATAAAATAAGCCTTTTACACAAATAAAAAATACTCACATTGGTGAGTATTTTATACTGTTTATTTATGAAGAGCTTCTTTAGCTTCTTCAATAGCTTTTGCTGCTGCATCTCGTCCCCCAAGACCAAATGCCAAACCTCCTGCAAGTGATACCATAGCAACAAATCCAGTAAAGAGAATTTGGAAGAATTGTCCTAGACCGAGAAGATCAAGAGAAAGTAGTAATGAAAATACAATTACTGCAATTCGAGCAATATTACCAAGCATCGCAGCTGATTTAAAGTTCAACATTTTTGTTGACCCCTTAATCACTTTCTTAACAAAGTCACCTAATAGGAATCCTGCAAAGAGAATAATAACTGCGATAATTACTTGTGGAATGTATGCAACAATTCCAGTAAGAATACCTCGTGCACCATCTAGATTAAGAATATCTAATGCAATGAGTAGTGATGCAATAATAATAAACCATTTAAGAAGCCACCCAAGGATGTGTCCAACACGTAGTTTGTATCCTGCTCGTTCTAATGAACCAGCAAGTGGTTTTAACATTTCATCAATTTTTGTTGCTGCAAAAACTTTTACAAAAGTTTTGTAAACAACTTTTGCAACGAAGATTCCAACAACAAGAACAAGTAGTGCAGGGATTAATAGTGATAATCCTTCAACGAAAGATGCCCATAAATCAACAAATGGTTGTGTAAAAGTAGTAAGACTCATAAATATAATAAGATAAATAAATAAATATATTAAAAATAAACGTATTACAGTGTATTTCTAATCTGAATAATATCGTTTGTTTATTACAAACAATCGATTACTTATATTATACAACACTCAAAACAATAAAAAAACCATTTTTCAATGGTTTTTAGTATTCAATGTTATGGATAAGTCGTATGTGTTCGTTTTCTATAACATCTCGAACGAGCTTATCATACATACTCAATCGATATTTAAACTCTGATTCGGTGAAAAACGTATATCGTAACTCACGTCCAATCTCTGATTCTATAATAGAGATCTCTTTTGCTAAAATATCACGTTTAAGTTTTTTACCAACTATTAGTATATCTAATTTTCTATTATCATCTTTTGTAAAAATACCCGAAAGTACCAATAAACTAATCGTTCCTGCTTTGCGCAATCGTTTCACCATTTCTTTTTCGTGAACTAATTCAGAGTCCAAAAGAAGTGTTTGTAGTGGTTGAATTAAACGGAATTTTTTATTCAAAACCCAACCTTGTTTTTTTACTGTTTTATATGTTGGCTTGGTATCTTTTTTCTTCGTAGGAACAAGAAGCTTTTTTGAAAATTGTTTTTTCTTAAGAAAACCAATTTTCAATAACATAGTAATTTCTTTTCGAGCTTGGTCTTTTTTAACACGTGAGCGTTGTGTAATATCATCAATATCAAAAGCAGTTGATTCATTAAAGAGAAAAAGTCGCATTATCTTAACACGATTATTACTCCCAAAGATTTTTCCTAATGATTCCATTACCTTAGTATATACTAAAAAATAATTATAAAAAAATACTTCTCTGCAGAAATATTTTACGAACGTAAACCAATATAGAGCATCATAAAGGCATATACGAGATGATCATCAACAAGAGGATTATTTTCAGGCCACAATAGTGCAAGATACATTAATACCAACATAAGAGCTCCAACCAACGCACCAAATCGGAGATAGCGATTAACAATGAACGTAATACCAACACCAAGCAGTCCAATCATAAATAACCAATCAACCCACGGTAACCCTGCTAATCCTTGAAAGAAATCAGCAAATGGACCTTGAACAGCGTTTGAAAGAAATCCATAGGTAGGAGAACCACCAGAAATCCATGAAGATTCTGGTTGAGTTGCAAAACCAAAACCAAATGTTTTATCTAAAAATGCCCATAAAAACACAAATCCTAGTGATAATCGTGTTGCTGTTAAAAAGAATGATGAACGTAATTTCATACCCTTATTATATAGAAAAAACCACGACTAATAAAGAAGTGGTTTTTATAATTAACATCTACCTTCCCCTTGAGAACAGTAGGTGCTTGCGGTTTGGGTTTGATTTGGCGTTTTTACGAGGAGTTCATGTTCTGAAGTAAACATACGAACAAGAATTGCAATAAAAATAATACCAAGAAAAATAAGTGAAGTTTTAAATGAATTACTATTCAACATAAATTAATTATACTACATTTTAAAAAAATAAAAACCCTTCTGGGTTTTTATTTACATGTAGCAGGTGTCGCTTTTGCCTCTTCACAAAGCTTAGGATCAACCTGGAATAATTTTCCATCTTTGTTTTCAACACAACCTGTTTGGTATGGTGGTTCTTTACCTACACACACATAGTTAAATGAACCTGCACACTCTTCTTTTGATGGCTTGATTCCTCTCTCGAGACATTCATTAACATCAACTGGGTAGGTTGTATCTTTGGCTTTTTCATACACAACACATCCGGTTGAAAATTCTTTGTCGATACACCGGCTTGAAAACACGTACGGTTCAGATGTTACCTTACACGTTTTTTGTGAGGGTTCAATACCTTCTTTTTTACAAACATCTGGATTAACAGGTCCTTCTATTACACCTGTCTTTTGATCTATAGCAACACATCCCGTTTGATATTTTTCATTAATACAATGGGCTACAAATCCATTCTCTGAGGCTTCACATAAACGTGCCTCATATGGATCATCTGAACAAGGTTCATCAACAGGCTGACAATCTTTTGGTTCTTCAACTCCGTCTGCTGTACAAACAGAAGCGTCAACAGAATAAAGTGGTTTTTCAGCTTTATCAATAGCAATACATCCAGTTGTGTATGGTTCTTTTCCAGTAGGACACACAGCTTGGTATTTAGCTGTTTGTTCGCACATTTTTTCATCAACAGGCTCTAATCCCTTACAGAATACAGGGTCAGTTGGTTTTAATACTGTTCCTGTTTTTTCCTGTATTTCTTCAACACATCCAGTTGAATACACTTCGTATTTGTCATTTTTACAAACATTTTTATACACTCGTTCACTAGGGTAATCCTCTGTACATCCCTCAATTGGTTTAATCCCAGCCTTATCACAAACTACTGGTTCAACCGGTGTTTTTTCTAGAACATCAACACACCCTGTTTTTGTAAACTCTGGATTTTTTAGATCATAACAAACACGTGCATAACTTGTACCATTTTGACCTCCATTAAAATACGATTCTTGTTGGTTTAAACTACAGAAAGGATTTAATGATAGTTCAATACCTTCGAGTACCTCACCTTCTTCTGGTATACGTAAATCAATTTTTTTAGGAAGCTCCTTGTATTCACTAAGGTTAATAGGAAGTAGATTACCTCGAGAATTAATACACAGAGCATCATGTTCCATTTCTGCATAGGCGTATTCAGCAGTTGAATATGCTACTTCTTCATCTACTCCGCTTGGTAGTGTAGCGACAATTACATAATCATTAGTGTCACTGTTACAACTATATAAACTTCCACCTTGTGAGTTAATAAACTCTTCAATATTATTTAATGAGGGGTTTCCAGTGGTACATAATCCGTTGTAATTCCCATCGTACTCAATTTCAATTTGAGTTCGATAGTTATTTAATGCTTGTCGTACTGCCGCATCTTTTGCAGCCATTCGTGCGTTGCTCAGACTTACTAGTGCAATCGCGGTCAAAATCCCGATGATTCCAATAGCAATAAGCAATTCAACTAATGTAAATCCTTTATTTTTTTTCATAACAAAAATATTATACCATACAAAAAAACAAAAATACTTCATCATGAAGTATTTTTGTTTTACAGAGAGGTGTTATTTTAATTCAACTTTTCCTCCAGCTTCTTCGATTTTTGCTTTCATTTCTTCAGCATCAGCTGCTTTTACTCCTTCTTTTAGAGTTGCTGGTACTGATTCAACAAGTTCTTTTGCTTCTTTAAGACCAAGTCCTAGAAGTTCTTTCACTGCTTTCATAACTGGAATTTTAGCTCCACCATCTGAAGCAAGAACAACATCAAATTCTGATTTTTCTCCTGCATCGTCACCTCCAGCTGCTGGTCCTGCTGCTGCAACAGCTGTTGCAGAAACTCCCCATTTAGCTTCGATAACTTTGATAAGTGAGTTTAGTTCAAGAACTGACATTTTTTCAACAGCGTCTACGATTGCTGCAAATTCTGCTGGAACTTCAACATCGTTTGTTTCTTCTTTAACTTCTTCTTTTGTTTCAGCTGCAGCTTCTGCTGGAGCTTCTTCAGTAGTAGCTGCTTCGTTTTCAACTACTTCTGGTGTTGTGTTTTCTTCTGACATAATAATGATATATACGTAATAACTTACGTGATAATTTTTTTAATAAATGAATTGCGTAGTACTACGCTTTTTTTTCTGCCACTTGACCAAGTACAACAGCAAAGCGTTGAATTGGTGAATTAATAACGTTCGCAAACATTCCACGTAAGGTATCTAATCCTGGGATAGTTGCGATTTCCATCATTTCTTCTCGTGATTTAAATGATCCCTCAAAAACTCCTCCAATAATTGAAATATTATTTTTGTGTGTTTTTGAAAATTCAAACACTTCTCGTGCTGGTGCCATTGGATCATTTCCAAAAGCAAGAGCCACCATTCCTTCTCCTAGATCAGGTTGATCTCCAGAAAGTTGTGCAGCGTCCATAGCTCGCTTAACAAGTGTTTTCTTTGCAACAAAGTAATCTGAATCATTTTGTTTAAGTGTTTTTCGAAGAACATTGTTCTCTTCAACACCTAACCCACTAAAGGTTACAAATACTGATGTTGCTGAATCAGTCAAAGCAGTAGCAAGTTTTTCGTTGATTTCTTGTTTTTTTGCTTTTGTGATTGCCATAATAAATATGTAAATTAAAAATTGACCTGAATTGGCCAATTAAGAAAGTAGAAATAATAATTAACCAAAGTTAATTATTATCATCTACCTACGTAGGAAATTAAGCTCTGTTGAGCACCCACGGTCATTGGCTGACATAGCATACTATACCTATGTTCATCTTTTTTGCAATAATACTATCTGTGTATAAATATTGACAATATATAATATACGTGATAATATTCATTTCAGAACTTTAAAAATTAATACTTATGTTAAGCTCCAAAAAAAGACTACAGAAACAAAAAGCAATTAAGCAAGTCCAAGGTCATTCTCTATACCCGAAACTTATTGAAAGTATTATTGTTTCTATAGGATCAAATATTCCAGATGGAAATATGTATTTATCTCCAGTACGTGTTGGAACAAAGAAAAATTTTATGCGCTCATTATTTGATCAATATACACATAATGGACGCATAAAGGACGAACTATTTTTATTAGGAATTCCTCATAAAAATATCAATGTCTTTGTTGCCAGAGCAATTATACGGGATACCGTACGACATATGGAACAAAAAAGATATATCTCTTATGAACTAAGAAAAATGTCTGCATGAATACCTACAATTACATCCAAAAAGGCGAACACTATGTGTTCGCCTTTTCTTATGTGCGTAGAATTAATTTAATACCGTTACTGCTGATGAACGCCATGCTGTTTCATCAAAACCATAATTTACCATTGCTGGATTTAATACAGTTGTTGCATTTTCATTGGTATAACTCAGCCGAGAAAGTTCTGCATAGTATGTTCCTGCGCCTGGTTGCACACTGGTACGTAATGACATGGTGTCTCCATTAGCAATACGGAAGTATGATGTTCCGTCTTCTCGCAACACCTTTGATGCCGAAGAAACAATAGATTGAACACCAACAGCACTTGAAACGTTACCTGATGTATCCACTAGTTGAATTTCAAATGACTGTTCAGGGTGCGTTGGAATATAGATAGTGCTATTTGTATTAAAGCTAATACGATAAGTAAACACAGCGGTATCATCAGGAATACCCGAAGACGTAGACCGAACAGCAGCCGTAATTTCAGTTTGTTTAATAAATCCTGAAGTATTACCTTGTTCGTTTACCACAGCTGTTTCGGTCGTCTCTGTTGTGGTTGTTGTGGTATCTGTTGAATGTGTCTCGGTAGATGTATTTGTATTAATGACAGGGTTTACACCACAATCAATTGAGCGACGTGTTAATTCAACACGCGTCTCTTCTCCAATCAAACCATCAACTTTTGCTGCACCAACATCTGTTTGGAATGCTGTTACCGCAGCGCGTGTTTCTGGTCCGATTTTTCCATCAATTTTTGTGATGGTGTAGCCTTGGTTTTGTAGTTCGGTTTGGATGTCAATAATTGAATCTGAGCCCAAGTAATTAAACCGACAAAGTTCATTTGCCCCGAGAATAATACCTCCTGATGACGTTGCACCGCCACCGCCACTGGTCATAAGTGCCAGTTGTTGTTGCAGTAATACCAGTAGCTGTTGTTGTAAACTCGCTAGCTGAGCTTCTAGTTCAGCCTGAGTTTGTGCGAATGCTATTGTTCCCCACAACATTCCGATAGATATAAATAGACTTGTGATTATCTTTTTCATATACACAGTATACCGCAAACTCATATCCAAAACTATAGGTACAAACAAAAAAACAAACAGAAAGTGTTTGTTTTTTGTGTATTAGTCTTCGTCAATATCAAGTACTGATCGTACATCCGACTCAGAAATTTTGAATCCAAATTTTTCTTTAATGGTTGTTACAATTTTTTCAACCAACTCGTCTTCATCTGCTACATCATATACGTACAGCGTATATTCTTTATCTCCATCAAACTCAATATCAATTTGCCATTTTCCGTCGATATTTTCGTATGGTTTTACTTCAATTTCTTCAAGTCCTGCTAGAGTATAAGCCGTAGACGCTAGGTGGTCTTTTTTGATTTCTTTTTTGGCATGAACTTCAGCTTTTTTTTCTTGTCCGTAATTCTTATATTCCGTATCAAGGTTTGCAAATAATCCTGCCAAATGTTCTTCCACAATTGGTTTAATAACATCTTCAAATTCTGGGTACTCTTTCATGATACTCATCAGTTGCGTTACAATCGTTAATTTTTGACTGAACGATGATGAGAATGCGTTTTGAGAAACGGCATGTGCTTGCGTCCCACCGAACATCAACCCACCAACAACGACAACAATAGCTGCGTATTTTTTTAACATATCTTTTTTCATAAATTAATCGTATAAATCGGTAATCTTATTATATCAAGAAACAAAAACTGTTCCTATAAGATATAACGTATCAAACAAATCAATATTACAAAAAAGCCAGCACATATCACAAAAGAATACATACTGGCTCAAACTAACCAACCAAAATATTTTATTAAAATTCATATAAAAGCCTGCATCATAGACTAACTCAACAATCACTATTGTGTGACGCAGGCTTTATTAATCAATTTAAAAACTCAATATGATTATACCATAAAAAACCCATGTATGAAACATACATGGGTTTACGTAGAGTTGCTATTAATCTATCCTTAGGGATTTCACATGTGATTATAACATACAGACTAGCAATTACTCTAGTACATTAATTGAAATTATAAACTATCAAAATAAAAAAAACGCAAAAGCGTTTTTTTTAAAATTTCAAAAATGAAATTAAAGAATCATTGATGGTGATAGTTCATCAGCATCATCAAGTTCTACTCCTGCAACTTCTGAGATAGATACTTCGTACGTTCCAGCAGCATTTGCTGTATATCGTACTCGGAATCCTACTGTATCTCCTTCATCAACAGTAAATCCTGTTGTTCCGATAGGTGTTACAGAATCTCCAGTTACTCGTGAAAGTACTCCGAAGTCACCAGTTTCAGGTGTTCCTGCTGTGTCTTGGAATGTAGCTCCTCCAACAGTATCAAGAATGCTAGCGATTTCTACATCAAAGTCTTCATCTGAATCAGAGTTATCTACAGTAAAGAAGAAATCGATAGTTCCGTTAGCAGAGTTTTGAGACTCTGTAATTGCCCAATCAATATTAGTAATTTCAGCACTAGTAAATGTTAGTGTATGAACTTTACCATTTAGAGTTGATGTATCATCTACATCATCTACTCCTTCTCCGTCAACTGACCGTGCTCCAACTTGGATAGTTTTAACAGTAGTAGTATCGAATACTCCATCAGTAGTACCGTCGTTATCTTGATCAGCTTTTTTGAATTCTACTGAAACAGTAACTTCTTCTTCGTCATCTCCGTCGATTTCAAATTCTTCATCAATGTCAAATACTACGTACACTTCTAGGTAATCAAATGCATTTTCACCACCATCTGAAACACCGTTACGGTTAGTATCTTCTACGTCATATACATCAAAGTCATCAACTTCATTTCCGTTCATTTCAACTTTCATGTCGTTAATAGCAGTATTGTAATCTACGTTAGTTAAAATAACTTCAACCTCAAGTTCATCTACAGTGATGTCATTTTCTTCAGCTTCTAGTTCGAATAAGAATACTTCGTACCATTCTTCTTCGTCTTCATCTACTTTTAGAAGTGATGAGTCAAGATCATTGTTTGAAGATTTGATTTTAATATCTTCATCTCCACCTTCTGCTTCGATTTCAACTGAAACTTTATCAGAGGCGTCTCCAATGTATTGTGTAATACCTGCTGTATCAACACCACGGATTCCGTTAGTATCAACATAGATATCCCAATCAGCGTTTGTAATGTCATCAACGTTGTCTTGTGCAGTTAGGTATACTTCAATTTCAGCAGTATCCCCTTCTTCCACAACGTATTCAAGACCAGATAATCGGAATACAAATGGATCGTTATCTTCTTTCCAGTCGTCTTCATCATCGATATCTTCTGATGCAATTTCATCTCCATCAACCATAAGTGTTAGAGTTTCAAATACATCCCAAGGTTCATCATCAGCAGTTCCTGAAGTCATATCAGCAAAAGTAAGATCAAGTCGTTCGATCATGATATCTCCGTCTTCAACATCGAATTCGATTGTTGCTACGTGAGCTTCTTTTCCTTCTTCAGCATCGTCTTCTGAATCTAGATTAAAGTCTTCTAATGAAGCTTCTTCACCTCCTGAAACTGGGAATTCCCCTGCATCAACATCGTCTTCATCGTCTTCAACGACTACAACAGTTCCGTTACATGCCATTTCGAATTGTGGTCCAGTAGCTGGTCCGATAATTCCGTCAACAGCTAGTCCTTTTGCAGCTTGGAATTGCATAACTCCTGATTTTGTATTCATCCCAAAGATTCCGTCAACAGTTCCTGTTGAGTATCCTAGAGCATTCATACAAGCTTGTAATTGTGATACTTGTGTTCCTCGTGATCCAACCTTTAGTGTAACTACGTGGTTGTATGGAGTAGCAGAAGTAGTTGCTGAAGTTCCGTTCAATTGTTCCATAAGTAGAGCAATTTGAGCTTGTAGTTCTTCAACAGTTGCAGCATTAGCAGATGCAGTTCCTACTGTAAGGAATGCTGCCATAGCTGCGATTGTTATGAATTTTTTCATAATATCTTTTCTGTATAAATTAAAATAAATTTTTATAAAAATTTATTTAGAATTTCTGAATATAAATCAAAGTAATAAAATTAATAATTATTATATTCGAGAAATGATTTCTAAATAAGGTTTTTGTGTGTGGGGGATTTTCGACAATCCGTATTCCACATTCACTAGGTTCCTTGCGCGCACAAGCAACCCATCGGTATCAATATATTTCGACATGATACCTGCGCTCGCTTGAGCGTCCTCGATGTTTTAATATTCCGAGGAAAATATAATGACCGAACATACGTTCGGCATTAACGGCATTCTAGCACATGTTTTTAAAACATAGCAAGCCATTAATCACGCATTATATTAAGCAACAACAATGTATATAAAAAAAATATAATCATTCTTGCTCACTGTATATAACGAATCATATTCAGAAATATTACAGCGCATGGAAACAATACCACATAATATTGTTTTTGGCAATTTGTAAAAAAATAAGAGCCGTGATGATTGGCTCTTATTTTTTAATGTCCTTTATTATGTCAGATTGTAGGTGCTCCATCGTCGTGATCCTTTTTTCACAACCAAGCCCTCATCAATCAAATCTGATAAATCTCGCTGGATTGTCTTTGAAGAACAGTCCTTGAACAAAGCACAAATATCATTGATAGACGCGTTTCTCTTTTGACGAAGAATCTTCAAAATATTGTCTTTTCGTTCGTCTTTTACCGAGTTTCTCTTTGCTGTCTTTTTTTGTTTCACGGCTTGTTGAGATTTCTTTTCGAGAATAGTTTCAGCAAAAGATTTCTTTTCTACGAACACAGGAGATTCTGTTGATGTCTTTTTGTTATCCGATTCTTCTGCGATGTTGTCTTTTACTGACTCCTCTACGTTTTGTGTTTGAACAGGTTCTTGCGCAGTTGAAATGTGTCTTTTTTCTGTTTCAAAAAATGAATCCGAGAAACTAAAATCGCTAATAATATGGTTTCTGTTTTGTTCTGTTTTCTGGGTAGTATTGTTTTCAATACAGGTATGTACATCGTTTTGGAGTTTTTGTACCTCATTCCCTACGACTTTGTAGTTCATATCAGAAACAAAACCACTATTATAGATAACATCGAGGTATGAATGAACTGCAAATAGTATATTTACCGTTTTAGAGAGTAATCGAATACGTTCTGTTTTAGGGGCGTGTACGAGTGAGAATAAATCACGCATTGCGAGCGTTGATTCATTACGAAGTGTATTACGCATAGCATCACCAGATTCCAGAAAATCAGTCAGCATATATATTGCAGTAACAATCTTTTGGGAACGCTGTGCCAGTACTACATATTCATCATGATCAAAGACATTATAGTAATTATGCACCTTAGTAGTGCTCATAGTACGTATAGCCTTATTTTCTTGCTCTTTTTTAGTATTGTCTTTTTGATTATTCATAGATGTCTTTTAAAAATTACCCCGAGTAATTACATTTCATAATACCTTTTTTTTACTAAAGGTCAAGTATTTATGAGTATTGTGTGTCCTTTAAAGTGTTCGATAGATAGCGGGTTTTGAAAATATATACATATATATGTATATGGTATTATTTAGATATAACAATTACTCTTATATTAATAACTATTATATGGCAAAGAAAAAGAAAACTACGAAAAAAACAGCACAGAAAACAACTCCTAAAAAAACAACATCACTACCGAAAATATCTCTCCTACCAAAAAACAGGTATGTACGTGGAACACTGTATTTGGTACTCGGACTCTTCTTTACTATGGCGGCATTCGAGAGCGCTGGACCACTCGGTCAGTTCTTCCAAGATAAAGTACTCTTGCAGATTGTTGGATATGGGTTTGTAGCTATTCCAATCATTTTAGGGTTTCTTGCATTCCGTTCGTTTAAAGATTACGAAACGACAACGCGAGATAGTATTGGAATACTCATCATGACACTTTCGATTATTGGTTTGTTAGATATTTTTGTATCTCATGAAAACCTCAATGCTGGAGGAGCAATAGGACGGTTTATTGGAAATACACTGGTATCTGGTTTTGATGTAGCATTCTCTGCGATTATGCTTATTGGAATACTTGTTGGATTCGGATTTGTGGTGTTTGATCCAAAAATGGAAACACTCAAAAACATCAAAGAAAAAGTTGACGAACGTCTCGAAGAAAAAGCTGATGAAAAAACTGAATCAGCAAAAATCGACGAACAAGTAGAAAAAGCAATCGAAAAGAAACAAGAAGAAGCACCTGAACCAGAACCAAAGAAAAAAGGATTCTCAATCGAAGGTATTACCAAAAAGAAACCAAAAGAAGAACCAGAGGAATTCTCGGTAGATGCTGAAAACGTATTCGCATCATCGTATACTATTCCACCCTTATCACTGCTTGGTAAGAGTTCAGGAAAACCATCAACAGGAGATATCAAGGCAAATGCCAACCTTATCCAGCGGACACTTTCAAATTTCGGTATTGCCGTTGAAATGGATGAGATTTCAATTGGACCAACCGTTACACGGTATGCAATGAAACCAGCACAAGGAGTAAAACTCTCTCGGATTACTGGTTTGCAAAATGAACTTGCTCTTGCACTGTCAGCTCGTTCAATCCGTATCGAAGCTCCGATTCCAGGACGTTCGCTCGTAGGTATCGAAGTTCCAAATACGAAAAAATCAATGATTGGACTTGGAACGCAGCTCGCCGAAGATGAATTCAAAGACCCATCAAAACCATTGCTGGTATCTCTCGGTAAAGGTGTTTCTGGAAAATCACACTATGCCAATATTGGTAAAATGCCACACGCACTGATTGCTGGTGCAACTGGTTCTGGTAAATCGGTAACTATTCACAATATCGTCCTATCACTGTTGTATAAAAATGGACCAGATATGCTGCGGTTCATTATGATTGATCCAAAGCGGGTTGAAATGACTTTGTATAAAAAAATACCTCACCTTTTGACACCTGTTATTACTGATCCTAAAAAAGCTGTTCTCGCATTAAAATGGGCGGTAAAAGAAATGGAGAGGCGATACGATGTATTGCAACAACAAGCAGTCCGCGATATTGATTCATATCACAAGACCATCGTAAAACCAGCATATAAAGACCTCTCTCCAGAAGACATCGAAGACATGTCTGGGGAACTACCAGAAAAAATGCCATACATTGTTGTTATTATTGATGAGCTTTCGGATATTATGAGCTCATACCCACGTGAACTAGAAGCATCAATCGTACGACTAGCACAAATGTCACGTGCTGTTGGTATTCACCTACTCCTCGCAACACAACGACCTGATGTGAACGTTATTACTGGGTTAATTAAGGCTAACATCCCAACACGTCTTGCACTGAAAGTGACATCACAAATCGATTCACGAACTATTTTAGATGGTAAAGGTGCTGAGCGATTGTTAGGGCGTGGAGATATGCTCTACAAAGGAGAAGGTTCAAACGAACCAACACGTATTCAATGTCCATTCGTATCAGAAGAAGAAGTTAAATCTGTAGTTACCTTTATCCAGAAAAACTATAAATTTGAACTCGATGATACTATTTCCCTACCTGATGAAAACCTCCAAGAAGGAGGTGGTGGAGTAACACTCGCAGACGGCGAAGACGAAGACCCACTTCTCGAAGATGCACGTCAGGTAATTATCGAATCTAAAAAGGCATCAACATCATACCTGCAACGGCGATTATCGATTGGATACTCACGTGCAGCTCGTATTATCGATATTCTGGAAGAACAGGGTCTCATTGGACCACAAAACGGTTCAAAACCACGTGAAGTGTACCTCTCTGATAATGATGATGTCGATGAAGAATCTTCGGATGACATACTAGAGTAATATGGACAGAACACCACGAAAAATTCTTATGATTGGTTTTGGTATTATTTTCTTTATTCTTATTGTGATATTTTCATACTCGCGATTCGGAAGATACATCAACGGACCAATCATGAAAGAAATATCCATTGATACCTACGAAGAAATACAAGATTTAACATTAGCAATTAATGGAAAGGTAAAAAATACCGAAACACTCACTATCAATAATAGAACAATAACCTTAAACCAAGACAACACCTTTAATGAAATTATCGTTGTATCACCTGGATTAACTATTATCGATATCTATATGGTTGATGCTTTTGGGAAATCAAAAACCTATCAATATAATATATACAGCACTGGTACTAATCCAGAATACGAATCAACATACACAGAAGCACTGCAAGCTCAGACTGCAAAAGAAGATATAACACTAGAAGAAAATCAAGTATAATAACTATATGGCAAAGAAAAAAGAAACAAAAAAAGAAGACAAGGTAGAGAAAAAACCATCTGAGAAGCAACTCGCAAAAGAAGCTGCTGCTGCTCAATTACAAGAAACTATGGATATGATCCAAACGAAATTTGGAGAAGGAGCAATTATTAAATTAGGTGAAGCACCAAAGGTTGATGTTGCTGCAATTTCCACAGGTTCAATTGGATTAGACTCGATACTTGGAATTGGAGGAATACCACGAGGACGTATTATAGAAATATACGGACCCGAAGCATCAGGTAAAACCACCCTGACACTACACGTAGTAGCAGAAGCACAAAAGGCTGGTGGTGTGTGTGCGTTTATTGATGCAGAGCATGCTTTGGATCCAGTGTACGCAAAAAACATTGGGGTAAATACCGACCAGTTGTTAGTATCACAACCAGACACCGGAGAACAAGCGCTCGAAATTGTTGACTCGTTAGTTCGATCTGGAAATGTTGACGTTATTGTTGTTGACTCAGTTGCAGCGCTTACTCCAAAAGATGAAATCGAAGGAGATATGGGTGCACACCACGTAGGAAAACAAGCACGTCTCATGTCACAAGCACTGCGAAAACTTACTTCAATTGTTGCTAAATCAAACACAACCGTTATTTTCATCAACCAAATTCGAATGAAAATTGGAGTCATGTTTGGCTCCCCTGAAACAACACCAGGAGGAAAGGCATTAAAATTCTACTCTTCAGTACGATTAGATATCAGGCGTATTGCACAAATTAAAAAAGGAGAAGAAGTCGTTGGGTCACGAACACGCGTAAAGGTTGCGAAAAACAAAGTAGCGGCACCTTTCAAAAAAACAGAATTCGATATCATTTACGGAGAAGGTATTGCAAAAAATGGTGAACTATTAGCGCTTGGAGAAAAATACGGGTTAATCAAAAAAGCAGGAGCTTCGTATACCTACATACCAAGTGAAGGAGCTAAATTAGCCGATGAAGTAAAACTAGGACGTGGCTATGATGCAGCACGCAAGAAACTTGATTCTGAAAAGAAAGTTATGAACCAACTTGAAAAAGAAGTTCGTAAGGCAATTAAGGAAGATAATTAAAACCTGAAAAGGTTTTTTATTATAGCGTTTATTATTTGCTATAATCTATATATGATGTCATAATATATTTAAATAACAATCGATTAAATTAATATATTATGAGAACAGATGTCTTATTATGGAAACACGACCCTTGCGAACAAGGGAGAAATTTAACTAAATGGAACCAACCTAAATCAGATTTACGAACTTTTTCAGAACGTGAATCAGATAACTCAAACTGGATTTCACCAGAAGATGTCATTGACGATAGCTACCTTGAATTTGAAAACCAAGACCTGGGTATCGGGGTCGCAAAAACAACCCCTTGTGTTTCTAATAAAGAAACACAATCAAACTTCATTGACCTATCTTGTCCTCAAACACTTCAATACTATTTCGAAAGAGATCAACAAAAATTAATGGAAATGTTAGTAATCGATCCAGAAGTAGTAGGTGCTGTGCGTATTCTCCATAAAAAGAAATACAAGCACGGAAAACCAACAAAATCACGCTATCAAATTCTGGTAGCATAATACAAAAACAAAACGCTCTATGTATGTAGAGCGTTTTTTATGTACCCTTTTGACGAACATGATATGATACACATATGAATAATAAAGATAACGACCTTATTTTATTTACCGATGGATCGTCACTGGGAAACCCTGGACCAGGTGGATGGGGAGCAATTCTTGCGTATCCAAAACTTGATGAAATTGTTGAATTAGGGGGAACAAAACTAAAAACAACCAACAACGAGATGGAGCTGACCGCTATTGTATCTGGATTATCATATGCAATTAATTCACACGCTCGTATTCATATTTATACTGATTCTCAGTATGCTATCAACGGTGTTACCAAATGGATGTATGGATGGGTAAAAAACGGATGGCAAA
Organism: bacterium; assembly: GCA_030433255.1. Taxonomy (GTDB): domain Bacteria; phylum Patescibacteriota; class Minisyncoccia; order Phycocordibacterales; family UBA1006; genus UBA1006. The sequence continues at coordinate 168,632 of JAUIMI010000002.1, read as the reverse complement.
CCGCAAGTAAAGAGCCTGTTAAAAATAAAGAGATTTGGGAAACACTATATAGTTTAGTTACCGAACGAGGAAAAGATACCATAGCATGGCATCACGTACGTGGTCACGTTGGTATTCCTGGCAATGAACGTGTTGATGATATTGCTCGAGAACTTGCCGAAGGAACAAACGTACAATTATACAGAGGGAAACTGTCTGAATACCCTGACGAAAATATTCTCTTTCTTCCAAGTGAAGAAGAAGTTAAAAAGTTATCACAATCAAAGAAAACAGGAAAAGCTTTTTCATATCTTTCGCTCGTTGATAATGTAGTTGAACGACATAGCACATGGGCAGAATGTGAAGCGCGTGTAAAAGGAGTTAATGCAAAATACAAAAAAGCACTCTCACGAGAACATGAAAAAGAAATTCTCGATGAATGGGGAGTATCCGAATAAAAAACAACGATTACTCGTTGTTTTTATTTATAATAATATCAATACCTGGAAGTGTACCTTGAACCAAAAAATCAAGCATCGCTCCTCCACCCGTAGAAATAAAATCAAAATTATCTTCTAGTTCTTCTTCCAAGATAACAGTTGCCGTATCTCCACCTCCAGTAACAGAGAATGCGCCAGACCGAGCAATACTATCAGCAACAGCAACAGAACCAGCTACATACCCATCTTCATATTTCCCCATAGGCCCATTCCATAATATGGTATCTGATTGGTCGATTATTGTTTCAAACAATTTCTCTGTTTCTGGTCCAATATCAAGAATAATATCTTCCTTACCTACTCCATCAATAGAAGCAACGTCTCCATGTTGATCAACGATATCGATAGGAAGAATAATTTTTTCACTATTAACAATATGCGAAATATCAACATCATCAGCAAATGAATTCCCTATTTCAAAACCTCGTTCACGTAAAAAGACATTCGCAAGCGCCCCTCCAACCAAAGCATACGAAACCTTTGGCAAAAACTGGGCAAGTAAATCAAGTTTTGTTCCAAATTTTGCACCACCCAAAATCAGTACTGTATTGGTATCTGTATCAGAGGTTTTTGATAGCTCTGTGACTTCATCAACAAATTGTAAACCAAAATATGCAGGTAATTTTGTTACCACATCATGTACACTTGCGTGTTTTCGATGGGAAACAGAGAATGCATCATTCACATAGAGGTCACACAGACCGATAACCGTATCTAAGAACGAACTATCATTATCTTTTTCTTCAGAAAATTGGCGTAAATTTTCTAACATAATAACAGAACCATGCTGCATGTTTTCAATAGAATTTTGTAGTAACTCTGCATCATAATTTGGCAAGAAACCAATATCTACATGCTGACGCATATATTCATATACCGGTTTTAATGACTCTTCTTTTTCTCGTCCAATATGACTTATCACCACAACGCACGCTCCCTTATCAACAAGGTAGTCAATGGTCTGATAAGATTTAATAATTCTCCAATCTTCCCCAGGATCAACAACACCATTTTCTCCAAGCGATGTATTTACATCAATCCGTAGTAATACCTTTTTCCCTTTTAATGAAGTATGGTTTTCAATCGAACAATCCATTACTTTTTCTTGTATGGTTTTCATATGTATATAGTAGCATGATGTAGATAAACAAAAAAACCAGACAATTGTCTCGTTTTATTTTGTAATTGCTTCAACAAGCTCTTTGTGGACATGATCTTCGACGAGTCGGAACATCGTCATTAAGATACGTGGATCATGTGAAACCCGACCAACCAAGAATCCATCTACGTCTGCATTTTTTAAGAAGTCTTCAATATTTTTATCATCAAGCGAACCTCCGTATAAAAATCGAATTTTAGAAACAGCCGTGGCTGTTTTAAATATTTTTTGTAGTTCTTTTTTGATAACCTCAAGTGCTTCCATGTATTCAGTAGAGGTTGCTGGATTCTTTTTATCAGAACTAATTGCCCAAATTGGCTCGTACGCAATGATGATGTTTTCTGGGTTCTTTTTAGGAACACGATTAAACACATCTTTGAGTTGTTGTTGTAGAGTTTTTTTCCAGTTTTTATCACGCGTCTCTTCACCAATACAGATAATTGGGGACATATCGTGTTCGAGAACTGCGGTAACCTTTCTTGCAACATCAGATTTGGTTTCTAAGTGACGTCGTTCTGAGTGTCCAAGAATAACATATTCAGCTCCAGCATTTTTCATCATGAGTACTGACGTTTCTCCGGTTCGTGATCCTGATTCTTCTGGGTAAGCATCTTGACCACCAACACGGTAATTCTTGTGATTTGCTTGTTTTGCAACTTGATTTACATACATATGAGGAGGGCAACAAATCATTTGTGTGTAATCGAGTTTTGAAACAACATTTTTTATTGAATTAAATAATCCAACCGCATCTTTTTCTGAAGTAACATTCATTTTCCAATTTGCGACAATCATTTTTTTTGGTTTTTGCATCATGTACATCATTATATCATAAAGGTACTATTTTCAGAAAAACAAAAGCTCTACAAAAGTAGAGCTTTTTACATAGAAATTAATTTCTATTTTTTAATTAACTTTTTTCCAGCTATGGCACCAGATTTGGTAGTAATCTGAACATAATACATTCCAGAAGAAAATGTAGAAACATCAACTTCATTTATATACAATCCAGTTGCAGTATACACTGTTTTACCAAACATATCGGTAATCACCACAGTATCTAATGACTCGGAAAGTGGAATAGTAAATTTCACTGTACTCGATGTTGGGTTTGGATACATGGTTACCTCATGCGAGATATCATATTGATCAACACTCAACTGAGCATCTCCAATAATATATGTATGAGCCTGAATATCATTCGTAGGATATGAATCAGCATTACCTGAAAGAAATAATACTTCTTTTACATCAGTTCCCATTTTAATATTGAGTATTAATGATATTGGATATACTAACCCCTGCGGCATGAATGTTGTGCACTCGGTAAACTGAGCAGTTCCATCGTTAAGATAGACTCTTGCTTTGCCACTAGCACCACTTGCCACCTCACGTCCAGTAATAAAGTAATCTAAATCACCATCGTTATCAAAATCATGAAGTAATGAATTTGCATATGTATATTTAGTAGTTAATGAAGAGCTACTGAGCGTAAAACTGCCCGTACCATCACCAAGCCAAATATCAGTAATGTGATCAGTAATCGTTGCTCCTGAATTGATAATATCTTGATTTCCATCGTTATTAATATCACCAGCAGCAGAAGTTGAATCAACTACACCGTTTAGATTTTCATTGAAGGTAAAGGTTCCATCACCATTATTAATAATGGTAAACCCCTTAAGACTAGGTCCCCATACCGTACCAAGTAGTATAATATCTTGGTCTCCATCATTATCAACATCAGCAGCAACTGATGACCCTTCGTTTACTCCATTTTGATTAGTTGTATCAAAAATATTAACAGGAGTACCATTCACATTTTCATAAATAATAAATCTGATATTCCCATTTTCATCACGTCCATTAATAAAGATATCCATATCTCCATCACTATCAAAATCGAAAAAGAATCCTGTTGAACTACGTAACCCAACAAGTGGTATACCAGTTCCGTATCCACCTGAACCATTATCTAAATATAACATAGTTACTAATGGTGGATTATTTGCAAATGAAGTAGTTCCAGAAAGTAAAACATCATTACCATACAAACCATCAAAATTTGCGGTATCAATAAAGCCATCTGCAACAGCATCCAAATTAATAGTATTATTCGGAACAAACTGTCCATTAGACTCATTAATATCATACACGGTTGATAAAAATGGTGCGCCACTTAAATCCCCAAAAGGCAAATTGGTTACTCCGGAAACGATTACTCGATCGTGAGTACCGTTATCATCAGTATCAATACCAACAGCCATACCATGAGAAACAGGTGTCACTCCGTGGGTATAGGTTGGGTAATTAGGTAATTGAGCCATCGTTATATATGGAGCAATCGCCAACAAAAGGTAGATTATTTTTTTCATAGTATTAAGTTTTTAATGTTTTGTTATTTATTTTATAGTATCACTTATATTTATACTTTGTCAAATAATTTATACCCATAAAAAAACACCGAAAGGTGTTTTTTACTAACCATTTGGATTCCATGTACATCCAGCATTTGCTGGGTTTGTTTCACAATAACTTTGACCATAACTTGTTAAGTTAGAACATTGCATTGTTACACCTCCACCAACAGTAGCAGTAAGTGCTCCTTGATATCCATTTTTTTCAGCTACATATCCTGGACCGAATCCACTACCTCCTAGCAGCCAATATCTTGACCAGTTACCAGAAGTATCAGGAGACCAAAGACGGCTTTGAGAAGTGTAATTGTATGCACATACCCAACCTTGAACAATATTGTTAGGTATCATACTGGTGTGAGCTCCACTAATCATCCAGTTTCCTGAACCATCGAGTGTACACGATACTGAACCAGTAGGTGTTGCCCAGTTCGTTCCTCCAATATATTCACAATAATAATTATCAGTTAAGTCAGAACCAGAACTCGTCATATAAGGTGCACTCGTAGTGTGATAAATATCAACATTAGCTGGAATATAACCTGAACTACAACGATAGATAGGTTCTTTATCATCATTATAGAATACATCTTGTTGCCAGTTGAGCGCGTTTCCTTCCCAATCAACTTTTTGTGAAGTTCCACTAGTAGTATATGTACCTTCACATGCACCTGCTCCAGCTACATACTGTAGTACATTTGAATAATCCGAGATGCTTCCATCAGAACAGTGTGCCTGTGCTCGAATATAGTTACCATCCAATACAACAGCCAATCCAGGTTGTGCTAGTGAAGGACTTCCCTGGCTTGCCCAGGTTGCTTGGTTATCACTTGAACGGAAGAATTGTACCCCAGTAACATCTCCACCATTAAGTGTATAGTTAACATTTCCAGGTGTACCCATTTCCAGTGAAGTTAGAGTTGGGGCAGGACATACCGGAGCATCTTGAGGGGCACTACATGTTGAAGTTCCACCTGCTGCAACACACACCCAACCATATGAACCAGACGCTAGGCTAACCGCGCTTGGTGTTCCAACAGCACATAAATCAGTTGTTGGCTCTGTTGCGGTTGTAACACCATTTGCAGCACCACATTGGCCACTTGGAACAGTAACAGAACAACGTTCAAATTTACCAAAATCATTTACACAAACTTCTTCTAGCGGAGGAGCTGTTGGGTCAGCGAGTGCCCCAATGACGATCCTTCCGTCAACTTGTAATTTTGCATCAGTATCAGTAAATGTTTGTGGTCCTGAAAATCCAACAAATAAATTATCAAATGATGCATTATTAAAGGCAACGAATTGATCTAAAATAGCACTACCATAATTTCTAAAAAGAATATTATATGAATTATTAAGAAAACCTAATGAATTGGAGAATAATCCTAATAAGTTACTATCTCGTACTGGTTTTGGAATTAAATCAAGTGCCGCAATATTCGGAACCGTTCCAATGTTTCCATCTTGGGTCAAAAACTGAGCATCAGCAGTATAACTAGAGAGGCTTACCACCCCAAGCACAACCACCAGCGCGCCAATTATTCCTTTTTTTATTTTTGTCGTGATTTTCATAAACTATATATATTAAATAAGTACCTTTAGTATACCATTTCATGAGAATAATAAGCAATATGTGGATATATAGGGTTTTTCTTTTTCATCTTATTCTTATATGGCTTTTTGAGAAAGTTACAATAAACAAGAAAAACACCATACGGTGTTTTTTTGTTAATCAGTACAATTCCACAATGTACCTGAACCTGAATAGGTACAATCTGCTGTTGAAGGTGAATTTACTGCTGAAGTATTTGGATATTCACACATTTGATCAGTAGGTGTAGCGGTAGTACATACTCGTTGTTGCCCCCAAATGTATCCCGCAGGGAAGTTTTCATTATCACAAGTAGTCCCTGTCTGTTCCACGAATTGTCCTAAATGACAATACCAAACAGTAGCTCCTGGAACTGCTGAACCTGTGCTACCTCCTCCACCACTTCCTGAACATCTATTAGATGGTGGAATAGTTCCATCAGGTGCACACATATCATCTCCTGGTGCATATAAATTAAATGGATCATAGTCGGTAGGTCCACATGTTCCAGCAAATCCTTCGATTGCCCATCCAGATGATGTACACAAGAATGGCGTTCCTGTACCTCCACATCCATCTGTTGTTGTTTCTGCTGGTTTTGGTCCTACGTTATCAATACACAATTGGTCAGCGACAACCGTTCCTGATGAATCTTCACAGTGAACTGTTTGTGTTGCTACGGATGGTCCTGCACCATTTCCTGGTACCCACGTACATGCAGGATTTTGAGATTCACAATCACTCTCTTCGTTTCCTGCACCAGAACTTAAGAATAAACTACATGATTGTGTTATTGTTCCTCCTGATGTAGGGAAGCTTGCCCCATCTTGGATACATTTTCTGTTTCCAGATGAATCACAAAACATACCAGCAGTATATCCAGAAGGACAGTATGCTGAACCTGTCCATGTTTGGCCTGGTGTACATCCAGAAAACGAACACCATCCATTACCATTTGCAAGAGCTAAACGAGTACTCGAATCAATACATAATTGACCTGAATTTGGACAAGTATTAGATCCATCTGTTGCATTACATGGTTCCCATTTATTATGAACGAGATACCCATCAGCATAATACGTATTATCTCCATCAAGAACAAAGTTATATAATTGTGTATCAGTAGCATCTGATTGTGTATCTACTGTTTCTAACACAACATATCCGTCTTCAGTAATTAATGTATCTCCAACGGCAAGTTGTCCAATTTCAATATCAAGATTATGCTCAATAACCGCAAGTTCTGGATTAAATGCTTTCCATCCTTCGGTGGTCATAAATGGGTGTTCTGCTGTTACGAAATATTCTCCTCCATTGTATGAATATAATAGTTTATCTCCTAGGAGTGGACGATGAAATGCAAGAACCGTATTGTTTCCTGTTTCACCTTTCAATACATCTCCAATATGGACATCTTGGATAGGTTTTTTAGTACCATCTGCCATAGTTACATAGGTATCAGCAATGAAACAAGAAGAGTACACGCTTGGTGGTGTATATCCAGATGTTGTTGTGGTATATGATCCAGTACATTGACCTGCTGTTGCAGCAGGAGAACATGCACCAAAACCACTCTCAATCCATGAATATGTTTCAGTTGTTGTTACTGTTCCATTATTACAACGAACCATCGTTCCATCCATTTCAGCACACACATGTGATTGTGTAACCAAATCACGAGGAGCAAAATTACCAGTAGCATTAGTGTACCCCAATGAAGATACCATAAGTCCAAGTCCTCCGATTGGTTCTTGAATTTCAAGTGCATGAGATGCTGACAAGTTACCTACATCAGGATCATCAGATACAATTAGGCTCGATAGAAAGTATGATGGCTGCTTTGAAATTACGTTAAAAAATGTAGCAATACCACTCACCGAAAGACATGATTCATCACCATCAAGGACTGAATAGTTAGGACCACCAAGAATACAATCTATGGAGTCAAGAACATCTGATGGCACTGAACCACCTATTGCAAGTGAACCAATTCGTTGAGTTGGCTGGGTTGAATTTGAAATAAATTGACTAACATTCTGTGCGTTTTGGAATAAAACAGAGTTTGCAACACCATTAACGTTATCAAGAGTTGAGTTACCTTGCGCTTTAACAACTGAAATACCAGCAGTGAGCATGAATGCAAGAACAAGACCGAAAACAACTGATCGACTTTTTTTTGTATTTATTTTCTGGAAGATTTTTTTCATAAACTATATATATTAAATAAGTACCTTTAGTATACCATTTCATGAGAATAATAAGCAATATGTGGATATATTAAGGTCTATTCTTTTTTGAAAAGGTAATAAAAAAACACCATGTGGTGTTTTTTTGTTTTATGCAGGTTGTTCACCCCAAATACACATAGGTCCAAGAATTTCCATACAATTACCTGGATTACTATAACAACTAGCTGAACTCATGGCTGCGGCCCCAAATAAGTCAGCACCCATAGTAGATATAACTGGTAATGACTGTCCTGTCATATCAATATCTGACATTTGAACAAGTGTTGCAGAGGTATCAGCATATGAGTGAGCTGCGAAAGTCATATAATCATCAGCAGGTGGTGCAGATGCTACCGGATATGATTGACCAGAGTTACCACTTGTCCACCAGTATGAATTTGAATACATACATTGTGTTTTGGTAGATCGTCCACTACAGAATGTTTCTGCAAAACCATAACTACCAAATAGTTCGTCATACTCAATAGGATAACATCCCTCAACGAGATTTAACGAAGTGCTACCTGAATTACATGATTGTGTAGTATCTGGTTTTGGTTGTGGACATAGTGAATCATCAACTACTGTTCCTCCACTGTCTCTACATACCACGGTACGACCCTGAGTACCAGGAGAAGGAGGTGTCCAACTACATCCAGATACAGAGGTACATGATGCAAATGTTGATCCGTCACATGTTCCAGCTCCTCCACTTGGGGCTGCATAACAAATAACATTAACTCCATCAACTGAACCATTTGGTGAGTTGACTCCATTTGGAATAGGTAGGAACCCATTGTCAGTTACTGGGGAACAGGTGTTCCCTGTATTTTCCCATTCACCTTGGTCTCCTCCTGCGGAGGTATTACAGTATCCATTAAAATTATCATCTGACCAATCCCCATTGTTGTTCATATCACAACGTTTTCGATAAATAGTTCCGCTATCTGGCCCGAAAGCATTCGTATAATTATAGTCAGTTCGATAAACACTACCTTCTGGATAAGTAGTAAATCCAAGGTAACCATTAAGAAGTGAGGTTCCATCTGACACATGGTGCCTGTTCCACCTTACTCCATCCGCTGATATTTCATATACATATGGTGTTGGGAATTCATCGCCTTGTGCTGCAATACATGCGCTTGCAGTACCTGTATTACCATCTCCACTACCATCTGATGCTAGAGGATTAGCGTTTGTTGCTCCATTAGCCATATCTTCTCCTATGAGGTGTGGACAATAATCATTAATGGTTTGTGTGTTGTACACATATCCATCAGTCCAATTAAACGGATTACCATTCCAGTCAATTTTTACGCTACCAGTAGGAGCTGACGGTGTCCCAGAACAACCACCTCCAGCAGAGAAACAAGCTCCCCAATCTCCAATATCCCATGCATAGGTCATTGTTTGACTTGCTGAACATGACGCGGTTGAACCACCACCGGTACCAAAACATGACCATGTGTACGTTCCAGCTGCAAAAGAAACACTTGATGCGTTACCAGAACTACATAGGTTAGAGGTAGGAGCTGAACTTACCGTTGTTCCGTCAGCTGAACCACATGCACCGTTTACTGGCGTAGCAGTTGGACATAGTTGTAATCCTCCTACTTGGTCAACACATACTAATTCTGTACCAGTTGTGTTTGTTAAATTTGTTGCACGTGCCTTACCACGTACGTTCACTTTTTGAAGAACAGGAGCAAGTGTTCCTTCGGTAAGTGAATAGGTATTTAACCAAATGTTTTGAGTAGGCGAGATTGCGCCACTTCCAACAAATAAGTTTCCTGCAATAGCTGAAAGATTCGTCGCAAGAAAAACAGGATTATTAGTAGTAGTGTTCGATTCAGGGAAATATGCCACTGAATTAGTTCCACCACGAGCATCAAAGGTTCCAATAGGACCCAATCCACAGAGTGCATTCGTACAATTTCCAAGCTGTAATCCTCCAAAAATAGCTTGTTGCCCTGCAGCTGGGTGGATAATAGGGGTAACATTGCCACCTGGAGCAACAGCATGCACAGACCCAATACCTACTACCAAGACCAGCATGGTGATTACCGCGTACGCAAAATTAATTTGTTGTGTTAAAAATTTCTTCATAATATTTTTTTATTATACTTCCTTGAATACCGGAATAACGACTCCTGTTGTTGGGTCAATCACACAGGTTTCACCTGGAGGACAATCTGCAATTTCTCCACAACTTGCAAATGCTGATCCATATACATAGTTTCCTGGAGAACTTTGTCGTTCACATTTCAATCGGAATACCTGAGGTGTATTTGATGTAGTAATTGCTCCTGATGCAGATTCACCTGAATAATTACTATCTGCTTTGCTTGCTCCGATACCACCTTGCCATAATCCAGCATCAACTTCACATGAATTTGGAACAACACCTGTTGTTGTCCAACGAATAGTTGGTGCAGAGATTGAACAATTTGATTGATAGAGCACGTTTACGTTATTTAACGTTACATCAACATACTCGTCACATGGAGATTCAATTATTTGGACGTTGCTAAAGTCGATTAATCCAGCACCTACTGGCTCATCAACGGTGGCATTTCCATCAGAAGTAAAGTCTCCGTTATATCCAATACCAACAAATTCTCCTGGGTCAGTAACATATGAGACATCTTCAAGGTATACCGTTGGGTCCCAATATCCCCAACCTGCCTGATCAGCCTTTATTGATTCAAACTCAGCTGTTTTTGCTGGTATATTTGCAGCATTTACCTCTCCAAAATCAACCCAACCAACATTTTCATTCCATCCACGACCAGACCACGTTTCTGTTTGCCGATCATAGGAAACTGAGAAGTTAGGACTTGAAACAGTTGGGCCAGGTCCAAAATCATTCCAAGAATCAGTACTCATATAGATGTTACCGATACCATTAGAGGTTGTTGCATACCCGTACAAATTACCGATACCACTTTCGGCTGTACATTGTGCATACACATCTGTTGGTTTATTAGTAAACAACATAACAAGAGCACTTGAAAACACTAACGCTCCAACAATTCCCAAACTATATACTTTTTTCATAGATATTTTCATAGATATTATTCGTTAGTTCCAAAGAATACTTTTAATTTTTCATCTCGCTCTTGTGATGTCTGAGGAGGAATTGCATTTGTTATCGTGTTCACGTATTCTACTTGTTCGTTGTGCTCTTTTTCTAATGCTGATTCATACTCTTTTTGTTCTTGCTGAGTCTGGAATGTGGTATAAGCAAGATACCCAAGTGCTCCTAAGATACCTATTCCAACAAGAATCCAAACCCATGAGGTATTCATTGGTTTTTTTACAGTTTCTTCTGGATGTTGTTGCATTTCTTCTGGGAAAATACGGTTGTCGCGTAGTGGATCATTCATAGAGATTAATATGTATTAGTTATTATATACACAATGAAGTATACCATTTTTGAAAAAAAGAACGCAAGTAATGAATTTTAGGTCTACATAAAAAAACAAAGAGAAAACTCTTTGTTTTTTTATTTATTCGTCCGATTGAGCCTTTTCGATGGCTCCTTTTAGATCATCAAGAGAAACAAATTCATCTGTATCTTCTTCTGTTGATTCATCTACTTCAACTTCTTCAAGTAGGTCTGGATTATCATTTGTTCCAGAAATATCAATTTTCCAACCAGTAAGCTTGGCTGCAAGGCGTGCATTTTGCCCTTCTTTACCAATAGCAAGAGATAATTGATCTTCTGCTACAACAACCTTGGCTTCTTTTTTCTCGATATCTCCTTCAATATCCAATACTTGTGCTGGAGCAAGAGAATTTGCAACATACAGTAATTCATCTTCTGACCACACAATAATATCAATTTTTTCTTCACCTAAATCTGAAGTTACGGCATTAATTCGAGAACCGCGTTGCCCAACACAGGCTCCAATAGGATCAACATCTGGGTCATTACTATGCACTGCCATTTTTGTTCGTGCCCCAGGTTCACGTGAAATTGATTTTATTTCAACAATACCAGTTGCTACTTCTGGAGATTCTGTTTTAAAGAGCTCTCGAATAATTTCAGGACTCGTTCGAGACAAGGTTAATCGAACACCGCGCACCCCTGGTTCAACTTTTTCAAGATATACCTTGATTCGTTCTCCTGGCTTATACCACTCTCCCTTTGGCTGGTCTTGTTTTTCAATCACACCAATAGTTCGTGGAGCTAACTCAACAAACACCTTTCCTCCAACAACTTTTTGAATAGTTCCCATTAGCACTGTTCCTACCATTTTTTCATACCGAGCAAGTTTAATATCTTTCTCAGCTTCTCGAAGTTTTTGCATGATAACTTGTTTTGCAGTCATTGCTGCAACACGTCCAAACTCTTCGTTATCTTCAAGTGGATTATCTAGTGGGAAAATAATTTCATCACCCAGCTGTGCTGATGCACGCATACGCTGAGCATCAGGGAGATACATATGATGTTCGACATTAAATCGAACACGGTCATCAATAGGATTTCCTTCTTCATCTAATTCACCAACCTCTTCGACGTAATCTGGGTCAGCTAATTGTTCTTCGGTAAGTGCTGGTTTTACCAGAGTATCATCTACCACTGTTTTTACCTGAAAGAATTCCAAATCTCCGGTTTCAGGATTAAAGTGTGAACGAATTACTTGTCCTTTTGCTCCATAATCTTTTTTGTATGCAGCTGCTAATGAGTGCTCAATAGCCTCAAGAATTTTTTCTCGTGGAATATTTTTTTCTTTTTCAATCTGTTCTAACGTCGATTGTAATACCTTTAAATCAAACATATTTATTATTGTTATTACGACAAGCGAAAGGAAATAATTATTTTCATTTTCCAAACACTGCCCTGAACAAAGAACCTTGTTCTTTATTAATTTTTATAAAATTCTCGAAAATGAAAAGAAAATGGTTAACCATTTTCTTTCTTCGATACTAAAAGTATAGCGTATTTATTAATTATTGAGAAGAGATTCATCTTCAATAATTTCAAAAAAGGTATTAATATTTATAATAGCTTCTGCAGTTTGGTCCAAGATATCTTGTATTTGTACTAAAAATGCAAGTGAAACTAATTCATCAGCTTCTTCATCAAGTAAATTATTCACAGCTCCACTAATTTGGCTAATGTTATTAATTAACTCGGTATGTCGCCCGGCAATAACATATGGAGTTTCTATAGCTGTTAATTCAATCAGATATTCACTATATTTTAATGATAGTGGTTGCAAATCATATTCAAAATCTATTGGATTATCAGCCGCCTCTAATATTGTTTCAATATCACTTGTTGCAACAGGATACTGTTCGAATAATATTTTCATTGCATCACGGTATGCGTAAATATTTTCTTTAGAATCCTCCACTAATAATAATTCATCACGGGTATAAATTTTATCGCCAAGTGTTAAATCATTAATATATCCAGCAATATTTTCTGAGAACTGTTCTTCAGTTTCTGTATTCCATTCACCTCCAGACTGTGCGATAGCCAAAAGAGCGGTGTAAGCACTACGACCTAATTTCTCTGATTCGGTTAAATTAGATTCTATTAATTGAACACCTCGACGTTCTCGTTCTTGGATATCTTGTTTTGTTTTTATATATTTCCCATCAAGCACACCATCACCATCAGTATCAGGATTTTCTGGATCAAGTCCCCACAGGATTTCAATATGATCATATGCCCCATCACCATCAGTATCAGTATAGTTTGTGTTGGTGTCATCTACCAGGGTGACATCAATAAAGGTTTTTTCTTGTGGTGTTGTTTTCTTCTTAATAAAGAAAAAAATAAGATACGCAATACCTATAATAAGAATACCTATAAGAGCAATGCGAATTTTTCTACTTGGGAGATATGATTGAATATTCATACCTCTTAGTATATCAAAAAAGCTACCGGTTAGGGTAGCTCTATTTATTTCTTGTTTCTTTTAACTGAGCATGTTTCATAGTAGGGAGAATCCATAATACAAAAAAGAAGGCTGTACATGCGTACGAATACCCAACATATGTTAACTCTCTAAATAGATTAACAATAATCAAACACAGAGAAAGAACAAAACATGCGCAAAATATTCGAGATAATCTATACATTACACTTTCAAGATTTAATTCAGATAACGATAGTAAAAAACCAAGAGTGCAGCAAAGAATACTAAGAGTGTACGAAGTACCTAATTCAAGTGGAGTAATATTTTTTATTATTTGAATATTTGTAAATAAAGAAATTACACCAAATAGAGAGATGCAGGCAAAAAGAAATTTTATATATGAAACAAGTTTCATAAAACTATGAGGTTCTGTTTCATACTGAGATAGATGTCTCATGTTATATATAATTTTAGATATTCTTGATGTTAAGTAAAATCTTTTTCATCAAACCTGTCAACTATTTCTAACCATTTTGTATACTGAATATCTTCTGCGCGAATACTACTATTAATACTCAATTCTTTAAATACTCCTTCCCAAAAAGAACGCTCTCTGATGACTTGTAAATTTTTTATTGCTTGTTTTCGTTTTTGAGCAAAGGCTGTTTTGACAAGGGTAAAAAAATTTTGCTCAAAGACATCAGAACGAATAGCATTTCGGGAAATATTATTAATAAAAAGTATAGCTGAATCAACATTTGGTGATGGAGAAAAATATTGTCGACCTACCTTCATAAGATATTTTGGGGTACCGTACAATTTTACTGAAAGTGAGAGTATTGATTCTTTGTTATCATGAGTCACAATTCGCTTTGCAACTTCTTTTTGCATGAGCAAACACATTGATACTGGCTGACAATCTCCAGAGAGGAAAGTTCGCAGAATAAGATTGGTTATATAGTAAGGAATATTTGCAACAACCTTGTAGGGTTTTCCTTGTGTATACTCGTGAATAGTAACATCAAGTACATCTTGGTGGACTAACTGTAATGTTCCAGCAGTAATATACTCCTCGAATTTATGAGAGAGGAAATCGATCATACGCTTGTCTAATTCAAAAGCTATAACCGTAGCACCTGTTTCAAGAAGTGGCCCAGTTAAAGCACCTTTTCCTGGTCCAATCTCAACGACAACATCTTCGTTAGAAATTTGAGGAATATCTATCATAGTATAAATGGCTTTCTGAGATTTCAAAAAATTTTGTCCGAGTGATTTTTTTGCTTCAAGAGACATATTATTAGTATACGTGGGATATTAAAAAGGGCGAATATATTCACCCTTTTTTATTTTTCTTAAACGAAACTAAAGCTATAACACCAGTGATTATTAACACCCCTATAATAATAAGAATTGTCGCATCACCGAGCAATTGTTGTAAGTATTTTCCACCAAAAATACCTGCCATAGCCCATACGTACGAACCAATAATAACATACACCGTATACCGAAAGGGATTCATTTTTCGTGCTCCCGCAAACAAAGAAGGAGTTGATCTTACCACAGGAAGAATCTTTCCGAGAATAATAACAAGAGCGGCATGTCTATCAAAAAGATCCCATTTTTTTATATTTTTTTCATGGTATACCAAATTATGAACCCACTTAATATGAAGCATCTTTCTTCCAAAAAAGAAACCAATAAGATCACCAACAACACTACCGAATGCAATTAAATGAACGGCAGTCCAAGGATTAATAAAATTCTCTTCAGAAAGTGAACCTATTAAAATAGCAATTGTTCCCCCAGGAAGAAATGAACCTATCACCGGAAGACCTTCCCCAAAAGCCAACAATAAAATAAAAATATGTCTCATAAAAGGACTCAGCTCAAAGAAAAGTGTAATCAAACTATCATGTAAAAACTCCATGGGTTTATTCTAGCAATATTTACCAATAAAAAAAGAAACGTAAGTAAACGTTTCAAGTATTAAAAATCTAAGTAGAAAGTAGTAATCTCTTCTCCATCATCTTCATCATAATATGTTTTTGAACGACTACCGTGTGAATTATATGAGTCTTCTGCGATATCAATTAAGGTATCAGAAATATCATTAAAAAACTCTGAAGGTTCGTTAATTCGTTCTTGCCCATAAATAGTCCGCAGTTTTGCATACGAAACATGTAACTGATCTTTTGCTCGAGTAAATGCTACATAGCACAAACGACGTTCTTCTTCTTGTTCGTGTTTTGTTGTTGCATCGTCACGTTGCGACGGAAACAAACCTTGTTCTAACCCAACAACAAACACCTTTTTAAATTCAAGTCCTTTTGATGCGTGGATAGTCATGAGTTTTACGGTGTTACTATCTTTACTATTTGAACCAAGTGAATCTTGGTCCGAGAGGAGTGCGACTTCTTCAAAGAAACTATCAAAAGGGTTCTCAACATCATCATATTTTTTGGCATAGGTAACCAATTCCTTCATGTTTTCAAGACGCTCTTTGTCATCATCACTTCCTGAAATAAGTTTTTCTTCAAATCCACTTTTTTGAATAGCAAATTTAACCGTTTCTGATGGTGTGTGTACTTGGGCGTATTCATAAATTTCATCCAAAATTTTTACAAATGACTCATATGAATTACGTGCTTTTGCTGGTAACCCATCAATATCATTTGAAAAAATTTTAGCCACAGCAACCTTTCCAAGACTTCGTTTCGGTTCATTAATTATTCGTTTAATATCTGAAAGAGATTCTCGATTGAAAGCTGATTTTAGATAACTCATGATATCTTTAATTTCTTTCCGTGAGAAAAATTTTACACCTACGACTTGATACGGAATGGTCCTATTTAAAAAGGCTTCCTCTAGAACACGTGATTGAAAGTTTGTCCTAAAGAGTACCGCGATATCTCGTGGTTCAATACCGTCATTAATATAGTGCTGCGACTGATTGGCAACCCAAGATGCTTCTTGGTGTGCTGAGAATCCTTCATAGGCAATAATTTTTGTACCTTCTTCGTTATCAGTAATTAATTTTTTCTCTATACGTTCTTTATTTTTTGAAATAATATCATGAGCTGCCTCTAGGATATTTTGTGTTGAGCGATAGTTGGTTTCTAATATAATAACTTCTGCTCCAGGAAAATCTTTTTCAAAATTGAGAATATTTTTCATATCAGCACCTCGCCACGAATAAATATTTTGATCGCCATCTCCAACAGCACACACATTTTTATGTACCTGAGATAATAATCGAACTATTTTATATTGGATGGTATTTGTGTCTTGGTACTCATCAACATGAATATACTTCCATAAGGTTTGATAATAGTGTAGTACCTCAGGTTCACGCTGGAGTAAGAAATATGTTTCTGATAACAAATCATCAAAATCAAGTGATTGTTCTTTACGTTTTAATTCTTCATACCTAGGCCATACCAATTGAACAATAGTGGTTATAGGATTATTATTTGGGGTAAAATTTTGAACTGTTTTTTCATCAGCTTTGGCTCGGGAAATAGCACTGGCAATTTTTTTTGGTTCCCATTCTTTAGGATCAATATCGTGCTGTTTCATCGCTTGTTTTATGAGCGACATTTTATCTTGAGTATCCAAAATATTAAAATATTTATTAACCCCAATCTTTTCATGATGTGCACGTAAAATACGAACACCAAGCGAGTGAAAGGTAGAGAGTGTTGGGAGCACATCATCAGAATGTAATAATGATGCAACACGTTCACGCATTTCTACGGCAGCTTTGTTCGTAAAGGTAATAGCAAGAATATTCTGCGGAGCAACACCTGAATGAATTAAATGGAGTATTCGATGAGTAAGTGTTTTTGTTTTTCCTGTTCCTGCACCAGCGACAACCAGAAGTGGGCCTTCAGTATGAAGTACTGCTTTTTTTTGTTGTTCGTTTAATCCTTCAAGATAGTTCATACATGGAGTATATCAGTAGCTAAAAAACTAGCCAAAAAGTAAAGCCTGTATAATAGTTTCAAAAAGAAAAACTACTCTTCAGTAGTTTTTTCTTCTCCTAGTGATTGAAAAATTTTAATTTCATCAACAAGAACCTCGTTAAAATTTGGAAAGTGTTCAGTTACAAATGCAGTCATTTGTTCTTCTGTTGGTTGTGTTTCAATAAGTGCACCAAACTTTTCTTGCATAGCTTCACCTGATTCATCAAGAAGCCGTAACATTGTTGATTCCATAATCATACCTGTTGTTTCTTCGATAACTGCTTCTTTTTCTTCGGCTGAATATCCTGAAAAATCAAATGAGTTTTCAATGATTTCTGGTAATGTGTAGTTTTTTTGTTCTGTATCCATAATGAGATTATATCAAAATATTATTAATTCCCTGAGTGCCCTGGTCCTCCACCGGTATTCGTATTTCCACTTCCACCGGTATTTGGATTTGTTTGACCGTTGTTATCAATGCCTCCACCACTTGGGTTGTGTCCTGGTCCGCCTTCTGGAATGGTTGTTCCACCGCCACCATTATTTCCATCAAATATCCCGAATCCATCTAATTTACCATCTTCGATAATATCTGCACCGATAGTAAGTGTCGCAGCTAGTCCAGCAAAGAGACCTTTGTTTTTTCCACCCCAAGTTTTTCCATCACGCAACCAGAATCGTTTAAGTTCTCTATGTTCATATTTAGTAATTTCATTTTTTCGATAGAGCTCTCGTAATTCACGTCTAATTTCAGCATTGGTTTTACCTCGTCCGTCATACGGAAGCTTTTGCTGTTCTACATGTTCATACGTATCATTGGTCGTTGTTTCTGTTGATGAGTAAATTGCTTCTGGATTTTCATCAACATACGGTACGGTTTCATTTACTGTAGTTCCAGTTGTCTCAAATAGTGGTTCAACGGTAATATTTTCTTGAGTTGAAGTGTTTGAATATACTGCTTCAGGTACTACTTCTTCACTATGAGTTACTGTAGATGGGGTATATGATTGTTCTATTTTTTGGGTATTGTGCAGGTATTCATAGTTTTCAGGTGTTGATCTATCTTCAATGTTTCTCCCTTCAAAGTATGACGATGTTGTATCATGGCTTTCCTTTATCTGACCACCAACATAATTACCTGTTGTTTCATCAATATGACCACCGTAGTGTTCATGTGAAATCAATCTACCGTTATCAAGCTTTAGTTCGTATCCTGCACCTTTACCCCAATTAACACGAACCTCACCATTTTCACCTATGTACCCTAGCTGTTTTGCTACTACAAATGCATCTTTTCCTGTCGGGTCTCCTGTAATTCCTAAATGATCACGTAGTTCTGAATTATGCTGTAATTGACGTAAGAATGCATCGGTAATTCCTTCTCCCTTATTGATAAAAATGTCTCCTGAAACCGTTTCTGTTTTTGGAATAATAACTTCTGGTGTAGGAGTCACGGGCGTATTATCAATATCATTAATAATATCAATTACCTCTGCGCGTGGAATCATGTATGATGAACCAAACCCAACGGCAAATCCAGCAGCTCCAGCCCAGAGAGCTCTATTTTTTTCGTTTTTGGCTCTTCGTCGCATAACAAGCTCTTGGTAGTTATCACGAGAGCGATCGTATTGGTTTGAACGCATTTTTTGGTATTCACGGTATTTCTCTTCAAGAGATTCACGTAATGCTACATCATCTTGGGATAATTCTTTTTGTTTACGTAGATTACGTAATTGATTAAATTCTTCTCCTGACAACCGAATTCCTTTTTCACCAAGTTTTTTTCTGGTTTCGGAATATCCAGAATCAAGCATTTCTTTATATCGTTGTTTATCTTCAAGGACTTGTTTTCGAGTAGCACGTTCGTGAATTGCTCCAGCACCTGCACCAGCTAGTGCTGATGCCCCTAAACGGGCAAGACTGTATCCACCACCAATAAGTGCAGCACCACCAAGTGCCGCTCCTAGTCCAGCACCAAGAACTCCAGCACCTGCACCAATTGTCATAGTTTTTGCTCCACGATGTAACCATGTTTTCCATTTTTTATCGTATTCAGGAATACTAATAATATTTCGATAGAACCAACTATTTTTCTTGAATTCACGATTTTTTTCAGCAATACGACCAGCAAACATTCCTAATTTACCTTCGAGCTTGGTCTTTTTAGCATCTTGCATTAATAATTCTGCTTCAAGTGAATCGACTTTTCCATCCCTGATTAAATCTCGCATTTTTCTCTTTTCACGAGCAATCATTCCTGGGGTAGTAAAAGGGTCTTTTTCCATTTTTGCAATTGATTTTAAAATGCTTTGTGCTTCAGAAATTGATGATGAATCATTCTCTTCTTTTTTAGCATTTTCTGATGCATATTTTTTAGCTGCTTCTAATACACTATTTAATGATTGTGGTGTATTAGTTTTATTTTCATTAGCATTGTCTAATGCATCTTTTTTAGCTTCTTCGGCTTTTGCAATGCGAGCCATTTTTTCTGCTGTTGTTTCAGAATTTTGCACTTCAGGAATATTTTCTTTTGGTGCAAAATGGTTATTTTTCTTGGCAAGTGCTCTTTCAACAACGAGATAATTTGCGTCATCCCCTTTTCGTTCTAATTTTACAAGAAGCTCTTTGAGTTGTTGCTCGGTAGAAGACTCAAGGTATGATTCTGTGTATCCGTCTTTAGCAATGTTTCCATCAATAGTTTGAACAAGAGTGTTCGCAAACTTTTCAGCCTTATTTTTCAACTTCTCGTGCCGTGATAAAATCTCCTGTTTTTGTTCGTTTGCTGAATTAATAGCAGTCTCTGCATCAATTTTATCTTCAGGGGTAGCGTGTTCCTTAGCTTGCTGGATTGCATTTTTCCCTTCTTCGATATGCGAAACAACTTCTTCGGCCTTTTGTTCCAAAGAGGTTTCAGAAGATTCATTTTTGTTCTCCAATATTTTTTTTAAATCTTCCAAGTTGTTTGATTTTTGTGTAAATTTCTCTGTCATATGCCTATATTAGTGTTGGTAATCATCTAATGATTGTTGAATTTCTTGTATGGTTTTATCGATAAACTCTTGTTTCGGGATGACATACTGATTACCAAAATCTGGACCTTTGATAACAATAAGTTTCAAAAAAATAATATTATCACTCGATTGTATGATTTGTAGGAGTGAATACTCATTCTCTCCAATATCAAAGGTGTCAAATGGAATAATCCGTTGGTCACCTATAAAGGTATGCATTATGTATTTACCATGATGAGTTATGTCTAATTGAGATTTCATATGGTTCTATAATATCATGTTTTACTTATTCAAAATATACGATAAAAATACAAATATATTATACAATAATAAATGTATATATGTCAATGGTTGTAATCTGTGAAGGTGCTATCATATGAGTGTAAATCTATATTCTCTTACCAAAAAATACCTAAGAGAATCAACGGCTTATTAAACCTACTGCTCAAGATCCATCTGATAGTCATCAGCTGGGGAAATATTCATTTTTAACTGACCATATTTCATGGATCGGTTCTCTTTCATTATTGGCTTTTCTTGGGCTTTTTAGCTCTGTTCCTTCGTCAGCTTCGGTTATCACTAATCCTGTCGTAACAAATAACAACTCACAACGAGTAGAATTACTTTCTCCTAACTATGGACTTGAAATACCGCAAGCAGTTGGAGGTCCAGCAGATATACAAGTTGATAACAAACTTGCTCTTCTCAGCCCACAAGTTGGTGTTATTACAGGAAATATTGCAGTAAAAAACATTGAGGTTGATCCAGATGGAATTGTGGTATACGTAGTGCAAGAAGGAGATACTCTTTCTGAAATTGCAGAAAGCTTTGATGTTTCAATTAACACCATTAAATGGGAAAATAATTTAGGAAACACGATTAAACCTGGGCAGGAATTACGTATTCTTCCAGTAACGGGTATACGTCACACCATTCAAAAAGGTGATACCTTTGGAAAAATTGCTCAAAATTATGATGTCGAAATTGAAGATATTACTGTTTATAATAATATAGACGCAACTAAATTAGTGCCAGGTAAAAAAATATTGATTCCTAATGGAGTGAAACAAAAAGTAGTTACCACACGTACCAGTTCAGGATCGGTAGCAACGACTAAAATATCAACAAACACCTATGGTGATGGGTATTACTTGCGACCAACAACAGGACCGGTAACTTCTCAATTCGGACCACGGTGGGGGAAATATCACTATGGAATTGATTATGGAGCATCAACAGGAACACCAATCGTTGCAACCGCATCAGGAGTTGTTGCAAAAACAAGTTGCGGTACTGGATATGGTAAATGTTTAGTAGTACAACACGATAATGGAACGCAATCTCTCTATGCTCATGCAAGTAAAATTTATGTAACTGCGGGAACAAAAGTAGTGCAAGGTCAAAAAATTGCAGCTGTAGGTGCAACTGGAAATGTTACAGGACCTCATCTTCACTTTGAAATTATTAAATCAAACGGAAGTAAAATGAACGTTAACTTCTTGAAATAAAAAATACATCCAACTGGATGTATTTTTTATGTTATTTGAGGTCGATACTGCAACGCCTCTAAAATGTGTGATTCTAAAATATCTTCTGATTGTTCTAGGTCTGCAATGGTTCGTGCAAGTTTTATAACCCGATGGTAGGCTCGAGGAGAGAGCTTCATTTTCTCGGCACTGGTATTCAAAAGAGTAACCACCTGAGGTAACATTCTTTGTGATTGAATATCACGAGATGATAGTTCGCTATTTAACATAGTGTGTGAACGTGCATATTGAATACGGCGTGCCATTTCAACACGTCCACGGATATCATTTGATGACTCAGTATTATGCGGTGCAACATTCGTTAATTGTTCATAATCAATATGCTCAACAGGGAGCCATATATCAATACGATCAACAATTGGACCAGAAATTTTTTTCTTATACCTTGCAATATCATGGGCGCTACATATACACGTCCCATGTTCTGTTCCGTAAAAACCACATGGGCAGGGATTCATAGCAGCAACAAGAATAAAATTTGCAGGAAATTGAATGGTTCCCTTGGCCCGAGAAATAGTCACAACATTGTCTTCCAAAGGTTGTCGTAAACTTTCTAAAACCTTTTTATCAAACTCAGGAAACTCATCTAAAAATAATATACCTCTATGAGAAAGAGTGATTTCGCCTGGTCGTGGATGAGTACCCCCTCCAACAATAGCAACATAACTTGAGGTATGGTGTGGCGTTCGCAGAGGCGGTTCATTTAAAATATCTAAATTATGTAAATTCCCTGCAATACTATGTATTCCAGTAACTTCGAGTGCGTGTTCATTAGAAAGAGTTGGTAAAATCGAAGAAAAAGCACGGGCTAACATTGTCTTTCCTGTTCCTGGAGGTCCAAACATACACACATTATGCCCACCAGCAGCAGCAATCTCTAACCCACGTTTTGCAATCAATTGACCACGAACATCACGAAAGTCAGTAATATATGAATGTTCTTGTTGATGTATTGTTGTTTTCTGTTGAGGTTGAATAAATGTCTGTTTTTCTGAATAGGTATTAAGGTGTTTAATAACCTCTAATAGAGAATAAACAGGATAAATAGTAATCCCATGTACTAAAGCTGCCTCCTGTGCATTGTCAGCAGGAACAAAGATTTCTTGGTATCCGAGTTCTTGTGCTTTTTGAACAATAGGTAAAACTCCTTGCAATCTTTGAACTTTTCCATCGAGAGATAATTCACCAATAAAAACTTTTCCCTTTGGGTCAAAACCTATCTCATCAGCTGCTAATAAGTACCCAAGTGCGATAGCTAAATCATGGTATGCTCCTTCTTTTTTTAACTCTGCTGGTGATAAAGATACTACTAATTTTTCGTTTTTTGATTTTGGAGAAGTAAATCCAGAATTTTTAATCGCAGAACCAACACGGTCACGCGCCTCATCTACTGATTTAGATGCCATACCTACAATCGAAAAAGCATGGAGCCCTCGCGTAATATCAACCTCAACGTTTACGATACGACCACGTAAATATTCTGGTTGTGCTGAAAAGACTTTGGCAAATTTCATATATTTAGTATATCAAAAAAAACGATAGTACTATCGTTTTTTTAAAATTACTCTGCGTGATGAATAGACGTTGTTGCTGATGGATTAGCCATTAGTCGTTCTTCACTTATTTTTTCACCTGAAATTTCACAAATACCATAGGTACCTGCAGCAATAGCAGAAAGAGCTTTTTTAACCTGTTCGTATTGCGTTTCAAGAACATTAAGGCGGGCAATTTTTTCTTCAAAATCTTCAGTAATATCCGCATTATCAATAGAGTCTGCAGTTGTTCCATCTCCTTCATCAGGGGTTACCATCCAGCTACCGTCTTCGGTTTGGTGACCAAGCGTATGTAAATCATTTTCAAGAGCTTTTTGTTCTTCAATAAGTTTAGCTTTTTGTTCTTCAATATTTATCATGAAATTATTATAACAAAAAACTACTGAAACAGTAGTTTTTTTATTATTGGAAAATATCTGACAAGGCCCGTCTTTTAACTACCTCATCAATAACAATTTCATCACGAGCAATAAGTATTGTTTGTTCATCTAAGAACATATACATAAGCACCACATCCCCTTCTCGCAGTGAATCTGCCTCTGCATCATTTACTTCAAAGTTAGCAACACCAGGACCAAAAGTTCCTTGTAGTTCCCCTGTACCCGCAAGATATCCTTGATTTGTTTCATAAAATCCAGAACCTAGATAATTGTTTTGTCCGATAATTTCATTCATTGTTTCTAAGGTATCTGGCCCAGGAATACAGGTAAATGAATCAGAAATGTCAAGAGACTGATCAGATTGAAATTCTTGGAGTGCAGAACAAGTGGCTGTATCAAATAATCCGTTAATAGTACTGATTGGATACCCTTCTGCATATAGTAGAATCTGCATGTTTTGAACAGCTTGGTTATATGCTCCAAGTGTTAAAATTTGCTCACCATTTGAAGACGATGCTCCACTTGTAACAATAAAGTAATCATTAATAGTTCCATTATCACCAAAGAGTGTCGCCTGATTGTTCGACATACTGTTTAAAACATCTAGAGTCGCTGGGTCAATAATACCAGTAACCTCCAACCCATTTGCTGTTTGGAATTGAGCGATTGCATCTTGGGTTACAAGATCAAGCGTTCCATGAGGAGAACCCGCATCCATAATACCAATAATAGTTAAGGCTTCCTGAACAGCATTTACGGTAGGAGAAGATTGTCCTGTGAATATTGTTTCTCCTTGAGGGAGTGTAATGTCATTCCAACCAATAGTTGTTTCAACACCAAACACACATTTTAATTCATATACAATACTATTTAAATATTCATATACACTTTGCCCTGCTGAACCAAGAGCCGGGAGAATATGTGTCCTATCAATAGTCTCGAGTACGTGTTCAAGAAGTTGAACAACTTGATAGGCCTGCGTGTATGCTTCAGATTGAATCGTTCCTCCACGAGCAACAGATTCTAAAAATTCAGCTGCTTGTCGTAAATTAGAAACATCTTCGTTTGATAAACCAAGAATTGAAGCGTAGTAAGAAAGCCTACGTAACTCGTACGCAATAGCTCCCACTTTTTGACGAACCTGATCGTAGGTTAAATCTTGACATCCATCAGTTGAACTCAATCCACCAGTAACAGTTCTTTGGAATGGTTGGAAGCATAGCTGACCTACTGATTGACCTGGTTGTTCAATACCTCCGTTTTCTCCAATACACATAACGGTTTCTTCTTGCGCTGGAACAGTACACACCACATCAACTGATTCAGAAATCGTACCTGGTAAATATTGACCAGTATTCTTATCAAAACATAATTTTGATTTACTGATATTTTGAATAGAAAGTACATCAACAAGTTGATAACATGATTGTACTGTTCCATCTATATTAGGGTTATAACCTGTTTCTGAAGTATGAAGAACAGTACCACCTGCTCTATCTTCTCCACACACCGCTCCTGGTTGACCTTGTCCATTAGGGCCAATATCCTGATTACCTACATAACACGTGTAGCGATAACATACATAAGGTTTAAAACAAAATCCATACTGTTGATCTTCGGGAGTACTCGATTGAATCCTTTCTCCTGTTAATTGATTAAAACAAACAGGGGTTGTATCAACGTCAAGTGTGGTATTAATCCCTGAGGTTATTTGAGGTCCTGAATTTGTGTTTCCAAAACTCCATGAATCTTCTCCGTTAGACGTATTGTTGGTTGTTGTGGTTGTATTATTTGAATTTGAAGATCCAGTAGTAATAACCACTTCGTCTAATCCTGTAGCCTCTTCTTGGAGTACCACATTAAGATTAGTTGTTGCATTGGATACAGTTCGCGTTTGTGTTTGATATCCAAGGTAACTGTATTGCAGCTCTTGTGTTCCTGTAGGAATATTATCAATTGAGTAGTATCCTTGATCATTCGTGGCTGAACCTAAGGTTGTCCCAAGAATAGATACATTTGCATCTGGAAGTGGTCCAAATGAATCACTAACAGTTCCTGAAACAGAATATGTCGTTTGAGCATACACAGGTGTATCAAAGAACTGTGCAGTAATTTCTTTTGCTCTTTCTAGGAAACTTATAGTAGGAGTTAAGGTCTCTTCTCCCATCTCATTCTCATCAGTTTGATTTATTGTTGTTGTATCTGATGAACTTTCTGTTTCGTTTGACGGGTTGTTCCCAGTAAGAAAATCAAGAATTCCTCGCTGATCAACTTCACGAGGTAAGAATCGTGCAACTCGAACATTTTTATTTCGAATTAAATCATCTTCAAATCCAGGTTTAAGAAGACTTCGATCGGTAGCTTCTGGTGGTAAATCCATGTAGGTTGCCAAATCATCAATCATGGTTGGTTCCCACTCTTTAAGTCCTTCAAGTGCACGGTCATATGACAAAGCCTTCAAAATAACAAAAGGATAGTTTTTATCAGTATGGTACACACCATGAGTAAAGTTATTTTCGATGTTATCGTATAGAATTTCTGGTGTTTCGTTATTTGTTTTACTAAAAATATCTTTAACACCTAAACGACGTAAGTTTCCAAGTCCGTCATTTTCAACGTAATAAATTTGATTAATGGCATCATTTGGGATTTCCATTTCAATAACATCTCGAATGGCTTGTTTAATACGTGTTGCTTCTAATCCTGTTGTATTGATACCAGTATCAAGGTTTGAGTACACTAGTGAATCAACACGTTGTTCAGTAATAAATTCAACTTCTTCTTTTGGTTTAAAAACAGTACTGAGAATTCCAATAGAAACTAAGAGTAAAATAATACTTCCAACAATAAACGCAATATTTTTACGAGATTTTGGTGAGAGAATTTTTGCCTCCTTTTCCTCAAAACGAGACTTACGAATCAATTCTGACATTGTTGCAGGTTCATTTGAACCCATAGCCTTGGTTAAATCAGAGTAGTATGTTTGACCAACACCGGTATTTTTTCGTGTTGAAGCTACCTCTTCTTGTTGTAAATCAGATTCAATATCCTGCTTGAGAGATGCTACAAGCGCCTCATGATTATCAGTAACAAGAGTATCCATATTTGATGATTCTGATGAATCCAATACATCCTGTTCAGGATTTACCTCAGGGAAATCAGATATATTAGTATTATTTTCTACAGGGTGAGCCTTAGGAGTACGCGGTAAATCATCGGTAGAAATACCTGCATCAGCTAAAATATCTGTTGCTGGTGCATCTAAATCAACTGCTTCAGAAGTGTCTATTGGTTGTGTAATTGCATCTTCTTTAGTTATATTCATTTCACCAGAGAGAACCTGATTAATTTCATCTTTCAAACTAGTGATTTCCGAATGTATATCCTGAGCAGTATCGTTTGTTTTCGAACTATACGAGGCATTTTGAGCGCTCATATCCATTACAGGAATATCAGTGTCTGAGGAACTCTTTGAATTATCTTGAGATGAAACTTGTGGTGTTGTATCATTTTGCCCACCACGTTTCCATACGACCTTATTGTTAGTATTATCAGAATCCATATATAGTATTGTATCGTGTCAGAGATGGAAAAACAATTAAAAAAATAAAACACCCTAAATTGGTGTTTTATTTTTTTAATCCTAATTTTTGGATTAATGTTTGATATGCTTCAAAATCTTTATTTTTAAAATTTCGAAGTAATTTACGTCGTGTATCAACCATTTTGATTAAACCACGTCGTGAATGAATATCTTTTTTGTGGACTTTTAGGTGTTCAGTCAGCTCTGCAATCCGTTCAGACAAAAGCGCAATTTGCACTTGAGGAGAACCGGTGTCAGAATCGTGAGTTTGTACACCTACGATAACGTCCTTTTTCTTCTTTGTTGTTAACATAACAGTAAAACAATATCATAGGTTGATTT
This sequence comes from bacterium, assembly GCA_030433255.1. Taxonomy (GTDB): domain Bacteria; phylum Patescibacteriota; class Minisyncoccia; order Phycocordibacterales; family UBA1006; genus UBA1006. Next base: position 140,504 of record JAUIMI010000002.1, on the reverse strand, counting down.
TTTTGCAATTATTTTTATAAAAGTAAATTGACTTTTTGTATTAATATTTTAAAGTAAATAAAAATGAATTAAAAAATAAAAATATGAAGAAAACTCTCAAGAGAGAGCTTATGCTCTTCGTTTACATAAACAACCTTCCAGTACTTATGATATTTTTAGGGTTAACTCTCTGCTATCTCTATTTTAATTATCATACCTTTTGGTCTCCCTTTTTTTATTATTTTATAATAGGGTTATTTCTATTTCTTCCTTTTTTTGGAATAAGAAAATTACCTTGGGCACGAAAAATGCTTACCATGATATTTGGAATAATTATGATATTTCTTTTATTGATTTATTCAATAGATGAACTAGATTTTATTTTCCTTATTGCCGGGATAGGAGGAGTTATTTTCTTTATACAAGACTATCTTGTCCAAAGAAAACATTCGTATGATATACGAACAAACGGATTGTATTGGGCTAGCCAAAGAGCTAATATGAAAAAATATTTAAATTCTAAATGTTCAAGGCAAGCCTTTCTAAGAACAATTTATTGTTTAGATAAAGGTGTTAATAATAGAAAGGTAACTTATACTATGGTAGAAAAAATCATACACCATGATTTTGGGTATCGATGGTATCATTTTTTCCCAGACAGTAGTAGACCTCTTATTGGTGTTTTATTTCCTAGTGCATGGAGAAAATTTCGAAATTTTCTTGCAAAAAATAATATTACAATTTAAAACAAAAAACCTGAAACATACGTTTCAGGTTTTTTACTTATTCAAAACAGTATTAATTACCTTTTGATATTTTTCTTTTATATCTTCTGGTAGTGATTTTTCAAAGTGTTGATAATCAACATAAGGTTTTTCCCAATCTCCTCCCCAAACAAAACCACGTTCTTTCATAAAAATAACGATTGGATGATTATCATATAAAGTTCCTAATTGATTCACATTATACACCCCACGCGAAGGTAAAACAGTATTACCTTTTATATATGGATTCTGCATCGGATTAATATCAATAGCAACACCATACCCATGATGCGAGATTCTCGTAGGATCCATTGCGACTGTCCTGAAATTAAACGCGCTCGTATTATTTGCGTTCATAGAATCATCATCACTAAAATTATATTCAGAAATTGGTTTCACTGAATGTATAGGAAATTGTAATTTAAAAATTAACCTAAATAATTCTTGAATATCATTTTGGATACTATTATGAACCTCAATAACGCCAGATTGTTTTTCTCCAAAAAAATCAAAAAAATCTACATTCAAAGAAATAATATCATCAAGAAGAATTTGAGGTGCTAATAATGATTGTGAAGATTTCATGTAAAGAATTATATCAGATATTTTCCGACGTTAATTTGATATACTAGTATCATGAATGTTAAAGATGCATTACAACGTTTTTTGGAATACCAAGAAATAGAGAAAGGCCGTTCACTAAAAACAGTTCGAAATTATAATCAATATATTTCTAAATATATTGAATTCTCTGGTATTAGTAACACAAGTGAAATCTCTGCTGAAAATATTCGTCAGTTTCGATTACACCTCAATCGACAACCTGGGGTAAAGATAAAAGGTCAATCAAGTTCAACAATGAAAAAACGTACTCAAAATTACTATTTAATTGCGATTCGTATGTTTTTAAAATACCTTATGAAGCAAGGTCTTAAGGTTTATTCACCTGATCATATTGAACTTGCTAAAACTGCAGAACGACACATAGATCACCTTGAGGTATCTGAATTATTACGTATGCTTGAGGTTTCAAAAAAACACCAACGCAACCACGCAATCATTCATATGCTATTCTCAACAGGATTACGTGTATCCGAACTTTGTTCTTTAAATCGAGATATTGACCTATCAAAAGATGAAATGACAATACGAGGTAAGGGAGATAAATTACGTATTGTCTTTTTAAGCTCTGAAACACGAAAGGTCCTTAAGGAATATCTCAATAACCGTACTGATATGGATGAAGCACTTTTTATACAAGAAGGTCCTCGGGTCGTGAAACTGGAAGAACAAAATGTTTCACTTCGTCTTAGCTCTCGTTCTGTGGAACGCTTAGTGAAACAAATTGCTATAGAGGCAGGTATCTCTAAAAAGGTTACTCCACATACCATTCGACATTCCTTTGCCACTGATTTACTGAGAAACGGAGCAGATATTCGTAGTGTCCAAATGATGCTAGGGCACAGTAATATTGCAACAACACAGATATATACACACATTACTGACAAACAATTGCGCGAGGTACATAAAAAGTTTCACAACAAAGAAAACCAGTGAAACCGTGTTACAGCGTTAGTGTGTAGTGATTTTTAAAGACATAATAAAAGACACAAGTTTTACAAACTATGTGTCTTTTTACTTTCTTTTCTTTTTATACGAACTTCTTCGTATACCTTAAATAACTGCTTTGCGCGTTTTTTATCGGCTAAATCAAGGATATTATCTTTTTCTTCTTCAAATTGATATTCATCCATTTCAAGAAGGCTTTTCTTAAAATTCCTATTATTGAAATTAATAAAATCAAGGAATAGAGAATATTTACAATATAGAAATCCAAAACAATCTAAACCAAGGGCAATCAAAAAAAAAATAAGAAAAGAGTGGAATATAATACCCGATCGATAATCCATATTAATACCCATCAACAAGGAACCAAAGGAAACGATAGTGAATGCAAGCGCGATAACAAGTGCTACTTTTTTCATGATTATTTTTTTACTTTTTTTTAAAAATAACATGAATATCTTTAAAATCAAATAAATGACATGAATATAATTATTGATATACTTAAGTTATGGAACACACTCCTGAAATTCAAAAACAATACTTTCAATTTGCCTACCAAACAGGGAGTGATATTTGGACGCACATTCCTTATACGTACAAAGCACAACAAATGCTCCCCTTCATGGAACGTGACGCTCTTGTTTTAGATATCGGTGCTGGTCGCGGACTTTGGGCTGCAAAGTTGGTTGGATTAGGATATCGAGTGCTCGGGATTGATTACGTAGAATCAATTGTAGAGAAGGTGAATAAACGAATACAAGAAGACGGATACATGGACAGAGCTCGATTTATGCATGGTGATGCTCTCAACATTCCTTTTGTTGATAAGGGATTTGATATGACAACAGATATTGGTACGCTCCAACACATTACAGAAAACAACTGGCCACAATATGTCAGTGAAATACATCGTACGCTCAACGATCACGGATACTACCTCAATATTTCATTATCAAGAAAAACTCCACAATTCCTAGGATGGAATCCACATTCATCAACAGATGGTAACTTTACTAAATTTGGTGTCCATTATCATTTCTTTACTCAAAACGAAATACAAGAAATATTTGGAAATCATTTCAATATTATTGAGCAGCAGTTTGAGACTTACAACTCACAATCAGACCCAAACGATAATGTTGTTCTTGTATTTACACTTATGCAAAAGAAAAGCGCTTCGTAGTGAAGTCGCTTTTTTGTTGTTTAATTTTTTAATGGTTAACTTTTAGTTTTTTTACGTTCCCTAATTTCCTGACCTTCTTTTGAAACGGTTGTATGTGGAGTTGATTTTAAACGTTCAGCAGATATTTTTTTACCGGTTACCGTACACCTTCCATAGGTATGGTATGTGGTAATTCGCAATTTAGCATTGGTTAAATTTTTTTTGAGTTTTTCTTGTTCAAGTCTTTTTTCAAGGTGATACTCAAACGAATGATTGCTTACTGAGTTTTCTTCTCTATCTGCTGTTTTACCAGCATCAGTAATAGAATCCATTTGTCGCTGATGAAAATTCATTTGGCTGATAGCTTGTTCAAGTCTTTTTTCAACATACGGAAGAAATTCATATTGCTCCTTAAGAGAATACAGCTTTACATTTACCTGGTCAGAAATTACTAATGTCATAGTTTTTAAATTAAATTGTTAATATGTACTTAGATAAAATAATACATTAATAAAAAATATTGTCAAAAAAACCACTTCAGTAATTGAAGTGGTTGTTGGTATGGAATTTAATGTATTCCGTTATTATATAGATACTTATAATGCCCAAAAAGTGCACTCATAAAATATTTCTTTTTATGGTATTGAATATTAAATTTTTCAGCAACTTCTTCTAATATCTTTTGAATAGCTGTGTAGTGCACATGACTTATGTTTGGTTCAAGGTGATGAACGGTTTGCTTATTTAACCCACCAGTAAAAAAATTCACTACAGGGTTATTCACAGCAAAATCTTGCGTCGTTTGAATTTGGTGAATCTTTTGCATATGCCGAGGGATTACATAATCTTTGTCATAGGTTGAAACTTCAGCATTAATATGCGCCATTTCGAACACATGGCTTAATATAAAACCAGCAACGAGGTGCATGACAATAAAACCAAATAATGCAGATACCCAAGAATACCCTAACAGAACAGGTATATAGATGTATATACAAAACAATACTAACTTACTCACAATAATAATTGTCCAGATTTTTAACTTGTTTGCATACTTATCTTTTACTAACGGATCTTTGCTATACCTCAACGTCTGGGTAAAGTCAGTCCTGATCGCCCAATTTAACGTAAGTAATGTATATAAAAAAAGTGCGTATATAAACTGAAGTGCATGATACCACCTCTTTTTTTGAAACCTAGAGAAACGTATTAATCCACGTCCAGAGTCTAAATCATCATCTTTTTTATAAATATTCGTGTAATAGTGATGTTTTACATTGTGTTGAGCATCCCAATTTGTAACATTACCCGCAAGAACATAAATAGTTCCAGCCGCAAGTTTATTCAGCCAATCATATTTGGAAAAAGCCCCATGAGCCCCATCATGCATAGTGTTTGCTCCAATAAAAGCCATCGCAACCCCCATTCCCATCGTACAAACCCAAAGCGGTAATGCTTGCGATATATATAAATAGTAAAACAAAATAAAACTACCTATTCCAAGAATTGCCTTTACATACAATACCCAATTACCCTTTCGAGAAATATTATTTGATCTAAAATAATCACTGACCCTCTTGCGAAACTCTTTATTAAAGGCTTTCGCTTGTTCTATTGATATATTCATTGTTTTCAATTTTAAAAGTTATTTACCTTTATCGTACCTGTTTTTTTATTAAAGGTCGATAATACTACTGTTGATAATATGTTAGTCTATGTATATGAAAATTATCTCATGGAATGTAAACGGGTTTCGTGCATGGAATCAAAAACCAGGAACGCTTGATTTCTTAAACGTAGATGAACAGCCTGATATTTTTTGTTTACAAGAAACAAAAGCGCAACCAGAACAAATTGATACAACACTGTTTCCTGATTACCCGCATATCTATCTCCACTCAGCCGAGAAAAAAGGATATTCCAGTACTGCAATTTTTTCAAAACACAAACCCTTGAAGGTATGGTATGGAATGAATAATTCACCAATAGATAATGAAGGGCGTATTATTAATGCTGAGTTTGAAACATTTATATTGGTAACGGTCTATACGCCAAATGCAAAACCTGATTTAGCTCGACTCGAGCTGCGACACGATAGTTGGGATACTGCTTTTCTGAAACACCTAAAGAAATTAAAAAAAAAGAAACCAGTTGTTGTTTGTGGTGACTTTAACGTAGCTCATACCGAGATTGACCTTGCTCGACCCGAAAATAACAAGACGACCGAGAAAAAACCAGGGAGTCCGGGATTTACCGACAAAGAACGAATTGGAATGGCTAACTTTCTTAATGCTGGATTTATTGATTCATATAGGTATTTGTATCCAGAAAAAATTCAATATACATGGTGGTCCTACCGTGCCAATGCACGAGCAAATAATGTTGGATGGAGGATTGATTATTTCCTAACCTCTCAACAACTAACACCACACATCCAAGATGCAATTATTTATGATACTGTTCTTGGTTCTGACCACTGTCCTGTTGGAATAATTCTCAAGTAAAAACCTACGATAACGTAGGTTTTTAATTTAAAATATATATTGACAATATGCCAAATATATGAATAATAAAAATCAAAATAATATTCACAATTAAATCGAAACATAATGAAAAAACACTTTTACTTTTTGTACTTATTACGCTCACCCTTAGTTCATGTTCACAAAAACGTGAAGCAACACCTCACATTAGTGAACAAAAATATGAAACCATCTGTGATCCAATTCTGTTTGTTGGGGACGCTGATTCATTCAAGGTAATGAATGCAGTCAATCAACAATGGAATACGGAACATGGAACTTCATACGAACTTATCCCAAGCGCTATTTCAAAAAAGAGATTGCAACAAGGAAAAGAATTTGGTTTTTACATTAATGGAGTATGGATACCTTATTCAAAGACTATTTTGAACAAAGGACTAGCTGCCATTTCGCCAAACTCTCGTATTCCTGCTGCACATCTTTTTAATGAAGTATTCTGCTTATCACAAGGAAACAAGGTAACATCTGTATACACAGAATTAACATGTAATGATCAGGTGGTGTGTACCGATGGAAACCTTATTTGTGATTCCACGGTATCAATACATAAATCAAAATCTGAAAATAATTTTTCTTTTCTTGATATACCATGGTGGTGGGTATTACCCTTACTATTTTTGTTACTACTACTTCTCATGTTTTTAATGACACGAAGAAATAAAAGTAATGCAACATCGGTAACTGAATCAAAACAAGATGACCGTTGCAGTGAAATAAGAAATGATATTAAAAATCTTTCCGAACAAAACAGAAAGAATCATGATCAGGTTATGGAGGTCATTAAGCAAATACCAGAAAATAAGCATCCGCTTGTTGATATTATCAAAGCCGCTAATGAAGGTGGAGGAGATAATCAGGGATACTCACATTTAGAATTTGCTGACGAAAAAAACGAGTTATTTGTCACATACACCAATAATAAAAGTGATGAATCTTTTTCTCGTGAAGAAATGATTGAAACAACAGTCATTAACATCTTAGGTGATAATAAAATGTCCAAAGAAGTCATCAAAGAATTTTTAGAAAATAAAAATTACCAACATTATGAATCACAAGACATCATCAATATTGTAATTAAACTCAAAGAAGAAGATGATACAAAAGAATAATTTTTAACGATAAAGACTTGGCATACGCCAAGTCTTTTTTTTAAAAAATTTACTTATTTAAAAATATTATGTATAATTAATTAAATTAAAAAATTACATAATAAGATGAAGCAACTAGAACAACTGTACTTTACAGCGCACGAGGCAGCTCTTTCAAAAAAATTTATTCATCCGAACAGGTATTTATTTCCGATGGAAATTGCAAGTATTCATCTTGCAATAAAAGATGTAGAAAATTTCGTGTTCAGAGATAATCTTTTTTTACTAGAAGACATTACCCAAGAGTATGACACTTCACCAGAAGTATTACGTGTAGAAAAAAATTACCTAGAAAAATTATTTGTGGTCTACCAATTACCAAAAGAGATTGTTCCCAGGGAACGGTACAACAACAAAGATTTTATGAGCTTATTAACTGCCATCCGAAAAGATGAAATGCGATATTTTTTTATTGAGGATATTTTCTTGGAGAGTCAGGAAACAAACAACTACCTAAAACATTTATTGTTTTGTAAAAAAAATTTCAGTGCTTAACAAAAACAAAGCAAAAAGCGAATTTCATAATAGAGATTTGCTTTTATTTTTTATTAATCAACCTTGTGTTTTTTATGAAGTTGTTTTACCGCACGAAATTCTGTTTCATCTTTTTTATCTTTTCCTGCTTCACCGAGTTTTTTAATTTCTTCATCTGACATGAGATACATTTCTAAAGCTCGTTTTTCAAGGTACTCACGAGTATTTAATGTTGGATCATCAAGCACTTCTTCAAGGAGAGCATGTAAGACCCACCCCATTTTTTTTCCTGGCTGCAAGCCCATTTCATCGATCATGATATCTCCATTTATCTTGAGCATAGCTACAGAAATTGGATCACGTAACACTTCTTCAATCATGGCGTGATACTTTCGTAATCGATACGGTTTTTCTTTTGGTCGTCCAGTTCCAATTCGGTCACAGGTTCGCACATCCATTAAATCCCAAATGAGATCTTTACCAACATTTTTAACCATACGGCGAACCGCTGATAAGGTTATTGCATCAGGGTCAGAAAAAAACATATGGTAGCGAACAAGTTTCACGACTTTTTGGATAGTGTCTTTTGGAAACTTAAGACGTTTCATGATAGCGTGTGTCATATTTGCACCAACAACTTCATGCCCATAAAAAGTCCACTCTTTGGATCCACGCCCATTAGCTTTACGTCTGGTTCTTGGTTTCCCGATGTCATGAAACAGTGCTGCAAGTTTCACATACAGTGGATAAGATTTAGCAGTTCCATGTTCTAAAGATTTCACTAAATGAGTCCACACATCGAAGGAATGTATCCCTCCCTGCTCACAATGAATCCCTTCAAGTAATTCAGGGACAGTGTATTCCAATAACCCATACATACGCATAAGCTCCATTCCGTCTTTAGCGAAAGGTGCATCAATAAGTTTTATAAACTCATCACGAATACGTTCCTGTGAAATATTTGCTAATGTTGGCGCTAATTCTTTAAGAGCAGCAACGGTCTCTGTTTCACCCATGAAACCGAGTTGCGCAGAAAATCGTACCATACGTATAATCCGCAGGGCATCTTCAGAGAAACGTTCTTTTGCATTACCTACCGTTTTGATAACACGTTTTTCAATATCAGTGAAACCACCAAAATCATCAACAAGTATTTCAGAAATTGGATCGTATGCCATAGCATTGATTGTAAAATCACGACGTTTCACGTCTTCATGGATTGAGTCAGAGAATAATACTTCATCAGGTCTACGGTTATCTGAATATCCTGATTCAGTTCGATAGGGCGTAATTTCAATTTCATACGACACATCATTTTTTTCAATGTCCTTGTTGATAATCCCAACGGTTCCAAAATTATTCTCATAGACAACACGTCTATCGGTCTGCTCAAAGACTTCAATAATTTGTTGCGGTGTTGCGTTTGTTGTTACATCAAAATCATTTGGATCTCGATCAAGAAGAATATCTCGAACACAGCCACCAACAATATATGATTCGTACCCTGCATCTTGTAATTGTTGAAGTGTCCAAAATACATTTAATGGAATTTTATTATGAGGAATTTTATTCATAGGTATAGTATAGAAACCTTTACTTAAATAGCAAAGAAAAACCACAATAATATTATTGTGGTTTTTTATTTTGTATTTTAATCGGTCGTGTAAAAATAAAAAATTTACACATCTCAACAATAAATAGATTTACAAAAGCAAGAAGAATGAGGTATAGAATTTCTGCTCTTGAGTATACTTCTAGTTGCAAGATATTTCGTAATGGTTCCCAACCAATAGCTAAGGTAATTAAACCAACACCTATAAACACTGCGAAATTCAGATACTTGTTTGAAAAGATGTCTTTTCTGAAAATTGTTTTTCTCAAATCAGTGAGTGCATATGCAACTACTGAGAAATTTAAGGAGAGCGCAAGGAACATAAGTGATTGAATTTTTGTCTCAGTAAAGCCACTTTTAAATAAGAAGAAATAGAGGAGTAATAATAATAATGCATCTGCAATACCTACAGCAAACAACATCTTTTTTACCTTAGGGGTGAGAATTTGAGAATTAATTCTCCCAGAGTATTCTTCTTTTTTATTTTCACCAAAAATAAATGCGAAGTTAAGCAAACCTTCCTCAACAATATTTGCCCATAAAATATGTACTGCCAAAAAGGGCATTGGCCCTCCAATTACAAGAGCTCCAAAAATAACAAGAACAGCAGAGAATGAAGAAGACAACAGATAAATAACGGTCTTCCTAATATTTTTAATAATATTTCGAGCTTCATCAATCGCAGAAAGAATAAGAGAGAAATCATTTTTTTCTAAAACCAATGACGCTGACTCACGTGCCGCCTCAGATGCATTTGCAAAAGTAATCCCAATATCAGCTTGTGAAAGCGCAAGAATATCATTCACCCCATCACCTGTCATTGCTATTCGATGACCTCGCTCGATAAAGGCTTCTGCTAATTTTAATTTATCTTGAGGGCTAACGCGAGCAAATATTTTAATCGTCTGTGTTTTTTCATAGAGCTCATCTTTTGATAAATCTTGAATATCTGAACCTTCTAAACACAACATATCGTCACCATGAACCAAACCTGTTTTTCGGGCAACCGCCATTGCAACTTCTTTTGAATCACCGGTAATCATAATAAGATTTAAATCCATTTTTTTAACATGGTCTAAAACCTCTTCAACTGATTTTTTAATAGGATCAAGGAATGATGCAAATCCAGTAAAATGAATATCACTTAAATTTAGTTCAAGTTCAGAAATGTTATGGTCAAGAATTTGTTTATACCCAAAACCTAAAAAACGACTTTCTACTCCTTGTTCATTATCAAGAATATTTTTATATTCTATTCTCTGTTCATCTGAGAGGTTAAATGCTGCAGCAAGAATAATCTCGGGTGCACCTTTTACAAACACAAATCGTTCTTTTGTTTTTTTAGACTCCACAAGTCTTGCAAAAAATTTATTATCAGAAGAAAAAGGTAATACTTTGAGAGTTGTGTACATATTAGTGAACTCTCTTTGAACATCTTTAGGATCAAAATAAGTGGTATCCAGCAATTTATGTGCAATAGCGATATCCATCTCGTCTCCAACAAATTGCTCATGTTTAACATCATATGAAACATCCGAAGCAAGAAATGAGTGTAAAAGAAAATCTCTTTCCGATAGTTCAGAATATTGATTCACAAATAATTCTTTCATGCTCATATTACCCTCAGTAAGTGTCCCGGTTTTATCAGTAAGAATGGTGTCAACAGAAGCCATCGTTTCGGTAGATACTAAATCCTTAACGAGAATTCCTTTTTTTAATAACCGATGCATACCAACTGTTAGCGACGCAGAGACTGATGCGCCAAGCCCTTCGGGGATTGCAGACACCGCAACAGAAATTCCTAAAATAATGAGCGTATGGAGTTTCAGTCCGTTATATACTCCACCCAAAATAACAAGAATAACAGCGAAAATTGCAATAGCACCAATGAGCATAGTTATTTTTTTCATCTTTTCTACAATGGCTGATGGTTTTTTTTCGATAGCATTTAACTCTGATAGAATCTGTCCAAATTCAGATTGCAACCCTACAGCAGTAACAATGACTTTTGCTGAACCTCTTTTTACGATACTCCCTGAGAAAGAAAGATCACCTGTTTGCTTTTCAACATTTTCAGCCTCACCGGTAAAAGATGATTCGTCCACCATAAACTCAGAGTACTCAATAACTCGTACATCTGCTGGGATTTTGTCTCCAGCGTTAAGGTATACAATATCCCCAACAACAAGTTCACCAGCCTGAACAACCTCCTTTTGTCCATTTCTTAAAACAAGAACATCAAACACCTTTGAAGTATGTAATTTTTGAAATGTTTTATTTGTTCGTGACTCTTGAAAGAGAGTAATACATACGTTAACCAAAACAGCTGCAAAAATAACGAACATATCTAAATGTTCACCCAGAGAAAGAGTTAAAATACCTGCCAGAATAAGAATAGCATTCAAGGGGTTTTTTAATTCTTTAAGAAAAAGTATCAATATATTTTCTCTTTTTTTCGGCTCTATCTTGTTCGTCCCAAATTGTTTTTTTCGGTTTTCTAAATCTGAATCTTTCACTCCAATAGAAAGATCAATATCAAGTTCATCAAATATTTTTTTTATCTCTTTTCTGTTTAGTTTATTCATGTCTATAGTATACCCATGTACTTTTTATTACGCTATAAATCTTTTTTATTATATGTATCAATACAAGAAAGCGTATTAAAAATGATATACTACGAATATGAATTACGATGAAATCAAAATAGACCTTTCAAAAATACTAGAAGGTGATGTAACTATAGATACTCAAGAATTAGTTAACCACAGCACTGATTGGTCTTTGTTTAAAATTATGCCAGATATGGTGGTGTACCCGAAACACGCACAAGATTTAGAGCACCTTGTTTCGTACGTTAATGAATACAATGCAAAGAATACTCCAAAGAAATTGTCATTAACCGCTCGAGCCGCTGGATCCGGTATGTCTGGAGGGTCACTGAATCATTCTATTATTGTTGATGTAACAAAATATATGAATAGCATTGGGAGCATTGAACTTGGAGATTTTGGAACACAATCGACGCGTGAAAATTTTTCATATCCTATTACCGGTAAGGCAACGGTAGAGCCAGGAACAAAATATATTCCTTTTGAGAAAGAAACAATGAAACATAATATGCTCATGCCAACCTTCCCTGCCTCACGAAAACTCTGTGCGATTGGCGGAATGGTTGCTAATAACGGAGCTGGTGAAAAATCACTAAAGTATGGCCAGAATAAACACTTTGTAGAAAAACTAAAGGTTATTCTTGCGGATGGAAATCAATACACTCTTGAGCCATTAAACTATGATGAATTGCGCAAACTCATCACAAAAAAAACCTTTCTCTCTGATATTGTCCGAGATATATATGAACTCATAAAAAATAATTGGGAGCTCATTCAATCAAAAAAACCTCAAACAACAAAAAACTCGGCAGGATATCTAGTATGGGATGTTATTGATGCTCCATCAATCGAAGCATTTGAAAAAGGAAGTGGAACATTTGACCTTACAAAACTTATTGTTGGTGCACAAGGTACCACAGGAATTATATCTGAGGTGACATATAAACTAACAGAACATGAAAACAAAGAAGAAATGATTGTTTCATTTGTAAATGATATTCATCAGTTACCAAAAATTGTTAATGTATTAAAAAAACACGACCTTGATACCATAGAGCTCTATGACGATAACACTTTTAAAATTGGAGTAAAATTCTTTAAAGATTTCATCAAAGATAAGGGATTTTTCCAAGCAATTCGGTATTCAATAAGATTCTTACCTGAATTTTGGATGGCGATAACAGGTGGTGTACCTAAATTTATTGTTCTTGCTGAAAGTGCAGACAATAATCCAGAAAAAGTTCATCAAGAAGTACTTAAGGAATTTGAAGACTTACAATCAGAAATACCAAATCTAAAATCATTCATTGTAAAAGGGAGAGCCTCTCAAAAGTATTGGGACTTTAGACACGACAGTTTTAAACTCCTCACCGAACATTCAATTAAATCACGTGCCGAAGGGTCAGGAACTCGAACAGCTCCATTTATTGATGATATTGCAGTAAACCCTGAATACCTACCTGAATACCTACCACGGCTCATTACTATTCTTGATGAATACAAAAATGAGTTTATGTACACTATTGCAGGGCATCTTGGGAATGGAAATTTCCACATCATACCTCTTGCTGACATGAATAAGCAGCAAAACAAAGACCACATAGTTGAAATCTCTGAGAAGGTATATGCGCTTGCCTTGGAATATAATGGTTCAATTACTGCGGAACATAATGATGGAATTGTCCGGACACCATTTCTACCACAAATGTTTGGGAGCGAAATGATGAGTATATTTACAAAAATTAAAAATATCATGGATCCAAAAAATATTTTTAACCCAGGTAAAAAAGTAGGAATGACGAAAGAAGATATTCATAAATACCTAGCGTAAAACAAAAACCACTCAATTGAGTGGTTTTTTTAAGTTATACCACAGAAACAAGATTCTCTCGTTTCTGTACTTCCCAAGAATTACGAGTACTTCCGATTTTATGAACACGCAATCCTGAGTCCTTACGCCATTTTACATATCTATTTTGCTGTCGCTCCCACTCAGCAAAAAACTTCATCTCTGTAGAATCAAGAAATTGCTTAAAATAGTTCCATGACTGGTATACCTTTTGACTATTACCATGATGATGTATTTGAGTACAAACCCATTTTCTATTCCCTTTCTTGTCTAAGGTTTTTTGCATTCTTTTAGAACATTGCTTACAGAGAGGTCTGTTTTCAGCAAAAACTTTCATAATAGTTACCCAATGAATAAGTCTTGCTAAAAAATTCTTAGTCCTACGAATTTGAGGAGATGACCAAATTCTTACATCTCCTAATTGAACAATAACCCAAGCACAATGACCAGGTGTCGTTGTATAGGTATCCCTATGAAAACTTGTCCATACAGTAATTTTAAGATAATTAGATTCAAACTGAAACGGAATATTTTTTCGCGGATCAGTCTCTTGATTTCTTGGTTCCTTAAAATCAAGGGTTTTAAATATAGTATCTACTTCTTTTTGAGATAACATTCTAAAACCCAGATTGTGTAATTTGCTCTTTAAAAAAGAAAAGGTATTTTTTTCGTAAACAACAATACTTGGCATAATATATTTAGTTTTAAGATTTAATTTTAACAATACTAATTTATATAAATAGCGCAAGAAAAAAGAACAAGAGAAACCTTGTTCTTTTTTCTTTTATGTCCACCCGCCAGGACTCGAACCTGGAATAACGGTTCCGAAGACCGTTGTGATATCCATTTCACCACAGGTGGAAAAACTTTAATAAAGCTGAACCAAGTATAGATATTTCTCTATTTAAATCAAGTATTCAGTAATAAAATTACTTTAAATAATAAAAAATATAGGAAACAAGTAAAAATAAAACAAATTATCAAAAAAATCAAGAAAACAAACAACAAAATAAAAAAAGACGCAATATTTTGTCCAATCAAATAACACTATCTAATTGAAAATATAGTAGAATTAGCTGAAAACATAATAAGATAGAAAGGAACAGAAAACTTGAATTAAGCAACCTGTGGATAACTTCGGGTATAAAGGGGATAAAAGACAAGGTATATACATTTATAATTTGTCTTTTATAAAAGACAAAGGAAATAATATAGAGGTATTATATATTTCTAAGGACTACTTATGAGTGTTTCATATGAAACACTCATGCCGTTGAAACATATATCATGATAAAATAGTTTCATATGAAACGTTTTACTTCAAAAACACAAAAAACCGGTGAACTTGGCGAAGAAATATGTGCAAAATGGTTAAAAAATAATAACTATAAAATAATAGAGAGAAACTACACAGCACGATCAGGAGAAATAGATATAATAGCAGAGAAAACAAATATAATTTATTTTATTGAGGTAAAAAGTGTTTCATGTGAAAACACAAATAATATTTCACGTGAAACAACATATAATCCAGCGGAAAATGTTACACGTGAAAAAATTAAAAGATTCCAAAAAACCATGTTTAAATACATAGAAGATCATAATGTTTCATATGAAACACAATTTGATGTGTATCTTGTTTATATAGATAAAAGAAACGTTAAACACAAAATAGAACGAATCAAAAACATATTCTAACCCTCCTCATTAACATGTTTCATATGAAACATGTTAATTGGTATGTAACTTCATCTCATATAAAAAGGTTGTTTCATATGAAACAACCTTTTTATGAGAAATTACTAATAATTTAGATTTTAACAAAAAACTATTTTGAGAAACCGTGAAACACTACCTAAAACGTATCTCAATGGTGTTATTATAATCTTCAATATTATTAATGCCAATTCCTCTACCTCCCTGTAGGGTATATATGGTTACATGTAGCGGCTGAGTATTAATAGTAATATGTAATTTTTTCCGTAATTCAGTAAATAACCCTTCAACACCACGAATATTTACTTTTTGAATAATACTTTTCCTACCATCAGGGTGGGTGGCTATACGGTACTCATCAAGGTACTCAACTTTTTGAAGCGGTATTTTCCCGACAAAACCATTAAAAATGTCAACAATATTAGCCTCAGTAATGAGCGGGTTTTCCCGAAGGTCCTCTTTTACACATATTAAACTTACGTGGAACTCTGATTTTAAATAATAATTATCACCAAATAAAACAATAGTAGGGTGAAGATTATCAAGGTTTAAATTTCTTAATGGTAGAAAAATATAACCATTAGAGTACTTGTAAGGATTAGAAATTCTCATATATAAGAGTATAGCACTCCCATTGCTCAAAAACGATTATATGTTACTATAATCTTGTTATCGGGGTGTGGTGTAACGGCTAACATGCTCGTTTTGGGTACGAGTGACTCCGGGTTCGAATCCCGGCTCCCCGACAAAAAAAATAAAGCAGATTACTCTGCTTTATTTTTTAAATACCTCATAACACTATCCCAATCAGGGTAATCACTTGTTCCAAAATGTATGTGCTCACCTTGAAACTGTGAAACACCATTATGTAAACGATCATCAATGATATAATCACCACGATTAAGATGTTTCTGACTTGAAAGTATAAGTTTTCGTTCCATAGAAGGAATATATTCTTCTATCCATTCATATTTATCAGACCAAGCGCTTGCATTACCCCAACTTGGACTAGAAAGTATGTAAACATCAAATATTTCAGATAACTCATGAACACAATCAATTGCTTGTGGGATTGGTTTCATTCTAGAAAAAATAGAAGGGCATTGCGCATAATTATTTTTATACAATTCTCTCTCTTCTTCATTTAGTGCAGAAATACCAGAATCAAAATCAACAATAACTCCATCCATATCAATATAGAGAATTTTTTTCATATATAGTGTTATACCATAAAAACCATTGCTAAATAACAATGGTTTTATTTTTAATCTTCGTTGAATTCTAATTGTTTTGAAAAAATACTTATAGGATCTAACAAAAAAGAGTCCCATGAAGTCCAATTTTCATAATGAATATCTGGATTACGAGGTCAATCAGTGAACAACGATGCGTATTTATAATAAACATCAGGTGTTTGAATGTTATATTTGCGGACTTTTTTTGCTAGTGCTTTAATATTCCAATAGCCATCCTCACCCCTACCTTTTGCATTGTAATTCTTATGTTCAACATATTCCACAACTGAAGTAGTTACTGGCGGCATTGTTGCTTGTGTTTTAACGTTCTTTTTACTCTTAACACTACCAACACTAATTTTCTTGGTTCTTCTTGGTTTTCCTTGGTTTTTAATTGAGGAGAAAAGAAAATCCCATCCACCTTGTTCGACCCATTCTTTCTTGTATGTAACATTAGGCATATACACAAGGTCTTCGTGAGCACGAGCAGCATACTTAAGTTTATACTCAAACACAGAAGTAATACCTAATTCGCTACACAAATCTCTTAGCTCAACAAGAGTAATATGCTTTGAATGTATTGCATGTTTCATATTTTTTTCTTTATTTCTATGGTAAGAAATATAGAATAAAATAAAACTTGACAAAAAAATTAGTTCGTGTATTATATATATTGTGAGTGACGCGAGTTATCCAACGATAATTTTTTGAGTCATTAACATCCTGCAAAAAGAGACCTTATCTTAAGGGCTCTTTTTGTTTATATAAATATAAATAAAAAGAACTACTTATAAGTAGTTCTTTTTATTTAAGAATAACTCCATTATCTAAGGTAACCATACCTTCTGAACACCCGAGAATATCGTTTGCTTTTTTACGTGTTGATTGATACCAACGCCCTGTAGGAGATGAAAGTCCCCAAGGAACAAGAATATCTGTTTTGTACATATCCTGAAACTGAGAAACGGCATCATGAGTCTGATTCCCGAAAATACCGTCAATAAATAAATCAATATTTAAATGTGAATTAAGAAATGATTGGATAACAGCAACATTATCGTGAGAGTCACCCTTTTGATAATAATCATCAAAAGGTATGGTGCATACATTACCAATCGACGTGTTTATGTCTTGAATATCTGTATCAAACTTACATTTTGATTGTTTATGACGAGCAAAACGTGTTCCATTATAGTTGGATGCTGTTTTATCTTTACATACATATCTAATAGAACCAATACCACCAGAAGATGACCTGCTTGAACTTGAAGGTGGTTCAGGTGGTTCAAAATCATTAATAAGAAGGAGATTTTGCCCACCTGCATAAACTCCGACATACAGATCAGTAATACCATCACCATCGAAATCACCCGATGTTGCAAAAACAGTGCTTGGTGAATTACCTGGTATAGCATCATTAGCAAACGAAGCACCACCATTGCCTAATCCATCATTTATCCAAAGATAACTTTGTGCGCCATAAAGCGAACTATAGATATCCAGATAGCCATCAGCATTTACATCTATTATTGCAGATGCTCCGGAATCAGTATCACCGGTAATATTAGATGCACTAAATGAGGCTCCTCCATTCCCGAGACCGTCGTTTATCCAAAGGGTGTTTTGACCAGGGGCAACCACATTATAAATATCCAAATCACCGTCATTATCAATATCTATTACCTGAGTTTGATAGACACTACCAGTATCACCGGTAATATTAGATGCACTAAATGAGGCTCCTCCATTCCCGAGACCGTCGTTTATCCAAAGGGTGTTTTGACTTGCGTTATAACTAGGGCGATAAATATCCAAATCACCGTCATTATCAATATCTATTACTCTAACAGTAATACTTGCAGCGGTATCAGATGCAATATTATTTACAATAAAATTATCGCTTCCATCGTTAATAAGTAGAAGATTCGATCTACCGCCGGACTGTTGCTCAGTAACATAAATATCATTAAAACCATCACCATCAATATCACCAACCTGTGATTCATATAATGCTCCCGAGGAAGCATAGAGAGTTCGTTGTGTGAAATTCATGGCACCATCATTAAAAAATCCAACTAATGAAGAACCACCAACACGACTTAACAAAATATCCTGATTTCCGTCACCATCAATATCAACAATATTTAAATGAGAAACAGAAGTTATACCTGTAAGAGGAAATTCAGTAAAAGCCCCTGATCCATCATTTAACCAAACGCGACTTGTTCCGGACAAATTACCTGCTGTAACATCGATGTCACCATCACCATCAATATCACCCGCATCAACACCTCACGTCCAACCGGTATCACCAATAATATTTAATTCTGTAAAATCAGAAGCAAAAACCGTTACAACACTACTAAAAAATAATAAAAAACCAACAAAAACATTATAAAATATCCCGTTCATACTTTTTTATTATAGCAAAAAACACCTAACTATCTTAGGTGTTCATGGTCATGGCCATGGTCATTTACCGATAATAGCTTATCTGAACTTAGAATAAAGTGTGGAGGACGAGCATCTTGATAGCCATACACACACATTGATTGCCTATGTCGCGCAAAACGAGTGTAGTTTTTTGCATTTGGATCTTTACACCCAAACCGAAGGGAAACACCAGAAGAATTATTTTTCTTTACATAACTTACACTCCCTAAAATATCAACAGTATCACAGATAATTCTTGACCCTTGTTCTAAAATAAGATGACTATCTTCCGCCACGTAAAGATTTTTACACTTAACATCCTTTCTTACACTTATTTCATCAGCATGAATACGTATATTTTGATTACGATATGATGACAAATTAAATAATCCATTATTCTGAAAAGAAACAACATCAGTATTATAATCAATATCTTCCTCAATTCTTTCTTCAGCAAGAATTTGTCCTAACTCATTATGAATATTACCAGACCCAACACTACGCATAATATCGCTTGCGCTACTTCTATACCAATCAGTATCACAGTAATTTGCTCCTAAAATATATTGTGGTGAAGTAACAAGCTCATCCCATTTTCTATTATTAGTTGCATCTTGTGTAACATTTTTTTATCATAATGATCAATATCCCAATCATCCACTTCACTTGAAGAACAATCACCTCCATATTCGTCAGCAAGATCTATAAAAGAGTGTCCAAATTCATGAACAAGAAATTCTCTAAAGGCATGGTATTCTGTATCTAGTGTAACCTGAGTAACACTCATAAACCGTGGTTCCCTATTGAGTTCACCAGAACCTCCATACACCCCAGTGTTCATAATAATAATGGGATAGATTTTCTTTTTAAAGACTTTTTTTAATTCATTTCTTAAAAAAGAACGGAATTCATCTGGTAATCCAGTAAGTCGAGGTAAGTTATTTTCATTTAAATGTGTTTTAAGAAAAGTATCAACACTAATACCTCCCTGAACAGAAATACCTGATTCATTTGAAACAGTAGGAATGGAATATATATTGAACTTATTTGATTCAGCATCAAAAGGAGGATTATCAAAAAGATACCCAACAGCCTGAGCTACATATGATTCATATGTTGATTGTTCTGCAGTGGTAAAACCATCAGCAATAAAAACAATATCAATTGCGTCTTCACTACTGTAATCAATAGTGTTTATGGTTAATGCGGCGTTTGTTAATTGTGGGATTAGTAGGAGTGTTAAAAGTAAAAATATTCTTTTCAAATTCATAATATAAATATAATAGAGACATAAACAAATGCCACTTGTCACGATAGTATTTCGTTTTTTAAATTTAACACCTAAGGTGACATACGAAAAAGAAAAAACACTTTCGTGTTTTTTCTCAAAAAGTGTGCACGATGTGGGACCGTGTTCGAATAAATATATTGGAAGGTGGTGTATAGTGTAAACATGGAAAAATGGAACAACCAAATAAACAACATCTCAAACAAGTGGGAAGAACCGAGAGTACAGAATACAAACCTGGAAACTCAAAAACAAGAAATTTTTGATAAATGGGATAAAAAAGAAGATGAAGTATCTTCTGCTGAAGAAGCTCTATCTTTGATTAAGCAAGATTTACAGCTAAAAATTGAACCTTCTGAATTTAAAAAATGGTATACAAAAAATATGTACCCTTTAGGTATAGAGATTAAGGTAAATAAAGAGGTTAGTACGATACTTAAACCTTTCACCTTAAATGGTGTTACCTCAACTATTCAAGAATATGATGGTCGTAAGTTTGTTCTTGCAGAGGTAGATGGAATTGAAATGCCATTCTACTCATCAAGTAATGGTACTTCTGGAAAAAATAAGGGTGAATGGTATCCATTTTATGGTTTTTCAGAAGAAGGTTGGGTTATGAAAGATGGTTTTAATGAAGACAACGAATGGGAATATAACCGAGAGGCAGATAGTAAGATGCAAGAAAAAATCAAAGAAACAGCCCGGTTTCTTTCAGAAAATATCTCATTACCGTTAAGTCCAAAACAATGGATTGATAATCTTGAAGAATACTTCGATTATCAAGAAATTGACACCAAAACTCCAAGAGTGGAAATAAACAACGCATTAGGGTTACCAGAAAATTTTGATACGACTGGAATTAACACAAATTCTGGTATTGATAAATTGAATGAAATAAAAAGAGCAATCCTAAAAAACAGGGGAAGTTCGATTTAGTACAAATTTCCCTTCACGTGTATAAGAAAAAACCCTTGTAAATAAAGGGTTTTTTCTGGTGTGCGGGCGGAGAGAATCGAACTCTCGTCCTCTGGTTGGAAGCCAGATATTCTACCACTAAACTACGCCCGCAGATATATAATTAATTCCAATAAGGAACACAGATAATATTAGCAAAGACGGTAAAATATGCAAGATTTTGTAAAAATAAAAAGCCTTCCAGCTTTTTATTTTAAAAATGATAGTTATTTAGCAACTGCGTCTTTGGTCTTTTTACCAAATTTAAGTTTTGGAACTCGTTTTGCAGCAACTTCCACCATTTCTCCTGTTCGAGGGTTTCGAGCCGTACGCGCGTCTCGCATTACTCCTTCGAATTTACCGAATCCAGCAATATCAGCAACTCCTCCTTTTGCCATTTCATCTGTAATAGCATCAAAGATTGCCTGTACTACTGCTTCTGATTGAGTTTTTGTTCCCCCAATCATTTCGTTAACCATATTAGCTAAATCTTGTTTTTTCATCGTGTCTAAATATATTAAATGAGTAAATAAGTTTTGTTGAAACCTAAAAAGCTTTCACAGTGTTATTATACAATGCTTTTTCAGGAATTCGCAAACAAAAAACATTGACATATAATTTAAAAATACTAAAACAATAAAATAAAAAATAAGGATAGTCCTTATTTTTTTCGTTTTGTGATGATACCATCAACAATTCCATATTTTTTTGCTTCAGTTGCGTCCATCCAATAGTCACGATCCATGTCTTTTTCAACCTGGCTAATCTTTTGACCAGATGAATCAGCAATCATAGTTGCGAGTTTCTTTTTTGTTTTTAAAATCTGCTCGGCAGTAATAGCGATATCAGAGGCTTGCCCCTCAACACCTGTTAATGGTTGATGAATCATAACCCGACTGTTAGGAAGTACATATCGTTTTCCTTTTGCCCCTTGAGAAAGAATCATTGCTCCCATTGAAGCTGCCATCCCAATACACACCGTTGATACGTCAGGTTTAATGAAATGCATAGTATCAATCATTGCCATACCAGCAGAAACAGAACCTCCTGGAGAGTTTACATAAATGGTAATATCTTTTTCTGCGTCCTCTTGTTCCAAATGTAGTAGCTGGGCAACAACACTATTGGCAATATCGTCATGGATTGGACCACCGATAAAAATAATCCGTTCTTTTAAGAGTCGTGAATAAATATCATAAGCACGCTCTCCAGCATGCGTCTTTTGAATAACTGTTGGAATTAACATAATACTTGTAGTATAAATAAAAAAAACAAGGTATCAACCTTGTATATTAAACCAAACCATCATCATTTTTAGCCTCAGAAGGGTCACTAAATTTATGCAAAATAACACCCGTAAGAAAAATAAGTACAAAACCTATAATAAGTGTCAGTGGTAACCCTAAATGAATATGAGCCCATTCTTTCAATGTTTCACCAACTAAAATACCACCGACAGTAAATCCAATTACTGAAAACAAAGTATGATGACCTACAAATACTTCTTTGAGTTCATTATTAATATGAACATTAAATCGTTGTCCTCGTTTCTTTTTCATGACTACTAGTATATCAAAAAAACACCTAAAATTGGTGTTATTTTAATCCTTCTAAGAATTTAAATACCTCTTGATGGGTAAGTACTGTTGCCACATAGGCTCGTACATTATTTTCATCAATACCTTTTTGATCCTTATATTGTTCCATTATTTTAGCAACTTCTTCGTTAATTGTTTCATCAGAAGGATCAATTTTTTCAGTTGTCGCAATATCGTTCAGCATTAACTGGGTTTGCGCTCGCTTGAATCCTTGGTCTCGCCACTCTTTTTTGTAATCATCACGAGTTTTACCGATTGATTGTAAATAGTCATCAAATGAAGTTCCAGTCATTGCAATATTTCCTTCAAATTCATGCATCATTTTTTCAATTTCATAGTCAACCATCATATCTGGGACTTCAATTTCTGATTGTTCAATAATTCCATCAATAATTGCAATACGTTTTTTCTCTATATTTTTTGCTTCTTTTTCATTTTTAAGATTTTCGGTAATTTTTGCTTTAAAATCTTCAATATTCTCAAATGCACCTAATGTTTTTACCCATTCTTCAGTTACCTCTGGTAAATCTTCTTCTTTTATATCACTCCATGAAACTGGCTCATCACCTTCTTGTGCATTTTGTGTCATTTCTTGTTGTGCACGCATGCGACGTAGATTATTAATAGCTTCCTCAATTTCTTTTTCCTCTACGTCATTTGATACTTCTTTTTTATTTTCTTCTTTCGCAATTTTTTTATAATCACCAAGTTTAATCTCAGGTAATACTGCAGTGGTAATTTTAAACTCAAGGTCAGCCCCTTCTGCAATTTTAGTAATCATTATCTGCGGATGTCCAATTGCCTTGATGTCTTCTTTGGTCAAAATATCCACATAAGCAGCACTAATTGCTCGTTGTGCCATTTCTTCTAATACAGCCATTGGATTAATTTGTTTCATGGCAATATCTTGTGGAACATTTCCCTTGCGGAACCCATCAACTTCAACGTTTTTTAAAAAATCAGTAACGACTGGTTCACGTTGTTCCTCTAATTTCTCACTTGGCAACACAACAGTAATTTCTACTTGTGCATTTTCTCCTTTTTTTACTTCTGTTTTCATGTCGTTCACTATAACAAAAAATAAAAAATGTGACAGGCAATATATAAATTGTCTATTCATATAGAAGAATGGTATAATTTTTCTATGATAAAAAAGATTACTACTTTATTACTTGCCATTGCTATGGTGTTTACTATTCAGTTATCACAACCAAAACAAGCATATGCATTAGACCTTGATGATCCGTCAAATATTGCAAACCAAATTTGGCAATTTACCAAAGATGATGTGCTTAAGCCGGTTGTTAAATCATTGGCTGATCGAGTACTAACAAAACTCACCTCGGATACTATTAATTGGGCAAATAATGGCTTTGATGGAGATCCAGGATTTGTAAATAATTGGGAATATTTTCTCAAGGGAACTGAGCATGAGGTAATTTCAAATGCATTTAATACAGCATCTAATGTTGCAAATAATATACAACTAAATTCTGATATAGATAACCTTACTTGTATAAATGAAGTATATGCGCAATATCCCTTGGCTGAGAATTCAGAAGCTGCATGTGCCAATAGATATGATCAATATCTAAATGAATTTGAGGGGTGTATATATCAACTAGATCCCCTAGAAGATGAAGAATTAATAGAAGCGTGTGAAAACGAAAGAGATGCACAAGAAATTGCATGGGATACATGTATAGACCAAATACCACTCTACAATTCGGCACTACAGGCATGCCAAGACAACACATCTCAATTGGCTAGTAATGTTGCTGCTATTGCAGAACAAAACTATCAACTCTATCAATCAGGGGAATTAAACACAAAACGTGCAGTAGCAACCACTATTGCAACAGCAGGGTCAGAGCGTTTAAATATTGATCCATTAGATTCGTTAATCCAAGGTCAAGGTGAAACACTTACAGAATTATTAGGTTCTCAAGGTGCAAAAGATGCCTTCAAAACCGATATAACCGTTGGAGGATGGGAAGGATATCTTGCGTTAGCAGATCCACACAACTATGATGCAGGACTACAAACACTCGTGAAAGGAGCACTGGGTCAAAAAACAACTTCAAAAGTTTCTAGTGTTGTACAAGACCTACAAACCCCAGTAAAAGTATTAGACAAAAAAATATGTTCTGACGGTAGTTCAATTAACGATGGTAGTTGCCCAGAAGGAACACAAATCATAACCGCAACTCCAGGAGGACAAGTAGAAGCTAAATTAAACAACGCACTTATATCAGAAGAAGATAAGGGGAAATTCTTTTCTGATTCATTGGTGACACCTTTAATTAGCTCACTAGGGCGACTTACTGATGGCTTATTAGAAAGTGGTTTATCACAATTAACAGGAGCTGCTGTAAATACCTTTTTTACCCCTCAAGAATCACAAAACACCTTTGCAACAACTGGGGTAACTGATTATCAATCACAATATGATGTATTAGGAATTACCAGTAACCCAAGCACAACCACTATTGCGAACGCCACAGGATCTTCATCAAGCTCAACATCAACTATTTTTGGTAATACAGTTGATACCAGTTTCATCGGTGGACCAGAAGATATTGGGAACACCGCATGGAGCAACAGCCCACAAGTAATTATTAATTTACGACAAGAATTAACACGAAATATCCATCTTGCAGAAGAAGAATTAGGATATTACAACGAAGCATCAGATATTCTTGATGGGTCACAAAATACCGCTATTGAATTAGATCGTTGTTTACCTGGACCAGATTATAACTGGGAACAACGATATAAAGACGTATTTGATGTTAATGGAAATGAATCTGATCAAATTGGACTTACTGAAACAAAAGAAATGGTTGAAGACCCACTTGTAAATATTCCTGGCTCAGAGAGAATACGTAGCTTGTTTAGTCAATTACTTGGAGGAACACGAACTGAACGTATTCAAATTGATCAACGAATAACAACATTAAATAATCTCTTATTGAATTTGAAATTTATTCGTCAAAATATTCAAGATGAATTTGATGCATATAAAAATGAATTAAATGTAAGTGAATTAGTACTTAATGAATCACAATGGGATGAATTGTCATCAACTCAAAAATTACAAGCAGCCGAACATGCTGCAAACGGATTTGAAAAATTTGATGGATCTAGCTCAATCACCTATCTAAATCTTAGAATAGAAGAAGGTGAAACAACTTCAAGTGTATTAACTAATAACCCAAACCGTGTTCGTGACGCTGTTATTACTATGGCATGGGATATTTGGCGAGATCGTACTCCACGAGATACAAAAGAAGAATATCGTTATGGTTTCTATATTGAACAAAGTAACTTATCTAATAATGAATTTATTGCTCGAGCAAAAGCTAATCGGAACCGTATTGATAGTGGTGCTGTTGAGAGTGAAAAGATTCTCAGTGATTGTTTAGTTTTGAAATCATATGCACTTGGAGCAAATCTTTCTGAATTGCAATCTATTGTTAGTGGTAGTGACACTAATACAACTGCCACCGAACAAACAATTGTAAATACAGCTCTCTTTAATTTAAACCCATACTTGGCTATTGGTAATATCTTTGGATTGTTTGGTGGAGGTGGTGGAGGATTTACCTTTATTGGCGTCCCAACACCATATCGAACCAATGAAGATATTAGAATATTTTTAGAAGATGAATATGCAAAAATAAATGATGGTGACCCAAACACAGAAAGTGTGTTCACTTCTAATGTTATTGCGAGCCCAACAGCAATTGAAAACAGTGTTCTTCGTTTTGATGATTCAATAATTGAAACAGTAAGCGTTCAGGTAACTCCTGGTACAGAAACAACGCTACCTGAATATGAAGATCAAGAATTTCCACAAACAGAAGCCTATTTCCAACGATATTATCCTGATTATGGTTTCAAGCCTATTCAACAAAACGCTTATGAAATTAAAGATATGTTCTTAAAAGACAGATTCTTTTCATCGTTTAATCGTGCTCGTGGTGAAAGAGGGGTCTTGTTCTGTCGAAATCCAAGAATTTCTGATTTACAAAGATCAACCGGATTAGGCGGAGATGATGATAGTGATTTCCAACCAGAATGTATACGACATAATTGGTATGCTGCATCGAATCTTGATTATCAATTAATTTTCTCGGGGGTTATAAATACTGGAATTTAAAAACAACCATATGGTTGTTTTTTTATTTTAAGTTGTTCTATTTCTGTGGATAACTTAATTTACAAAATTGGAAAAAGTGTGTCATAATTTATACAAACATAGGCAATAATGCCCACAACCGTTGCACAAGAGCAACACAAAACTTAATACCATGAAAAAATTATTTTTAATTTTCGTATTTATGTTTGCTTTTGTACTAGGTACAAATACAGTAAACGCACAAGAAAAAATAACAAAATTAGACATTCAACAATTTACTAGTGAAGTTTTTGCAGAGAAACCAACAGCAGCAGCAGTTGAAATGAAGGTTTTGGAAAACAAACTATATGTAAGAATTCAAACAAAAGAAAAAGAAAATTTTTTACTAGTTAGTTCTTTAAATGATTTTCATAAAAAAAATGTTGAGAATGTTGAAGTGGTTCAGTATAAAAAAGTTAATTTATTACTTAATTACATCAAATCTTACATTATAGAAAAACAAAACAATACTATCGCTTCAAATTAAATTCAAGAATTATAATTTATGTACATAGCTACCAGTCTTTGAGATTGGTAGTTTTATTTTATGAAAAAGAATCATTCTATACTATAATATAGTCATGTTTTTATCTAAAAAAGCAATTACAGTATTATTAGGAATACTCGTTTTTCTTTTACCTATAAGTATTGGAATCAACGATATCGAATCTATTCAATCAGGAGAACAGATAGTTTCGATAACAGAAAATACGGCTTATGCTATAAACCTTAATTGTGACACTGGTTTTTTTGGTGCAAGTGGAATAGGGTGTCAATTATCAGAAGGATTATTGTCATTCTATGAACTTATAATTTTCTATTTTACCCAAATAGTTGTTGTATTAATTGGTGTCATGTTGGATATATTTATATTCCTATCAATTGATTCACAATTCTATCGATCAGGTCTTATCGAAGCTGGTTGGGAAATATTACGTGACTTTACTAATATTGTGTTTATTTTTGCATTACTAGTTGTAGCATTCAAAATGGTTCTTGGTTCCGATGATGGAGGAACAAAAAAAACTCTCGTAAAAACAATCCTTATAGCGTTGATTATTAATTTTAGTTTATTTATGACCTATGCAATTATTGATGGGTCAAATATTCTAGCGCACACCTTATACAACAAAATAGACGCAACAGCGAATACATACAACACAGCAGCAACAAATACGAATGCGGATACTACTCAAATAGCTAATGATACCGAAGGGTTAGGTTCAGGAGAAAGTAGTCTCTCTAGCCTAGCGCAATCTATTATTCCTCAAGATTCAAAAAATCTCTCGATTGCTATTGCTGGGAAAATAAATCCTCAACAAATAGTTAACGCAAGTGGTTCTGGGGCACTGCAAGCCTTTATTATCATCACAGGAGCAGGAATATTAAACATATTACTCATTTGGTTATTTATTAGTATGATTCTTGTTTTTGTTGGTAGAGCAATTGGTTTAATGGTTTCTGCAATATTAGCCCCTGTTGCTTTTGCAAGTATTGTGGTACCAAGCCTACAAAACAAATCATACATAGGATTTAACAAATGGCTTCCTGAATTAATAAGCTTAGCGTTTCTTGCTCCTGTATATATGTTTTTCCTATACCTTGTTATTAGTTTTCTTGGAAATGAAGGTTTCCTTGCATCTATTCAACCAGGCCCAGGAGAAGGTATATTAGAAAGCATCCTCAAGGCTTATATACCATTTATTATTGTTGGTGGTTTGTTATTTCTCACAAAAAAAATAAGTACCTCAATGGCTGGTGAGTTAGGAAGCATGGCAACAAGAAGTATTCAGGGTGTTACAGGAGCACTTGTTGCTGGAGCAGCTATCGCTGCAACCGGTGGAGCAGCAGCTGTTGGTACAGGGTTACGTGTTGGTGGAGCAGCAGCACAAGGTGTAGGGCAAGGAGCAAAGTACCTATCAAAAGGTAAATATGGTAAAGGGTTGAGCACTATTGGTTCAGCAGTTAAAGAACATGGGAAATACCTACAAGCAACAAGAATAGACCCAACACGAAATAAAGTTCTAAAATCAATTATGGGTGATGACGCTGCGAAATATGCAGGAAAAGTTACAGGTAAATCATTACTTGGCCATATTGAAGGTGATGGTAAATCATTACTTGGTTCTATGGGCGGAGGAAATGAATATGCTGACCTACAGGCTGCAAAAGTAAAACGAGTTCAGGAAGAAGCGCAGACTGAAATCAAAGAAAATAAAACAGCTGCTGATTGGCAAAGAGAGGTTGAAGAATCTAAACAAAAAGTAAAAGATACAAATGCTAATTCAGAAATCAAAACCGAAGAATCAAAACTAGCGAAACAAAAACTTGATTCAGATATTGATGATAAAGAACGAACACTTGAACAGTTTGCAAAAGACATACGAAAAGAAATGTCACAATCTGTGGTGGTTAATGTTAGTGCAGAGCCAACAGTAAATATGCAAATTGATGGCGCTCCACTACCTCCAAGTATGGGCGGTGGAAATGTAGCAAATATTCCTGCAGGAAGTAGTAGAGCTCAATTTGAAGACAAAGCTATAAAAGCCTACGATAAGGATATTAAAGATAAACAAAAAGAAATTAAGCAAGAAGAACGTATTTTTGCAAAAGCAAATGCGGAAGGTAACACAGCACTGGCATCCTATGCTCAGGCAAATATAACCGCTTTGGAAGATGGTCTTTCTGATCTTGAAAAAGATAAAAAAGACTTCGAAAAACAAACAGCCAAGAAACAAGTTGAGAGACTTAAGAATATTGAAAAAGATAATCATAATATAGCCAGAGAAAAAGTTGCTAAAGATTACGAAACAAAAGATGAAAAAACAGCTCAAAGAATACGGGAAGGTAAAGTTGGTGCAAAACCTCAAGAGGCTGATAAAAAATAAAAACCTAAATAGGTTTTTATTTTTTCTTATAATATTTGGTATACTACTGATATGAAACTTTCGAATGCAGAAATTCAACAATCAATTGCAGCACTTCCTGATAATATTAAAAATGCTGTAATTACTTTTGATTGGGCAAAAGAAATACTTGATATTGCTCATGAACACAATATGCAAATAGACGATGCAGACGAATTTCGGCACCAAACACTCTTAGTAATTCTTGGGAAAATACCTGCAGAACAGTATGAACATAACCTTGTAAGTGAACTCGGTTTTTCAAAACAACTTGCAGCTTCATTAGTAGACGAAGCAAATTCTCGAATATTTCTTCAATTACAAAAACGTGCATTTAGTAAAAATAATTTTGATAATGAAACAACTACCGAGAACCACGATGAAATAATATCAGATGATCCATACCAAGAACCAATTGAACATCATGAACTAAAAAACATCCTAAGTTCAGAAGGAGTACATCTCGTAGATGAACCTGAGCCACGTATTTTTGACAATGATTTACATGATGAAGTATCAGCAATTTTAAACGAGGTAAATATCAAAGATCACGAAACCACCCACACCGAAACTATTACAGATGATATACCTGAGCCAAATCAAAAACCTGAACACACACAAAACCCATACCAAGAACCAATCGATACCAAAGATTTAAGAGGAATAACCGGACACCGCACTAACACCTCAATTATTAAAACACAACATCATAATACACCTGACGATATATTTACAGACAAACCCAGAAAACAATTTCCTGATTTAGGTCAAGGTGATTATGAATTTTCTACCATTGATAAACATATTTTGGAAAACCCTTTCTCTGCAAAAACAGAAACCATAGAAGCTTCATTATCTGAAAACGAGCAAATACGAGAAGAAGGTACATTCTTAGAACATTTAACAAAAGAAGATTAGAGGTCTTCTTTTTTATCTAAATATTTTGAACATGATATAATAACGATATGAGATTTGAGGTACCTCAATTTATTAATATTCCTGACAAATTATTTGGACCTTTTACTTTTAAACAGGCGTTATATCTTGTTGGTGGAGGAGGAATGATTTTTGTACTACATAAATTATTACCAAGTTTTGCATCTATTCTATTAGGGTTACCTATTGCGGCTTTTTCTCTTGCCTTGGTATTTTACAAACCTAACGGAAGACCTTTTATTCATATGGTTGAGTCATTTATTGTATACACCTTTACAAATAAATTTTATTTATGGAGACAGCATGAACCAGAACCAGGTGCACAAGACGTAACCCAAGTACACGCTGCCTTCCCACAAGAAGGAGCTCTCCCAAAAGAAGATGGTCATCAAAAAATTTCAGATTTAGCTTGGAGTTTGGATATTTTGGATTTTGATGATAACTAAAAAACTACATGATGTAGTTTTTTATTTATTTGAAATAATAATTAAGGTATACTAGAAACATATATGGCAGATATTAAAAAATATACAGGACCAAGAACTCAAGATTTTATTCCAGTAAAAGAAATTCGTGACGGTATTGTCGTACTAGAAGACGGAAGTTTGCGAGCTATACTACTTGCTTCGGCAATCAATATCGCACTAAAATCACCAGATGAACAACAGGCAATTGTTATGCAATTCCAAGGTTTTTTAAATTCAATAGAGTTTCCTATTGAGATATCGGTACAATCACGTCGATATGATATAAAACCATATCTCCTAACACTCGAAAGACGAATCGAACAACAACAAGAAGAACTTCTTCGACTACAAACCAAAGAGTATATTGAATTTATTAAATGGTTTACTGATTCAGTAAATATCATGTCTAAAAAATTCTATGTAGTAATTCCATACTCAGGAGGTGCGTTTACTGGTACTCAAGAAAAAAAGGGTGGTAATATTCTAAAAGAACTCATTGGTGGGAGTTCTAAAAAATCTTCATTTAAAGAAGATTCTCGTAAATTTGAGGAGCAACGAAGTCAACTAGAACAACGTGTTGCGATTGTAAAAGGTGGCTTATCACGGTTTGGTGTACGTTCCGAACAACTGAACACAGAACAAGCCATTGAAGTATTCTATAATATGTTTAATCCAGGAGAAACACATAGAAATATTCCAACACTTGAACAATAATTCGCATGTATGCGTTTTTTTATTGGTAGATTTTTTGTGAATACCGTATAATACAGAAAGAATATGTTGCATGTATGGAAAAATCATATAGTTATTTTTGCTGTTCTGGTTCTCAGCTTTTTTGTAATTCCAAATACAACTGTTGCGCAAAATTTTCAACTCTATTCTGCTGATGATATTTTTGTTGAAACAACACCAAAAATACCAGGACCAAACGAAGAGGTAAAACTAAAACTTAATAGTTATAGTTTCAATCTTAATAACTATTACATTGCGTGGTTTGAAAACGGAGAAAGAAAGTCAGCTGATTATGGTAACCGTGATTATATTTTTACGACAGGTAATTCTGGAGAAGTGACGAACATTACAGCTGTTGTCGAATACGAGAATCAAGTTTTTAGAAAAGAGTTACGTTTTGCTCCATCACAGGTAAACCTGCTGTGGGAGGTAACTGATGCTTATGTTCCACCTTTTTACAAAGGAAAGGCACTTCCTATGCAACAATCCCAAATTAAAATCACCGCTATACCAGAAACACTACTTATTGAACCATCTGATGCACCAAATCTTATTTATTATTGGGACAGAAATTATACGAGACAACAATCAGGATCAGGTTTTGGGAAGCAATCATTTGAGTTTACCGCTGACCCATTAGGAGTAAATGAAAAAATTACTGTTACTTCAAATGATAGACGTGAAAACTCATTTGCTACAAATACTATTGATATTCCAACAGATGTATATAAACCTAAAATTCTCTTTTATGAGTTCAATGGTGATAGGCTTATGACAAATAAAGCGCTTAATACTAATAATGTTATTAATGGTGATACCGTTAAACTATCGTTCCATCCATTATACATGTCATCGGTTCAGCCTAATTTTATAGATCTGTTTGTAAACTGGAGTATTAATAACAACCCTCAGCCACCACAAGATTTTGAAAAACAAAATGAGTTATATATAACATCAGGAGGAGAAGCTGGTGCGGTTGATATAAATATTGCACTAGAAGGGATTGAGAAGTTATTACAAAAATCTCAAGCAAACTTAGAACTGGTATTTAACCCAAAAACACTCTAAACAAAAGGGTGTTTTTATTTTTACGACTTTATATCAAAGAGTAAACATATTATAATAACAACATGAAACAACTACTTAAATCTATTTTATTTATTACTCTTTTTGTTTTTGGAGGATTTGGAAGTCAAACTATTTTTGCTCAAGAAAATTGTCAAATTGAGAGTATTTACTTTGAAAAACCATCAGGTCAACTTACTCCAGACTCAACAATACAACTACATGTTAATCAAAACGGGCAATGTGATGGAGTACCATTTACTCTGATAATTGAGGAAGATGAAAGTGGAGGTGTTGACGATAATGTTTTTGAACAATATGGATATCAATTTAATTCAACGAATGAACCACTTGTTGTTACTTTTAAACCTGGAAATGAATATTGTGACGATGAGAATTGTTTGTATTATGTAACCTTTGAATCCGCTTACCTACAAAATCTTTCATCAGATCCAGAAGGTACATCTTCTTTTTTTAATACCGATGCAGAAATAAACGCAGCTCGACTTGAGACTACATGTGGGGACTGTGATGAGGAACAAGAATTTGAAGTAATTAGCGTAACCGGAAATTATAATGCAAACCAAACACAAACATTACTTAACAACTGTCAAATTACAGATGTTACGTTTGTCCCACATGGTACACAAAATGAATCATCAACACCTTTTTTAAACCCAGAGCAACAATCTGACGTTAAATTAAACATACAAACAAACAACTGTGCTTCTGAAATTATATTTACGGTTGAAATATGGGATTATGATGGGGCAGATGAAGAAGCAGAAGAAGCTCGTTATGAAGGAAAACTTCCACAAGGAGAAACTGAAATAAAAAATACCTATATACCTGGAGATACTGATTGTACTGGCTCAACAGATGGAGTTGATTCATGTACCTATGGTGCAATTGTACGAGTAAGTTCTGAAAATTTACCAGGTATAAAAATAAAAAAATATGATAATGATGTAATAGATACACCAAATAATGAAAATGCTATAAATTTTCGTTGTGGGCCAAATGGATGTGATAATATTGAGTGGCAAAGAATTAATAGTAATCTAGTGGGTTCAACAAACTCAAACGGAAGTTCTTCGGCACAATACACTCAAACACAACAACCAACATATGATGTAAATAGCCCTTGTTTTATTAGCCAATCAGAAGGTTATAGCGATAATTGTTACGAATTTCTAGCACCTATTCCTGGATTCACCTCTCAGTCTGGTGACGTTGAAACTGTCGTGGATGGAAATGGAAACGTACAAAGAGTTGCAATTAGAAATTTAAAAGATTTCCAATTAGGTGAATATATTCAATCACTATTTAATATTGCTCTTGGTGTATTGATGGTTCTTTCAGTTATTATGATTGTAGTTGCTGGGGTAGAATATATGACAACAGAAGCTATATACTCAAAAGGTGCCGCAAAGAAACGAATCATGAGTGCAGTAACCGGTCTTATTTTGGCATTAGGAATATTCCTTATCCTTAAAACTATTAATCCGAAATTGCTTGAAATTAATTTCGGACAAGGTATTGAAGAAGTAAGTATTAATATTGTAGAAGACCCAGCACAAGTTGATGGTGATGGTACCAACTTATCAGTATCAAACGCACCTGCTACACAAATATGTAACAATAGAAAACATAGAGGGTATTGGAAAGGACAAACAACACATAAACTTGCAACAATACAACAAGTGGCTCAAGGAGGTAATTTAAGTTCTCTTGAAGGTAATGGAATAAACTTAGATACTGGAACACCTCAAGGAACAAGTATACAAAATAACGTTGAGTCTTCTTTTGCTCAAAAAATTATTAATTTTAATAATGCACTAGAATCACAAAACATAAGTACGCGTGTTACAGAAGCTTTTGGTCCATCATTCCTGGGTCATGGGTCACCATGTCATTATTTAGGTTCTTGTATAGACCTTGCAACGCAAAATGCTCAATATAATGTTGATACTGTAGAAAAAATAATAAAAACTGCTGATGAAAATGGTTTAACTGCTCAGTTCGAATTTTCAAATCAACAATCTCAATCTGCTTATGAAAGCATGCAAAATGAATTATTCAACAGGGGTATTGATAAATGTATGATTAAATATGTAACCCATGCTACAAACTGGCATTTCTCAGTTTATGATAAGGTAACAGAATCATTAACATTATAAAAAACAACTAGGTAGTTGTTTTTTATTTTAGATTGTAGAGTACGAGCGAAAGCGAGCACTTTATTTTTATTTCAAATCTATGGTTATTTTCTATAAAAATGACGTGATATGTACGTAATAATTTTAATGTTTGAGCGAAGCGAGTTTTAAAATTATAGTACATGAGCTATATTTTTAAGAAAGTAACCATGAATTTGGAAACTTTTTTGTTTCTTTTTTCGTTTGAAAAAAGAAAAAGTGATATACTAGAGGTACATTTATGAAGCTTAATACTCGGAAAATAATTATTGCAATAATCATTCTTATTCTTGTAATTGCTGGGATTTGGTTTTTTGTTTTTCTTAATCAAGAAGAACGAACTGAGGTAACTGAAACGGCACAAAACCTTTTTCCTTTTGGTGAAATAATCAATACCGGACAAAATCCAAGTGGAAACAACCAAGGAACACTCGGAGGAGAAGATCCTGAAAATGGAGGACAGGAAACTGTTGATATAACCGAACCAGAAGTAGAAGGTCCACGACTACGACAAATCAGTAATTTCCCAACTGGAGGATTTACACCAATAATTCGAACTGAAGAAAAGGAGGTAACTGATATTGAGATTGATGAAGAAGGTAATACATTGCAAACAATCAAGGTGATTGATGTTGAAAATCAATACGTTCGTTATAGTGAGATTGCAAATGCTAATATCCATGAATCAAAAGTAACACCTTCAGAAATTGAGAGTGAATTATTGGTTGAAAACTTTATACCAAATGCAGAATACGCTTATTTCAATAAAAATGGTAATAGAGCGCTCTTTCAATACTGGAACAAAGAAGAGCGTGTACCTGAAACATATCTAGCAAATATTGAAAAATTAGCTCTCTCTATTGAACCTTGCCCATTTGAGTTTGTTAATGTGGAAGTGGGTGATGATAGCAAAGATGTGATTGAACTACATCAATTTTTAAATAGGATTCCCCAAACACGTATTGCACGTTCTGGAATCAACTCTCCTGGAAACGAATCATCTCTTGCAACTGAAGCAACTATAACCGGAATTAAAAATTTCCAAAGTTTATATCAAATTGATATCGATGGGACCATAGGACCAGGAACTCGCGCAAAAATGCTTGAGGTGTGTAACATACAACAAGAAAGAATTGCAAAAGAAGCATTTGAACAACTTGAACATAAATATAAAATCTCTGGATTTTTCTTACCACAAAATATTACCCAAATTACAATAAACCCAAATGGTGAAGAGGTGTTCTATTTGCAAAAAGATGCTGCTGGTGTTGTTGGTATTATTAGAAGCCTTGTAAATGAAACCAAAGAAACGATTTTTGAATCTCCATTCTCTGAATGGTTAGCTTCATGGAATAATATTGATTCAATAGAAATTACCACAAAACCAAGTTATGCTGCAGATGGGTTTAGCTACCAACTCAATGCTGATACTGGCCGTTATTTTAAATCATTAAAGGAACGAAAAGGGTTAACATCACTAGGAAGCCCAGACAATGAAAATGTTCTTGTTATGGAATCAATTGATAGCTCAACACGTTTATCAATCCACAACAGAGACTCTAATAGAACACGACCATTAACTATCCAAACCTTTGTTGAAAAATGTGTGTGGACAAGTGATAGTAAGTATTTATATTGCGCTGTTCCAAATTCAATGGCATATGGAGAAGAATATCCTGATATTTGGTATCAAGGACTTGAAACATATACAGATTCATTATGGAAAATTGACGTAGAAACACTAGAAGAAACAGTCATTACAGATATTAACACTGATTATAATGAATCAATTGATGTAGAGTTTATAGATATTGATGAAAAAAATGAATACCTTTACTTTATCGATAAAACAACTGAATTTTTGTGGTCTTACCGACTTGTTGATTTTTAAAAACCTTGAGATTACTCAAGGTTTTTTCATAAAAAAAATTAATCAATTATACTGAATGTAGTATACTATAAGTAGTTATGTCATTATTTACAGATTTATTAGGGACAACAAAACCTGAAAACGAAAAAATTAAAAAAACAGCTGTTCCTGTTCTTCCAGGAGAAATATATCGTACTGCAAAATTACAATTACGTGATATTTTAGCACCGGCAGCATTAGAGATTAGTTCTAAATCAATTAAAATTGCAGGGAAAACTTCACGAACTTTTTTTGTAATGTCGTACCCTCGATTCTTAACAGATGGATGGCTAGCTCCTATTGTAAACTTGGACAAGGTATTTGATATTGGGATTCATGTACACCCTATCCCAACAGAAAAAATCCTCTCTGAGTTTAAGAAAAAAGTAGCTGAAGTACAATCTCAAATAAACCTTCGTGAATCAAAAGGGTTAGTACGAGATCCTATTTTAGATACTGCGTATAGAGATTTAGAACAATTACGTGATTCATTGCAACAAGCTCAAGAAAAAATATTTTCTGTTGGGTTGTATATTACTATCTATGCAGAAGATGAGGATGAGTTATTTAAAACAGAAAATGAAATTCGTTCTCTTCTGGAATCTAAACTTATTTATTTAAAACCGGCTCTTTTCCAACAAATGGAAGGATTTATGTCAGTTGCTCCAATAGGGGATGATAAGCTCCAAGTACACACAAAACTCAACACAGGTCCTGTCTCGTCATTCTTTCCTTTTATCTCATCAGAACTTACTGATAATAAAGGTATCCTCTATGGTATTAATAGACATAATTCAGGTTTAGTTATTTTTGATAGGTATTCACTCCCTAACTACAATTCAGTGACTTTTGCTACCTCTGGTGCAGGAAAATCATATGCTACTAAACTAGAGATTTTACGGACTATGATGTTTGATACTGAAGTGATTGTTATTGATCCTGAACGTGAGTACGAATATCTTGCAGAAGCTGTAGGAGGACGGTATTTTAATATCTCACTATCATCAGAGCATCATATTAACCCTTTTGATGTACCAACACCTCTCTCTGATGAAGATCCTGCTGATGTTTTGCGGACACATATTATTCACCTCGTTGGTTTGTTTAGAATTATGTTAGGTGGATTAACACCAGAAGAAGATTCTGTTATCGACAGAGCTATTACTGAAACATATGCACTCAAGGATATAACCCCGAATTCGGACTACTCACAAATTGAACCACCACTAATGTCTGATTTTGAGATGATTCTTTCGTCAATGGATGGAAGTGAATCATTACTAACTCGTCTTACTAAATACACCCGTGGTACATGGTCAGGTTTTATTAACAAACCATCAAATGTTGATATCAATAAAAAACTTGTTGTATTTTCAATCCGAGATATGGAAGACGACCTTAAACCAGCCGCAATGTATATTATTACAGCATTTATCTGGAATGCGGTTCGTAAAAATCTTAAAAAACGACTCCTTGTTGTTGATGAGGCATGGTGGATGATGAAATCTGATGATACAGCATCATTCTTGTTTATGATTGCAAAACGTGGACGTAAATACTTCCTCGGTCTATCTACGATTACTCAAGACGTTGGTGATTTTATTAAATCAAAATATGGTGTGCCAATTATTACAAACTCTTCTATGCAACTTCTCTTGAAACAATCTCCAAGTTCTGTTGATAATCTTCAAGAAATTTTCCGACTTACTGATGAAGAAAAATA
This sequence comes from bacterium, assembly GCA_030433255.1. GTDB lineage: Bacteria > Patescibacteriota > Minisyncoccia > Phycocordibacterales > UBA1006 > UBA1006. Next base: position 101,458 of record JAUIMI010000002.1, on the reverse strand, counting down.
TCTTCTTATTGAATCAAGTGTTGGGGAAGGAATATTCTTTGCTGGATTAAAACATGTTGCGGTAAAAATTATTGCTTCATACACTGAAGATCAAATTATTACCTCTGACCCAGCGCAAGTTCTTTCTATTAAAAAAGCAAAAGAAGAATTTAAAGCAAGCACAGAAGACACTGAATTTGTAAATTAAAAAACAAACCTATATGGTTTGTTTTTTAATAATTAAACGCCTGTCTTTTCCTTCACCCTCCGATTGTGTAATAATATTTGGAACATTTTTTAAATATGAATGAATAAGCATTCGTTCGTATGAATTTAGGTACCCAAATTCATATGGTTTATCAAAAAATTGAACACGTTCTACCGCTATTTGAGCTTTTTGTTTTGCTTGTTCTATAAATTTTCTATTATTACCATTAACATCTATGGTAATATCTTTATAAAAATGATACTTCTTTTCTAAGAGTTGTTTTATAATAGTTCCTAAATCTCGCGTTAATATATTATAGTTTTCAGTAAACAATTCTTCTTCGTTTCCTGGTACACGAATTGAAATAATAGTAAGTCGTATGTCATTATCAATAACAATTACAACTTCTTTAAATGAAATATTTATCATCCCAAGAATTGTTTCGGTTTCTTTTTTTAATATATCAGGGCTCATAGTTGTAGTATAACATAGCTGTGTATTCAAAATAAAAAACAAACTATGTGGTTTGTTTTTTATTTTCAAGTTTCTTTTGTATAAATGTTTCTTGTACTATCATGAAAATATTTGATGTTACCCAATACAAAGCAACAGCACCACCAATAATATAAGCAAAAATAGTAATCATAATAGGCATAGTATATTTCATTGAGGTACCAACCATTACCATCATTTCTTCTTGTTGGGTTTTTTTAGTCCCAGTATCAACTTGTTTAAAACTTGATGATCGAGAAATATGAATATATTGAGTTACACCAGCAAGAAGAGCAAGGAGGTAGCTTTTTTCTGCTAAATTAATACCAAAACTAGTTAAAGATATATTTTCAGGTGCAGGAATAAATGAATAGAGTAGCGTTGGGTCTATCTCAACTCCTCCATCTCGAAACACCCAATATAAAGCAATAATAATAGGAAATTGAACAAGAATCAATAAGAAACTTGAGAAAGGATTAACTCCATTTTCCTTATAAAGTGCAAACGTTGCTCGAGCTTGTTCTTGTTTATCAGAAATAGTGTCTTTGATTTTATTAATTTCTGGTTGCAGGGCTTTTGTTTTTATTTGTGTTTTAAGTGCCTTATATGATAATGGTGAAATAATAAAACGAACAATAATAGTTAATATAACTACCGCAATAAATAGCGATTCATTTGGTACCACATCAACAAGAAAAACAAGTGCGTTGTAAAGTGGTTTATAAAAAAAAGTATTCCATAAAGTAATCATGATTAAATACTAACATAATTACAATCTATGAACATAGTATAAAAAAATAGAGATACACCTCTATTTTTTTATACTATATAGTAATTCTTCCTCTAATTCATTAAAGGTAAGATTTTGAGTATCTTTTTGAAGAAAAATAATCATATTTGTAGATAAAGGGTATTGTTCTGTTATTTTTTTTATCACATGAAGAATTCTTCTTTTTTCTCTATTTCTTTGAATTCTTTTTTTGATTTTCTTTTTTGATATAACAACAGCCACCTTACACTCTCCTCCAAAAGTAATTATTTGGAAAAAAGAAGAAAATGATTTTTTTCCTTTTTTAAAAACAGTAGTAAATTCACGAGAATTTATTCTTTTGGATTTTTTAAACATATCTATGTATATATTATAAAAAACCTTTTATATAAAGGTTTTTTATAACTAAACGCTTAATTTTTTACGACCTTTTCGTAAACGATTTAAAAGAGTTTTTCGCCCTCCAGCAGTTTTCATTCGAGATAGGAACCCATGTTTTTTCTTCATTGAACGATTTTTACGCTTTCGAAGAGTTTGTGATTTTGCTTTCATAATTAATAAATAAATTAGTACTTAATTAATGTAATTATACTAATACAATAACAAAAATAATCAAGATACTGTACACAAACCTAGGTAAACATATACATTTATATAAAAAACTTATCCACAGCTTTATTCCTATTTTCACAAGTTTTCCCTTTTTTCCACATTCATATTATAATACACATACATACTGCTACTATGAATACTATTGAAAAAATCTGGAAAGACACATTAACAGAAATTGAACTTGAGATATCTCGACCAAACTTCAACACATGGTTTAAAAAAACATTCCCACTAAAACAAGAGGATTCTATTTTTTATATTGGTGTACCAAATGAATTCAATAAAGAATGGTTGTATACTAAATTTCATAAAATGATTTTAGAAAAACTACGAAATTTCGATAATTCTATTAAAAACATTGAATATATTGTAAAAAAGAAGAATACTGAGAAAGAAGATACTAATACCACCAAACAACCACAATCAATACTACAGCAAGGTAATTCACTTCCTTTAGAGAATATATCTATTAATAAAACAAATAACTTAAATGAGAAATACTCATTTCAATCGTTTGTTGTTGGGCCTTTTAATGAACTTGCGTATTCTGCAGCCCAAGCAATTATTAAAAAACCTGGTGTATATAACCCATTATTCATCTATGGATCAACTGGACTAGGAAAAACTCACTTAATACAAGCAACAGGGAATAAAATATATAAAGACAACGAAAACACTAATATTTTCTATACAAGTTCAGAAAAATTTTCTCAAGATTATGTAAATGCCTTAAAAAACAATAGTATTAATTCTTTTAAAAATAAATACAGGGCTTACGATGTACTTATTATGGATGATATTCAATTCTTCTCAGGAAAAGAAAAACTACAAGAAGAATTATTCCATTTATTCAATATTCTCTATGACAAAGGTAAACAAATAATCTTTTCTTCAGATAAACATCCTAATTATATTATTGGTTTAGAAGATAGATTACGATCACGTTTTTCTGCAGGAATGATTGTTGATGTAACGAAACCTGATTACGAATCACGTGCTGCACTCCTTAAAACAAAAGCAACGCAAAAGAAAACACCTATTAGTGATGAAGTGGTTGATTTCTTAGCAAATAACCTTGAAGGAAATATTAGAGAGTTAGAGGGTATATTAAATGCAATTAGTATTCAAACAGAATTACGATCTCGAAAACTATCTATTAATGAGGTAAAAACATTAATTAAAAACAATATAAAACCTAAAAAACATCTTGCATTAGATGAAATTATTAAAATAATAGCTGGTTTTTACACACTAGACCCACAGAAAATATACGATAAAACAAGAAAAAAAGAGATAGTGTATGTACGCCAAATAACAATGTATATATTACGAGAATATTTCAATATTTCGTATCCAGCAATAGGTAAGGAAATTGGAGGTCGCGACCATACAACAGTAATTCATTCTTATGAAAAAGTTACAGAAATGATAAAAGATGACCCTAATGTTACCCAAGAAATAGAACAAATAAGAGCTATTCTTGATGTATAAACCTGTTAATAATTTATATAAAAAATGTGTATACACTATTCTTATACACAAGGGTGTAAGTTATCCTGTGTATAAATCTATATTATAAACAAAATATCATCTTACCTATCCACATATAAAAAACCTAAATAATCCTTATATATAAACACGTATTTAACTAATCCACAGTATAAACAACCCTAATAGTAATAATAAATATATTTTATATATAATTAACTAATATTATGAAAATAGAAACAACCGTTGAAAAAATTAAAGATGCTGTATCTCGTATACAAAAAGTTTCAGCAAAAAATTTAAGTCTACCAATACTTGAAAATATTCTCCTTATTGCAAGGGATAATATTCTCACTCTTCGATCAACCAATCTACATGTTGGTGTTGAAATAACTATTCCAGTAAAAATTAAAGAAGAAGGTGAGTTATCAGTTAAACTTGATGTCTTTAGTCAAATTATAAATTCTCTTCAGGGTGATTATAATGTTACCTTTGAGGTTATTGAAAACACCTTACATATTTCAACAGAGAAATCAGAAATGAATATTAAATTATTCCCTCATGCTGATTTTCCAACACTACCTCGAGTAGAAGATGCTACTGAAATTAATTTTCCTATTGAAACGATTCTTGATGGTGTTAAGAGTGTTGTATATAGTGCCTCTATTTCAGATATTAAACCTGAAATATCAAGTGTATATATTTACAGTGAAAATAATGAACTTGTTTTTGTTTCAACGGATTCATTTAGACTTGCTGAAAAAAGAATAGTAACAAAAGGTAACTTAGATATTTCAGGGGTTATTATTCCTATTAAAAATATTCAAGAGTGTATAAAAATATTTAATGGTATTACAGATTCTGTTCAGTTATCTATAGGGAAAAATCAATTATCTATTCAATCAGAAAATATTTACTTTACCTCACGTATTGTTGATGGTAATTACCCTGATTATAAACAAATCATTCCACAAGAATCATTGGTAAATAGTATTGTTTTAAAAGATGAACTTATACAATCACTTCGGTTGGTAAATGTTTTTTCTGATAATTTTAATCAGATTCTGATTAAAACAGATTCACAAAAAGGTCAACTACATATTCATTCCCGTAATACTGATGTTGGAGAAAATGATACCTCTGTTGATGCTGCTATTACCGGTGGAGATATTGAAATGTATTTAAATCATAAATATTTATCAGATGCATTTCCAGCATTACATGGCGATAGTATTAATTTTTCATTTACTGAAAAAAATAAACCATGTGTTATTCGTAGTGTAGGGGATTCTTCATTTCTTTATTTAATAATGCCAATGAATAGATAAATATGGATTTTAATATTCAAAAGTTTATTAAAAATATACAGATTAATAATAAAGAATTTCAAGATTCACAAAAAATATTAACACTTTTACAAGAATATATTCCCTCACTTCACTTGAAAGATATTAAGATTCAAAAAGGAATACTTTCTTTTAAACATATATCCCCTCTACAGCGAAGTCATATTAAAAGGTACAAACGAGAGATTTTAGAAAAAGCAAAAGATAAAGAGGTTTTTATTCGTGATATTATATAACCATGAGAGTTCTCGCTATTGATCCTGGGTACGAGCGTGTTGGTATTGCTGTTTTAGAAAAACAACACCAGAAAGAAATATGTATACATTCAGAATGTTTTACAACCTTACAAGAAACATCTTTTAATAACCGTTTATTTGAAATAGGTACACATATAAGAGATGTAATTAAAAAATATTCTATTGATGCACTGGCTATAGAAGGTTTATTTTTTAGTAAAAATACTAAAACAGCATTACAAGTAAGTGAAGCTCGTGGAGTTATTATTTTTCAAGCAAGCGATAGTAATATCCCTATATTTGAATACACTCCAAATCAAATAAAGGTTGCTGTTACTGGATATGGAAAAGCTTCAAAAAAAGATATGCAAAATATGGTATATAAACTCATTTCTTTAAAAGATAAAAAAAGAAAAGATGATGAGATTGATGCTATAGCTATTGGAATTACCTTCTTTGCTATACAAAAAACATTTAATTAATTTAAGTGTTTTTTTATTTGTATTAAAAAAGTTCTATGTATAATAGGTGTATGATTCCTCGTAAAAAATTACAAGATATTCATACCCGTGAGTACTTAAAACGACAACGGTTACTCGCTCAAAAACATAGGCGGTATATGAAATTAAGAGAGGTTTCATTAAAAAAATCTAAAAAAACACCCCCGATATTGAAATTTTCAAATATATTTAAAACCATAGGTATTTTATGTTCAAGTGTTTGGTTTTTTATTAAAGAATTTTTCTTACGAATAAAAACAAGAATTTCAATATTATTTTTAGATATACGTTTATTTTTTCAAGAAAAAAAATCTCTTATTACTATGCCTCAAATTAAAAATCTAAAAACAAAAAAACAAAAATCTACCACTCAAAGATTAAAAACAAAAAAACACAAAAAGAAAAACTTCTGGAATATTTTAAAGGGATTAATTATTTTTGCTGTTATCTCTCTTATTGCTGCTGCTGGTTTCTTTTTTGTATGGTTTTCAACCTTGGAAATTCCAAGTGTTGCTAATTTTGAAAACAGAAAAATTTCAAACTCAACAAAGATTTATGATAAAACAGGAGAGATTCTTTTGTATGATATTCATGAAAATATTAGACGTACTGTTGTTGATTTTGATGATATTAATCAACATGTAAAAGATGCTATTATTGCCATCGAAGATCATTCTTTTTATGAACATAATGGTGTGGTTTGGAAATCAACTATTCGTGCTGTTACTCAAACACTTTTATCAAAAGCAGGATTATCTGATGCAGGAACTGCTGGTGGTTCAACACTAACACAGCAGGTAGTAAAAAATACACTCCTTAATCGTGACCAACGCATAGCCCGAAAGGTTAAAGAGTGGGTATTAGCGTATAAAATTGAAGATAAATTAACAAAAGATGAAATTCTTGAGATTTATCTTAACGAAGCTCCTTATGGTGGTACTATTTACGGTATACAAGAAGCCTCAAAACGTTTCTTTGGTGTTCCAGCTTCAGAAGTTTCTATTGCCCAATCAGCGTACCTTGCAGCTATTCCAAATCTACCAACCTACTATTCTCCATACGGTAATAATAAAGATAAACTTGATCAGCGTCAGCGTGTTGTATTAGGAGAGATGAAAAAATATGGTTTCATTAGCGATGAGGAATATAGGACCGCTCTTGATGAGGTTGTTGAGTTTATTCCAGAAGAAGAAGGGTATGCTAAGTCACTTCATTTTGTGCAATATGTACGAGCACAATTAGAGGAAACATATGGTGTTGATATGGTTCAAAATGGAGGTTTGCATGTAATTACAACTCTTGATTATGAACTTCAACAGCAAGCAGAGGAAATTATTAAAAATCACATAGAAGAAGTAGAGGAAACATACGATGCTTCAAACGCTGGTTTGGTAGCTATTGAATCAGAAACTGGTCATATTATTACCATGGTGGGTTCTCGTGATTATTTTGATACTGAAGAGTTCGATGGGAACTTTAATGTGGTAACCGCCCTAAGGCAACCAGGGTCATCATTTAAACCAATAGCGTATGCAACCGCCTTTGAGCGTGGGTATCTTCCTGAGAGTACTATTTTTGATACTGAAACCCAATTCAATAGTCGTTGTGAAGCAACCGATACAACGAGTGAAAATGGTTGTTATTCTCCGAATAATTATGATTTCAAATTTAATGGACCTATGACATTTAGAAATGCATTAGCTCAATCAAGAAATATTCCTGCTATTAAGGTTAACTACCTTGCTGGTTTAACTCGGGTTATTCAAAAAGCACGAGATATGGGTATTACGTCACTAACTCAATCACCTGATTTTTATGGTCTTGGTCTTGTTCTTGGTGGTGGAGAGGTTTCACTTCTTGAAATGACGAGTGCGTATAGTGTTTTTGCAAATGATGGTGAATACAACAAGCCAACAGGAATTCTTGAGGTTACTGATGTAAACGGAAAAGTATTAGAAAAATACCTTTCACAAGAAGAACAGGTTATTGAAAAAAATGCAGCACGTATGGTTAATAGTATTTTATCTGACAATGTTGCACGAACACCACTTTTTGGTTCGCAATCATTCCTTTACTTCGGAGAACGTGATGTTGCTGGAAAAACAGGTACTACTAATGATAATCGAGATGCATGGTTAATTGGATATACACCAGATGTAGCTGTTGGAGTTTGGACAGGAAACAATGATAATAGTCCTATGAAAAAAGGTTCATCTATTTCTGGTAAACCATGGCGTCAATTTATGGATGAAGTTATTAAAAATTACGATAATTCATCATTCAAAGATTATGATCTACCTGAAAACTTCTCTTCATTACCTAACATGATTCAGGGTGATTGGTATGGAGGAACAACAATTTATATTGATTCTGTTTCTGGTAAACTTGCAACGGAATATACACCAGAAGAAACCAAAATAGAGGTTCCACAACCAGATCCACATACGATTCTTCATTGGATTAATAAAGATAATCCAACAATACGTAATGATGCGCGTAATGATTCCCAGTATGAAAATTGGGAGTATGGAGTACAGCTCTTTGTGCAGGAACACTTATCGAGTATTTTAGGTATTGAATTAGATATCCCAACAGAATATGATGATGTCCATCTAGCTGATGGTCAAATAGCAGAGGGAAATATTGATACAGTAGATTTTGAGATTAGAGGTATTGATGAAACTGATGTATATAACATTGATGATGTTATTGAAATTCGCTTGCGAAATATTGAAAATGAAGATGATATTTCTTTAGTTCAATTATTTATCAATAATGCATTTATTGCTTCAGATGAATCTGATCCATTTGGTTTTGAATTTGTTCCAAACTCATTACCATATTTTGAAGAGAATAATATTGTCCGAGTTATCGCAACAACTGAAGACGGATTAAAAATACCAAAAGAAATATCATTTACTCTTGATATTTAAAGAATAAAAAACACCTACATAGGTGTTTTTTATTCTGCGTTATGATAAACATCTTGGACATCATCATTTTCCTCTAATGCTTCGATAAGATTTTCTAATTTAGTTCCAGTATCTTCATCAATTTCTAAGGTAGTATTTGGAACCCAATCTCGATTTTCATCTTGGGTAAAATTCCATGATACCGAACCAGATGTTCCAAGTGAACCATTTAGTTTAGATAGGGTGTGTTTAATTTCCGCACTCATTCTGTTATTGTTATCAGTTAATCCAGTAATAATAATTCCAACACCACCTGGACCATAAGCTTCATAGAGTACCGGTGTAGTGTCTCCAGCTTCAGATGCTTTTTTAATAGCTCGTTCAATATTATCTTTTGGCATGTTTTCCTTGTTTGCCTTTGCTATTGCTGCTGCTAACCCTGGAGCATTCACATCTCCGTTAGATTTTTTTGCTTCAACTTGGATAAGACGAACGAGTTTTCCAAATATTTTTGATTTCTTTGCGTCGGTTGCTGCTTTTTTATGTTTAATTTTTGACCATTTGTTATGTCCTGCCATATGAAAATAGTGTAATAGGGAATGTTTCTAAGTGCAAGATATTGTAAAAATAATTATTTATGATTTAATTAATTTAAATTAACTTAAAAAAAATAATAATGAAAAAATGGAATAAATTTTTACGTACTATTTTTGGACTAGAAATAACTTTATTTTTTACTTTTTCCAAAGAACGAAAAAAAATGATTTATGAACTTTTAATTAAATCATCTGTTGAAAAAGGTGATTATTATAAACTTGAAGAGTGTTTAAAAAAATATAATTATAAACTTTCTCAAAAGGAAAAAGGTGATTTATTTGAAAACTTTGTGTTTAACAATATTGATTACTCTTGTTTCACCACTGGTTTAAAAAAAGTTTTTCCTGTATTTAATATAAGCAAGAATGTTTTGAATTTACAACTAGAAAAAACTTTAAAAAATTCAGCTTATGAAGCCGCGGGTTTTCTTTATAAAAATGGTGCAAAAAATATAAAAATAAATAGTATAGATTTTCTTAAAAATAAATCAAAATATGATTTAAAAAAACTCTCGTTTCTAATAGAAAACCATGAAACCATGGATGTAGTTATTACATCCCTATTAAAAAATGAACCTAACTATTTATTAGATAATTTACTACCTATATTAAAAGAAAAATCTAATTATTTATCTCAAAAAAGTATTGATAAATTATTTTTTTATTTTTATAAGCATTATTTTGATAAAAAAAATAAATTAGAGAAATTTAATATTAAACCAAGTAAAGAAAGAATTGATTCTATGGTTATGTATTTTATTACCAGTAAAGAAGTAAAAAAAATACTACATTCTATTTACTTAGGAGCCTCAAAAAAAGTTATTTCAGAGGCTATTACATTTCTTAGTTTAAAAGGACAAAGAAGTGCTCTTCATCAATTAGAAGTTTATCTTGTAAGTAATTCAATGGAAATCTCTATCACTGATTTAGATAAACAAAGATGTTTAGAAGCAATTTAAAAACACAAAACCACTATTTATAATAGTGGTTTATTTTTTCTCAACAAACTCCTTTCCAAAATGGTTGTAGGCTTCTTTTGTTGCGATTCGTCCGCGTGGTGTTAGCTCCAATAATCCTTTTTGAATAAGGTATGGTTCTATAACATTTTCGATGGAATCAGTTTCTTCGTGTGTTGCGGTTGCTATTGTTTTTACCCCAACAGGCCCACCGTTAAATTTATCAATAATAGTTAATAGTACATCACGATCGGTTTGACGAAGACCAAGTTCATCAACACCAATCATATGTAGTGCAGCTAATACTGTTTCTTCATTTATTTTTTGGTTGTGAACCTCTGCGTAATCGCGAACACGTTTTAGAAAATAGTTTGCGGTTCGTGGTGTTGAACGACTACGAGATGCAATCGCATGTACTCCACCGTCGGTTATTTCAATACCTAATTTACCAGCAGATTGGTAAATAATTTTTTCCATCTCTATGTTACTATAAAATTCTAGTTTAAACACTCCACCAGAAAAACGAGAACGTAATGGTGCTGATAAACTCGCAATTTTAGTTGTCGCCGCAATTAATGTAAATGGTGGTAGGTCTAATTGAATAGTTCGTGCTGATGGACCCTTACCAATAATAATATCTAATACTCCGGATTCCATAGCAGGGTAGAGAACCTCTTCAATATTTGTATTTAATCGATGAATTTCATCAATAAATAAGATATCACCAGAACTAAGGTTAGTAAGAATACTCGCAAGATCACCTACTTTTTCTATAGCTGGTCCTGAGGTTATTTTAATTTCGGTATTCATTTCTTTTGCAATAAGGTGGGAGAGGGTTGTTTTTCCTAACCCAGGTGGTCCATAGAATAAAATATGTTCAGGTTGTTGTTTTCGGCCAGCGGCAGCTGTTAATAGAATATGGAGGTTGTCTTTTATTGCTTGTTGTCCAATGTATTCATCCCAAGAATTGGGCCGCAATTGTGGATCAAGGAGTTGTGTTGTTGGTATATCTGACATGATTCCTATTATATCATTTTAAAAAATATATTTGGTTTATTGACAGAATAATTGTATTTATGTTATTTTGTATAGGCTGTGTTGACAAAAAACACTTATTCACATATTATACACAGCCGCTGCTGGTCAGTTTATCTGACTGTGTTATATTTATAGCACTAACTTGTTTTGCAGGTAAGTAAATAACTTGACAAATATTTTCATTATGATAATATTATAAACAGTTAAGTCGTACATTAACATTATTGAGTTTATAAATCTCTAAATAATCAGATCTCGCGAATTTGGCTCTGCGGATAGGAATGATTGGTGCTCACCCTGGTAGTGACCACACTGATTATCTCGTTGAAGTCTAGTCATCCTTTATTTTAAAGTTTTTTTCTGGGTATTTAGAGTTTTATGGACTTAATAAAAAATCACTCGTTATTATATAACGAGTGATTTTTTATGCATATAATTTCCTACCTATATATAGTATACTATGGGTACTATGGTTAATTTTGATAATACGAATCAAGCTAAAAAAATTACAGAAATCAAAAACAAAGAAGAAGAGTCTTTTGTAGAGCGTATTGCTCAGAAATTTAATCTTCCGTATATAGATTTATCTGGTACCAATATTGAAACTGATGCGCTAGCAACTCTTCCTGAAGATCAAGCACGTAATTCACGTATTGCTCCTTTTAAAATTGTAGGAAAGGATTTATATCTTGGAGTAAAATCACCCAATCTCCCTGAAACAAAGAAGGTTCTAGAAACTCTTTCAGAAAAATACACTCTTGGTGTTCATATGGTTTCCCAAAGAAGTCTTGAAAAAGCTTGGGATAGATATGCAGACATTTCACATGCAATTATGACTCAAGGTGGAATGTTAGATATTTCCGCAGAAGAGTTGGAAAAAATCGCCCAAAACATTAAAACAAATAAAGATATTTCAGGAGAACTAGAAAAAGTGTTTACCGCAGGTGGTGCAAAACAAACAACTCGCATCATGGAGATTATTTTTGGTGGAGCTATTGCAACAAAATCTTCAGATATTCATATTGAAGCCCAAGATGAACAGGTTCGTTTGCGTTTTAGACAAGATGGTGTACTACAAGATATTAGCGTTTTTGATCACGAATCGTACCGAAAGCTTCTTTCTCGGATTAAGCTTCTTTCAGAGATGAAAATTACCCAAACGAAAAACGCTCAAGATGGTCGTTTTACTATTGATTATGATGGTAAAGAAATTGAAGTGCGTGTTTCTGTTATCCCAAGTGCCTATGGAGAATCGTTCGTAATGCGTATTTTGAATCCTGATGGTATTAAGGTTGGATTAGAAAATCTTGGTATTGAACCACGGTTATTTGAAATTTTACTAAAAGAAATTGATAAACCAAACGGGATGATTTTAACCACAGGACCAACAGGTTCTGGTAAGACAACAACACTGTATTCATTTATGAATAAGGTCTATAACCCAGAAGTTAAAATCCTTACCATTGAAGACCCTATTGAATACCACCTAGAAGGTATTAGTCAGACGCAGGTAAATCGTAGTAAGGGATATGATTTTCTCTCTGGTCTTCGTGCAGCACTACGTCAGGATCCAGATATTGTTATGGTTGGAGAGATTCGTGATGGGGAAACAGCTTCAATTGCTGTTAATGCCTCACTGACGGGGCACTTGGTACTTTCAACATTACATACGAACAGTGCTGCTGGGGTTATTCCACGTCTAATTGATTTAGGAGTTTCTCCACAAATTCTTGCCGCCGCACTATCGGTATCATTGGCACAACGTTTAGTGAGAAAGGTTTGTCAAAATTGTAAATATCAAGAATCACCAACACCAGAGGAAGAAGAACTGTTACGTGATATTTTAAAAGAGGCAGTTAAAAACGGAAAACCAATTCATGAATACAATATTGCAGTAGACCAAGAAATTATGCTTACCAGAGGTCGTGGTTGTGATGTATGTAATGGAACAGGGTACAAGGGTCGAATTGGGTTATTTGAAGCAATCATTACTGATGAGCTTATTGAAGAGCTTCTTGGTAAGGAACCATCAGAGCAAGAAGTTCGCCGTGTTGCAGAAAAACAAGGCTTATTAAATATGCGAGAAGATGGGGTTATTAAAATCTTAAACGGATCAACAAGCTTAGAAGAAGTTAAAAAAGTGGTTGATTTGTATATTAAAAATATTACAAAAACAGACGCGGATGATACCTCTCATAACAATGAAACGTTTGATACAACACCAATCATTAATACTCAGTCAATGAATCCTCAAGCCTTATTTAATACAAAAAGTGTTGAAATTTCACTCTTAATTGATTACTTACGTAAACTTGAAGATGAACAAACACTAAACCCAGAGAAAGATATTCGTCATAATATTAAACTGGTTCAAACAACCATTCTTGATTTGTTAAAACATACACAAGCCGAAGATATGTTTGATGCTTCAGAAGATTTTGCTGAAACCCATAAAACCTTTAAACGTTTTAGTGACGATTTGTCAGAATTATATGAACATCAAAAACAAAACCCTCATATTGATATGTCTCAAAAACTACGACGTGTTCGTGAGGAAATAGAAAATCATCATACACCAGCTCAAATGTAGGTGTTTTTTTGTACATAGATATTATTGACAATATCTAATTTTCTGTTATATTCAATACAAAATAATATATTGTATAATTCTGTATCTGTTGTACCGACAGGTACCGATACAATAAAACTTTAAAAAATGAAAAAAATAGGTATTTTCCTTTTAGGAATGATAATGCTTTCTTCGTGTAAATCTACATTTAATATGCCTACGCAAACAAATCAAGATTTCACAGCAGAAAATATTAAAGCACAAGGTATTAATCCAGAAACTATGCAATCAGCATACACAAGTGTTTCACAAGGATTTACTGCTTTTCAGGATCCCAACGCAGAAAATATTCAACAAACCGACAATGGTTCTGTACTCATGGTAGATAAGCTCTCCGGTATAGAATTACATATACCGAAAACAGAGCCAGTACGATATACCTCTGGTTCAAAAAAGGGAGAGATTGTTGTTTTAAAAAACAGAACAGCTCTCACCCGAGAGTTTCTTGCTCCTGTTGTTGCTGTTGAAGAAATAGATAGCGTCTCTGGATATGCAGAACGATACTGGGTGAATTTTGGAACAGATAGTCTTCCAGCTATATTTCCTATGGTGAGAAAGAAAAAGATTTCCTCATACTCTCAAAATAGAACAACACCTTCTTATGGATTACGAACACGTTCTTCTGGTAAAAGAAATTCTTTTTCCTCCACTGAGAATCGATATTTTTTCGATGTTAAAACATACCAACAAGGGGACATTGTCCCAAAAGGTTTTGTTGTGTTTAGGCCAAAAAATAAAGAAGAGTCATATAAAATATGTTTTGTACATAATGGTACAAACTATTTTGTGCTCGAAGATTACTCAGGGAATTTTTGGTTTATTTCTGAGAAACAATCCAAGGTATATTTAGAACGATTCCATTTAATGAAGTTTGTTGATGCACGTGACAAAAAAGTCATCGTACCAAACTCTAAAAAAATCGGAGAACAGTAAAATTACATTACTATCAATACCCCTACGTAATATACGTAGGGGTATTTATACTTGACAAAATATATTATTTATGATAAATTAATAATAAGCAAGTTCCTTTGAAATTTAATAAATTAATTAAATTTTTTGTTTTAATGGTTAAAAACGTTGGAACTTGCTCTTGTGTGAAGGTAATAATTTATCTGTACACAAGAGCAAGTCTCTAATAAAAATTAAATATAACCATTAAAACTATAAATTATGAAAAATTTAATTATGTTAACGTTTTTGTTTATTTCATTAAGCGTAAAAGCTCAAAATGGAATTGGTCGTCCAGTAACTGGAGCTCATTGGAATGATGGTGTTGAGGGAACTATCTCGAAATACATTCATAACAATATCAATAACTCTGGTTCATATAAAGCAACAATTGATTCAAAAGTATATACTTTTGAAGTTGAGGTTTTAAATGAACAACAGTTTGTTCTTTTTGAAGAAGGATATTATGCAAACCATAATAGAAACTACATAAAGATACCAAACGGAAAAGTTTGGAATTATATTGGAAAATCTCAACAATATCTTGCTCAATGTGGGAATAAAATTGAAGAGATAAAATCTCCAAAAACTGTTGTTGTTGAAAAAAAGGTTGTTGTTGAAAAACCAGACTCATGTAATTCATGTGAAAAACTTGATCGTATTGAGCAAAATCAAAAAATCTTAATGCAAGATAATATTGATTTAGCATGTATGACACAAGCAAATATGGAGCTTCAACAACTTATTACTCGTTATAATACTGCTGGGGTTTTAGAATTCTACGGTAATAATCGAGCTAATAGAGAGTTAGAGCAATTGAAGCAAAAATACCCATGTATTCCTGCTGATATGACAATCCATAGAGCTAATAAATTATTACGCGATGGACTTGATATTCTTAACTTAGGTTTGAATACGTATACTGCAATAAAGGTAAGTCAAAAACCTCAAGTACGTTATGTAAATAATCGAGTTATTGATAACAATGGTCAAACAGCACCAACTAATACTGGTGGGAATGTTGATCACAATCCAAACGGTGGTAATGTTGGTGGACACAATAATAATGGAAACAGAACAGCTTTAGTAACTAATCGTGGTGGTGCTCCAATAGGATACACCTACCAACAAAGGTTAGCTATGCGAAACAACTAACAATTGAATAAAAAGCCTAATTTTATTAGGCTTTTTTATGTGTGAATTTTGTGGATAAGTGCTCAGAAATATTGACAAACACAACAAAAATGTTATTTTTTATATAAATCTTAAAATTTAAAAAAAATGAAAAAAAATCTATACCTTTTTGTTATAGTATTGATCTCTATGGTTTGTTATGAAACACAAGCCCAAGAACAAAAATGTTATTGCAATTTAGTAGAAAATTACACCAAAGATGCAAAAAAAGTATACGAAGGTGAAATTCTTATGACAGTCCCTGTTGGGCAAGAGTTGTGGATAGATATGCGACCTATTGCACACCAACGAAACCAAGGTGAAAATGGTGGTTGTCGTTTGGTGGCTGGTCAAAAGTATGTAGCCAATAAGTATACATCAGAACCCTTGCGAGCTTATGATTGTGGCAACCCTATTCGTAACTCAACAATGTACGCTATATCTAATATTACCGTTACACAGCCTTGCAATTGTCCTAATGATACGTTTGTTACACCAACAACAAATCAGGATGTTGTATTTATTGATGGTGGTGTTAACCAGCAACCAGGATTACTAACGAATTCTTATCCAAATTTGACGCAAACATGGTCTCTTGAAGATTTAAATAAAACTCTTCAGGTAGATACACGAACATGGGGTCAAAAAAATGGTTGGTGGTTTTATCCTCTAACTATTCTTACCGCCACAACTCTCGTTGAGGGGTTGTCAGACGGAGAGTGGTTTGATTGGCACAATAAACCTTTTGCAAAAGAAGGAGGTGGAGGTGTTGGAAATTCTGGTGGAGGTGTTGACCATAACCCAAATGCAATAGTTTTGCTTCGTTTTTAAAACTACATTATATTTGAAACCTTTCTTTATTATTTGTTATATAATAAGAAGGGAAGGTTTCTTCTATGCATGAGTGTTTAACATACGGTTAAAAACTCATACCATGGAATGTATATAACTTGACAATAATAAATATATATGATAATATATATTTATTACTCATTAAGTATTATTTCAACTTTATTATTTTACGAATTATGAAAACTTTTATTACAACAATCTTAAAAACCTTTATGGTATCAGCACTCTTTATTGGAGGAGCTATTTTCGCTGATGCTGCTGGTCAATTTGATAATGACCCAGCAGATCAAGGGACAGGTTTTCTTTCTATTGCAGAAGGAAATAGCTGTTCTAACTGTGCAAATGAAGATAATTCAATTACAGTAAACATCCCAGATTATAATGATTCTGAACGATTTACTGTGTACATGGATTACCGAAACCAAGGAAACGCTACTATTTATAATGTGCGTGGAAAACTAACAGAACCTAATAGTTCTGGACGAATCACCGGAACACTTTCTGGTTCAGGTGCATCATCTATTTCTGATAGTGTATACGTATATGGATTACCTAATTCATATGATTTTGAATTTGTTTCAGGGTATGTTGAAAATACCCACGGAACAACAGACCCTAGCTACTGTGCTGGGTACAACCACTACGTTACGGTTTCAGGAAACCAAGTTCTTGGTTCAGGTGCTCCAATTGGAGATTTAGACACTCATGAAAGTGGGTGGTGTGATCAAGGGTACCTTATCGTAACATTTGAAGTAACGAATACTACTGACAACACACCTAATTACACCTACTCATGGCAAACAGGTTCTTGGGGACAATGTATTAATGGAGTGAAATACCGTGATGTATATTGTGAAGAAGATCAAACAGGAAATGAAGTTTCTAATTCAAACTGTTCAAACTCAGGTGCACAACCTGCATCATCAAGTACTTCTGGATGTTCAGGTTCTGGAGGTGATGATCTTGAAGTTGATACTAATAATGAAACAAACCTCGGTACAACAACCGTAACACTAAATGGTGAAATTGAATCAGGAGAAACAAACCAAGTATTCTTTGTGTTGAGTTACGATGATTCATTTAGCTGTACATCAGGATATTTTACAGCGGTATATGGTGTTAATTTCTCTGGAAATTACCCACTAGAAGCAGGAGATACCTTCTCTGCTGATCGATCAGGTCTTACTTCTGATACTGATTACTACTACCGTGCATGTGCACAAGAAATTGGATCAAGTACTATCAAACAAGGTCCAGTAGAACACTTTTCAACTGATGATAATGGAAATACTACTTCTACTACAGTGGAAACACATAATCCAACTTTATCTGGAGATGATGTAGTTTTGAATGGAGAAATTCAAGATGTTGATAATGATGACTACACTGTTTATTTTGCACTATCTGATTCTTCCTCTGTTTCATGTACTAATGGAATAACAAGTATTCATTTAATTGTTGATGATAATATTGGTTCTGACCAAGATTTTGAATATGAATTGCAAGATGCATTAGATACTCTTCCAAACGGTGATTATTATTATAAAGCATGTGCTATTAATGAAGATAATGGGAATATTATTTCTGGAAATATAGAAGATTTTGAAGTTGAAGACTCTTCGGGACCATCTGGTAGTTTTGTGGTTGAAACCAGAACAGAGCAATCTGTTACAGAATCTTCTGCAAAACTTAGAGGGTATGTCGACATGAGTTCTTACCAAGATGGAGATGTGTTCTTTGTTTGGGGTGAAGATTTAAGTCAAATCCAAGATGTTTCTGATGAAAATCGATACTCTGATATTGATAGTGATGGAGATAATTTACAAAAACAAAAAATAGAAAATAATTTTGATGGAGACTCTACCTTTAGTTTGAATGTAAATGGACTTAATACTAATGAACGAATTTATTTTAGACTATGTGTAGAATACGAACATAATGGAAATGATGATATTAAATGTGGTATTGTTGAAGATTTTGAAACAGAAGATTATCAAAACAACAATGTACAAGTAGTAACATTAACTCCTGGTTCTGTAACACAAACAACTGCAGAAATGTGTGGTGACTTGCGAGAAGATGGAGGGTCATCACAACAAACATGGATTGAATTTAGAACAACAAATCAAAATTCATATACCTCAACACCTACAAGTCAACGAAGTGAGGGAGATTGGTGTACACGTGTATCTGGGTTAACACCTAATACAACCTATCTATACCGAGCATGTACACCACATGGGTGTGCCCCAACACGGACACTACGAACATTAGGTCAAAACATTCCAATAGGACAAGCACCTATTATTTCAACAGAAAACCCAACAAATATTACTTCAAATTCTGCATACCTAAGCGGATTGTACATAACGAATGCCCCTTCTGGAACATGTTGGTTTAATTACGGACGTACAGCTGCTCTTGGAAAACAAACGCGAACATACAACGTTGGTTCTGGGTATGGGACATGTTCACATAACTTTACGAACCTTGCTTCTGGAACTCAATACTGTGTACAGTCTGTAATTCGAACACAATACGGAACTGATACGGGGGCGATTAAGTGTTTTAATACACCAAATGTAGTTTCAGTTGGAAACCCACAACCTCCTGTGACAATTACTGTTGTAGAAGAAGACGAAACTGAAATTGACTTACTAGGACTAGGATTAGGACTTTCTCTTATTCGTCTTGACATTGATAACGACGAAGAAGTAGTAACACGTGGAGAATCAGTTGAATATGAAATTGAATGGGAAAATATTTCTGAACTTGATCTTGAAGATTTAGAACTAGAAGTAACTATCCCACAAGAGATTCAAATAACTGATATTTCTCGAGGACGTCTTGATAATGATAGTAACAAAATTTACTTATCTATTGATGAACTCTACGGGGCTGATTACGAAGATAATCGACCTGGTGAAAGTGGACGAATGACCGTTTCTGGTATTGTTGGACGAGGTACGGTTGGAAACTTGCTTACTGCTGATGCAGAAATTGTATATGACAATCCAGTAAATGAAGCTCAAGAAAATGCTCGAGATTTTGATCTCGATGAGTACGGAGTTCAGGTTGCTGGAGTAACTGCTTCTGTATTTGGGTTAACAAATATTACCTTCCTTGGATGGTTAGTAATTCTTCTAGGGTTATTTATCATCTTCTTGGTAGCACGGTGGTTATATCTTGAACGTGAAGACTTGCGTGCTCAAGCATATATTGGTGGGTATAATAATCCTTATGGAGGAGCACCACGGTATGATAACGGGTACGCAGCGCAAGCTCCAGTATACCGAGAGCCTGCACCACGTTTTGATGCACCTGTTGCACCAGCACCACAAGATGATTATTATCAACCATATCGACCAAATCGAGGTTAATAATTAATTACAAATAAAAAACACCATATGGTGTTTTTTATTTGTAATTTGGTATATTTTTTCTATGGAAGTACGTCTTGATATACATAATTTAGATTCATGGGTGTGTAATTTTTTTTCAAATAAAGAACAACAAACAACAGCAACTGTTATTTGTTTGTCTGGAGAAGTTGGTGCAGGTAAAACTACTTTTACACAATCAATTGCACGTTGTTTAGGTGTTGGTGAACCAATTACGAGTCCAACATTTGTAATTCAAAAAGAGTATGATATTAATAACCATACTTGGATACAAAAACTCATTCATATTGATGCTTATCGACTTAACAACAAAGAAGAATTAGAATATTTAGGATGGAATAAAATTATTCACAACCCACATACCTGTATTATCGTGGAGTGGCCAGAGATGGTTTCAGGGATTTCATTTCCTGATAATACGACATTCATTTCCCTTACCATTAATGATGATTACTCACGAACACTTCATATTAAAAAACAACCATAAAGATGGTTGTTTTTTGTTGCGTGGTATACTTGAAATATGAAAAAAAACTCTCGTAAACAACTCCTTGTACTCCTTGATGCACATGCGATTATTCACCGTGCCTACCATGCGATGCCCGATTTCATGACGCGTGATGGACGACCAACAGGAGCAATTTATGGTTTTGCCATGATGGTATTAAAAATAATTGATGAGTTTCAGCCTGACCATATTGTTGCTTGTTATGATTTACCCGGACCAACCTTCCGCCATGAATCATTTGCTGATTACAAGGGAGGTCGCTCAAAAACTGATGATGCACTAAAGATGCAATTTAACCCAACACGTGATATTTGTGACGCATTTGCTATTCCTGTATATGATGCCGCTGGCTTTGAGGCAGACGATATATTAGGGACTATTACTACCCAACTAAAAAGTAATAATGATGTTGATATTATTATTGCTTCTGGAGACATGGATACCTTACAATTGGTTGATAAGAAACGGGTTCAAGTATATACATTAAAACGCGGACTCAATGATACTATCGTTTATGATGAACAAGCGGTTATTGATCGGTTTGGATTTAGACCACTTTCAATTATTGATTACAAAGCTCTTCGTGGTGATACTTCTGATAATATTCCTGGTATAAAAGGTATTGGAGACAAGGCGGCTACATTAGCTATAGAAAAATTTGAGACAATTGAACGACTGTACGCATCACTTGAAAAAGGAGATGAAGAACTATTGAGTGCAGGTCTGACAAAGCGTATGGTTTCACTCATCCAGAGTGGAAAAGAAGAAGCAGAATTTTCAAAGGTTATTGCTACCATTCGTCATGACGCACCTATTACATTTGAACTTCCTAAAAAATCATGGAAAGATGCTGTTAATATAAGCAAAGCTTTAGAAATTTTTGAGCAATATGAACTCAGGACTCTTCCAAATCGATTACATGATTCACTTGGGTTATCACACCTTATTAAACCTGAAACGGCAGAAGAAGAGATGTTAGACGAATCAACTATCCATGAATCAGCTGTTAAATTATGGCTTATCGATTCTGATGTAACGAATGCAACTCTTGATGAGATTAAGGGGTTCACAAAAGAAAAAAAAGGAGCAACAGCTTTTCAAAAACTGAATGAAACCCTTCAAAAAGATAGAAAGGTTTCACTTGTATATACACACATAGAAAAACCATTAATACCTGTAATTGATGAAATGCAAAAAAATGGAATTTTGGTTGATCAGAATTTTTTCATACAACTTTCAAAACAATATCATACTGAACTTGATATTCTTGCAAAAAAGATTCATACCATCGTTGGTTCTGAATTTAATATAAAATCCCCTAAACAACTTTCAAAGGCCTTATTTGAAGACTTAGGTTTACCAACCAAAGGTATTAAGAAATCTAAAACAGGTTCATATTCAACAAATGCAAAAACACTCGAAAAGCTTGAAGGTGAGCACGAAGTAATACATTATATTAGTGAATATCGAGAATTAGATAAATTACTTTCAACATACATTGATAATATTCCTGACATGGTTGGGGATGACAAACGACTCCATGCAGAATTTATTCAAAATGGAACCGTAACAGGACGTTTTTCTTCACGAAATCCAAATATGCAAAATATTCCAACGCGGACTGAATTAGGGCGAAAAATTCGCGAAGGGTTTGTTGCAGAAAAAAATACACAACTAGTTTCGTTGGATTATTCTCAGATTGAATTACGTTGTCTAGCTATTCTTTCAGGTGATGAAGCATTGATTAAAATTTTTAATGAAGGACAAGACATTCATGCAGCGGTTGCGTCTCTTATTGGTGGTGTTCCTGTTGCCGAGGTTGATAGAGAAATGCGGCGTAAGGCAAAGATTGTAAACTTTGGAATTTTGTATGGAATGGGAATTAACTCTTTAAAAAAAGAGATGGATACTGATCGTGCGGAAGCTCAGAAATTTTATGATGGATTTTTCTTACAATTCCCAAAAGCTACCGCATACCTCGAAGCAACAAAAGAACATGCACGAGTTCATGGGTATACAGAAACATTATTTGGGCGTAAAAGACAATTTAAAAATATCAATTCAAAGCTACCGTTTATTCGTGCAATGGCACAGCGGATGGCACTCAATGCTCCAATCCAAGGAACATCTGCTGACATGATTAAATTAGCAATGATTCAAATTGATACATGGCTCACAGAAGAGCACAAGAAAATAAAAGCAAAATTAATCCTACAAATTCATGATGAAATTATTTATGAAGTTGATGATAATTTTGTAGATATTTTTTCAAATAATGCTATTTCCATTATGGAAAACACCCTTAAGGAATCATACTTACATTACGATTCTCCTATTCCACTGATAGTTCATTCATCTCACGGAAAACATTGGGGAGAGTTAAAATAAATTGACTTTATTAAAATTAATTACTATATTTAATAATGAGTAATTTAAAAAATTAATAATATGGAAACATTATTTTCTCTTAATTATCCATTTGAATGGAAACATTTCTATCTTTTTCTTTTTTATTTTTCATTTGGATTTATTTTTATGTTTTTTAATAAAAAGAAAAAGAATGCAAAAGCCTATAATACATTAGCTCTTATAGGTCTCAGTATCCCCTTAATAATTGCTTGGTATTTAAGAGTTTATGGGGCAGAAAATACTAATTTTCAAGATTATATTGCGTTATGTCTTTTACCTGCAATACCACTTTTTTTGATTGTTGTTGTTACACTACTTGGTGCTGACAACTTGAATAAATTAGTAGGTTCATATATTCGACTATCAATATTTCCAGCATTAATATTTTTTTTAGGAGCAGGAAAATTTAATTTATATTTGATTGTTGTTATTATAGGAACCCTATTAGGTGTTCTGCTTCCAAGGTTGTTTGTTTCAAAATTGAAAAAAAGTTAATTTTTAATAAAAACAGAGTAATGACTCTGTTTTTATTTTGGTATAATAAGTACGTATGTTATACCTACTACATGGAAAATCAGATACACGTAAAGAATATATAAAAGATATTGCCCAAAAATATTCTATAATACCTCAGCATGTTCATGATAATGATATTCAATCACAAGAATTATCTCAACTCGTTTCAACTCAAACAGGATTGTTTGGGGATAAAGAATTGTATGTGTTACATAGTTTAGCCCGAAGCCTCTCTTTAAAAGATATTCTTCCTGAATACACAGAATCAGATAATATTTTCATTTTTTCAGAAGACACTGTTACCAAACCTATTACCAAAGAATTTGAAAAAAATAATGCTCATATCCAAGATTTTGGAAAAGAAGAAAAAATAAAGAAACAGGAGTTTAATATGTTTTCGTTGACTGATGCATTAGGTAAACGTGATAAAAAACAATTGTGGTTATTGTTTCAAGAAGCTATCAAAAAAGGTAGTCCTGAAGAAATTCATGGAATACTATTTTGGCAGGTAAAAAATTTAGCTCTCGTAAAAACATCACAAACAAACCCAGGGATGAATCCGTTTGTGTATAAAAAAACATCCGGATATGCTGATATGTTTTCGTTAGATGAAATAAAAGATATGAGTCAAAAATTAACACATGTATTCCATAATCGTGATATCTATTCATCATTAGATATTGAATTAGAGAAATTTATATTACAGATATAAATAAAAACCAACTGATGTTGGTTTTTTGTTACATAACTCCGATAATTTTTCCAATAAAGACAAGATAGAAAAATAGCATTGCGATTCCTTCCCATGGTCGAATTTTATTATCGAACATAACAAATATTGCAATAAAGGTAGCAATTACCAGGAATGGTAACCCTACCTCAAAGGTTGTTGGTGCAATAGCAAGAGGAGTGATGAGCGCTGGAATTCCTGCAATAAGCAGTAAATTAAAGGTGTTTGATCCGAGTACATTCCCAACTGCCATTGCATGATTTCCACGACGCACTGCTGCTACAGAGGTTAAAATCTCTGGCAATGATGTTCCAAAAGCAACAACGGTAATGGTAAGAGTAGATGATGATATTTTTAATAACTCAGAGAGAGTGAGGATACTATCAATCAGATATTTTGCTGAAATTGCTAATACTCCAATACTTATCACAATATACATGCTATATTTCCATATTTTCTTACGTTCTCCTTTATATGTTTTTTTAAGTTCTTTCATTTCATCCTGATCTTCTCCTTCTGGTTCAGATTTAATGTTGTAAACCACAAAGATAATAAAAAAGATAAGCAGTGATATTCCTTCAATGGTTGATATTTTCATATCAAGTGCAAAATAACCAAAAGCAGCCATCGACATAAAAAAGAACGGCAAATCAACGTCGATAAGTGATGTCGTCATTTGTAATCCTTTTTTTGCAACAACCCCAGCTATTCCTAAAATAAGTAATGCGTTAGCAATATTTGAACCAATAATATTATCAGCAACAAATTCTGTTGTTCCAGCTCCAAGAGCAAAGAGTGATGATACTAATTCTGGTAATGAAGTCCCAATAGCAACAATGGTTGCTCCTACAATAAATGAACTCATTCCTAATAATAATCCAATTTTTTCACTATACTCAGTGAAGTAATCTGCTGATTTAATGAGTCCAAATAGACTCACAATCAAAATAATAATCCATACTAAAACCATATACTTGAAATAGTAGCATAGAAAAATAAAAACCGTACAAAACAGTTTTTATTTTATATGTCCCCCCGGAAGGGCTCGAACCTTCGACCGTCAGCTTAAAAGGCTGCTGCTCTACCAACTGAGCTACAGGGGGATATTGTTTTTCAAATAAAAATTGCCCGATGGGACACGATGTACTATAGAAAAATTGTAGATAAATGTCAATTCATACATAAAAATACCTAATGGCATGAATCCTGGGTTATATATTTTTTATTATTTTGTTATAATGAAATACATGGGAAATATAAAAAATATTGTGTTACCTTCTTTTTTTCTTTTAAGTTTTACTTTCGTGTTTATTGCGATTACTCATGATGTTGTTGCTCAAAAAGAGTTTTCTCCAGAAGTAACATTACCAGAAGAAAATGATGTATTTGTGCCAAAGAATATAAAAGTTCAAAAAACAGATATGTTGTTTGAAAAAAAAGAGGTATCAAAAAAGACAATGAGAAGTAACATTTCTCCAGAAGTAACATTACCAGAAGAAAATGATGTATTTATTATAAGAAATTAATTATTCACTTTTTTAAAAAAATTATTTATGAAAACAAAAATATTTTACGGAATTTTATTCATTTTTTTAGCGACAGCAACCGCTAGTTTTGCTATTGGAGGGGTTCCTCCTATTGGTGGCTATACTCCTGATCTTCAAGAGATTGACCCAGATTGTTCACTTGGCGACCCAAACTGTTTTGTTAACTTAAATCATCAAGGGTATACAGATAGCGGAACTCGTACTGGAGGCGATCTTGTTACTGTTATTGGAGATCATGATGATTCAAATAATGGGACAAAAATTCTACTTGACGATGCTACTGGCAAAACAGTTTTAGAGAGTAAGGAAATTTTCCTTGCAACACCTGAAACTGACACTACTTTTTTCAATCCTACTATTTGGCAGAATCAAACAGAAGATCCATCAATTGGTGGTTCCATTGCTAATAGACTTATTCAACTTGAAAGAACGGCAAATCCATCAGGTGTTGGAAGATATTGGGGTGATTTGAGAAATATAATAGATTCAAGTAATGATAATTCAGAAGGAACAACAGGTTTTGATATTGGAGTTAGAAAGACTGGTAATTCTGATAATCTTTTGGTATATGGATCTGACGTGAAATCTTACCACCTTGGAGGCGGAGATGTTGGATTTCTCAATGGTCAGGTTGTACGGGTGAAACTTGAGGGTAACCAACCCGCAAGTGTAAGTCAGGTTATGAGAGGTGTTTCTCCTAATGTTCTTGTTAATAATCCAAATGCAACAGTTGCTTTTGCACAAGGGATGCACCCAACAGTTGATTTACGACAAGGAACGCTCACTGGAGCACAAGCTATTTTTTTGGATTTTGATGTTAGTACTGCAAATTTAGGTACAACTTTAAATTTCACGGGTGACGTTGCTTATCTACAAGGTGGTGGAGGTGGAGATATAACATCTCTCAAACAGCATTTGGATAATGAAGGCCATAAACTTCGATTCATTTGGAATCAAGGAGAAGCAGAAAGTGATTTTAGTGGAATCATTAATTACAATGGTGATGTCTCTAATATTGATAGTGCTACTGAAAAGGTTTTAGTCAACAAAGAATGGGTAAATAACACCTTAAGACAAAACTTCACACCGACAAGTACTGCAGATGCTAGCGGCGAAGAAGGAGATTATGCATATGATGATGATTTCTTCTATGTAAAAACAAGTGCTGGGTGGAAACGTAGCGCCTTAAGTACCTTCTAAATTTATGAGTTATACTACGCTTAAAAAATTTTTTATAATTTTCTCTTTGTTTGCTGTTGGTAATTCTGTTGCGTATGCTGGAGGAGTAATTTCGGGAAACCAAACAGCCTATATTGATAACCCAGGTTTTGTTGCTGTGGGGGCTGAAAATGTTAATTTTGCTCCTACTAATGCATCTTTAGCTGCTAATTTGGATGCAAATACCGGCTTGACCGGACAGGCGTGGTCCGCAGGTTTAGGTTGGATTCAGTTTTCAGGAACTAATTATAATGTTGGTATTAGTTGTGATGCAAATACTCAAACAGGAACTCTATCTGGTTTCGCTTGGGGAAGCAGTGCTGGATGGATTAACTTTGCCCCAACTAATGGTGGTGTAACTGTTGATAGTAATGGAGTTTTGAATGGGGAGGCTTGGATTCAAAATGCTGGATGGTTAGTATTTGATTCATCTGTTGGTGCTGGAAATCCAGGTTACGTGCAATTCGATTTCACATGTACAAGTAATAGCTCAAGTAGTGGTTCAGGGGGAGGATCAGTGAGATATATCTGTAAAGATCCAGACGCTATAAACTACAGTTCTTCTTTTGGGAGACATGATTCCTCACTATGTGAATATGACGAGGCGACACAAGAAATTATTGAACAGTTAAATGAGGTTGCAATTTCAGATAATCAAGAGGTGGTTATTGATGATGAGAAATGTAATGTTCCTTTCAATACCTACCATAAAAAGGGAACCTATAGTCCAGAAATTAAAAGAATTCAAAATTTTTTGAATCAGCACTTGGAAAGATCACTAATCCTTGATGGTATTAACGGTGGAAATACTACCCAGGCGATTAAAGATTTTCAAGAAAAGTATCGAGAAGAAATACTTGACCCATGGAACCTTAAAGAGCCTACAGGATATTGGTATCAATCAACACGATATCAAGCGAATAAGATTCTTGGTTGTCCAGAGATTCCATTAACCTTAGATAATGGATACTTTCTTGATTTTTAATTAAATTGTAAATGTTTTTATGTTATCATATCTTTATATGAAAAAAGGATTTACACTTATTGAATTACTGGTAGTTATAGCTATTATTGGAGTTCTAGCAACAGTTGTTCTTGCTTCTCTAAATAATGCTCGTACTAAAGCAGGTGATACACGTAGTCTTGCTCGTATACGAGCTTTATCTCAGGTTTTGGAAATGTATCATATTGATCACGGACATTATCCTGGAGATAATGATTGGTCAACATTTACAAGCGGAGGTGAAGTTCGTTATTTTGCCGCAAATTGCCCGAGTAGTAGTGGTCTTGG
The DNA here is from genome assembly GCA_030433255.1 of bacterium. GTDB lineage: Bacteria > Patescibacteriota > Minisyncoccia > Phycocordibacterales > UBA1006 > UBA1006. The sequence goes on along the minus strand of JAUIMI010000002.1, from coordinate 73,101 downwards.
TTTTGGTTCAACTTATTATGCAAATTGGCAAAAATTTCTTGAAGATTTAGAGATTTATATTAGTACATATTCAGGTACTTTAGATTTAAATAGTGTTGAATGTATGTTTTATGCAGAAGGGGATTATTATTCTGAAGTTTATTCATATTGTCCGGATGCTCGTGATGATACTTATGCTTTAGTTTTTTCAACTAATACATATTTTCCCAACCTCGACCCCTTTATGGGTTCATCAGGAAGATATGATTACGCTTATTGTATTACCCCTTCCTAATTTTTCTTCTACGTTAACTAGTATTAATTTCTATGAAAAAATCAGTTTGGTTACATAATATTCGTTCTGTATATAATGTTGGTTCTATATTTCGAACAGTAGATGCTGTTGGTATTGATCATATTTATTTATCTGGATACACACCACTGCCTGTTGATCGTTTCGGAAGAAACCGAAATGATATGCATAAGATTGCACTCGGTGCTGAACAATCAGTTTCATGGTCTCAGTTATCAAATATTCCTGAAGACATTGTTGCTTTAAAAAACGAAGGTGCACGATTAGTATGTGTTGAACAACATAACAATTCTGTTGTGTATGATCGTTTTGTGCATGATAGTAATACACTAGAATTAATTCTTGCTATGGGTGAAGAAACAACTGGTTTTGATCCAGAAATATTACTTCTTGCTCACGATATTATTGAAATACCAATGCGTGGGGAAAAGGAATCATTAAATGTTTCAGTTGCGTTTGGTATTGCTGCATATTCAGTTTTTAAATAAAAAAACCTTACAGGTAGATGTAAGGTTTTTTGTATTCTATTTTTATAAATTAAGAAAAATTAATTCATTTTCATCAGTACTAAGCACATACGATGATTCACCGGTGCATACAACTTGTTCTAAATCCCCTTCTTTATCTTGAATTTCAAACTCATCAAAAAGGGTATAATTATTTAAGTCATATCTCAATATACTATTATCGTCATTTTTAAGATAAATAATAAGCTCATTCTCTTGGTCTATGGTCATATCTTTTCCACTAAATTCTCCGTTAATCGTAATAGCTTGTTCTATTTCTTCACCAGCCACTTCAACGATATGTCCTTTTTCGGTAAATAGATAATCTCCATAAGAGGTAAGTGTTAAATAAAACCCGCTAATTACATTTTGATATTCATCCATTTCTTCTATACCCTGACTGTATAAATCATAGAGGCTTAATTCAAAAGCAGTGCTTTTATTATTATATCCCCATAAATTAGTACCAATAAAGGTAATAGTGTGGGCGTCATTTTCAGAAAAATCATCACCAATAATATCTGGTCTCTGAATACCATTATCATAAATAACAACAGCTTCAAAATTTGATGCACCCCCAGTTGTCATAAGACTTACAGCCACAATGTTTTGGTTTGGATATATGGCCATATCTTCTATTACTAAAGGCCAATCTGAATCTAAGGCAACATTGAATAATACATTAACACTATTTGAATTTACGTTAATTTGATATACCTGCGTTCCACAAGAAACATATAAATAGTCTTCTGTGTTATTTGTACGAATTACAGTAGGTTCTGGGCCAACAGGCAAGAAAGTAATTTCTTGAGTTTCTGGGTTAATAATTGCAACACTATTACCGTTTTGACCGTATGAACTTGGGATAGTGGCATACACAAAACCAGTTGATTGGACAAAAACCATATCGTTTATAGGTAAATTAGTAAAATCAACACTTGGATTATTTAAGGTAGCAAATTCTTTAAAATAAAATGAATCTCCTACATCTAAATAATCGTTTAAAAAGAATCTTAATTCATATGCATGAAATGGAGATAACCCTTGTAGTGTTTCAGTAATTTGAAATTCACTACCAGTTGTTACATATTCAAAGGCTTGAATAGGTTCTATTCCACCTCCACCATAAAGATACATTTTTATTATTTGTGGTTCATTACTACTAATATAAATATTAGCTGATACATCCGCACTGTATTCAGTGACATTGTATACACTCATGTAGTTCATTGATGCGTATATTTCTTGCACCATAACTTCACAATCATCTTCTGTTGTACAAGAAGTTGATAAAAAAATAATTAAGACAGATAATAAGAAAAATAATTTTTTCATTGATTTTGGTTTTAAATTGTTAAACTATACGTTCCCATTTTAGAAACATTTGATTAATATAATACAATTATATTAATTTTTTGTCAATAAAAACCTTACAGATATCTGTAAGGTTTTTTGTTTTAGATTTCATTAAATTGTAAGAGAATACTGTTTGCGAACTCATCAGTGAGAATATTGTTTTCATCAATAATAAGAACCTGCAAATCAAAATCATCACTTGTTCCTGTTGTTGAAACAGTGTAATTTTCTGTACCAATACCTACCGTATACATATTTGATCCAGATAAAATAGTATTATCTATATTGAGATTTGCCTCCCAAACACCTGAACCAGTACTTGTTTCAGTAAAGGTTACATCAAAATGAGGGCCTCCAGCGAAACTTACATTATCAATATATCCATTTGGATTCAGTCCATTATTATTTATCAATCGGAAAATAACAGTAGTAATTGTACCTATTCCATTTGAGCTAAATGTTATTTTTGACCTATTTATATTTCCTTCACCTGGATTCAGTTCAATAGGGTTTGATGTGTCATCTAATCCTATGTTTTGATAATTTGAATACGTTATTGGGTTTGTCCCAAAAGAAGTTTCTATATATGGAACATCATTAATTAATATACGTACAGTAATGAATGAATTTTGTTGGAAACCACTAATTGTTTGTAGTGTCGATTGATTAATTAATCCATTGTTGAAATTTATTGGTTCGGTATATATATAATTATTTCCCTGAACATCAGTTCCTGAAAATTCCCAAAATCCATTAATATCATCACCAGATTGATTACCCCAAATAATTTGCACCTCACCACCATTAACATTTTCATTAATGGTACCAAAAATTGCACTAAAACTTCCTGATGAAAGTGTCGTTAGCGTATATGTGGCAAACGGCGTAGTGTTAGTATTGAGAAAGTATTTTAAATCATAGTGGGAACCACTTGTTAATCCATCAATTAGCAAATCATTAATAAATAAATTACCTCCACCAGATGGTGTTGAAAATACCGATGAACTATATATTTCGGTGGTACTTCCTTGAGGAAATAATTTAACCGTAATATCTTCTGATAATGTGCTGTTGGTAGAAACCTCAGCATTAATCATAATACTATTTGGTCCCACATTAGGTGTTTGACTTTCAACTTGTGCTGTTACCTCGAGGGTTGTAAACTCCAACACAATAGAAGAAACCGGCTCACTATTAGTGTCAACAATGATATCTCCAGCACTATCAACAAAAGCGTAGGTCGGCTCATCTGGATTAGTATTTTCTACCAACATTTGATATGTACGATTTCCTTGTATTTGAGAGTGGGTGTAGGTGCTATGTGTAGAACCATTTACACCAACAAAGGTGTTGATATCATCTCCAAGCTCTGTACCATTATAAAATAGTCGAGTAACAAGTTGCCCTGTATTGTAACTATTTTGATGAAACAAGTTTTCAGTGACAAGAGTGTTTCCTGACAACGTTGATTGTTGAATTGATGATATTTCTATAGTTTCATATTCAACAGGAGTGGTATCTTGAGGCCAATTAATATTAATACTTAATTCAGTATTAGGTTTCTCAATGGTATTGATAACCAGTAAGGCAGTAATTGCACCACTAATATTATCATTCGGGGTAATATCGAAGTTACTATCTCCAGCAATTCCACCACGTCTCCATGTATTTTCTCCAATATATTCTAAATCACTTGTTTTAAACGGTTGCCCATTTTTTTTAAACCGAACCTGAACAAGGTCATATTCAGGTGCTGTTGCATCTAGTGGTATGAGAACTGTTTCATAGGGTTCTGTTATATAACTAAGTGTATCCGTAAGATGTAATTGATATTGAAATGCTTCATTATCAACAACAATCTCATCATCTTTTTCGCATGAAAAAGTGAGAATAGTTATAAGTAACAGTAGTAAGTGTTTAATTGTCTTCATTGTGTTATTTTTTTGTTAATATAATTTTGTTATTAATTTAACAAAAAATTGACATAAAGTCAATAATTATGTTTCGATAAATTATTTTACTAAAAATTACCTCACACATAAAAAACGAAGAATATTATCTTCGTTTTTTATGTTATCTGACCCAGAGCAGCTTTAATTCTTTCACTCGTTTCAGTAATTGCAGTATCTATGTTCTCTAATGCTTTGTAGGCTTGCGATGGGGAATACCCTAGCGAAACCAGAGCATCAACAACATCATTATCTCCTTCGTGAACTGATTGTTTTGTTTCTCCTGCATAATCTTTTAATTTATCCCGTAACTCAACACACATACGTTCTGCTGTTTTTTTTCCTATTCCAGGAACAGAGGTAAGGAAGCTAATATTATTATTCACAATAGCTTGATACAGGGTATCAGTTGAGGCAAGTGCAATGATACCAAGTGCTGATTTTGGTCCAATACCCGAAACATCAATAAGTTTTTTAAAAAAATATAGTTCGTTTTTTGTTTCAAATCCGTACAGATCAAAATTATTTTCACGGACAAGGGTATGAATCCACAGAGAAATTGTTGTTTGCATCAGTGCCCATGAAAGTGTCGCCTCAGTAACATATATTGTATAGCCAACATCACGCACATCTAAAACAAGAGTGGCATCTACTTCAAATAGTGGTTTTCCAGTAAGATATGAAATCATAGTGTTAGTATATCATTTATTTAATAGGTACGATTTGTTATAAATTATTTTAATTGTATTATTAATACATGTCATTTGAAATGTTTATTAATAAAAAGAATAAAGCAGAATCAGTTTCGATTAAAGAAGTCTCATTTGAGTCTAGTTTAGAAAAAACAACTCGAGATCGTTTAATGGACGAAGCTACTAAAATTAAATCAGATATTATTGATCGTGATGTTAAGTTAAATTTAACAAGAGTTGAAAAGATGAATAAAGATGAACAATTTGAAAAACGTACGCTTAGGGAATTAGAATCACGATTTCAAAATAAGGCACTAAGAATTTTAGTTGGAAGGGATAGATTTTTTTACAAAACTAGTATCTCCGAAGATCAACAGGGTAACTTATACTCAGCAACTCGAACAGCATTTGACTCTGTTAATCCTAAAGAATCACACTACTATGCAGAAGGTATCGTAAAAGGAATTAATGCTGTGTATGAACGTGTAAGTACTGTATATAAGGAAGCACATAAAAACAACAATAATGTTTTAATTGGAACTGATGATTTTCTAGATGCAGCGTATGAGATAGATTTGCTCGAGTTTTACGATAAGAAAATTAATCTCACTCAAGTAAAAACGAGCTCTATGGATATTGAAAATATTAATACAATCCATGAAAGACACAGAGAGTATTTTAACCAAGCTCATAAACATTCATTGGATTATATGCATAATCTTGTTGATACATATACTAAAAATATTCATAAAAAAACAAATGAAAATCCCGCACTCTATAATCACATGGAATCAATTCATGATTTTCTTAAGTGGGTAAAGGTATATTATGATGAAAAATACGAACAAGGAAAAACAGAGATAACCGATGCATTTCTTGATGAATGTGCAGAGTTACATGATGATATTGATCAATTTAATTTTGGATATGCTGATATGTCTCTTGTTTTCCAAAAAGGAGATATTTTGCATAATATTTTTATGATGGGTAAAGGTAAATATCAAGAATTGTTTAATAAAATTAATAATGCCAGAGAAAAACTTCCCAAAAAAGATCTTCTCAAAATTAGAAATGATGGGATTACCTCAATTCTCTATAATCGAAAATTCTTTGATAAAATTATTGAAACAGGTGTTCTTGATTCAGATGAGGAATTTGAATTAGAGCGTTATATGGACATGATGAGAGCGTTAGATGTATGGTCGGTTGATAGAAATGAAAACATGAACAATCATGAAATGCGCGTAACCTATAAAAAATATGAACAATTAATGGGAATTAATCCTAATAGGTTTATTGAAAACGCAGAACATGTTCATAGTGTTGTTGTTCATGGTTCTAAGGTTCACAGTATTAAACTTTCAGATAAATAAAAAACACTTATGAGTGTTTTTTATTTATCTGCATGTTAGAATTTTTATATGAATATCGAAATTCTTTTCGAAAATAAACACGTTTTGGTTATTAATAAACCAAGTGGTCTTGTCGTTCATAGCGACGGGAAAACAAAGGAGCGAACGGTTGTTGATTGGATACTTGAAAACTACCCCGATATACGTGGAGTTGGGGAAAATATGTTTATTCATCACAAGGGTACCGAAATAGAGTTACATCGACCAGGGATTGTTCATCGTATTGATAGAGATACTTCAGGAATTTTGGTGATTGCTAAAACACAAGAATCCTTTGAAGATTTGAAGCAAAAATTTAAAAATAGGGAAGTTGAAAAAACATACCATGCATTGGTGTATGGACACATTAAACATGACTCTGGAATTATAAATCAACCAATTGGGCGGCATAGCAAAGATTTTCGTATGAAGGTTGCTGGAAATCATGCTAGGGGAACATTACGTGAAGCAGAAACAACATATCGTGTTATTGAACGGTATGTTGATGAACATTCCAAGAAAGATGTTCAAGGTCAATTTCAAAAATATACTCTGGTTGAGTGCTCACCAAAAACAGGACGAACTCATCAAATTCGCGTTCATTTAAAATGGTTGAATTATCCAATCGTTGCTGACTCTTTATATCGTGGAAAGAGAAAAGAAGTGCTCGGCCTTCACCGAACTGCATTACATGCACAGAGAATTAGTTTTGTTGATGTTAATAATGAACATATAGATATTTTCGTTAATATTCCTGATGATATACATACCGCGATTACATCTTTATCTTTATTCGAATCTAGTATATAAAATAAGTCTATGAACCTACCTATTGCAACAGGAAAAAAATCTATCTTAATATTTGGGCTTTTTTTCTTATTTATAACTTTTGATTTGTTTCTTGAAGGTTTCTCGTCTGGTTATGCATATTATTTTGGTGAACCAGTTTCTGTTGAAGTAATTAATGTTCGCTCTATTAAGGATTCACATGAACGTGATGTTTATTTTCCGACTTATACATACAATCTTAATAATGTTTTTTATGAATATACTCCAAAACAGGGAACCTATTCCCTTAGAACAATAAATGAAGAACTTAGAGGTTATGTTTTCAATGATGATATTTATTTTTATGATTATCAATTTAAGAAACACACTCTACCTTCTTTTATTACTACTATCCTTATCTTTTTATTTTTAGTATATCTATTTTATAGAGTTAGATAATTTAATAAGAATAAAAAATATGATGTATAATAAAAATATGAAAAAACGTATTAAAAAAACAGCCTTATTTATGATATTTTTCGGGTGTACGCTAACAGCTCTTTCCTTGTATTATGCGTACACAGGAAATATTACAAATAATCTCAAAGATAATCTTGGTATTATTTTAGGTTTAGTTTTCGGTCTTGTATTTCTTGTATTTGGTGTGTTGTGGTTTACAAAACATCGACCACAATACCATCAAGACGTTGAATTAAAACGGTATGGTAAAAAAATACATGCACGTTTTATGCGTAGTGAAAATATGAATCATACTATTGATGGACATGATGGTGTTATTTTCTTTCTTAAGGAAGAACAAGGGGAACGAGTATTTCAGACAAAACCGGTTTTTAGTGAATACTCAATTAAATGGCTAGAAGAACATCTCTTTGATGTATATATTGATAGTAATAATGGTGATAATTATTATATTGATTTAGAAAAACATTTCGGTGAACCAAAACCTCATAAATAAAAAACCATATAGTGTATGGTTTTTTATTTATCTCTTTATAAAAAGAAATATTTTACAAGACTCGTAATAGCGATAAGTCCAAAGAATATCTCAAGAATAAGATTTGACCAGTTACGATCTGCATATACACGTATTCCTAATAATAGAGCAGCAATTAAATTTGAAAATCCATATATTGGACCAGTTGATTCTATATATCCCCAAGTATTGAGTGCATAAGCAGTAAATAAGAGAATGGTTCCAGTCCAACCAATAATTTGTATATACCTTGATGTTGGTGTTATTTTTTTCATAATTACTCTATTGTATCAGCTTAATGTAATTGGTACATATGTGATTAAAAAGATTTTACATAGGGTTGATATATATCATTTCTATGATAATGTGAAGTGCATTATGAGTAATATTAAATCACAATTCCTACCAGAATCAGTTCGAAATCGTAAAGATCTCGACATCCGTGCAGGAGATACTGTACGTGTAAACGTAAAGATTCAAGAAAAAGGAAAAACTCGAATTCAAGCATTTGAAGGGCTCGTTTTGGCACGTAAACATGGTGCTGAAAACGGAGGGACATTTACTGTCCGAAAAGTTTCAAAAGGTATTGGTGTAGAACGGATTTTCCCACTCTATTCACCAGCTATTGATTCTATTGAGGTATTACGACGTGCAAAAGTACGACGATCAAAACTATACTTCTTGCGTGATACTGTTTCAAAACACATGCGGTACAAATTACGACGTCTTACAGATATGGGGACGGGTACTGCTGATCTTCCAGACTGGATGAATGATGATGAACCGGTTGAAGAAGAAGTTGTTTACGAAGAAGAAGTTGTAGAATCTGAAGCATCAGAAGAAGCATCAGAAGAAGCATCAGAAGAAGCATCAGAAGAAGCATCAGAAGAAGCATCAGAAGAAGCATCAGAAGAAGCATCAGAAGAAGCATCAGAAGAAGATAAAAAAGAAGCATAAGCTTCTTTTTTATTTGGTATACTTATTTACATATGAAAAATATAAAAAAATTTCAAGGTTTTAATACACATTTACGAATTTTTATTTTGATAAGTATAGCTCTTTGGTTGTTGGTGGCATTTATTCATATGAAGGTTATCGCACTAGGTGAGCATGTTTATTTAGGAGATATTATGTTGCCACGAAGTGTAAATATATTAGCAATCTTTGGAGTTTTTGGGATGGTTGTTATGGGGTTATATTACTACAAAGCCCTTGGTCCTTCACAAAATAATAAATAATGAAAGAAAAGTTTTCACTGAAAGACTATCTGTTTAATAAAAAATCAGTAACGTATCTTGCTGATTTGTTTTTTAGGTCAGACAATTCTTTTCCTCGAGAGAGATTTATTGAACATGTTATTAATGATTTCCCAAATCTTGAATTAAAACAGAGAATTACTCGCATTCGCGATGAATTACATATTGTTTTATCAGAGGATTACCCAACAGCACTTACACAAATTATAAAAGCACTACCCCCTGAACTTAACACAACAAAAACAGATAATGATTTTGGTGATTTCATTTTGGCACCCTTATCTAGTTATATTGCCGAGTATGGTTGCAAAAAAGAATACCTTAAAGTTTCCTTGAATGGACTTCGAGAATGTACTAAACGATTCTCTGCAGAAGACGCTATACGTTATTTTATTAATGCGTTTCCAGTTGAAACAATTCAGTTCCTTGAAAGAGGAGCTCGTTCGGATAATTACCATGTACGCAGGTTATCAAGCGAGGGAATGAGACCAAAACTTCCTTGGTGTATTAATATTACGATTGATTACAGACAATCAGTTCCTATACTAGATATACTTTATTCAGATAAGACGCGCTATGTAACCCGGTCTGTTGCAAACCATATGAATGATATTTCAAAAATCAATCCAGATTTTGTGATACAAAAACTTTCAGAATGGGAAAAAAGTAAAAGACAGAAACCAAATGAAATGTCATTTATATTACATCATTCATTAAGAACCCTGGTAAAAAAAGGAAACAAAAAAGCATTAGAATTATTGGGGTTTTCCTCTCAACCGAAAATTTGCATAGATAATTTTTCTCTCTCTACACCGCGTGTTCATATTGGTAGTTGTTTAGAATTCTCTTTTGACCTTACCTCTCTTCAAGAGCAACATCTTATGGTTGATTACATAGTGCATCATCAATTAAAATCAGGGGGTACAAATCCAAAAGTTTTTAAAATTAAAAAAGTCTCTCTCGAAAAAGATGAGGTAATTCATATTAATAAAAAACAACCTTTTCGGATCATGACAACTAAAAAACTATACCCAGGTGAACATGTATGTGAAATTCAAATTAACGGAACTATTATTTATAAGTTTAGTTTTATACTTGTTTAATTACATAACAAATTGGTACAATAGTAGTATATGATTTGGATACATATTGGAATTATTCTTTCGGCAATCGTTGGTGTGTGGTTGTCACGACATATTGCAAGCAAAAAACACCACCAGCTTGATGAGAAAACGAGCTCAATTATGACAGGAAAATTTTCTCGTTTTCTAGGAGTACCAGTCGAGAATATCGGAATGGTATATTATGTCCTTATTGGGTTATTATTTTTAGCGGGAATTTTTCGAGAATTACCCCATGTCGTTTTACTTATAGGATTATTACTTTCGGGTATAGGTTTTGTATTTTCATTGTACCTTACAACCATTCAACTATTTGTAGTTAAAAAATGGTGTTTGCTCTGTCTTATTTCGACAGGATTGAATTTACTTATTGTTATATTAGCTTTTCGAGGCTATGAATCTTACTTTGCAGAATTTGCCTATACTTCGCGTGATTTATTAAAATGGCTATATATGGTTGGTGTTCTGGTAGGAACTGCTATTACCACACTTCATGCACGAACTTTTATACGTTTCTTGCGAGACTTTGAAATAAGTCGCAAAGAAGAAAAACGATTAGAAATGTTTTCACAGACTGCATGGGTTGCTATAGGGTTAACCTTCCTTACGGGTCTTGGGTTAGTTATAACTGATAGGTGGCGAGAATTTACTGATAGTAATGCATTCATTGTCATGATAATTATTATGGCAGTGCTCTTTATTTATGAAGTGGTTATGAATATGATTGTTGGGCCAAAACTTCTTGGTATTCATTTTGGTGACCACCCTGAGTTAGATGACCATGAACACAGTTTTCAGAGAAAATTAGCTTTCGGGCTTGTTGCTGTTGGTGTTGTTTCTTGGTATTCATTGCTACTATTAAGTGTGTTTGATTGGTTTTCATTTTCAAGCGGAGCTTTATTTGTCGGATATATTGTGCTTATTATTGTTGGTGTGTTTATAGCGAGTCTCGTTGAATCAGTTATTTACAACAAATCATTACATTCACAGTCAGAAGAAAATACTACAGAGTAGTATTTTTTCTTTGATTTTTTATTTCTATATGTATACTATATATAATTCTTAATGAATTAAGAATTATATGGTGGCCATGGTATAACGGTTATTACTCGGGTTTGTGGTACCTGCAATCAGGGTTCGATTCCCTGTGGCCACCCCATTTAGTGCTAGCACGAGAAGGTCTATATTTCTCGTTTCAGCACAAACAAAAAGCACTCATTTGAGTGCTTTTTGTTATACTTAATATATGAAAATACTAGATAATATAAACTATATTTTAGGAAAAAATCTCCTAGAAATTGAAGATGTTGTTTTTCTGCTCAATAGAGTTCGAATTATTATAGAAAATAACTCTCAAAAAAATAAATATGAGTTGTTGAATTTTTATGGCAATTGGATCGCTCATTCTAATATAGAGAATCTACCTAGTAAGATCGTTAATGAAATAGAAAATGCTAGTAAAACCAAGACCAATAGAATACAGGATCATTGGATGCTCCGTTCGGAGTTGTGTAGTTTTTTTCAAGAGTATTCTTTAGATAAGTCATTATTAAACGATAGAGATAAATGGTATAAATTTTCAACCTCACTTTATATTATTTTAATCGATACTCCCTTGATACCTAAAAATAAAAGCTTTAGTTTTATTTTTAGTGAAACGAATCAAAAAGAAAATAGCACTTTTTCTTGTTCGTTTGTTATTGAATACAAAAATGAACTAAATAATATTAAAAAAATTTCAGGTACATACTCTGTTCAAGATTCATTAAACGAAGGCAATAAAGCTAAATGGCTTACTCAAGAGGGTATTTGTATATAGTTATTCTTTTATACCAAAGATATTTTTCTGTCTTGTAGTACCAACTGACCATTCAAACAATTCATAATCTCTCGTTTTTCTTCAATTGATCCCTCTCTGAGAATAAAAGTAGCATAGGCAAGGGTATTAATATCTTTCAAAAAAACCTGAGCTTTTTCTCCAAGAATAGTTTCATGGAATTTTTTAATTCGCTCAACATCAGAGCGTATTTTTTCTTGCATAGGTAAGTTCTTGATACCTACATCATTGATAACTTTAGTTATTTGTTTGATCAAATCATTTTCATTAAGTGCGGAGTTTTTACAATTCTGATTTCTCGACTTACAACAGCGATAATAGACATGACGATTCACACCTCCATCTTTCAACTCTTTCAACTTTTCATCAGCAGTTATGCTTGATCCACACAAACCACAGGTTATAAGTTTTGTGAAAGCAAAGTCTTTTGGGTCTGATCTACGAACTAATGATTGACGATTTAATTGCTCCTGAACAGCATCGTATAATTCTTTCGTGATAATTGGCTCATGTACTCCTTGAAACCAGTTGCCTGAACCTTGAGGGTATTCAAATTTCCCATAGTAGAAATGATTTTGTAGTGTTCTGTAGACATTCCCCAGACTTAATGGTTTGTCATTCTCAGTTCTGAAATGAATTTCATTTTTTAGATAGTTATGAAGTTTTCTTCCGCTCCAGCGCTCGTTGCCTACTTTTTCAAACATGTCTTTAATCACATGACCACGTTTCGGATCAACCAGACATACACACCCTTCATCTTTATGATCTGATTTTACATATCCAGTAGGTGGTCGAAAGGGCCACAGTCCTTGCTCGCATCTTGCTCGAAGCCCGCGTTTAACATTTACTCCCTTGTTATCATTTTCTAGTTTCGCTTGAGAACACAAAATCATGAGTAGAAATTTCTCGTTTGGTGAATTTGAAAAGGTTTGTCCATAGGTTTGAATATTCATGAGCTTACCTTGATCCATGAGATCAACAAGAGACCCAAGATCACCTGCATTACGAGACAATCTATCAGGTGCCCATGTCAGTATTCCGTTATATACCTCTTTATCTATCTCCTCTATGATTTCTTGAAATACTGGTCTTTTTCCAGAAGCTTTTGCTGAATGAGATTCTTCTTTTCTACAAACAATATTTAATCCCTGACGTTCTGCAATTTGCTCCATTTCTCGTATTTGAGAATCTATTGATAATACTTGTTTTTCTTCTGATTCTGTTGATTTACGTGCGTATAGGCAATATCTAACAGGTGTAGTTGGTATCGTATTCATATATACCATTATGTCGCTGTGGTTTTGTCTTGCTAAGCTATGCAGAACTAAAAATACGTCGCATACTCGCAAATACCTCTTATTTTTCTTCACTATTTGTGATATATTTATTTTGTACCCATTTTAGATAGATTAGCGCATTTTTGCGGCTACTGATCGTGACCTTAAGAGGCACTCTCAGCGGTCAGGATCAGTAGTTTATCTATCTGTGAATGGGTACACCCGTCTGGGGGTGCCTTTTAAATTTCCCTCAGACGACATAGAAGTGTACCCCTATGTCTAACAACACAAACTCTGAAAAAGAGCTTTTAGCTCGTATATCAGATCTTGAAAAACAAATTAAAGTTTTAAAGGATCGAAAGAAATTCGGACTCGTCTGGGAACCCCACGACGAGGATGTTGTTTTGCAATGCAAAACACACGTGCCGACACTCAAAGAAGTTAAAACCAGAAAGTTGGTTTCTGATAATTCTCTATCAACCAATATTTTGATTGAAGGTGATAATTATCACTCACTTTCTGTTTTGAACTATACACACAAGGGTAAGATTGACCTTATATATATTGACCCTCCGTATAATACAAAAAATAATGATTTTATTTATGAGGATAACTATGTCGACTATGAAGATTCATTCAGGCATAGCAAATGGATATCTTTTATAAATAAAAGATTACTTTTAGCAAAAAATCTTTTAAACGAAAATGGAATACTTTTTGTCAGTATCGATGACAACGAGCAATCTTATCTGAAAATATTATGTGATCAGATTTTTGGAGAGCAAAATTTTGTCGCTAGTTTTATTATTGATAAAACTGCACAGGGAGCTAATCAAAGTGTCACATTTAAAACTCAGCACGAGTATTGTTTGATGTATAAAAAGAACTATTCAAAAGATATTAATTACGACTTACCTATTGAATTGGATCATAAAAAATATAAGTATGAAGATGATAGGGGTCGTTACGCTATAACAAATGCTTTCGATTCAATTAATTCTCCCTTAGAAAAAAATAAAAATAGAGGATATACCGTTTATTATCATCCACAAAAAGAAGACGCCTGTACTCGAAATGAATATAACAAAGAGAAAGGTATTTTCTTAGATTATGATCAAAAACTTATCAAGAAAGGATATATTCCTATTCGACCAGGAGTAAGAAAAAATATTCAGTATCCGTGGAACTGGACTGAGGGTAGATTTAATACTGATTATAAAAAAGATTTAATTTTTAAGAAAAATAAAAAAGAAGAGTGGAATATTTATCATAAAAATAGATCTACTGGTTTAGTTAAAGATACGACAATAAAAGGTTTTGATACAAGAAAACTTGGGAATCAATTACTTGTTGATGTATTAGGGGAGAAAAAGTTTGATTACCCTAAGTCACTCGACATGTTGAAATGGGCAATTTCAAAAAATAAAAACCAATGTTCTACCATTCTCGATTTTTTCGCTGGCTCTGGAACAACAGGTCACGCCGTCCTTGAACTTAATAAGGAAGACGGAGGAAATCGTAAATTTATTCTCTGTACCAATAATGAAAACAATATTGCAGAAGAGGTCACCTATGAACGTATTAAACGAGTAATCAAAGGATACAAGAATAAGAAAGACGAAAAAGTAAAAGGTCTAGGAGGCAATCTCGCATATTATAAAACTGATCTTGTTGATATTGATAAACTGAATCAAATTTCTGATGATTCTAAAATTAAAATCACCTATCAGGCAGGTGAGATGATCGCTTTACGTGAAAACACTCTTAATGAAGTAGAAAAAAATGATTGGTGGCAGATTTTTAAAAATGATAAACAAAAAACAGTCATTTATTTCAAGGAAGATAAATCAAAACTTGCTGATCTTATTAATGACCTTGAAAAAGAGAATACACCAATAACATTATATATCTTTGGTTGGGGAAAGAATGAATACAAGAACGAATATTCAAGCAAGAATATAAGGGTTGAAGATATTCCAGAACCAATTATCGAAGTATATAAAGAAATTAACCGAATCTAATTATGTTTGCACTTAAACCATTTCAAGAAACTGCTATTGCAGAACTTAAAAATCAATTTCTTTCACTTTGGAAATCCCCTGAAAATAATATTCCTCTTGTTTTTAAATCTCCAACGGGGTCTGGGAAAACAATCATGATGGCACAATTCTTGCGTGACCTTGTTGGTGACCCACGTTTCTATAATAACGACGTGGCGTTTTTATGGTTCACCTTTAGTGAAGATTCATATGTGCAAAGTAAATACAAACTTTTTAACTACTACGGCGGAGCATCAGAAATTGACCTCCTTGATTTAAACGATTTATCACAAGGGAAGCTTTCAAAAAATTCAGTTTTCTTTATTAACTGGCAGAAAATAAAAGGAACCACCAAAGCAAGCCGTGTATTACGACGTGATAACGAGCGTGACTTAACTTTCGATAGATTTATACAAAGAACTCATAAGGAAAATAGAAAGATTGTTATGATTATTGATGAATCTCATATTGGTTCAAATACTGACCTTGCTCAAGAAATTATCGATTTAGTAAATCCAAAAATTACCATGCGTGTTTCAGCAACACCATCATATATCCCAACACAAGCTGAGGTTGGTGGGTATGTAGAATCAGATCGATCTGCTGTTATTGAGTCAGGATTGATTAAAGAAAAAATTATTTTTCAAACAGAAGAAGATCTTAATCAAAAAGATTTCAAGGGTATGGATCAAGACGAGATACTTCTTGAGCTTGCGTACCAAAAACGTCTTTCTTTGGTGGAGATGTATAAAAGTTTAGGTATTGAGGTGAACCCTCTTGTTTTGATTCAGCTTCCTAATGATGATCAGGCAAGTAAAGACACGACAACCGTAAATAAGCAGGGAATTGTCTTGAATTTCTTGAAAGAAAAAGGTGTTCTTGAAGACGAGATTGCAATATGGCTTTCAGAAGATAAGGTGAATCTTGAATACATTGATGACAACAATTCATCAATTTCATTTCTTTTGTTTAAGCAAGCGGCGGCGACAGGTTGGGATTGCCCACGAGCAGGTATTCTGGTTATGTTCCGTGAAATAAAAAATCCAACCTTTGCCATTCAGACAGTAGGTCGTATTTTACGTATGCCTTTTGGTTCACATTTTCCTCTTCCAGAACTGAATCTTGGTTATTTATATACCAACTACAAGAGAAACGAAGTACTGACAGAGTACAGTAAATCGAGTATTGATAATCGACCTGCCGTCTATGGAAGTTATCGAAAAAAAGAAGTAACACCTGTTACCGTTGAATCAGTATTTATGAGTCGTACTGACTATAATGACCTGGGGGATAGTTTTCAAAATACATTTTCAAAAATAGCGAATAATTATTTTGAGATTGATGAAAAAAACAGCTCTAAAAAAGCTATAGAAAAACTAAAGAAAAAAGACCTTAATATGACCCCAATAGTTACAAATGGATTAATTGTTGGTGTTGAGATTGATGATTATGATAACTTCACTCAAGAACTTATTAATGAGGGAGGTAGTCATGATCAAGAAATGTCACAACACGATCTTGAACGTCTATATAATCTGTTGTGTTTCAAACATATTGCACACCAAACTGATGAGAATAAAAAGTTCGCACCAGAGCGTTCGTGGGGTAAATTAAAAACCGCACTCAATGTGTGGATGTTGAATACAACGTCTTACTCACGAAAAGAAATCTACACAATTGTAGTGAATGATCTACTTGATACCAGTAGCACCCTTGCCCCTATTATCGGTGAAGCACTTGAAGAATACCGACCTCTCCGAGAACAAGAAGTAAACAAAAAATCAGAACGTGCCAAGCGTGTTGAAGTTATTGATCTTCCACGTGAGTCTTTATTTTTTACTGATCGCTATGAAACCATGAAGGTAAAAAAATCAGCTATGGATCCATTTTACATAGAAAAGGATTATAAAGGAGAAATCAATGAAAAAGAATTTATCACATTTCTTGATAACCATAAAAATGTAAGGTGGTGGTATAAAAATGGAGATGTTGGAAGTGAATATTTTTCTCTATCATATTACAACCCAGACGAAAATAAGGAAAAATTATTCTACCCCGATTGGGTTATTCAAACAACAAATGATGTTTGGTTTATCGATACAAAAAAAGGAGTAACCGCAGAAAGCAATGATACTAAATATAAATCGGAAGCTCTTCAAAAGTGGCTCAAAGGAAAGAAGAACTTCAAAGGGGGAATAGCTGTTCCTGATGGACCTAATGGATGGAAAATCAATACCAACACAACCTATACCTATTCACCATCATTTGAGAAGTGGGACAATCTTAAAGACCTATTATAAGGTTTCAGAAGTGTTTGCACATTACACGTAAGTATTGACATATATACTCATACGTGATATATTACTTATTGAATCGAGAGTTATGCATTCAGCATCATTTGGTAGTTCAATTACAATAAAATATTAAAAAATGGGACACAAAAGTACCAACGAAGAATCGGCAACAAGGTTGCTAGGTCTTCAAAAAGATTTAGGAAACAAATTAATCAATGGATCACGATCTCTTGACGATTTGTATTGGTTTAACAATCTCTCAAAAGAAACCTTACGACAACTTGTCGAAGGTAACTATGAATTAGTTGAACCAAAAAATCCCTACCTCAGATTAATCTCAGGAGGTGAAACCGTAACTATTTCTGCCTGCAAAGGTGGAAAGAAAGCAAATATCTACAATGCCAAGAAAACGTTTCCTGGATACATAGATTCTGATTTCAAAGGTTATGGAATCAACTTACCACAACCAACTACAGCGAAAACTGATGTTGAAGTACATGAAATGTACAATAAAAACGCAGATTTCAAAACTTTGTTTGGTTCATTAAGTTCAGACCTTAAAAGTCTAGCCTTTGAATCTCAAGAGCAAATTGAAAAATTCGTTCAAGAAAACAAACAATGGTTACGCACAGACGGCTACGGAACATTTTTCCTATTTACTGAAGAAGTAAACGGTGAAGAAAAGTTCTTCGTTGCGGACGTGTACTTCCACTCTGGTGAGCTGGAGGTGAGCGTGCGCCACTTGTCGGACGGCAGTGTGTGGAATGCGTGCTTTGCTCTTCGCATTGTGGTTCCTGCTACAAAAACCTTGGATACTCAGAGCTAGACTCTTAGATCCTCAATACCTTAGACCCTTTCTTTTTCAAAGATTGGGTCTTTTTTCTTATTATATTTTGCCAGCAGGAAAAAATTATTTTTTGATATATACTATACACGTACTCTTTTGTTATGTTTGGTACTCATCATTGATACTCAACATAAAAGGTATCTTGAAATAGTAATCCAGAATGTATACGGACACGTCTGTATAGAGCGTGAATATTATTTCGAGTAAATAAAAAATAGTTTGTAGGTGGAATAATCTGGTGAACTCTTGGTTCCGAATAAAATACAATACCGACAGCAATGAAGGTATGGTGATACAGGTGGATTATTCCTCAAATCTTCGTTGCGAACGTGAACTTCAACTCTGGTGAGCTGAAGGTGAACGTGAACCACTTGTCGAACGACAATGTGTGGAATGCGAGCAATGCTCATCGCATTGTGGTACCTGAAACATACTCTTTCTCCTTGGTTGAAATATATCAAGGAGTTTTTTTATTTTAATTTACTTTCAATAAATTTCTTCCAACCACCAAGATTTTTACCGATATCAGCCAGTTTCTCGGCAAGTATCAAGTATTTCTTCTGAGGAACCAGTTTATTCTCATACGCAATATGTAAAAAGAACGATAAGGTATCAAGTCGTATAATAGCGTGGTCAATCAATGTTCCTTTTCTTTCAGTTTTTGCAAAGACGGCTTGATGAGCAATATCTAATAGTGAAACAAAAGAACTTTCAATTTTCGCACCCAATCCATAACGTGCTATCTTAGGTACATGTGGAGCAATACTAATCCAATCAGAGAAAGCAGACTTGAGCTTTTGGATCACGACAGGTTGTCGGGGGGGGGGGTAGCATTTTTAACAGTCATAATAACTATGATTCTATCATATCAAGTGAAAATATCTTGATCTCTTGGCATGAATTTGAAAAAGGAAAGAAGAGCAGGAAAGATGTTTTTGAATTTGCGCTACGCTTGATGGCAGAAATATTTTCACTGCATAATGATTTGAAAAATAGAAATTACCAACATTCAAAATACGAAGCTTTTAAAATAAATGATCCTAAACCTCGTGATATTCACAAGGCGAGCGTTCGCGACCGATTGCTACATCATGCTATTTTCAGAATTTTATATCCTTATTTTGATAAACAATTTATTGCTCACTCCTATTCATCACGAAAGAATAAGGGAACGCACCGCGCGTTAATTGCTTTTAAAAAGATGTGTAACAAGGTGAGCAAGAATAAAACCAAAACAGTGTGGATTTTGAAATGTGATATTAAAAAATTCTTTGCCAGTATAGACCATCAAATACTGAAAGATATCTTGAAGAAACATATTCATGATACTAATACGGTAAATTTACTGAGTCATATTATTGATAGTTTTCATACCTCACCAGACAAAGGGTTGCCACTTGGTAACCTCACATCGCAACTTCTCGTCAATATATACATGAACGAGTTTGATCAATGGGTAAAACACAAACTCAAGGCAAGATATTATATTCGCTATGCTGATGATTTTGTTATACTCGATACTGATAAATCTATCTTAGAAAATTACCTAAAAGATATTAATATTTTTCTTGAAACTAAGTTGAAATTACAATTGCATCCTAAAAAAGTTTCAATCACCACTTTGGCGTCAGGTGTAGACTTTCTCGGCTGGGTTCATTTTCCAAAACATAGAACCCTGCGGACGGTAACAAAACGAAGAATGTTCAAAAAACTAAGTCAAAAAGAATACGCAGACGAAAGTGTTCAATCATATCTCGGAATGTTGAAACATGGTGATGGTCACAAGTTAAAGCAAGAAATTTTAGATATTAAAAAATACCATCATTAAGATAGTATTTTTTAATAGATCTTTAATCCACATCAACATAACTACTATAATAAACCGTATCGTCACTACTACTATTTCCTCCAACAAAGAACATAAAAATAGTTCCTTCTCCCGCATGTTTATCCATTGTTGAGTTAATCAAAAGTGAAAAGGCATCAGCTAGATCATCATGTTTTTCAACACCAAATCCGACAAGTTGCTCAATAAGTTGCTCGCACCCTTGGCGTGGAAATTTAATTTTCCCAGATTTGATTGCGGTTGAGGTTAGAGCCAGCCGTGTTCGTTTGTCACCCTTGGGTTTAATTGAGGTCGCTTTCACACCATGATGTTCAAGCATTTGCGGTAGGGCTTCCTGATACGCAACACTTTCAACAAACAACTCATCACTACTTTTTGTCATATGTGTATTGCGAATATCTTTCATGAGATCTACCTGTGCAGGGAAATTAATCTTTTTGGCAATTGGATTCGGTAAAATATAGATACGCATTTTCTCAGCTCGTGAATATACATGAGCAAATACAACAGCCGTGTCATCAGCAGAATCTTTTGAAGAGATCGCAAGATCAACTCCCGCATAGGTCCCACGATACCCCTTATGATTCTCTCCTGGTAGTTCGTCATAGTATTGAATCCATTCAGGATAGATAACTTGATCATCAGTTGGAATAATACGAAGTAAATATTCACGTTGCCATGCATTTTCATTAGCAACTTTCTTCTTCTCATTTTCAAGGGCTTTTTCATCAGGGTATTTACCTGTCCAGATACACTGATCATTATGGTCAATAAGTGGATACATCTTAAATATTCCTCCCGTCTTTTCAGTTTCTACTTCACCTTTGATTCGCATAAGGAGTGAATCTTCATGGAGTAAGTTCCCAACGATGATCAGTCGTGTATTTTTGTCACCTGCTGGAACTACTTCACTTCGTAACCAGTTATAGGTCTTGTTTCGCCCTTCACGAGTTTTAGTAGATTGCACGTCTTCAACATCATCACAGATAAAGAGATCTGGTCGGTGCTGATTGTGACGTGAACCACGAATACTTTGTTCACTTGATGCAACCGTGATTCGTGCACCATGCTTTTTGAACACTAATGAATATGAACCCCATTCATCACTTTCTTCTTGAAAAGGACCAAGATCATTTTTTAACATTCTATTTCCCTCAAGTTCATGCCTGATATTCATCATATGTTGTTTTGCTTGTACACGTGTCTGCGTAAAAATCATCACAAATTTCTTTTGCTGTTTACCAAGGATTGACCAAATTGGATACGCGGTAGTCACCATCGTTGATTTACCTGACCCTCGAAAAGCACAGACATAGAAGTTTTCTTTATGGCTTTTTTCGAGATGGTGAATAATCTCTTTTTGAAAGTCTGCTGTTGCATACTGTACATAGTGAGCGTAGTAAAAGTGAAAGAAATACAAGAAGCTATCTTTCGTGATGCTTGTTCGTATTGATCGGTCTTTCATCATCTGATTGATGAGAGCGGTACCGATAACCGCATTTGCTTTTGGTTTTTTCATAAGCGTTATTTGTTATTCTTAATTCTTCTAATAGATTTTTGCTTCGTTAATGAAGCGAGTTTAAGTGCCTGTTTAACAACTTTTTGCTGTTCAGGAGTGAGTTCATCAACTCGTTCTTTGGTCGTAACTTCAAGCTTGTTTCTGTAGTTATCATTTCGATGTTGCAACCAAAAACGTATCGCAGGAAAAGATTTCTCTTTGATCATTGTGAGTAACTGACTTTCTGACATATCGTTTACAAAAGCCACGCCCTCAGTCATAGCGATATCCATTTCCTCTGCAAACTTTTTGTCTTTTCGTCGCCATCGATACACACTATTTCGTGAGATTCCTGTCTTCTCACAAGCCACCTGAACGATCGGAACTTTCTTCAGTTCTTCTAAGAATTGTTTGGTAACCTTAGACTTCTTCATAATAGTTTTTGATTACCTCAGCCTTCTTACCTGTGAGCTTTTCATAACGGCGTATTGCTAAATCACAGAATACTTCTGATAATTCTGTTGAATATACTTTTCTATCAAGTTGCTCCGCACAGATCATCGTACTTGCTGATCCTGAAAATGAATCAAAGATAATATCCCCTGGTTTCGTACAACGGAGAATCGCTTTTTCATGAAGTTCTGGATTTTTTTCTGTCGGATGATTGTATTTTGAACCTGCTAATCGTTTCGTTGCCCAGACATTGGTTACATATTCAAATAAATCATTTCCAGTTCCTGCATCTTTGTTTTGAATCTCATTGAGGTTTTTAACATTAGGCGAAAGGAATGGGGATCCGATTGTTCCGTACACACAGAACTCTGTAGCCTTGTTAAATGCTACTTGCGGCGTCGGTGACGAATTATTTTTCAACCAAATATTCAGTCTTCGGTTTTTGATACCTATTTCGTTATATAAAGTTTGAAATACCCACACCCACGCTTCATCACACCACATAAATACATGAGTATCTTTGGTGAGTACCGGAAGTGCACTTTGAAGTGTTTTATTGATAAATTCTTTGTATGCTTCTGGGGTTTTTGAATCGTCCACATTGCCTCCATAGTTAGATTTATTTCCAACGCCTTTGTCGTATGAAAGCCCTATATTAAAAGGAGGATCCGAATAGTACATAGATGCTTTATCTCCATTGAATAGTTTGAGCACAGCATTTGTATCTGTCGCACTTGAACACAACAGGCGGTGATCGCCCATGATTATCAGGTCTCCACGTTCTGTCGTTGGGTTGTGGATCTTCTTAACTTCTTTATCTACATCAAAATCATCATCAATAGATTCATTTTCTTTGTCCCAAAATGATACCAGTTCCATATCATCGAATCCTGCATCTGATAATATTTCTAGTTCAAAGTGTTTTAGGAGATCATAATCCCATTCACCGCCAAGCTTATTGCTAGCGATGAGGTACTGCTTGGCTTCTTTGTCTGTTAATTTCCTATTCGGAATCCGAACATCTATTTCTTCGTCACCACGACCTAGAACCTTGAGAGCTAGTAGCCTTTGATGACCAGCTAATATTTTGTTATCAAGATCTACAACAGGTATTTCAACCAAGTTATATTTCTTGAGTGATTTCTTTAAATCAGACATTTGTTTATCTGATATTTTTCTTGGATTGATCTCTTGTGGGATTAAATCCGATATACGTTTTTTGACCGTCGTCCATGCTAATTTTTTCATAGCGTTATTTCCATTTATATAAATAAAATGTGGAAATAGAAAATGCCTACTTCGCACACGAAACAAACAGAGGTAGACAACCTACAGTTTATTTCTTGCGCGAAATAGGCATGGCTCGGAGCGATACACTACTTGCTTTTTACTACGCAAAAGCAAATATTCAGTTAATACAATCATTATATTATGATTTTTTCTCTTTCGCAATTCTACGCAAAAGTCTTTGTCCTTTCTTGCTTTCCATAAATTCAACAGAGTCTTTTCCTGCATATATAGGAACTCCACTTTTTGGAAATGAAAGAAGAACTTTATACCCCTTTGCTTCTTCCTCTTGAAGCATTTTTATAAAGCTTGGATCATTGTGTAATTGATTCAAAATTGTCATTTTTATAAACCCTTCGCCTTGTTCTGCTTCTTCGGATTCATTAGGTTCAATCTTTTCAAGATTTTGATAGATTCTCCCTGGTTCATTTGTGTTAAATGATTCTTTTACTTTTTCACCAATAGACTTTGTAGGTCGTCTGTTTGGGGAATGAAAGGTAAGGTCGGTAATCTGCATAATCTTATACTTCTGGCCCTTCTTCATTTCAGCAGGCTTAAGTTCAAGTTTATAATTCATACTATTTTTTTGATCCTCGTCGGTGCTTCTGTGAAAGCGCACTTCCAGCAAGACGTTTTGTTGTTCTTGAAGTGCTTTTGCTTCGTAACGCTTTGCTTGCTGTTGTTGCAACTTTTGAGCTTGTTGTTTTTTTATGTCCCATGTCATAATTAAATTAATTCTTATAAATTTGATTTAATCCAGTTCGATACTGTATCTGGTAAACCTTTCCATGCTGCCGCTTTTCCTGTGACATCGATGACAATAACCTTATCATTAGTATCAAGATAGGATTGTAATTCATTACGATATGCCTCAGCAGTTTTATTGGTTTTAATCAGATAGAGCGATTCAACTGGTTTTGCCCACTTTGAGTATGGAGATTCAATGAAACTTCTTAAGGCTTCGTATCCTCTTCCTGGGGCAATAAGGTCGTATGAAATCATCAATGTGTTCATATAGCTTTATTTGATTAGTTCTTATAAAATACAGACTTTTAATCTGATATATCTAGTTTATCAAAATGATATATTCTTGTCAACTATTTTGAAAAATGTATAATGACAATATGAAAAATGACACAAAACATAGCCTTATTGGTAATAGAATTAAAGAAGCTCGAGAGGAAGCTGGATTATTACAATCAGATCTTGCAGAAGAAGTTGGGTTTGCAAGTCCTACGGCAATCTCTCTTATTGAAAGTGGAGAACGGAAGGTTAATGCTGAGGTTTTAAGTAATATTGCGGATGCTTTACATGTTGATGTAAATACTCTTCTAGGGAAAGAAACAGAGAAGGTAGACTTCATGTATGCTCTTCGTGCTGATAAAGACTTAAGTAGTGATGATAAGAAAAAAATGGAAGATTTTTACCATCTGTTTAAAAACAGAAAATAATATGGAAACAGCTAGTATTGGTCGAGCTAGAAAACTCGCAAGAAAATTATTAAAAGATTCAGGATGTAACAGTACTCCTATAATGTTAAGAGATATTATTTCTTATTTAAGAAATGAAAGTGGTCTTGAGTGCGGATCTCTTGAACTATCTGATGCTGTATCAGGATTTCTTATTGAAGATGAAGATGTAACAGCGATTGGATACAACGGTAGTCATCACGTACACAGACAGCGTTTTAGTGTTGCCCATGAAATTGGTCATTTTATGCTTTCGCATAATACACAAAGAAAAGATGATATTAATAAGACCGATGCTGATCCTATTCACGAAACAGAAGCAAATGCTTTTGCAGCAGAATTACTTATGCCGCTCGAGTTACTTAAAAAAGACTTAAAAGGAAATATTAATATACCCGATATTGCTAAAAAGTATTGGGTTAGTGAAGAAGCTATGGCAAGAAGATTTCAAGATCCTGCAGTTTTGAAATACGTTTAATAAAATTATGAGAAATATAAAAGAAAATATAATAAATATTGTTTTAAAAATCATTGGAACTCCGATTGTAATGATTTACTTTTTTGTTTCTTGGGTCTTTAAACAAATAGGACACATTCTTGAGCTTGCTTTCGGTAAATTCAAGACAGGTATTGCGAGCCTAGTATCAGCAGGTGCATTAGCATATGTTATCTCTTTGATTCAATAATATGTGCAGAGGAAAATCACAATGCGATGAACTAGGGATAGATATCTCTTTATGGAATGAAAAAACTCCACTTCAACCACCAACATGGTTTTCAGAACAAATAGACATCTTTGAGCAAGCATTCAAATTAGCTACACAAGGTGATATTAATGAATCTATTGAGGTACTAAAAACTATACGAAACACTGATTTACAAGACTGGTATATAGAACACGGTCAGGTATCAGGGAGATTCAGAAATAAGATACTTCAAATACCAAGTAATAAATTAAAAGATAGTATATGTGACCCTTTACGTTCACCAGAAAAATACGCAGAAGATGTATTTAAGCGTGATGATTACACATGTCAGTATTGTGGTGGAAAAGTTATTTCAAAAAAAATATTAAAGAAATATGAAGATTTGGTCGGTAGCGACCACTTCAGATCAACGGGAACTAATAGACAACGACATGGTATTGTTCTTGCTTCACGTGCTAATGCTGATCATATTATTCCTTGGAACCTTGGAGGTAAAACAAATCTTGAGAACTTAATAACATCTTGTTGGTCGTGCAACTATGGGAAATCAGGATACACGCTTGAGCAACTTAGGCTTGATAATCCGAAGAATAATAACTACACAAACAAGAATTGGTTTGGGTTAATGAATTACTTAAAATAATCTATTTGATATAATAAAATTATGCCTATCTATAAAAATACTAATAACAAACTGCAATCAGTAAAAGAAAAAATATTTAAACTTGAAAAAGATATTCAAGGACTCGTAGAGCAAAACCTTATGGAACTCTTCGGTATTGATTTTGTTGAAAGCGAGCGAGTTATCAATGGTCTTCGTATTGATACACTGGGATTTGATCCTGAAACAAAAAGTTTTGTCATTATTGAATATAAACGTGGAAGTAGTTTTAG
This sequence comes from bacterium, assembly GCA_030433255.1. GTDB lineage: Bacteria > Patescibacteriota > Minisyncoccia > Phycocordibacterales > UBA1006 > UBA1006. The sequence continues at coordinate 46,328 of JAUIMI010000002.1, read as the reverse complement.
TATTGTAGATCAAGGATTTTCATATCTGTCACTTCTGTTAAATAACAAGGCTGATTTTATTCTTGAATATAATGAAAAGAACAAGAATCAGTTAAAACGTACCGACATTGATTGGTCGCAATCAAGAATTATTTTCGTTTCTCCTGGATACACCACTCATCAAATAAATGCAGTGAATTTCAAAAATGCACCGTTTGAGTTATGGGAAATTAAACAGTATGAAAATAACACCGTTGCATTGAATCAAATTAAAAATGACGATTCACAGGAATTGATGCCAAATATTGAAGATAAGCCTGCATTCAAAGAATTCAAAAAAGAAACAAAAGAACATAGTGAAAGTGCCTTGTTTAATAATCGGAAAAAGGCAAAGAATTTGTATGACTCATTTAAAGAAAAAATCACTGATATTTATCCTGAAATAGTTTTTGATCCAAAATCAGGATCAGTTAATGTGAAGTATTCTGATAACTGGAGAGTTATTGTATATATCAATGCATATACAGATAGATTACGTTTAACCTTTACACGCAGTAATTCAAAAGATTATCAAGATGCTCAAAATAGACTTGAGGATGCATCAGATCAAAAGGTTAAAAACAAAGGGCAAAAACTTACATATCTTCATATTAAAAAAGATGAGGATGTTGAATATGCAGTGAATATATTTCAACAAGCATATAAGAAATTTAAAAAAGAGTTTATCGAAGAATAGATATGAAAATAAAACACATTATTAGAACAATTATTCTGATCGGAATTGCCAGTATTATATATTTGCAAATAAATAAATCAGAAAAAATAGAAACGACCATACCTGCTTCTAACATACCAATGGTAGATACTGAAAAGTTGCTCTGTTTTGGTGATCGAAGTTTCCATCAATATTTTGATAATGACTCAGGAGGATATTCATACTCAATACTGGTATTAGATATTTCTAATCCAGAATTTGTAGAAGGTTATTCTCGCTATCACCCATATGGTACTGATAGTGGCGTTTCTTCAATCTTAGGAACCTATGACAAAGAAAACGAGGTTATTAGAGCAACGGAGTCATCGTATGGAGAAGGAACATCATATACAAATAGTCAGATTTGGAAATTCCAAGATAATACGCTTATAAGTGGATACACTGAAGCGCAGCTCGGTGGCAATATCGAAGATTATGAAAATCTTGATGAAGTAATCTGGAACACAGATTTTCCAGAAAAACCTATCGATTGTTCTCAGGTAGATGAATGGCTTGATGAAATGTATCTACAATGGGAAAGTTATTCTTCTACAGAAAAAAATGACCAAGATATGTACGATCGAATCGCAGTTATTATGGATAATCCTCGGTTACAAGAAACCACAACAGTAACTGAAAAATACATTGATGCAGATAGTAACTGGGAAACACAAGAATATCTCTTTTTCCTTGAGGGTCCTGACTATTGTGGATCAGGTGGATGTACCGTGGTAATGGTTAATGGTGATGATCAGGTTATAAATAGATTCACTGTGACCCGAAAACCAATCTTGATGCAGAACTATGAAAAATCAAATCAATGGAAAGATATTGTGGTATGGAGTGACGGTTCGTATAGACTTCTTGAGCATACGGATTCTGGATATCCTACAAATCCATCTATGGCACCAAAACTTTCTGACCGTGATGTAGAATGGCACCCAGAGAAATATTTTATGATAATGAATGATTAATATTACAAAAAAGAACCGCCTTGGCGGTTCTTTTTTAATCAGGTTATCTATCCTCGATTCCGTTCATATTTTTATAAATTCTTGTTACTTCGCGAAGAATTATAATCTGTTGCTTCTTGCGCTTGTGTTGATGTAGAGGATTGCGGAGTAAAAATCATTGATCCTGTATCGTATTTCAACATTAATACCAAATTTCCATTATCATCGATCATATAACTGGTCACTTCAGCAAGCATGTTTGAGTATTCCATTTCCAACGTTTCATCCATACACGCCATTTTTGTTGCGAACATAGCACCAAATGAAAGATTATTGCTATCAACTGTGTAACTTCCACCTACAGTATTACAATCAGTAGATGATGAAAATTGCCCATCGGTAGTGAACTGTGCTTTAAATTGAGTTGAGTCAACAGGTGCAATAATTTCATCATTTGAGTATTGAGTTTCTTTCCAGAGCCAAGTCAGACCATCAGCTGCAAGAGGGTTTTCGTCATTAACAACACTTGCTTCATCCTCAGTTGGTAATGAGTCATTATCAGAGTCATCATCAAGAGCTTCACAACTACCATCAGCGTCATCACAGTCGTTATCCACCACAGTACCAAAATCATACTTATTCGCATCAGGATCACCTTGCTTTTTTGACTTGAGAACCTCTACACGACGATACTGATATTTACTTGCATCCGCAGGAACATTTTCACGTTCTGTTCGAGCAACAAGAACTTCATATTCAGTTCCTTCTTCAAACTCAAATCCTTGAATTGAGTCATAGAACAGTTCTCCATTTACCACTAAACACCTCATTGGTGCAACACCAACACAGTCTTGTTTGTAAGGTTCAATAGTAAATGTGAAGAGATCAGCTTCTTGTATGGTTGGTATCACATATGTTGTTTCGTCAACAAGTTCAATTGTTGCTTCTCCTTGGTGTTCCCAATACACTACCGATCCATCTTCATTGGTATATTTAGCACCTGAGGCTGATTCAGTTCGTTTCAGTTGATAGAATTCGCCATCAACCGTAAGTGTCGCTGTTTCTTTATTTTCTGAAGTATACGCAAACGTCGCGGTGACACCTTCCTCGGTCGTCAGCACATATTCATCGAGATCATTTGCTTTCACTACCGAACCATCTGTTTGTTGGATATATATGTCATCTTGAAGAATATTGAATTTAATAAATCCTGTGATCGCAATGGCTACCACAGCGAGTACGATGACGAGTAATATAGTTTTGATTGTTTTTGTCATAATAATAAATGTAAGCTAATGAATAATTAAAACACAAAAGGTGTGTAATTAAATGCATTATATCAAAAACAGCTTATTTATAATAGAATAGATTTATGAGTAAGCTACATATACAAACAGGTATTTTACATAATGTACCAAAAGATATTAGGAATATTTTAGAAAAAGATCCTGACCTTCGTGAGATCTGGAATGATCTTACATCTATTGCTCGCAATGAATGGATCTGTTGGGTCACTATTGTAAAAAAAGAAGAAACACACAAAGATCATCTCAAGCGTCTTCAGGAAGATCTGAAATCAGGCAAGAAGAGACCTTGTTGTTGGCCAGGGTGTCCGCATAGGAATCCAAAAGCAAAGAAGTATTTTAAATAAAAAGTTACACGTACGTGTAACTTTTTATGTCTATTCTGTGTAACTTTTGTAACTTTTTGAAATTCACTAAGCACGAGAAGGGTCGGGAGGTAAAAGTATAAAATCATTGAAATAACCTTGCCCTGCAATGTATTGTCACCGTTCCATCACGAGAACGCACCCCATTTAGTGCTAGCACGAGAAGGTTTGTTTTAGTACAAGCAAAAAACACTCTATGAGTGTTTTTTGATTTAGTTATTATATTTATTACACAATATACTTTACAAATAGCAATATATATGATATAGTCTTACAAAATATTGATTAAATTCAAAAAAAGTACAATAACAACTAAATTATATAAACATGAAAAAACATTCAACTGTAACACCTAGTTACGAGAAGTACACTAAATCTTTTCAGCTGTTATCAGTTGAAGAGGAGATAGATCTTGCAAAAAAATATCAAGCAGGAGATAAAAAAGCAAAGAATAGATTTTATAATTCAAATTTACGATTAGTATTATCTATTGCTTCGAGATATAGCTCTGTGATTAATCATCACTCAGTTTTGGAATTTATGGATATTGTTCAAGCAGGCAATATTGGCTTAATGAAAGCTATGGAAAAATTTGAAATTGATAAAGGTTTTAAATTTTCAACATATGCAACCTGGTGGATTCGTCAAAATATCACAAGATTTCTTGCTGATAATGGAGCTACTATTCGTAAGCCAGTTCATATGGTAGAAAAAATTTCACAATATAAAAAAATTGTGAAAAATTTAAATACTAATAATGGTGACGATAATTCTCCAATTGAGTTGATTGCTAAAAAGATGGGAATTGAGGTACAAGACGTTCTATTTATAGAATCAAAATTATCTCAAGGAACTGTTAGTTTAGATAAGAAACTTGGCTCATCAGAAGATGCATCTATGATTAAGGATACTATCCCTGATAAGAATGTCTTATCAACTGATGAATCAACAAACTGGAGACTTATCGCTGTAGATCTACTTGAAGAAATACATAAGATTGTTTCACCTAAGGAGTTTGAAATATTGCGAATGCGTTTTGGTTTACAAAATGGTTCTCGATATACTCTAGAAGAAATTGGCGAAATGTATGGAGTAACAAGAGAAAGGATTAGACAGCTGGAAGCTATAGCCTTGGCTAGACTTCGAGGTAGTAATACTATTTCTCGCTTAATTAATGAGACGTTTGGGAAAGAAATTCCTCAATCATTTCAAGTACTGGCTCCATCTACTGAAGCTGGAGGTGTATCTTTATCTCCTCAGTTAGTCTCTGCATTTTTACAGGTACTTCAGAGAAATATTTCTAAGTACATTCCGCAGGTAACATTTCGTGAAGGTCAGTCAGATATTTACTACTCAATAATTGAAAACCTTAAAAAAGGTACTACTTCGATGTACATTGAGGGACCTACTGGAATAGGAAAAACATTTATTGAGGCTTTGGTTGCAGATGCAATTTTAGCAACTAAAAAAGGTAAAATTTTATTACTTACATCTCGAATTGATTCTTTTGAATTTATTCGTGCTGAGTTCAATAAATTTGTTCCTAATCGTAAAGTATCTATTTATGGTACAAAAGATAAAGATTTATCTGGAGACGTTGTTGTTATGAGTTATGCTGTTTATGCGAAAATGACTCTAGCTAGCACTTCTCAATTTAAAACTTTATTACTTGATGATGTTCATAAAAGCCTAGGTAAAAAAGTATTTGAAAAGCTTTCTTATCAAAAAAGTATTTCTGTACTTATTGGTTTTACCTCAGCTACTAATTCAAAAGAAAGCAAGAAATTACAAAGTTTCTTAGGCACTCTTGCATATCGTATAAGTATACGTGAAGCAATAGAGCTTGGTATGTTGTGTGCAGTACAATTCATTATGGCGTCTGTTGATATTAGTATCAAAGAAAGACAAAAGGGTGAATCAATTACTGATTACAATAATCTGCTTTCCGAAGAGATTATTCATAGTGGTGGTAATATTGCAGCTGCACGTTTATTTAGAGATATATTTTTATCTCGAAATTTACGTGGGGTTATGTTTGCTTTAACTATTTCTCAAGGTCAGGATTTGGTAAATACTCTTCTTGATCACGGAATAAAAGCTAGATTGGTTGATAATCATATTTCATATTCTGATAGAAAAAAGCTTTTTGAAAGTTTTTCTAATCACGAATTTGATGTTTTGGTTAGTATTGATTTGCTTAAAGAATCATTCAATGATCCTGGTGTTGCAGTTTCAATGTTTGTTTACCCAACGCAGTCGACGACAGATATTATTGGAGGAAATGGTAGAGTGCTTAGAATTGAAGAAGGTAACGAGAGTAAGCTTGCTTATATCGTTATGTTTAATTTTAAAAACGTTCAAAACCAAAAGTTTTATCATGAATTAGTTGATGGGCTTGCGTTTATTAAACCGAGAAAAACTAGAGTTCCAGTACAGAAAGATCCTTTTTTGTATGATAAGATTCTAGGTTTGAAGTTTAAAGAAAATAAGCAAATTAACCTACATGACTCACCTGAACCTTCTATTGGTTATGATGCAGTTGATAGTGAAACGTCCAATTTATCGAAAGATAACGACGCGTTAAGGGTAGATGCTCTTACTGACTTTTCAGAGCCTGGGAATGAAATTAATTATGACCTTGTTTCAAAAGAAGAGTTAGAAGAAATTAGTGCTGATGTTAAAGATCTTATTGATGTATCCGTTGATCACGAGGAGTTAAGCAAGATTTCTCAAGAAAATAACTTTACTCAATATTTAAATTCCCTGGATTCTGAAAAAAGAATTCAGGAGTTTAAAGCACGAATGCTGGAACACGAATTAGTTTCTTTACCAGACGTTATGAATTATGGTGTCCAAAATTTTGAATTTACGTCTTTTGGTAAATTTGGAATGGGAGCAGATTTTGCTAGTCTTCTTTTAAATAAGAAGATTAAAAAAATAGACACCCTCGTATTGCGTGATGTTTGTAAGGCATTAAACTTAACTAAGTCTTCTAAGCAAGAAATAGTGGTAGAAGTATAATTTTATATTATCTTATTAAATTAAGAAAAAACGATCTAGAAATAGGTCGTTTTTTATTACACAATATGCTTTACAAATAGCAATATATATGATATAGTCTTACAAAATATTGATTAAATTCAAAAAAAGTACAATAACAACTAAATTATATAAAATGGAAAAAATATTATCACAGATTAAAAGCAATATTAGTACATATGTTCCGTCTTTTCCGTTCAGAAAAGGACAGGGCCCCGTGTACTCGGCTATTATTGAGACTTTGTCTAAAGGTATTACTTCAATGTATATTGAAGGACCTACTGGAATGGGAAAGACCTTCATAGAGTCAGTTATTGCTGATGCTATGATGGCTGATTCCAGAAACCTGAAAACACTATTATTAACCTCAAAAGTAAATTTGTTAGATCAAATATCTAAAGAGCTAACTAGATTTATTCCTCACCGAAGTCACAGTCTTTATGGCGGAAGCTATAGAGATTTGAGTGGTGAAATCGTTGTGATGACCTATGCCTCATATAATAAAATTTCTCAAAAAAATCGAGATAGATTTAATATTGTATTGATGGATGAAGCTCACAAAGGTTTAGGAGATTTAACACGAGCAAATTTGACTAAGCATAGAGAAAACGCAGTTACTATTGGTTTTACTGCTTCATCTTCTTATTCAGGCACAAAAAACCTCCAAGAGTTTCTTGGTGAAGAGGTTTATAAGATCTCTATTCGAGAGGCTATAAAAATGGGTATGCTGTGTGCAGTTCAGTTAAGTATGGTTGATATTGATATTGAAATTTCAGAAAAAATGAATTCTGAAACCCAAACCGAATACAACCAACGTTTAGCAAGTGAAATCATCAGAAAAGGAGGAAATATTGCAGCAGCGAAACTATTTCGTTCAGCATTCAAAAAGCGAAATTTACGTGGGATTATGTTTACTCTTACGGTTCGCCAGGGTAAAGATCTTGTTAGATCACTTCAGAAAGAAGGTGTTCGAGCAAAATTGATTACAGCTAAAACCAAACAAAAAGACCGAAAAATATTATTTGATTCTTTTAAGAGACATGAATTTGATGTCTTGGTTGGTATTGGTGTAATTAAGGAAGGTTTTGATGATCCTGGTGTTGCAGTTTCAATGTTTGTATACCCTGCTAAATCATATGTTGATATTATTCAAGGTAATGGTCGTGTTCTTAGAATTAATGATCATAATTCTGATAAACTCGCATATGTTGTGATGCCAAATTTTGTTGGTCAAAAAGGTCAGGTATTCTATCATGAGCTACTTGATGGTGTTTCATTTCAAGAGCCTGATGAGAATCCTGGTAATTATGATTATCTAACAAGAGATGAGATTGATAGTTTTAATATGGGTATCATAAAGAAAGTTTCAATTACCCATGAAGAGCTAATGAAGATCTCTTTAGAAAAAAACTTTGATGTTTCTTTTTTAAAGATGTCTGTTACTAAAAGAAGGGAAATGATAAAAAAACAACTTGAGAAAAATAATATTTTTTCAAGAAAAGATCTTATTCGCTTTGGTTCAGATAGATTTAAAAAATCTTATTTTGGAGATTTTGGAGGTGGATATTCTTTTGCTGGTTTAATCTTAAATAAAACTATCGATAGAATTACCCTGTCAACCTTAGAAGAAATTAGTGATTTTTTGAATTGGGAAGAAGAATGTATTAATTTAAATGATTTTATTATTGAAGAGCTAAAAAGTATTAATATTTTTTCTTATTTAGACCTATATAAGCTGGGTCCAGTTAAATTTATGAAATTAGATTTTTCTGATGGATTAAAAGCATACTCAATTATTCAAAGTGTTTTGGATATAAAGATGCTACGCACAATCACTTATGATATCTTGTTTGACTTTGCTAAAGCATTAAATTTACCTTATGTTGTCGGGCTACCTCTAGAGAGTGCTCAAGATCAGGTAATTAGTTTTTATAAAAAGAAATTGATACCTTTTTATGCTACTCAATTAGATGTTTTAAGAACTAATGCGAGAGATTTTGGTGATAGAGATTTTGGTGAAATTGGTACCGGCTTTGATATTTATAAAAAGGTTTGTAATAAGTCTTTTAACAAGAATAGATTCACAAATGCACATCTTCTAGATCTATTTAATAATTTTGATTTACCATACGTATCTGAACTAGAAATGAATTTATGGAAGCAGGAATTATCAAAGGCTCAAATATATTCATATTTAGATTTGAAAGATATCGGAATTAAGGATTTCAGAGGTAAAAAATTTGGGATCTTTGGGACAGGAAAGGCTTTTTTGAATCTTGTTTTAGGTAAAACCATTAAGGTTTCTAAACTTTCTGATTTAAGAGATTTTTCTAATGTGCTAGATTTACCATACGTATCTCAAGTAGAAATTGATAAATGGACATTTTTATTATCTAGATACGGTATAACTTCATTAAAAGCTCTTTATTCTATTGGAGGTAATAAGTTTAGAGATTTAGATTTTGGAATGTATGGATCTGGTAGATCATTTGCAGGAAGAATCATTAATGAGACCGTTAAAGATTTAAATAAAGAAATTTTTAATAAGATGGCTCTTGTTTTAGATTGGGAATAATTAAATATAAATAAGCTAAAGACAAAAAGTCTGAGCAGTTGCTAGCTCAAGTTAGACCAACAGAAATGTTGGTCTTTTTATTTAAATTAACGATGTTTTTCTATCCTGTAAAATCAACTGCCCCTTCAAACAATTCATGATTTCTCGTTTTTCTTCAAGAGAGCCTTCTTTGAGAATAAACTTAGCGTAAGCGAGAGTATTAATATCTTTCAAAAATACCTGAGCTTTTTCTCCAAGAATAGTTTCATGGAACTTTTTAATCCGCTCGACATCAGAGCGGATTTTTTCTTGCATAGGTAGATTTTTGATGCCTACATCCTTGATAACTTTAGTGATTTGTTTAATAAGATCGTTTTCATTAATCGCAGGATTTTTACAATTCTGATTTCTCGACTTGCAACAGCGATAATAGACATGTCGGTTTACACTTCCATCTTTGAGTTCTTTGTACTTCTCATCAGCGGTGATGCTCGAACCACAAAAACCGCAGGTCATTAATTTTGTAAAAGCAAAGTCTTTTGGATCTGATCTGCGAACCAGTGACTGACGATTTAATTGCTCTTGGACAGCATCGTATAGCTCCTTGGTGATGATTGGTTTATGTACTCCTTGAAACCAGTTATCCGAGCCTTGAGGATACTCAAACTTTCCATAGTAGAAATGGTTTTGTAGTGTTCGATAGATATTACCTAAACTCAACGGCTTATCATTAAGTGTTCTGAAATGAATTTCATTTTTCAAATAGTTATGGAGTTTTCTCCCACTCCATCGTTCATTACCAACTTTTTCAAACATCTCTTTGATAATGTGATCACGTTTCGGATCTACTAAACATACACAACCCTCGTCTTTATGATTAGATTTTAGATATCCTGTTGGTGGACGAAAGGGCCATAGTCCTTGTTCACATCTCGCACGTAATCCTCGTTTAACATTCACTCCTTTGTTATCGTTTTCAAGCTTTGCCTGAGAACACAGAATCATCAGGAGAAACTTTTCATTCGGTGAATTTGAAAAGGTTTGTCCGTAGGTTTGAATATGAATCAGTTTTCCTTGATCCATAAGGTCAACGAGGGATCCTAGGTCGCCAGCGTTACGACTTAACCTATCAGGTGCCCATGTCAGTATTCCGTTGTATACACCTTCATCAATCTCTTTTAAAATCTCTTGAAAAACAGGACGTTTTCCAGAAGCTTTTGCGGAATGAGATTCTTCTTTTCTTACAAAAATCTGTAATCCTTGAGACTCTGCTATTTGTTCCATTTCTCGTATTTGTGAATCAATAGAGAGAACTTGTTTTTCCTCTGATTCAGTAGATTTTCTCGCGTAGAGACAATATCTCACAGGTATTTTTGATGTATCCATATACATCATTATGTCGCAATACAGGTGTTTGCTAAGCACCACTGTTGGCAACTTTTCTTAGCAAACAAGAGTAGTGGCGATATAATTCAATAGACTAGATCAGTTGATTTAGTATACTTTTAAATATAACTGGCTAACCCATAAATTTATTTGTGGTATGCCAATCAAATATCCGTCCAAAGTAAAAACCCCCTAGTCAGGGGTTAACTTTGGACGGTCATATCTGGAAACGGATATGGGTATTTCTTACGGGATCTACCTACCTGGCTAGGGGCTTTTTGTTTATAAAAATTTCTAGCCTTCTTAATTAAAAACCGTCCAAAATGAAAAACTTAAAAAACATACATATTGAAGACATATCCCTTATCCTCTCAATATTTCTTGCTTCAATAACAGCATCAAACTTCTTTATCGCCGTTATTACTACCGCACTCATATTCTATCTCTTTCAGAGATTTACTAAGAACAAGAAAAGTAAAAAGAAGATATATTACATATCTTCAGTTATCTTACTTCTCGTCGCTCTTTCAAATTTTGGTTCCTCGTTACCAGAAGATACGGTAAATGAACCGATTTCTGAATCACAAGAAATTATCTCTGAACCAGTAATTGAGATAGCTGAAGTCCCACAAGAAATAACTTTGGAATCACAGGTACAAGAAGCACTTGGGAAAAATACTATTATCGATGGTATTAATATCGAAGAAGATACTCTGTACATCGAATATCAAGCATCAGAAAATTTTACGAATGCAATGATGAGACGAGGTATCATGATTGATGCTATCGATATCATGGAATCAATCCAAGAGTATATTCCAGAAGATATTAACGAAATAAATATTAGTTCATCACTACCGTTGACTGATGTATATGGAAATACCTCACAAGATAAAGTAGGACTGATTACTTTTAACCGATCAACATGGGAGAAGATTAATTGGGAAGGATTCATCACTGATAATCTTTCCGAGGTTGCTGATTATTTCTGGATTCATAAAGCCTTGCAAAACTAGCATGGCTTTTTTCATTACTATATCGCAACGATCCCAACAAGGCGTTTTTTTGTATAGAATTTATGAAGTAACTCAATTATTAACAGAGAAAAGGCATCGACCAGATCATCATGCTTCTCATATCCAAATCCAAGAAGTTGTTCGATTAACTCTTCGCATCCATGTTTCGGGAAGAGAATAATCCCGTCACGAATTGCTTGGGTGGTCATATTTAATCGCATACGTTTATCGCCCTGAGGACGTACCGAGACTGCATTCACTCTATGTGTCCTTAGTGTTTGTGTAAGAGCGTCTTGATATCCAACATTTTCAATAAATACAGTATCTCTTCGAGATGTCATATGTATGTTTGAATAAAGGGTGATGGCATCGATCTGTTCTGCAAATCCTATTCGGTCATTAATAATCTCGGGTTTAATTAGGATTTTAATCTGTTCATGATAACCATGTACCTGGGCAGCAACAAGGGCTGTACAATCAGCACTTTCATTGGTTGAGATTGCCAGATCAACACCAGCGAATACACCTCGACAATACGTATTTTTTTGTAGAGGTATACCATCGTGATACTGTATCCACTCTTTGTGAACAATTTGTTCCGCATCAGGTATGATCTGCAATAGATATTCTCGTGCCCAGATGTAATCATGCGAGATCCTTTCTCTTAGTTTTGTAATATCCTCTTCATTAGGATATTTTTCTTTCCAAAGACAATAACCCTCACTATCAAGAAGCGGAAACTCCATATATACGGCATTTTGAATCTCACTATTCTCTATTCGTTCTTTGAGCTTTAAGGTTAAGCAATCTCTGTGAACAACATTCCCAATAATGATAGTACGAGTACCAATATCTCCAATTGGGATGACAGCACTGTTAAACCAGTTATATGTTTTCGATCGACCTTCTTTAGTTTTTGTTGATTGCACATCTTCAATGTCATCACAAATCACGAGATCCGGTCGATATGATCCATGTTTAAGACCTCGAATACTTTGACCTTCAGAAATCGACATAATACGTGCTCCGTATTTTGGAATCACGATACTTGAACTTCGCCATTCATCATCAGTACTTTCAAAAGGACCAAAATCTTTTTTAAGTAGTCCATTGTGTTCAAGTTCAGATTTAATATTTTTCAGAATCAAATTAGCCTGTTCTTTGGTACGAGAAATGATGATAATAAATTTCTTTTTCTGTTTACCAACAATAGACCATATTGGAAGTGAGGTAGAGATAATTGTTGATTTACCTGATCCCCGAAAGGCAGTAACAACGACAAATTCATATTCTTCATTTTCTGAAACATCTAAGATCTTTCTGTGAAAATCAGCACTTGGATATTTAATGTATTCTGAAAAATAACTCGCGAAAAATATTCTATGACTTTGCTCACAGAGCTTTCTTCTTGTGACTCCTTTTTTAAGAATCTCTTTGGTTTCCATGAATCATTTCAAGAGCTTGAGATATGTCATCAAGCTCTTCTTCTGAAAGTTGATAATTACTGTGGCTATGTTCGACCTTAACTCGTTTGGTATATCGTTCATGGTTGTGGGTAAGCCAGAGTCGTACCGCTCCAAGATTACCTTGTTTAATGAGTGTCATAAGCTGTGACTCAGACATATCATTCACAAAGGCAACTCCTTCTGCTATAGCGATATCCATTTCCTCTGCAAAATTTTTGTCTTCTCGTCGCCAGCGATACACACTGTTTCGTGAGATACCTGTTTTCTCACAAGCAACTTGAACGATGGGAACTTTTTGAGTTCTTCTAAGAACTGTTTCGTAACCTTAGCTTTCTTCATAGTAGTTTTTAATTATCTTAGCTTTTTTACCAGTAAGTTTTTCATAGCGACGAATTGCAAGGTCACAGAATACTTCTGATATTTCAGTTGCATATACTTTTCGACCGAGCTGTTCTGCACAGATCATAGTGCTTGCTGATCCTGAAAATGAATCGAATATAATATCTCCTGGTTTGGTACAACGAAGAATGGCTTTTTCATGAAGTTCAGGATTCTTTTCAGTCGGATGATTATATTTCGTTCCTGCCAATCGCTTTGTCGCCCATACATTGGTAACCCAGTCATACAGATCATTTCCGGTACCAGCTTCTTTATTCTGAATCTCATTGAGATTTGTTTTCTCTGGTGAAAGAAATGGAGATCCAATCGTCCCATACACGCAAAACTCAGTTGCTTTGTTAAAGGCTACATTTGGTGTTGGTGAACTATTATTTTTCAGCCAAATGTTAAGTCTCCTGTTTTTAATATTTAGTTCATTGTAGAGTGTCTGAAATACCCAGACCCACGCTTCATCACACCACATGAAGACATGGGTGTCGTCAGTGAGTACTGGAAGTGCACTTTGTAGTGCTTGATTGATAAATTCCTTATATGCTTCTGGTGTTTTTGAATCATCAACATTACCTCCATAGTTAGATTTATTCCCCACACCTTTGTCATATGAAAGCCCTATGTTAAAGGGAGGATCACTGTAATACATTGATGCCTTATCTCCATTGAATAGTTTAATTACTGCATTGTTATCTGTAGCACTGGCACAGAGTAATCGATGGTCGCCCATGATAATAAGATCACCGCGTTCTGTTGTTGGGTTATGAATCTTTTTTACTTCCTTATCTACATCAAAGTCATCATCCATTGATTCATTTTTTGTATCCCAAAAAGATACCAATTCCATATCATCAAATCCTGCATCTGAAAGAAGCTCAAGATCAAAATGCCTGAGAAGATCATAATCCCAATCACCACCGAGTTTGTTGCTGGCGATGAGGTATTGCTTAGCTTCTTTATCTGTTAGTTTTCTATTTGGCACTCGAACATCGATGAGTTCGTCTTCGCGACCCAGAATCTTCATTGCAAGACATCTTTGGTGTCCGCTTAACAACTTATTATCAAGGTCAATAACGGGTATTTCTACTAAGTTATATTTTTTAATAGATTTTTTAAGGTCAGATAGTTGTTTATCTGAAATAGTTCGAGGGTTTATATCTTGTGGAACAAGCTCAAAAACCCTTTTTTGGATAGTTTTCCAGACTAGCTGTTTATTTTGCATAACTCTGCGTTAATTAATTTTTTTAATAAATTAACAACCTGGGATATAAGTGGTAAAAACAGTCTTCCGATTTGTTATTAATAGCTTATCATTTACTTTCAAAAAAGTAAAATATTTTGTATACTATTTATACCTATGACGAATAACTTAAGCAGTAAAGACAGAAAAGCATATGCTTTTATAAAGAAGCAAATTATTAGTTACGGTAAAGCACCAACATTGCGTGAAATCAACAAAATAACAGGTGGTAAATCTCCTCGCTCAGCTAGTCTTATTATAGATCGACTTATTAAAGCAAAACTTTTAATTAAAAAAGGTCGTGAAATAAAACTTGCTGAGACTCATAGATCTATTATTTCAGAACAAACGATTAATGTTCCACTCCTTGGCCTCGTTCCATGCGGATCACCACTTTTCGCAGAAGAAAATATTGATGCCTATATTCCAGTATCAACTAGAATTGCAAGGCCTCAGAATGAATATTTTTTTCTCAGAGCCGAGGGGGATTCTATGAATAAAAGTGGAATTAATTCTGGAGATTTACTTTTGATTAAAAAACAAAATTTTGCTGAAAATTCACAACGAGTTGTTGCACTCATCAATCATGAGGCTACGGTGAAAATTTTTGAAAAAAAAGGAGATATGGTTATTTTGAAACCCGATTCAACTAACAAAAATCATAAACCAATCATATTAACAGAAAACTTAATTATCCAAGGGGTAGTACAGGAGGTATTACCTGCGGATTTATACGAATAAAATTATGGTAAATTATCATGTTACAAAAAACCCTGACGGAGGTTGGGACGCTAAAAAAGCTGGAGGAAAAAAATCTTCAGGAAATTTTAGAACCCAAAAAGAAGCTGAGCAAGCAGCCAAAGAATTTTCAAAAAATTCTGGAGGGGGAGAAGTAAGAATTCATGGGTTAGATGGAAAAATCAGAGATTCAGATACAGTTGCTCCAGGAAATGATCCGAGAAATATTAAAGATACTAAATATTAAAATATGGACCAAGAACTTACGAAAAAAATAGATGAGTTGCTCGAGTTGAATGTTGGAGCCTTAGAAAGGTCTGACCTGAGTAGCTTGGGATTTTCTGAACACTTAAATCTTATTGTTGATATTCATTCTGATCTTGTATTCATTTCAGAAAATATTATTCCAAATAATGAGTTATATGGAGTAGATGATTTACGTTTATATAAATCACTGATCACTAATTTTCTTACAGAAGCTGATAAAATTTTAAAATTTGATCCTGCAACTGATCGGAATAATATTCAAACAAGAGAACAGATTATTCGAAGATTAAATGAGACCAGGGATTCAATCAACAAAAATCATATTGGTTTAATTAACTCAGTAAAACTAGCTAACTTAAAGCCAGAAAATTTTGATTCATTGATTGCTGAACTTAAAAAATCAAAAAGGGAATCAGATAAAATATTAAAAAGTCTACGAGAGAATTCAGCAGAGAAAGGTGTAAGTATTCAAGCGGGTGTATTTTCAGGCCAAGCAGATAAACATAAAACAGCTTCAAAATGGTGGATTGGAATATCAGGACTTTTCTTGCTCTTCCTTGTTGTTTACTTACTTTGGATTATGTTTCATGGACATAAAGATATTCAATTTGATGTTGTTGGTAGCGTTATATATCATACAGCATTAAGAGCACTCGTTATTTCGATTCTATCTGTTGGGTTATTCCAATCGTTAAAACTGTATAAGGCAAATAAACACCTTCAATCATTAAATCTACACCGTCAAAATGTACAAAATAGTTTTACATTTTTTGTGCAGGCATTACCTGTTGGTTCTGAGGCACGTCAGACAGTAATTCTAGAAGCCACTAAATCTGTTTTTGCACATAATCAAACAGGATTTCTAGGGACCGAAAGTACTTCAAATAATAATCTTTCATTTAATATCGCTGATTTAATTTCTTCAAAAAGTCCTGGGGAGTAAATAAAAGTTACATCTTAATGTAACTTTTTTCTAAAAACGCGTATCTGTGTAACTTTTGTAACTTTATTTGAAAACAACTAAGCACGAGAAGGGTTAAGTTGTGATATACTAAAACTATTAAAAAAGCATTGCAGGGCAATGAATTACAGGGGTCGCATCACGAGAAGGCACCCAGCTGAAAAAGTCCTTATTTATAAGGGTTTTTTCATATACCGCTTTCGGGACTACGGAACTTCTTATAAATTAAACAATACTATTTACAAATAGCAAGTAATCTGGTAGAGTTTCCTTAAATCGAATTAATTTTCAAACGTACAATAATAATTAAAAACACATAACTTATGAAATATTTATTCCTTAATGATTTAGATCACACCTTAAAGATTTGGGAATTTATAATGCTCCAAAATGAACTTAGAATTAAAATGGAAAAAAAATCTGGTAAGCGATTTTTCGAAGATAGACTAGATTTCTTGCCTCAAGTAGGGAGCGAATTAAATGAACATGGTGCCATTATGAAACCAATCAAGGGATACAGGCAGTTAAGAAGATTAATTAATGACGATGAGACATTTGATTATTTAAATTATCTTCCTCGGGTTCCAAGTAAGTATGGCTCATCTATAGATCAATTAGATTTTGTGAGAGGACTTAATGCTTTTCCGATCGCACTTTTTCCTATGATTTTGGATAATTGGTTAGATAATAGAAGAGTATTCGTTTTAGATAAGCCTAAATTGATACCATTTCTTAATCCTCTGAAAGAAAATTATCTTGATAAGATGCCATATGAAAGTTTTTTTCTGAACCTAAACCAAACTTTTTTCTTCGATCAAGAAGAGGACGCAATACCTTTTTCATCTATTTTAATAAGCTCAGATCAAGATTTTATAGATTTCTTGGTAATACCTCATGCAATAGAGGAACTGGTTCCAGACTCAAAAACATTTGAAAAGTACAATAAATATATTACTTCTGGTAAAAAATTTAAAGAGAGAGATTATTTGAATCTTAATATATTTGGTGGAGACCCAGGTTTTACTGGATTTTCAGTAAATAAAGACAGTTTACATATTCATGCATATGAGGGTAGTGACAGGCTAGAAATGCCATTGTTAAACGAAGGTGAAAAACTTTCTCTTATCAAAAATGATAATGGATCACAAATACTTGAGGATTATGATATTATCCAATTGATAAATGGATTTATTAGATTAGTTTCTAACCTAAAAAAGAAAACTGATTATAAAAAGATCTTTAGTGAAATTGATGCATCTGAAGACTTTAATGAAAAAGACTCGTTTAACTGGATCAAAATCCCAGTTACTCAAACGTATCGAATAAGTGAAGATGAGACAGGTGTTACTTTACTTCAAAGAGAGGATTTAGGTATCTCAAGAGTAGGGACAGAAAAATCACCACACGTTCGTAGGGGTCATTGGAGGACTATTACTTTAAAGGATGGTGAATCTAAAAAAATATGGATTAATCAATGTACTATTAGAGAAGATAAACTAGAGACAGAGCACCTTGTTGGTGGTGGCACATTCATAACTTAACTTCAAAAAATTAAATAGAGTAAAGAAGTACTCAACATAAAACCAATAGAAATATTGGTTTTTTAATTGACATATAAGTATATAGTGATATTTTAAAATTAAATACAAAAACTAAAATCAAATAAATTATGAAAAAATTATTATTTGCACTGCTATTATCTTAATCAATTTTTCACTTACTTCTTGTTTCGACAAGGAGAAATCTGAGGCTAATGCCCTTGAAACAGAAATTCAGGATTTAGCCCAATCAGTATCTAATACTGATGAGCCTGATTTATATGAGTCATCTGAGTCAAAAGCACTAAGGTTAGGAATACCTATTGCTGAAGGAAAATTTGAGAAGCTACTTAACCATATAAATTCAAACGGATTTATTGTTTATGAAAGGGGTGTTCCTTGTGACCGTCAATTAACCTTCTTTGATAGTCGAGGAAATAGACACGCACTTATCGCTATAAAGCGTAACGATAAGGGTTACCCATCCATTGATGGTACGGTTAATCAAATTTCAGTTTGGGCCTATAAGGATGGCATTAAGGACCAAGATCATTTCTTTAGTTATTTTATTACTAAAGAAATGATAATGCCTTCATTTATTCCCTTCCATGAAGATGAGTGGAAAGAGCGCGAATTAGTCAATTTCGGCTTTAGTGAGTTGCTGACAAAATTGGAATAATTAATCCGATGTAATCTTCAAAAGACTAGTATTTATACTAGTCTTTTTTAATACAAATTCCGTATCCTAACCATAAACTGACCCAGATGAAAAAGTCCTTATTTATAAGGACTTTTTCAAATATCCCTTTCGGGACTACGGAATTTTTTTGATATAATTAAAGCTATGAATAAGACTTCTAAAATAACAAAAATAGATTCAGGAAAACCTGGAAAAACAGTAGCTATCTTTGGAGGTGTTCACGGAAACGAAAAAGCTGGAATTTTAACATTAGATTTTTTGATTGAGAATTTGAAAATCAAGCAAGGTATTGTGTACCTTGTTCATGCTAATCCTCGTGCAATAGAACAAAATATACGTTTTACAGAAAAGAATCTTAACCGCTGCTTTATTAAAAGAGAAAAATCAGAATTCTATGAAGAATTTCTCGCAGACGAGCTTATGAAGATTCTTGATGAGTGTGATGCATTACTTGATCTACATGCATACCGTGATGATTCTGATCGAGATATTACTTTTGCTTTCACGGGTGAAAACGGATTAGATCTCGCAAGTAAGATGCATATATCCAAGGTCATCACCAATATAGATGATTTTGAAAAAGGGGGTTCCGATGGATATATGGATAACAACGGGAAAATTGGTATATGTGTTGAACTAGGTTCGTTACGTCACACAGAAAAATTTAAAGATTTAGGAATTAAAACATCTTATCAATTTCTTCAATATTTTGATTTGATTGATCAAAAAGTTCCTTTTGATGCTGTCTCACAGGATATTATGAAGATGCATTATTTGCATAAAAAACAAACAGAAGATTTTAAATTCACAAAAGAATATCTTAGTTTTGATAAGGTTTCTGCTGGTGAAATTATCGCTCACGATAAAGATGTAATTAGTATGGATGTTGATGGGTATATTATTTTCCCATCAGACAAAGATCCAATTGGCGTTGAAGCATTTCTCTTTGCAAAAGAAAAGTAAAAAGACCTTCAAATGAAGGTCTTTTGCTTTGATTTAGTTTTACAAATAGCTTAAACATTTTTTAGCTAGAGTTGCTATGTCTTGTATCGGAGCTGCTCCAAACATACGAAACTCAATCGTTCCATATTTTGTTATACGTATTAATGTATGACAATTACCAAGATCATGTTCATATCCACCCGCAACGGCTTGAGTATAATGATTTTCAAGAGAGGTAATTTCTTCTGGTTTCCAATATGGCGCCACTTGTTTGTATATCTCAATTCTTCGTCGGTTTGAATAGTCACCAAGTTTAATAAGCTTGTCTATATCAGGTAGAATTGAATTATATACTCGCAAAGCTGTTTCATAATCAGGCATTCCAACATGAAACTGACATGCAGTCACGCGCATCATTCCAAGTAATTGTTCAGCTGTCTTGGTTTTTGCAAAATGTATATATCTAGGATCTTGATATACATCAAGCGGCATGGTTTTAGGGGCAACCTCAATAAGTTCTCGAGATATATTTAAATATTTCTCGAAATCCTGGCACTGCGCTTCAAGTTCAGTAATACGTTTCATTAATTCTGAAACATTTTTTGTAGGACCTGTTTTGTATTCTAGCTGGCAAGCTGAAAGCTCGTAGCTAAAATATTCAGAATCGTTCAGAATTGCTAAGGCATGTTTTGCTTTTGGTAAAATTTCTTGGTTTTTGCCTACAAGAAAAAATTCACGTTCACAGCTGATATAGCCAGTAAGTTTCTTATTAAAGACCATTTGACCTCTAAATTCATTTAAGATTTTTTGTTTATTCATGTTATTAAATTTTAGGATTTATTAAATTGTTAAAGAAAACCAGCCTTTCTGAAATCAGAAAGACTGGTTTTTACTTAAATAGATAATTTCAAATAGAACGTTATTTATTCACACAAAAATCAATCTTCCTGTTGAGGGAAAATGTGTTCCAAACATTCCAAGTTGATTTTTGTGTGAAATTAAATTTCATAAATTAAATATCACATATTTAATTAAAATATGCAAAGATTAATTATGGTTTTATTTATACAAATTCCGTATCCTATTCATATTCATAAACTGACCCACTACATGGATAGGATACGCAACCTATCAATTTAAAAAGAACTAGCACACTAGTTCTTTTTAAATTTTTTTATGAGATAGAAATTAGTAATAAAACGATCCCCATATTTCATCCATTAATTCTCGTTGTTTTTTGAAATGCTCATGCATTAATCTTTGACGTTCTTGAAACTCTTTTTGAATACCTTCGATCTCATGTTCTTCTAGTGCACTTGTGTTTGAATATGTTTTCCATTCACCATTTTCATACTTTCTATATGATTCATGTTTCTTACCAAAAGGATATAGGGTATCAACTTGTTGCTCATATACTACTTCTGGTTTTTGATAATTGTCTTGCGTTGGTGCATACACCTTGTTTGTAAGAAGAAAGATGTTAAACACTAGACTCACAACAACCAAGATAAGAAGAACTATTTTTACCCTATCAGAACTAAATTTTTTAATCTGTTCTTTCAATTTCTCTGTATTCATAGTTAATCAATAGCAATCTTTTTACTATTAGTTTTTTCTTCTAATGTTTTAGGTAAGGTGATAATTAACTCACCGTTTTCGTATTTTGCTTTAATTTCCTCTTCGTTTACATCTGACGGTAATGCCATGGTCCGAGAAAATGACGTGTAATTGTATTCACAACGTGAATAATCCTCAGTATTTTTTGTTGACTCAGCCGATAGCGTTAGATAACCATCATGAATATCAAGATTACAATCCTCCTTTTTCATTCCCGGAATACCAACTTCAATAGTGTATTCTTTGTCGTCTTCTTTTATATTAATTCCAGGTAATGTTTGTTCTGACAGCACTCGATTACCATGCGAACCAAAAAAATCATTAAAGATGTCATTAATAGTAGGGAGCTGATTATCAAAGCTATTCCATCGTGTTAATTTCATATGTTTTGTTTATTATCTTAGTTCGAATAATTAATATAGCTGAATAATAGCTATATTTTTTATATACCAAAAAACAAAATAATCGACAAGTATTTCATTTTCGTGAAATACTTGTCTAAAAATAAAATATTTGATATATAAAAAATATCTCCACTTTTTGGAGAATTATTATACGTTTATGTAATTCATTTTATTTATTCATATGAAAATTCAGCCATTAGGTGATCGCGTACTCATTAAACGTGATATACAAAAAAAAGAAGAAAAACTTGCGTCAGGAATATATATCGCAAGTAGTGAAAAAGATTCTTCACCTAAAAAACAAGGTGAAATTGTTGCTGTTGGTCAAGGAATCAAAAAAGAAGATGGTAGTTATGAAGCACTTCTAGTACAAGAAGGTGATACGGTTCTCTTTTCTTGGGGTGACACCGTTACGGTCGACGAGCAAGAATACGAAATTGTCCGGATTGAAAATATTTTAGCCGTTATTAATAACTAAAAATTATTATGTCTAAAGAAGTACGATTTAAGGATGATGCTCGCACGAGCATGAAAAAAGGTATCGATATTGTTGCACAATCAGTTCGCGCAACGATCGGCCCACGAGGACGCAATGCTATTTTAGATAAAAGCTATGGATCTCCCGTCATTACGAATGATGGAGTTTCCATTGCAAAAGAAATTGAACTAGAAAATAAATTTGAAAATCTTGGAGCTTCAGTGATCAAAGAGGTTGCCAACAAAACAAACGATAACGCAGGAGACGGGACATCAACCGCAACGGTTCTCACACATGAAATTATTTCAGAAGGAATGAAGGTGGTTGCCATGGGTGCAAATCCAATGGCGGTAAAACACGGAATTCAAGAGGCAGCAAAAGATATTGAAAAAGAACTTATTAGTCGTTCAAAAAATATTGATACTCACGAAGAAGTTGTTCATGTTGCTTCGGTTTCAGCAGAGTCAGAAGAGATTGGAAAAATTATTGCAGACACTGTTCAAAAGGTTGGTAATGATGGGGTTGTAACGGTTGAAGAATCTCAATCAATTGGAATTACCAGTGACGTTGTTGAAGGAATTGAATTTGATAAAGGCTACGTATCGCCATACATGATGACGGATTCAGAAAAAATGCGTGCTGAAATGAAGAATCCACATATTCTTGTTACTGATCAAAAAATTTCAAATGTTAAACAGGTTCTTCCGGTGCTTGAATCACTTGCTCAAGCTGGTAAAAAAGACCTCGTTATTATTGCCGAAGATATTGAAGGTGAAGCACTTGCAACTTTTATCCTAAACAAACTTCGCGGAAGTTTGAATGTTCTTGGTATCAAGGCTCCAGGATTTGGTGATGGACGGAAACAACAGCTTGCTGATATTGCATTGGTAACGGGTGCGACTTTTATTGATTCAGGTATCAACATGAAACTTGATGAGGTAACACTTGATCATCTAGGATCTGCAGATAGAATTGTTTCTACAAAAGACAATACGGTTATCATCGGTGGAAAAGCTGAAAAAACAAAAATTGATAACTATATTAATCAATTAAAAAAACAGCTTGATAATACGGAAAAAGAATTTGAGCGAGGTAAAATTACAGGACGTATTGCAAAACTCTCTGGCGGTATTGCCGTGATTCGCGTTGGAGCTGCAACAGAATCTGAAATGAAATACTTGAAAGATAAGATTGAGGATGCAGTGAATGCAACCAAAGCAGCTCTTGAAGAAGGAATTATCTCAGGAGGAGGAACGGCTTTGGTAAAAGTTGCTCACACATTAGGTGCCAAAAAGAAAAAAGACCTCTCTGAAGAAGAGCAAGCTGGGTATGACCTTGTCATGAGAGCTCTTGAAGGACCAGTGCGACAAATTGCCATTAACGCAGGTAAGGACGATGGAGTTGTCTTATCAAAGGTTCTTGAGCTAGGTGATACTGCTGGGTATAATGCAAAATCAGATACATATGTTGACGATATGATTTCTGAAGGAATTATTGACCCAGTGAAAGTAACCAAATCAGCTATTGTAAATGCTTGTTCAGCCGCCTCAGTATTCCTCACAACTGAAGTTGCTATTACTGATCTTCCTGAGAAAGAATCTCAAGCACCAGCAATGCCAACAGGTATGCCAGGGATGGGAATGATGTAATATAAAAACCACTTAATTGTGGTTTTTATCTATACAAATTCCGTATCCTATTTATAAACTGACCCAAATGAAAATCTCCTTATATATAAGGAGATTTTTGTATTGAAAAGGTGTACCTCTAACAGGAAATCGAAATTATTTATGTTATTTGATATAATGTTTTTTATATGAATATTCTATATATTATTATTGGAATACTTGTTCTTGTTGGAGCTACTGTATTTCTAACAAATCTAAAAGAAAATTTAGAACAGGACGGTAAAAGCGAAAATGAAAGAGAAAACATTGGTAAGTATTATTACCTAAAGAAAAGTTTTTTTACCTTTCGAGAAAAACCATTTTTTGATGAATTATCAAAACAAAATAATAATGAGTTTATTATTCTCTCAAAGGTTCGTATGGAAGATATTGTTGGTGTAGGGAAAGGCAATGATATAGGAAAGAGATATAGAGAAATGAGAAACCATATTAAATCTCGCCATGTTGATTTTGCTGTTTTAAATAAAGATGGAAAAATCCTTGCTGTTATTGAAGTAGATGATAAATCTCACAATACTGAAAAAGCTAATAATGGAGATCAAATTAAGAACGATATTTTTGGTTTTGTTGGAATTAAGTTCTATAGAGTAAAAGTTGGAGAAGTATATTCAGAACGAATTAAAGATATTTTTTTAGAGATAAATAAAGATTAGAGGTAAGTTTTTTATTTATAAAATAACTTGTATCAAAGTGAATAACTCAGTAAAATTTAAGTATAAATGACTAATATAAATATATTTAGCTTAACAGTTGTGGTTTTGATAGTTGTTCTTGTTTTGTTTATTTTAAAAATTAAAAAAAATCAACAAAAATATTATGAAAATAATAAAGATGTACTTATAACTGCCTTTGAAGAATTTAATAAATATATTTCAGGTTGGAGTTATTTTACGCATTCAAGTTTTACGGGGTGGAAAAAGAAATATTCAGATCTTATTCTCTATGTGAAAGAAAAAAATCTTGATTATTTTCTGACCAAAAAACAACGTGACCAAATTTCAGAAATAAAAAAACTTTCAAATTACAGTGAAAATGATCGATGTGTGTACAACACTCATTTTGTTAATTCTGAAAAAGAAAAGTACAAACATCTTTTTGATTCAATTGAAGAGTACCCACTAAACGATCAACAACAAGAAGCTATTCTAAGAGATGAAGATAGCTCGCTTATTGTTGCTGGTGCAGGATCTGGAAAGACAAGTACTATTATAGGGAAAGTAAAATATATTTTAGAGAAAGGATATGCAGATCCATCAGAAATT
This sequence comes from bacterium, assembly GCA_030433255.1. Classification (GTDB taxonomy): domain Bacteria; phylum Patescibacteriota; class Minisyncoccia; order Phycocordibacterales; family UBA1006; genus UBA1006. The sequence goes on along the minus strand of JAUIMI010000002.1, from coordinate 21,287 downwards.
TTACTTATAACATTTACAAGTAGTGCTGCCAAAGAAATGGAAGAGCGTATTTCAGAAAGAGTGGGTGAAAAAATTAAATCATCAACATTCAATGCCTTAGGCCATCATATTTTAAAAGAAGTTGAAGGCGGGGCACCAGATATTGCTTTTGCTGGTAATACTAAAGATCAATCTCGTTTTATCTATAGTTTAGTTTCAAATTTTACTAAAGATAATAATTTACGAAAAAAAATGGAGAATTTCTTTTCTTTTTATCTTTACCCTGAAAAAGATATAAGTGAGTTTTTTCTTTAGATCAATATTATAGATATGTAAAAAATTTCCGTAAAGTACCTCTTGGTGGAATTGAACCAGGGATAGTCATGAAAAGTTTTCAAGAGGTAAAAATTGCAAACTTCTTGTTTCTTCATGGTGTTAAGTATGAATATGAGAAAGTTTTTGATGAAAACTTAAATCAAGAGGGTAGAAAAAAATATCGTCCAGATTTTTACTTACCTGATTATAATATTTCCATAGAACATTTTGGAATAGATGAAGACGGAGAGGTACCCCCCTTTTTTAAAGGCTCAAATGGTCTAAGTCCTACTGAGGCGTATCATAAAAAAATGGATTTTGCACGAAGTATTCACCTTGAGGCAAATCGTAAATTAATTGAAACATACTCTTATGAAGATAAAGGGAAGGGGCTAGTGGAAGCGCTTAAATTAAAGTTACAAAAAGCTGGGGTGAAACTTGAAAAAATTTCTGATGATGAAGTTTCTAATGCATTGAAGAACCATAAGCAAATAAATCAATTTTCAGTATTGATAAGTACTTTTTTAACTTTATTTAAGTCAAATAACTCAACATTCTCTTTACAAAAGAAAGCACGAAAAGATAAAAGAACCCTATTATTTTTAGATATCTTTGAAATTATTTTTGAAAAATATGAAGCTTATCTAAAAGAAAACTCTTTTATAGATTTTGCTGACCAAATAAATCAGGCTACTCAATATATCAAAGAAGGTAGATATACACCTGTTTATAAATATATTCTCGTCGATGAATTTCAAGATATGTCTATTGGTAGATATGAATTTCTCAAAAGCTTAATAGGTGAGCCTGGAGAGACAAAACTCTATGCGGTTGGTGACGATTGGCAATCAGTCTTTCGTTTTTCTGGAAGTGATTTATCTATCATGACCGAATTTAGTAATCATTTTGGATTTTCTTATGAAGGTAAATTAGAAGAAACTCATAGATTCAGTCAAGAAATATTAGATTATACTAGTAATTTTATACAAAAGAATCCGATACAAATTAAAAAACATATGTTTAGCTCTAAGTCTTCAAGAGGGAAGAAGACCTTAGAGATTAATGAATGTGATAAGTCAAATGAAATTGCAGTTATTCAGCATATTCTCACCTCTTTAAATTCACTCGCAATACGACATGATAGAACTTTTACTGTTCTTATTTGTGGTAGATACACTCTTAATACTCGAAGAAAGATCGGTCATCCAAATCTAAATTTAAAACATTTAAAAGAAGTGTTCTCTCAATTGGATATCGTTTATTTGTCAGCACATAAGGCAAAAGGAAAAACATTTGATTATACTATTCTTATTGAGGTAATTACTGATGTATTAGGGTTTCCAAATGAGCTTATGGATGATCCTGTATTGAGTATCGTTTTGGAGGCTGGTGATGTATATCCTAATTCTGAAGAGAGAAGATTGTTTTATGTTGCAACAACCAGAGCACGTCATAAAAATTACATACTAACTAACCACAATATGAAATCAAAATTTGTCTCTGAGCTAGAAAAAGAAGCATTATCTAGTATAGAAGTATCACATGTCAAAAACTGTCCTGATTGTGGTGGAGATTTAGTCTTAAGAGATGGTAAGCACGGTATATTTCATGGTTGTTCAAATTTCCCATTATGTCAGTAATTTTTATAAATGTTCCGTGTACTCCCCCACAAACCGACCCTATTTAGCGCTAGCACGAGAAGGTCTCAGTTAGTCAAAACAAAAACTCTCAGGAAACTGAGGGTTTTTGTTTTGACTTGTTTTCTATCCTTTGGAGGAAATGGATCTCTTCCAAATGAATTTGATTGAGATATTTTCCCATCTTTATTTTGTACTTTTAATTCTGATCTTTGATTTCTTGCTATTTGAGTTGCTTTTAAGATGGCTTGTTTTTTGTAAGGGTCTGAACTGTCTCTTTTTGCATTAGCTTTATGTACTCTCCATCCTCCATTTGAGTTTGGAGAAACCCAGATCTGATTTGTTTTATTTTTGAGTAAATTTTTCCATTTCTTCGATAATAGGTTGTAACTTTTTTCCACGAGAGGTAATTATGTAACCTTGATCAATTTTTTGAATAATATTTTTATCTTCAAGGTATTTTAATTTTAACGTAAGAGTTCGAGTGCTAATTCCATCTAACTGTTGTTCCAATTCACAAAACCTATTTTTTTCTTGTTTTAAGAAGCTGTGAATAATACGAATAGTCCATGTGTCAGAAAGAAGTTCTGCAATTGCGGTTATAGGGCATTTTTTTTCATCCGTTTTTTTCATAAAAGTACTATAGCATATAGAAATATTTTTTAATTATTCAATCTACTTTACAAAGTAAAGTGGATTGATATACTGTATAAACTACCTAACAAGGTAATCTATTAGTTTAATTTTTTATATTTATGAATACATGGAGTATTGACAAAGCACACTCGTATGTCGGGTTTAAGGTAAAACATTTAATGGTTTCTACAGCAAAAGGTTCTTTTTCTGATTTTTCGGGAACAGTGACGGCAGCTGATGATACATTTGAAAATGCAGAGATTTCTTTTTCTGCAAAAACGGCAAGTATTACTACTGGGGATGAAGGGCGAGATGGACATCTACAATCAGCTGATTTTTTTGACACAGCACAATTTCCAGAACTTACTTTTTTTTCAAAGTCATTTATAAAAAGTGGCGATCAATTTACTGTTACAGGTGATTTGACTATTAAAGGGGTTACCAAGGAAGTAAAACTTGATGTTGATTTTGAAGGTGTTGGGTCAGGCATGGACGGTGGAAAGGTTGCAGGATTTGAATTTAAGGGATCTATTAATCGACAAGATTTTGGGCTTACGTGGAGTGCAGCATTAGAAACAGGTGGTGTAGTGGTGAGTGATACGGTGGTGTTTGATATTCAAGTGGAATTGAAATCTATAGCATAAAACATACAGACATATTTAGGTGTATTTATTAGTTGGAAGTGAAGCTAGTGACTCCGTCCTCTTGTACGCCCTTAGACAGTAACTGATATAACAACTATTACACTGCTTGAAAAATATGAAAAAACATTTCAGGGTAATGAATTGCCATGGTCGCATCTGCGGAACGCACCCTCATTTAGTGCTAGCACGAGAAAGTCTATTCTCTTGTTTCAGTACAAACAAAAAAGCACTCATTGAGTGCTTTTTTGTACTAAATTCAAAGAATTATCTATTACATTTGCCCTTTTTACCAATTTTATGTAATAGGATTGCCATAGGGCAGTATCCTGTTATTGAGAACACAACCATCATTACCCCAACTAATACTACTAAAATTAACCAATTACTGTTTACCAGAAGGCTTAAAATAACCCCTGTTAATATTAGTATTCCAGCAACGAGAAAAATGATTCGTTCTATATACCAATTATTAGTTTCTATTCTATATATATTTTTCATACTAATATTCTTTGGTAAGAATCTCTAGCGATTCCTTGAGATGAATAAATTCTTTTTTGTTGATATCAACACATTGGTTAATTTTTTGTTCAATGAGTGTATCTGATATTTTCTTGAGCGCCTTTCGTGTTGCTTTTATCTGGAACACAATATCCTTACAATTTGCATCTGGATTTTCTTGTATATGTTTTTGTATTGCTTTTATTTGACCAACAACTCGATTAAAACGATGATCTATTTTTAACAACAATTTTTCTTTATTATTCATATATAAAATAATATACGTTTTTTACCAAACTTGCAATATACCCATAGGGGTATATAATTCAAGGTATGAAATTTATAAAAAATAATATAAATAAAATTTATTTTATTGGATTTTTTACAGTACTTGTTGTTGTTTTTGTTTTACCTAAATTTTCTTCAACGGAGGTTGTTGTGAATGAATTCAATGAGCCATCTTTTTTCATACAAGAAAATGAAGATGTGAATACCGTTCTTTTTTCAGGCTTTGTTAAGCCAGTTGAAGAAATTTATCTAAATCCAGAAACTAATGGAGTTATTAAAGAGATTTTTGTTGATGAGGGTGACTATGTCGAACGTGGTCAAAAGATTGCACAAATTGAAAATATTAATCAAAGATTAGCACTTAAAAATGCACAGGTGTCATATGAATCAGCTCATTTACAACTTGAAAAAATGAAACAGAATAATAATGTAAATGATTCAGATTCTATATTATCTCGTGTTTCGGAAACACAAGATTCTGTTATTGAAGCTGCAAAAAATAATTATTTTAATACAGATTTAAGGGCTTATCCCTATGATTTTGATGAAGAGGAATTAGCACCAGTAATCTCAGGAAACTATTCATGTAACGAGGAAGGTGAATATCATATTCAAGTCTATTCTTCAAATGGTCCAGAGGGTGCATCATTTCTAATAGACGGTTTGGAAACGGGTCGTCAAACAGTATCTATCAATTACCCAGTTAAACTAGGTAATTGTGGCTTAGAAATTATTTTTAATGAGGATTTTTCAGAAAAAAATGAATGGATTATTCCTGTTCCAAATACTCGTAGTCCTCAGGCAACTCAGGCAAAGAAAGAATATGAGCTAGCACTCTCTGGTAAGAAACTCGCATTGAAACAATCAACTGTTGATGTGAATGATATTCGTTATCAAGAAAAATTAGTCTCTCAGGCTGGGCTTGCTGTTGAAGCTGCTCGCATTGCTCTTGATAAAACGACACTCTTCGCACCTGTTGATGGAAAAATAGAAGAATTATATTTAGATGTAGGATCTTTGATTTCTCCTTCTAAAAATTTTGGACGTATAATTTCTAAAAATTTTGAATTTGTCGTGGAAATGCCAGTATACCAGCGTTCACAATTATCAATAGGTCAAACTGCACAGGTGACAATAGGGAACGAAGAGCATCAAGTTTCTATAAGTTCTTTTGTTGATAATTCTCAATCAACGAACCAAAGTAAAGTTGTTAAGTTTGTTTTTAATGATAGTGATGTTTCTTTTATTGGTGGAGAAATTGGTGAATTAACTATTGAATTGAATCAAATCTTCCAAAAGATTCCAAGAGAGTTTGTTGGATTTGGTTACTATGGACCTTTCATTGTTTGTGAGGGTGATCAAAAAAAAATCAGAATCCATGAAGAAGACTTTGATTTTTATTGGGTCGATTTTAATTCTAATATTTGTGGTGGTGAAATAACACTTCCACATCTTAAAAAATAAATGTATGAGCAAAGAAAAACACTACAGTAATTTTTTTGGTTATCTTGCTCATATTTTCACAACCAATAAACCACTTTCTTTAATCGTACTTTTTTCAGCTATTGTTATTGGTTTCATATCATATGTAATAACACCAAAACAGTACAATCCAGAAGTTATACGTCCTGCATTTGTTATTACAACAGAGTATTTTGGAGCCAGCGCAGATGAAGTAGATAATTTTGTTAGTAAAAAAATTGTTCAAGATATACGAGAAATTCCTGGAATTGATAAGGTTCAATCTCAATCTTTTTCAGGGGGATATTCTTTGGTTACTGCAATGTTTCACGTTGGCGAAAACGAAGAAGATGCTAAGACTAAAATTTTTACTAAGATTTTAGAAAACACAGAAATAAAAAAACCTGGAATTTCAAATCCATACATCGCTTCTATTAATCCAGATGATGTTCCGATTCTTACGGTAAATATTTCCTCTTTATTGTATGATCAAAATCATTTACGTGAAATTGTTTTTGAAAATATTAATGAACTTAATACGATAAAGGGTGTTTCTGGTGTTGAGGTTTACGGCGGAGAAAATCCATCCATTCGTATTGAGTTAGAAAAAGAAAAAATGCAGATTTTGGGTGTAACCCTTCCAGAGGTCTTGGCTGCATTGGAAACTCAAAATAAGAAAATTTTTGCATCTGATATTAGTACTGGGTATCGAAAAATATCACTTGAATTAGATAATCGTATCTATACAACAAGTGATTTAGAAGATATCTCTATCCAACCTGGAATACTGTTATCTGATATCGCAACTATTCAACATTCATATACCGAAAAAAATAATTTTATTGAATTCCATAACAACGGAGAAAATGATTATCAAAATGTTTTTATTTCTTTTGCAAAAAAGAAAGGCACAAATACTATAAATGTATCTCGTGATATTCAATCATCTGTGTCTGAAATTTTCAATCAAGAAAATATCAAAATTTCATTTTTAAGAGATAACGGTAGTGTCGCAAAAAAAGAAATAAATAATCTAATGGTAAATCTTCTTATTTCTATTGGTATCGTTGGGCTCGTTTTATATCTTTTTCTCTCTTTACGTCCAGCAGCAATTGTAATGGCTGCTATACCAATTATTCTTTTACTTGTTTTTATTCCTGGTTTTTTGGCGGGTCAAACCATAAATAGAATTACGCTTTTTGCATTAATCCTTTCGTTAGGACTACTCGTTGATTCAGCGACTGTTGTTGTTGAAAATATATATCGTAATATCCGAGAAAATAGAGAAGATTCAATACACAAGAATGTTGTTAGTGCAGTTAACCAGGTAGGTGTTGGGCTAGTGCTTTCCACAATAACATCAATTGTCGTATTTTTTCCTGTTAAGTTTATTACCGGTATGATGGGACCATATATGGGACCGATTGCTTTTTTTGTTCCTGTGGCACTAACTATATCTCTACTAACGGCTTTTATTATCACACCTTTTGTTGCGCATTTTGTTTTTTCAAAAAACAGTAAGGAAGAAATTGCTCCTTTAGATGGTTATTTTAATAAAATAAGTTCATGGTACGGAAAGAAATTAACAAATATTTTAACGAACAAAAGAAAAATTAAGGTAATACTTCTTGGACTTATTCTCTCTCTTATTGTTGCTCTATCGTTTCCTTTACTGAGAATAGTTCATTTTCAAATGTTACCCAAAGCAGACAAGGATCAAGTCTATGTTCATATTGATTATCCAAGTGGTACAGATATTTTAATTAATCAAAAATTTTCTCAACATATTATTGATGAGATCATGAAACATGAAGATGTAAATTCCATCCAAAGTTTTATAGGGGCAGCACCTATTCCTGATTTTAACGGTCTCTTTAAGGGTGTTCAGAATAGAACGAATAGTAATCAATCAACCCTAAGGATAAATCTAAAAAAAGAAAGAAATTTAAGTTCTATTAATTTTACAAAACAAATTCGATCAAATATAGAAAAGATTAATATTCCTTATGGAACTGTTATTAAGGTGTTAGAAGATCCACCTGGACCTCCAGTACAGGCAACCTTTGTTCTTGAGTTATATGGAGAAGAGGTGGGTGAAAGACAAAAGTTATTAGAAGATATTCATGCTTCACTTTCAGAGGTATCTGGGCTTGTTGATGTTGATATCAGTAATGAAGAACCATTTGAAAAAAATATATTGAAAGTAAATCACCGAAGCCTCTCAGCACTTGGAATACCTTTAGAATCCCTATATTCAATCATCTCAACGGCAACTTCAACTTACACAACTTCACAGTTCTATAATGAAAAAAATGAATACTCCATTATTGAAATAGGATTTTCAAGAGACGAAAGAAACTCTTTTGATGATATCTTAAACTTAAAAATATTAAATAATTCTGGAGATTTAATTCCTATCTCAGAAATTGTAGATATTGAAAGAACTCAAAGCGATCAATCAATTTACCGTATGAATGGTGAAACATATTCATATATTACTGGAGAAGTTGAAAATAGATCTATCGTGTACGTTGTATTAGATAGCTTTAAAGAGATTAAATCATTAAATAGTTTAGGTTATACCGTTTCTCAAACATCACTCAATACTTTTGTTATCGAAAAAGATGGATATAAACACCAATTAACATTTGATGGTGAATGGGACATGACCTTAAGTAATTTTAGAGATCTTGGTATTGCGATGATTGCCGCATTATTTTTGGTCTATGCTATTTTAGTTGCTCAGTATAAATCCTTTTTAGTTCCCGGATTAATAATGGTAACGATACCCTTAGGTTTGGTTGGTATTCTCTTTGGTTTTACCTTACTTGATTTAGGTTTCAACATATACTTAACAGCAACAGCACTTATTGGTTTTATTGCTCTTATTGGTATTGTTGTTAATAATGCAATTTTATACCTTGAATACTTTATTGAGTTAATTAATAAGAATTCAAAAATTGATCACATAACAGCTCTTGTTGAAGCAGGAAAAGTTAGATTGAGACCTATTATGCTAACTTCACTAACAACAGTTCTTGCTAATTTAACCATCATTTCTGATCCTGTTTGGTCTGGTTTAGGTTGGGCTATTATATTTGGTCTATCTTTATCAACCATAATGACATTAGTTGTATTTCCAATTTTATATGTGTACTTCAATGTTAATAAAAAACACTTTTAGAAAGTGTTTTTTACATGATACACTCAGCTATATGGAATTTTGCACTAAAAATATAGAGGCTATCATAATTACTATTCTTATTTTAATTAACGTATTTTCTTTTATAGTTATGGCTCGCGATAAAGGAAAGGCGGTACATAAAAATAATGAAGAACGTACCCCAGAAGGCATCATGTTTTTTCTGGGTGCTATTTGGGGTAGTGTTGGGGTGTACCTTGGTATGTTAGTATTTCGCCATAAAACCAGAACTTGGTATTTCCAATTAGGAATACCCTTATTAATTGTTCAAAACATAGCTACTATCTCCTTATTTTCGAGTTTTATAGAATCTACTTTCTGTACAATTTTATAGTATAGTTAACTTTCTTGTTATAATGGTTAGGCATGAAACCAAAATATTTTATTACTCTGATTATTCTTATTGGGATTGGTGCTATTACTTATTCACAACTACACAAAACAAAAAATACTGAAGTAGTTCCCCGTGGTTTAAATATTTCTCATGTAGAAGAAACTGAAAAAAATGAAAATATTTTTTGCTTTGGAGACCGAAGTTTTCACCAATACTACGAAGATGATCCAGGTGGATATTCGTATTCGATGTTAGTGTTTGATATTTCAAATCCAGAAAGTGTTGAGGGTTACTCTCGATATCACCCATATGGAACTGACAGTGGGGTTTCTTCGATTCAAGGTGTTTATGATAAAGAAACTAAAACCATTACAGCTATCACCTCTTCTTATGGAGAAGGAATGTACCATAGTAATAGTCGTATCTGGAAATTAGAAGAGGGTTCTATAATCAGCGGATACACTGAGGCTCAACTTGGTGGAAAGATTGTTAGCTACGAAAATCTTGATGATGTTATCTGGAATACAGACTATCCAGAATCAGCTATTGACTGTTCTCTTGTTGATGAATGGCTTAATGAGATGTATACCCAATGGGAAAGCTTTAATGATTTTGATGAAGATGAAATGTATAATCGTATTTCATCTATTATGAATGATTCTGATCTTAGGGATACGACAACGGCAACAGGAAAGTATATTGATGCAGATAGTAATTGGGAAACTGAAGAGTATCTTTTCTTTCTTGAGGGTCCTGATTATTGTGGTTCCGGTGGATGTACTATGGTTCTTATCGATAGCAGTGATAGGATTTTAACAAAATTTACAGTTACTCGAAAACCGATACTCATCGAAAATTATCGAGAACCAAATATTTGGAAAGATATAGTGGTGTGGAGTAATGGTTCATATCGTTTATTACAACATGACGGTAATACTTACCCTTCAAATCCATCTCTTGCTCCGAAACTATCAGTTCGCGATGTAGAATGGCACCCTGAAAATTTTTTCATGGTAATGAATGATCATCATTTATAATAAAAACTATCTTGTATACAAGATAGTTTTTATATTTGAGTGGTTTTAATTATTAAATAATTCCCAAGATAAGACTCCAGCATAACAATGTACATAGTATCAAAAGTGATAGTCCTAAATAAAATGAACGCCCGTTCTTATCCTTGTGGTATATCATGTCTGGTCTCATCCCCATGTATCTTAGGTGAATGACACCTGATTTATAGCTCAAGTATGCATATATTGGAGAAATAATTGCTCCCAGTATAACAATTGTTTGTTGATAAAAATTTAAATCTTCCATAGGTTATTTTGCTCTATCGTCTTCTTAAATGACTCTAATATTAGTATATAATAAAAATATGAAAAAATATTTTTTTATACTCATTGTTTTTTTATGCATCCCGCAATTTTCAGATGCCGCTTGGTATGATAATGCTTGGCAATATCGTGTCGAAATAAATTCTAATAATGTGTTAGTTGTTGATAATGAATTAAATATTCCATTGTATCTTGATTTATCATTACTACCGAGCAATTTTTTTTCAAATGTAAAACCTGATGGTTCGGATATTATTATTACGGCTGATGATGAGATGACCGCCTTGGATTACGAATTGGTTTCTTTAGATACCAACAACGAAACTGGTGAGCTTTATTTTAAAGCTCATTCATTAGATGCAAGCTCTGATACCTCTTTCTATCTCTACTATGGAAATTCAGGAACGAATCCTTTTGTTTCTGGAAATATTTGGGGAGATTACCGTGGAGTTTGGCACTTTGATGAAGATCTTTCTGCACCAGAAGTTCAAAATTTAGGAGTCGTAACCATGGCAGCAATGGATGGTTCTGATGGCGGTTGGTCTGTTTGGTATGGAAATAACCCTATTGGTTCTAATGTTAATGTTGCTGTTGATGAAGATCAAATCACCGATTCAGAACGGTCACATACAAACGAACAATTAGGGTATTGGGTCTTTGAAAATGGTCTTACTCATATTGTTGATAACATGGGTTCAGTTATTGGTGAATCAGGGGTTATTAATACCATTGGTGGCTCTATTTCATCGGTATCTTTGGATAATTCATATACTAATCCTGTTGTCGTTGCTAGCTCACAATATACATCCGGAGTTCCTGCTGTTGTACGATTAGATAACCTTACTTCTGGAGGATTTGATGTTTTTTTACAAAACCCAACACCTAGTTCGCAATCTGGAATACCTGATGATACCTCAGTGTATTATATTGTGATTGAAGCAGGTTCTCATATTCTTCCCGGAGGTATTCCACTAGAAGCTGGTAGTGCCACTGTAACTGGAGTAAATTCATCAAGTAATTGGGGAAGTGCTAGTATGATTCAAATTAATCCAACATCAAGTTTTGTTAATCCTGTTGTATTGGGATCTGTTCTTACCAATAATAATGGACAATGGCAGACTTTTTGGAGTTCTAATGGTTCGCAAACTGGTCCAGCAAATGGTTCAAATATTTATATTGGTCGGCATACTGGAGCTGATAATTCACCATCAGTTGTTGATGAAACTCTCGGGTACATTATCGTTGAGCAGCATAATGGCAGTAATAATGGATTTCAATCACTAGCACAGTTGGGGACAGATACCGTTGCAGGTATTGATAATTCACCTGCATATGCATATCCAGGTTTGAGTGGTTCAGGTGGTATTATAGGGTTTAGCGACAGTACCATTAATTTATTTAATACAACGATTGTTGGAGGGGTTACTACTGACTCGAATGCGCAAATAGGTCGAGGTGTTAATTTAAATGGCTCAGGGACTCGATTACCTATTTCTGGTTTAAATTATACGAATAGCAATAATTTAGATACACTAACTGCATCAATGTGGATTAATACAACTGATACTGCTCGTTCTGGTATTTTTGATTTTGACCGCTCAGAACACTGGGAAATTGGGCTTAATTTCCATAATGCAGGAGGAGATGCTGGGAAAATTTCTTTTGATACAGCATCAAGTTCAGGAGGTATTAAAGACTTAAATAGTTCTACAACTGTAAATGATGGAAACTGGCATTATATTACTGTTGTTTTTGACGAATCAGATGCACAAGATAAAAAAATCTACATCGATGGTCAACTAGATACAGCCGTTGATCAGCATATTGGATCATTAGGTACAGGTGTTACGCGATATGGAATATTTGGTGATGGCTCAGAAGATGGTTCTGGAAATGGGAGTGCAAATAATATTCCCTATGAAGGATTTATTGATGAAGCACGTATTGAACATCGCGCGGTATCTGCAGGGTGGGTTGAAACGAATTATAATAATCAATCAAACAATGCTAGTTTTTGGAATATTGGTACACCAGAACAACAAAACCTTGCTCCAGAACCAGCAGAAAATTTATTCTTTAATCACAGTAACGCTCAAGGTGGAAACACTAATCCAATCAATGTTGAAGTTGGTGGAATAAATAGCTATACACCTTATTTGTCTGCAATATATAAAGGTGACGGAGATACAGCAGTAAGGGCATATATCCAAGTTTCAACAGACTCAAGTTTTACCACTGTTGATTACTGGGATTCGGGCTGGTTTGATTTAACAACCACTGTAACTGATAATGCACGTAGTGAAGATATTGAATACGATACTTCTTTATCAGGAGCTAGTGCAGCACTACTGCCACTAGTTATGGATGATGCTAATATTACGTACTATTGGCGAATAGCATTTGAAGATAATAGTGGATTACAAGGTAACTTTTCAAGCCCTGCGATTTTTAGTCTATTAGATATTCCGGTTGCACCAGGAAATGTGAATGGAACAAAGATTGAAGGAGCACCTGATACTTTTACCATTAATTGGCAAGATACTTCAGTTTCTGAAACCTTATTTGAAGTTGAATTCAGAGAAGATACTGGTGCTGGGTTTAGTTCTTGGCAGTTAGTGACACTGCCAGTAGTTAGCCCAACTCCAGCGAATACGACATCTTGGGATATGCATAATACCATCGACAATGCTGCATATGAATTTCGTGTTCGTTCGTGTAATTATGCAGGATGTTCATCTTGGGTACAGGATCCAATGACTCACTATACTGACCCAGAAGCACCTATTAATGTTTGTTCAGAATATATTTCTGATACTCAGTTTGATGTGTATTGGGAAAATAGATCCGTCTTTGATGAGTCGACTGTTGAACAGTGCGATGGAGTTGATTGTTCAGCACCAAGTTTTACAACTATTACATCAGGTCAACCTGAACCAGGTCCGGTAAATGGAGCGACTACAATTAATAATTTATATCGTTGGTCTGTATTTGCAGACAATGGTGTGGTAAGTTCACAACCAACCTATTCTCATATTGAATACACAACACCTGCTGAACCAACAGGTGTTCAGGCAAGTAGAGTTTCTGATGCTATTATTAATCTATCTTGGATAGATAATAGTCTTTATGAAGATGGATTTCGTGTGCTGGTAAGTATTGATGGTGGAAGTTTTAATGAAATTACACCAGGAGTAAACACAGTTGCAGCAAATGAAACTATGTATACTTATACATCTGCAAGTGCTGGTTCTGAATATCAATTTCAAGTTCATGCACATATTTCAGAAACAAGTTGTGATAGCTTTGTGAATAATGAATTACTCTCAAATCCAGGAGTATCAAATGTTGTGGTAACTACACCAAATGCTCCGATTATTAGCACTGTTGTTCATAATAATGATAATGACATTGACGTATATTGGTTAGATCAAAGTTCATTTGAAGATGGGTTTAATGTTTATGTACGTGAAGACAATGGAGTATGGGGACTTGCTGGTTCTGTTGGGGCTGATATAACAACATTTAATTATACATCTGGATTAGCAAATCATATCTATGATTTCTATATTGAGGCTTTTGTAAATGCAAACCCGCCTACTAATCCTATCGGTCTTACTAATACCTTGGGGCCAGCAGAATTTAGAAGAGTATATACTCGCCCGACAACACCAGTTTTATCTGATATCTTAATTTCCTCAACAAGTGTTGATTGGTCTGTAATAGATACTGCTGATTATGAATTAGGTTTTGCGCTTTATGATTCTGGAACATTAGATTTTATTCAAAGCATTGGATCACCAAATATTACTGGATTTACTGAAACTGGATTGATTCCCAATACTTCATATAGTAGAATGGTTCGTTCTTATGTTGAAAATTCAGGGGTGCGTTTAGAATCAGTAGATTCAAATATTGTGACGGTATTTACCTTAGCAAACTCACCAAGCAACCCTATTGCAACAGAAGTGAGTCAAGGGGAGATAGAAATCAATTGGGAGAATGGAGGAAATCCAACAGGAACTGAATTTTATATTGAAAATACATCTACCGGAGAAAATTCTAGTTGGATTTCTGACATGCTAACATTTACTGAAACTGAATTATCATGTGAAACGACATATGAATATATTCTTAAGGCACGAAATGGAAATCTTATTGAAACTGGAGAAGAGATTATTCAAATTGAAACCGAAGAATGTGATGAAGATTCAGACACAAGAGGAAGTAGAAAAGTTTCCCAGAAAATTCTTGATATGATTTTTGGTAATTCAGATGAATTAATAGAAGAAACAGCTGAAGATAATAATGAGGCGACGTATCCATTACAAGCAAATTGTTTTATTAATTATTACCGTCTCATTAAGCGAGGTATGATTGGGGAGGATGTACGTGATGTTCAGCGATGTATGAACTCTCTTGGATACACCTCGGGTCCAGAAGATGGAATCTATGGACCATTAACGTATGCTGGTATTACTTCATATCAGCGCGATAAACAGTTATTTTATATTGATGGAATTGTTGGTCCTGAAACCTCAGGTTCATTAAATGCTCTTGGAGAAGTGACAGTTAATGGAATGTAAAATAAAAACACCAATCGGTGTTTTTATTTTGTCAGAGCAGGAAGAATTTGTTTTTTTCGTGAGACAACCCCTGGAAGTACAGTAGTATTTCCTGAAATTTCTACACTAAATGATTTTTCAGCAAGTGCTTTTATTTCATCATTATAAACAAACAACACGGCTTCTTCTTTTAAAATATCAATGGCAAATAAAAGAACTTCTTCGACAGTATCTTCTTGTTTTATTTTTGGTATTGCTGTAATGATTTCATCACACCTATCAATAATCATTTGAGGGTTTGTTGTTTCAAGAACTGAAACCCGTGTTTGTTTTCCATTAATCTCATAAATCTTGCTATCCATTCGAATAAGTTCTGCTGCAGAGAAATCAGAAATGTTTGATTTTGCGTCAAACATTTTTGCTGCATATTCAGAAATATTGATACCAAGAACCTGAGCAATTTTTACCGCTAATTCTTTATCTTCTTCTGTTGTCGTTGGGCTTCGGAATTCTAAGGTATCAGAGATAATTCCAGAGAGCATTAATCCTGCAATATCTTGAGGTAAATCCTCTGGTTCAATGTTCATCACATTATACATAACGGTCATAGTTGATGCGTACGGTTGAATTACTAGCTCTAGAGGAAGATTGGTTTTTAGTGTTCCTGTTAATTTATGATGATCAATAATTGAAACAATTTCAGCTTCATTAATATTTTCAAATAATTCATCAAGATTATTTGTATCAACAATAGCAACGGTATCGTGTGATTGAATTTCATCAAGGGTTTTTGGTATGGTTACTCCAAAACTCTCTAATACAAATTCAGCTTCGGTATTCACTGGTCCGAGGATATATGGTGTTGCATTCTGGTGTCGGTGAGTATTTAAAAACCATGACCAAACAATAGCACTACATGTTGCGTCTGTATCAGGAGATCGATGACCAAAAACTTTTATATTTTTTTCTTCTATATTCATGATTGTACCAGTATAAAATTTTGTAATAGAAATACAAGTTCATATTATCTATTTGATACAGATTGATTTATTTGATAGATATCTTTAATATTAAGGTATGGAAAATTTGGAAAATTCTAATGAAGATAAAAAACCTATAGATCTCTTGTATGAACAGAAATCTCTTTTACGTAAAGAATTACAATCTCTAAAAAAAGATTTGGGTTATGAAGGAAAGAACATGATGTTTTTACTTAGCAATAGTGATGCATCATCAGAAATTCGAGAAAAAGGGTTAAACCAAATAGAAGAAGAATTTAATTCTGAACCAGAAGCTATAAGGTTAAATAATGAAATTTCTCAGATTCAATTAGAAATTGAAGAGATTAATAATCAACAAGAACAAGAAAAAATAAATACTTTTCCTAGTCTTAAACAAGAAGTATTAGATAACATACAAAATTTAATAGATACCTATCAATCTCAGTATGAAAAATATGATTCTGTTCGCACAGAATTAATAAATATTTTTAATGAAAAGATTCAACCAGGTCTTGATCTTGGTATGAGTAAAGAAGCTGCCATTGGTGAATATGTAAATGGTACAGAATATTTTAGTTATCCTGGTTATATACAAGATATTGAAATGATAAATACTCAATTGGCAGATGTTATTTTAAACCTGGAAGTAGCTCTTGAAAATACGAATAATCTAGAGGTAGAAGATATGGATAAATTAGATGACACAGCATCAACATGGTTTATCTTAAGGGATATAAAGAAAGAATCTTTCCAAAGACAAGTTGATTTTTTACAACAGAGATTAGATTCATTAAAAAAATAAAAAACAGCATTATGCTGTTTTTTATTTATATTATCTCTATACTTTATTATGAGAATGTTCTTCATGTTCTTCATGTTCTTCATGTTCTTCATGTTCTTCATGGGTATGAATGTGCTCATGTGAATGTGAGTGATCTAACGATGAAGTAATTCCTAACATAATAATTATTCCAACAAGCAGTGCGGAAAACATACGTGAAAATTCTTTATTCTTGATAATTGTTTTAATAGGGAATAAATCAGTAAATACTATTCCTATAAAGAATGTTGCAGTCGCCCCAAGAAGATATGCTTGCAATGTTTCACTCTGTAGAAGAAATAACCCTATAGCTATACCAACAAATATTGAAAGGGCTGTTGCAAAGTTACGGTACGCAGCTTCTGTATTTGTATACCCTGATTTTTTTAACACAAGAAATTCAGAAATTTCCTGAGGAGCTTCATGAAGCGCAATAGAGATGGCATTACTTATACCAAGTGTTGAGCTTGTACCAAATGATGCAACAAGTAATAAACCATCAGCGATATTATGTAAACTATCTCCAATGAGTATTTTCCATGCCGCACGTTTATCATCATGTGTATGGGTGTGCTCTTTGTTGTGCCGGTGAGGGGATAAAATTTTATGTAACACAAGATAGAGAATACCTCCCCCTAAAAAAGCAACAAATGATTGATATGTATTAAGAACTTCTAGCGTCTCTCTGATTAAGAAATAACTTGTTACCAAGAACACTCCTGCACTAATAGCAGTAAGTACTCTCAAATTTTTGTTTACAAATTCAGCAACACGAACATGTGTTTTTATGATAGCGACCCCAATAATTGAAATACATGATATTAATAATCCAGATAAAAGAATAAGTGAGATATTTTCCATATGCACCTACTCTACATATTTGCAAATTATTTGCAAATTATTGTGTGTATGTAATGATATATTTATGTATAAAAAAATCTTACAACAACATAATATTTCTGTTACTAAACAAAGAGTCATTCTTCTAGAGATTCTTGATAAGGTTCAGAAACCTATTACTATCGAAGAAATTCGCTTACATATAAAAGGAGATATTAACGTAACTACGATATATCGTTCTCTTAAAAAACTTGTGGATGTTGGAATTATTTACCAAACTGATTTTCGTGATGGGGTTTCTTATTTTGAGTTTCAGGGTGATAACCACCACCATCATATTACTTGTGTTGAATGTAAATCTCGCGATCACATTGATATTTGTATAACCGATGAGTCGCTTAGCATTGCAGAAAAAAAAGGGTATAGTGTTACTAATCATATTTTTGAGTTATTTGGTCTATGCAAAGAGTGTTCAAAACAATCCTAATTTTACTTATTGCTATTTTTTCGTTGCCTGTATTCGCACAAGACTCTTTTCAGAGTGAATACCTCTCTGGTGTTGTTACTGACACAACAACAAATGAAAATGGTCTTACACTATATACTACCCAACTGTCTAATGGGTTATTGGTTGATATTGATAGTTATGGAGAATCACTCTCTGTTGGGAATAAAATCTACATAGAGCATTTTAAAGATTTAGATTCCTATAATTTCATGACGGTTAACAGAAATACTCCGCTAGTGTTACTCACCGTTTTGTTTATTCTGAGTATTATTTTACTTGCAGGAAAAAAAGGAATCCGTTCTTTAGGGAGTTTAGCTGTAAGTATTACCATTCTTTTTTTTGTACTTGTACCACTTTTGGTAAATGGGTTTAATCCTATCATTGTTACCTTATTTTTTGGACTCTGTGTTCTCTTTTTAAGTATTTTTATTACCCATGGTTTTAATTATCAGAGTCTTGTGTCATTCATTGGTTCATTTGGCTCTATTCTTTTAGCGTTACTGCTTATTTGGATGGTTACACAATATTCTTCGCTTACAGGTCTTATTAGTGATGAGATACAATTTCTCTCATTAGAATCTGAACGTGTTTTGAATCTAGTTCGCATTGTTTCAGCATCTATTGTTATTGGTATTATTGGAGTGTTGGATGATATCACTATTACACAAGTCGCTGTTGTTCGGGAACTATCGAGTGATACAACCTTGCGTAGGGAAGATATTTTTACTAAGGCGCTGCGAGTCGGAAGAGACCACATTTCTTCTCTTGTTAATACGCTTGTGTTCGCCTATGTAGGAGCAACACTTCCTATGATTATGTTTATTTCACTTCTTGATATTCCATTTTTTGTTTTACTTAGTCAGGAGTTTATCTTTATTGAAATCATTCGTTCACTGGTTGGAGCTATCTCCTTGACACTTGCGGTGCCACTCACCACGTGGTTGGCAACATACGTATTCAATAATGCAATTAGCAGTGATACTAAAAATTTAGAAAGTGCATGTGCACACCACAATCACTAAAAGGCATAATTATTATGTCTTTTTTTTGCTACAATATTTATATATGAGTAATATTCACCAAGAACTACTAACACGTCCAACTTTTGTTGAAATTGATGTAAAAAAAATCCATCATAATTTTAACGAGGTGAAAAAAATAACTTCTGGTCAAAAGATACTATGTATCGTAAAAGGTAATGCGTATGGACACGGGAGTATTGAAATGGCTCAAGAGTTTCAGAAATTAGGGGCAGACTATTTAGGAGTAGCTATACCCGAAGAAGGTGTTGAATTACGGCGTGCAGGTATCACGATTCCCATTTTAGTGCTTTCAGCTATTAGTAATCGTCAAATTTCAGTTTGTATTGAGTATGATTTAACTATTACTGCACCTTCTGATGAAAAGTTAGAAAATATAAATAGTACTGCAATGCAGATGAATAAACAGGCAAAAGTTCATATAAAAGTCGATACTGGAATGGGGCGTATAGGTGTGAATTGGGAACGTGCAGAAAAGTTTATTCCTGTGATGAATCAGTCTAAGAATATCCACTTTGAAGGACTTTATGCACACTTTGCAAAATCAGATGAGGTATCAGAGTTTAATGACATACAGATAGAACGTTTTGATTCTGTTATATCTATGTTTAAAAAACACGGATACAATTTTGAATTAGTTCATCATGCAAATTCAGGTGGAATTTTATTTCACAATAGTAACTACTCAATGGTTCGTGCCGGAATGATTTTGTACGGGCTCTTTGAAGGAATACAAATACCTAATGATATTCATTTAAAACCAGTCATGACATGGAAAACAGAGGTAGTTTATTTTAAGTATATTGAACCTGGTACAGGAATAGGTTATGGACATCGTTTCGTTGCGAATAAGGGAACACGTATTGTGACACTTCCTGTTGGATATGCTGATGGGTATCAACGCGCAATGGGTGTTTCTGGAATGGTTATTATTAATGATAATTTATATCCTATTGCTGGACGCGTATGTATGGATCAAATGATGATTGATATTGGACCAAACGGGGAAGCATATAAAGGAGATGAAGTTATTTTGGTTGGTAGATCAAAACATCAAGAAATAACTTTTTTTGATATTGCAAGGTGGAGTAATACGAGTATCTATGAATTGCTCTCACAAATTTCTTATCGAGTACCTCGTTTGTATAAATAATAACCTATTAAAACATGTAATTAAATTATATCTTTGATACTATATAGGTATATGAACAAAAGGATTTTTCGACAATTTTCATACATTGTTTCTTTTGTAATGCTTGTTTTTTTAAGTATGCATTTTCTCCTACAAACAAATGCTGATGTCGTTGTTGCAACACCTAGTATGTGTACCGGTGAATGGAATAACCCTCAATTTATTTCTTCTTTTGATAACTCTCAATTTATTGAAGAAAAATATGTAGTTACTAATTCAGGATTTGTAAATAAATCAAATAAAGAGATTATTTGTGAAAAATTTAACATTGATACTTCTTCTATTTCTGAGCAAAAAGGTAATGCAATTCTTAAATTTTCTTGGCAACTGAAAAATGAAGAACCTTATTTTTTAAAAACTAACACAGTAGAATCAACAGAAGTTGAAGAAGTTGAAGAAGTTGAAGAAGTTGAAGAAGTTGAAGAAGTTGAAGAAGTTGAAGAAGTTGAAGAAGTTGAAGAAGTTGAAGAAGTTGAAGAAGTTGAAGAAGTTGAAATCACTACAGAAGAAACAACTATTTCTACAGACTTAGATACCACTAATGAAACTATTATTATTGATCTAGATACTACTTCACAAGAATCAGAGATAGAAAATTCACTCCAATCTGATTTAGATGATGGAGAGATAATAATTGATTCTGAGCTTATTTCTTTTTTAAATACCTTTATTATTAAAAATGTATATGCTCAAGATGAATTAAATAACGAACCAGAACCAGAACCAGAACCAGAACCAGAACCAGAACCAGAACCAGAACCAGAACCAGAACCAGAACCAGAAATTGAATTGAAAGAAGAATCCAAGGAAAATATTTCTGAAACTGAAACTGAAACTGAAACTGAAACTGAAACTGAAACTGAAACTGAAACTGAAACTGAAACTGAAGAAGTTGAAATCACTACAGAAGAAACAACTATTTCTACAGACTTAGATACCACTAATGAAACTATTATTATTGATCTAGATACTACTTCACAAGAATCAGAGATA
>JAUIMI010000001.1 GCA_030433255.1 bacterium | reverse complement strand
TTTCTCTAGTAATAAAGCTAAGAAAAAAGAACAACAAGCTATTGATAATATTTTTGAACAAGAAATCACTCTTGATGTACAAGAATTCAAGGACCAAGGAACTGAACATGTTTCAGAGTCTGGTCAATTTACTTATAACTCAAACCCTCCAACCTCAGGACCTCATTATGGACAAGCTCCAGCATGGGGGTTCTATTCTGAACCTATCGATGATGAATCGGCTTTACATGCCGTAGAACACGGTGGTGTTTGGGTAAGTTATAAAGATCTTAATCAAGATGAAATAGATCTTTTGAAAGGCTTCGTAGATAGTAATTCACAGTCAGTCATTGTAACCCCTCGTCCTGAAAATAATGCACGCATTTCTGCTGTTGCATGGACAAAACTCGTTGAATTTGAAAGCGTTGATGTGGACGCTCTTCAAAAATTCCTTCTTCTCAACAAAAATAAAACACATGAACCATTAGCAAAATAAAGATATTAATAGAATATATATGAAAGAAAATAAAACAATTATAGTTATTGCTCTCGCAGCTATACTTATAGCTGGGTCATTGATATTTCTTGGTTTACGACTAGGAAATGACTCTGGATCTAGTAACCAGCTAAGTTTCGCAGAGCAACTTGAAGATTACCAAAAACAGCAAGAGCAACTTCAAATAGAAGCTCAAGCACAGCAAGAAAAACAAGCCGCCGAACAGGCTAAAAATGTAATTCCTCCAAATGATGATGACCATATTCTTGGAGATACAGATGCACTTATCTCAATCATTGAATATTCAGATTTTGAATGTCCATTCTGCAAACGATTTTATAAAACACCAAAGCAAGCAATAGCAGATAATCCAGGGGTGGTGAATTCAGTATTTCGTCATTTTCCATTAGGGTTCCATGATCCATTAGCTACACAACAAGCTTTAGCTTCTGAATGTGTGGCAGATATTGGTGGAAACGATAAGTTCTGGCAATATCACGATAAAATATTTGAAACAACTGATTCAAATGGAAAAGGAATGGAAGTTTCAGAACTAACAACACTTGCAACAGAGGTTGGCGTAAATACAAATGAATTCCAAGCATGTCTTGATTCTGAAAAATTCTTAGCAGACGTACAAGCTGATATGAAATCAGGAGCTGATGCTGGAGTAACAGGAACACCAGGAAATATTATTCGAAACAACAAAACAGGAGAAGTTCGATTTCTACCTGGAGCATATCCAATCGAAGCAATTCAGGCGGCTATTGATGAATTAAAATAATAACTATGTCTAAAAAAATTACTAACAAAATATTCATTATCTTAGGATTATTAATTATAGTTCTCGTTATATTCTCTGTAAGTAAGAATGATTCTAAAAAAATAATTGTTAAAACAGAGAGTCAGTCATTAACGTCTATTTCAAATGTGGCAGATCTTAAAAGTGCTGAAAGTATGCAAATTATTGAACTTGCTGACGGCGATACTCTTGATTTGGAAGCAAGTATTGTAAAACAACAGGTTGGCAACAGAACTATTAAACGTCTTGCATATAACGGACAAATTCCAGGTCCTGTTATCAAGGTTCAGAAAGGTGCAACAATTACCGTAAATCTAAAAAATAGTATCGATGTTGATACAACACTTCACTCACATGGCTTGCGACTCGACAACGCCTTTGATGGTGTCCCAGACATTACTCAAGCACCTATTAAGCCAGGCGAGACATTCTCGTACACACTTACATTTCCTGATGAAGGTGTGTACTGGTATCACCCTCATATTCGAGAAGACTATACCCAAGAACTTGGACTCTATGGGAACTTTATCGTCGAAGGCGATGAAGCATACTGGAATCAAGCAAATCAAGAAGAATATCTTATCTTTGATGACTTCCTTGAAGACGGAGAGTTTGATAGCGAAAAAGTAACGCATACACTGATGGGGAGATTTGGAGATACGCTCCTTATTAATGATCAAAAAGATTTCAAAGTTCATATTGAGCAAGGGCAAATAAATCGATTCTTCTTGACTAATGTTGCGAATACTCGAGTCTTTGATCTTGAATTCGAAGGAACAGAAATTAAACATGTTGGTGGTGATGTCGGAAGAATTCAAAAGGAAGAATTTATTGACGATGTTATTATCGCACCTGCCGAGCGATATATTATTGAAACGATGTATCCAAAAACTGGAACATACGAGATATCTCATCGAGGAGAAAAAATTGGTGAAATTATCGTTACTAAAACAGACAAAAGTCCTACAACTTCTTTTAATCGATTGAGAGATAGTAGCACCGACTATAATGTTGTTCTTAATGACTTGGATAATATTATTTCAAAGAAAGCAGATAAGTCCCTTCGCTTGAATATTGAAATGAAAGGTGCCATGCAAGGTATGATGATGGACGGCAACATGGGAAATATGAATCAAAAATCTATGATGAAAGATTCTGAAGAGATTATGTTAATGGGTATGAAAATGACAAAAGATCAAGCTGTTCAGCATTGCCAAATGATGCCACAGATGGGTGGCTGTGAACCGTACCTTAATACAGAACCTTCTGGGGAACATTCAAACAAGGGAATTGAATGGGAAGATGAAATGGCAATGATGAATCAAATGTCTAACGACCAAAATCTTGAGTGGCAGATTATTGATGATGCAACAGGAAAAACAAATATGGATATTGATTGGTCATTCAATAAGGGTGATTTGGTAAAGATTAGTATATTTAATGATCCAAATTCAATGCATCCAATGCAACATCCTATTCATTTTCATGGACAACGATTTGTTGTATTATCTCGTGACGGTGTTGCAAACGATAATTTACAGTGGAAAGATACAACTCTTATTCCAACAGGACAGAAAGTTGATATTTTAGTAGAGATGTCGAATCTAGGAACTTGGATGGCGCACTGCCATATAGCAGAGCATCTACACGCAGGAATGATGTTTAACTTTAAGGTTAACTAAATTAAAAACACCATTATGGTGTTTTTAACTATAACAACCTACTTCATAAACTCAGGTAAATATACCATGCAATATGGCTGCTTATTTTCTATGATAATATCTCAAACCTGGCGAAGTTCGACCTACCAGTCTAGTGCGACCGAGACGGTTCGAATCCTTTTGCGGCAGCATCTAAAAAATCACCTTATATTCTAAGGTGATTTTTCTTAAGGAATATTTATAATTTAGCTCATTAATACAGGACCGAACATTAATATCAAAAGTAAGATTAAAACCATTAAAGATTGACCGAGAATTTTACGATGTTTTTTCTTATCTTTTGGATAAGCAAAAAAAGATATTACTGAAACCAAAATATAAAATATACAAACTAATATAGCAATTACACCTAGAAAACCTAAAAATAAAACATTTACATTATGCATTTTATTATCTTAACATATTAAGCCTTATAAAATCTCGAATATCATCCCAGACGTCCAGCAAGTAAAAATATCTTATTATTAGGATATTTTTTTGTTTGAGAATTTTGTTTTGGTACAATCTAGGTATGAGAAATTCTAAATTACCCTTATTTGTATTTTTTATCTTAGTTATTGTTGGGGTTCTATATTCATACCCTACGTATAAATGGGAACAAAAAAATACGAAAGAGCAAGAATCTTTGAATCAACAAATATTGCTACAAGAACAGTTGATTTATGATCAGAATATCGAACCATCACAAAGCTTAAGAGATAATTTAGGTAAATTACATGGGTTATGGGAATCTAATGATGATCATAACTATAGACTATCAATTCGTGACTATGGAGATTCGCTTAGTAGACAGGTGGTTCATATTCATACAGATGACAGCTTTTTTAGAATTAGGGAGACTATGAAATTTGTTAATAACTGTAGAGAGAAGAAGGAAATTACTGGTCAAATGGATACTAAATATTTTGTTTTCACTTCTTCGTCCGAATTCTTGGATGCAATTTGCTACGAAGTTGATTATATTTATGAGAATGAAATTGCTTTTTATTATTATGACCGTGGTAACAGGTTATCATTTACTAGATTGACAGAATATAATGATATTTGGCATGTTGAAGAATGTCAGGCTCAAATCTGTCCAACTTATACTAGTTACAGAAATTCTGTAGATGAATTGATTCATCAGGTAAATGGAGTGGAAATTGTATTGGAGGAATTAAATGAAATCAAGAAGACACAAATATTTCACCCTTTAAATCAAAATAATCATTTCCTTTCTCAAAATAAGCCTAAAGATTTACAAATCTTGAGTTCGAATAGCTATCTTTTTAAAGATAAAAAGGGGAATGATTGGGTGCATGGTTCAGGTGTAGGTTTTGATTTTGATTTAGTTCTTTATCAATTAGCTGATCTTACTGATGGAAAAAATTATGTGATCCAAGTATACGGTATTGATTTTGAGAAGGTGTATATAAATACCAAGAATGAGGTCTATGTTATTGTTAAACCTTTGTTTGATTTATATGCTGATGATACAGAAGAATTTTCAGGTCAAAAAGTTGTTAAGTTTAATCTTAAGGATTTAGAAAAAAATCAAAAAGAATTAGATTATATTTATTAAATAAGTTCGAACATCATCCCAAACGGCCAGCAAATAAAAAATAAGATTTTAATTGACTTAGATTCTAATTAAACTATGATACACATATCAAACGTATTTTAAGAAGAGGCAACGGTTCGCGATTAAATTATTTTTGGGTTTATTCGCAGTTAATTATTTTTTTAAAATGCAAAAAGGAACTATTAAAACCATTATGGATAAAGGTTTTGGATTCATTGAAATTAAAGGAAGAGATAATGATCTTTTCTTTCATTCAAATGAATTACAGAACGTAGACTTTAATGATTTACAAACAGGAGATACTTTAGAATTTGAAATTGTAGATGCTCCAAAAGGGCAATCAGCAGTAAACGTTTCAAAAGTATAGTGTTAAGAAAAGATTAATTTTTAATTAGTCTTTTTGTTTACAAAAGTTCGAACATCATCCCAAACGGCCAGCAACAAAAAAAATCACCCAAATGGGTGATTTCGTATTAAGCACTTTTTCTCTCTTGACGAGTTGCTATGTCCTTTAATTTTTGATTTATAGGAATTAACCCTTTGTTATAAATCTTAGGGTTAATGATTCTATAGTGATAACAAATTAATCGTAAGTCTGGCATTTTACTCGGATAAAAATCCTTATTTACATAAGTAAAATAGTCATTCATCATATCTGCTGTGTAGTGATATAAATCTCTAACATCATCAACATCTTGATTTATTGCATGGTCTAGTGGCTCATGGTGTATGTACTCACCAAAAACATCCTCACAAAATTTAGTATACTGTTTTGTGTGAATTATATGAGCGTGCCAGAACGGATCTGCTGAATCACTAATAGCGTGCATGTTTTTTGGGTCAATAACTGGAACTAAATAATATTGTTTTAGTGCCAGCACCCCTTCATTTAAAAATTTCTCAGTAACTTTTTTTCCTTGTTTTGCAAAAAGTTTTTTTACCTCTCTTTTTACCCCTGTAAAATCTTCATTATCAATTTGCATAACCTTTTCAAGGTGAAATTTTGATAATTTTTCTATAATAACCGTATCTATAAGTTTTTTCATGATATTAAATTTTAAATATTAAACTCTTGATTTAATTTTATTGTAGATTTTACTGTTTGTATACTTGACATAGTTTATGTATAATACATAAATATGAAAGGCGTTGTTATTAAAATTAAAGAGGGTAAGGAGCTGGTTTGGAGGGAGTGGTGTAGTCTTATTAAAAAGAAATATCAAAAAGAGGCTATTGAAACCTTAAAAGAGGAAAGATGTATCCAAGAGATTTTTTCTATTTTTAAATTAGGAGAGGATTGGTATACCATAGGTATGGGTGAAGGAGAGTGTCTACCTTCAAATAAAAATAGTGAATTAAATAGAATACATCAAGAGAAGAAAATGGAGTGCTTGGACCCAAGCTCTAGGGTAAAAATTGAAAATTTGTATCACTTAAAGGTTGAGTAAGTGAATAATTTTATAGATTATTTTTTATTGTAATAGGTTCGAACATCATCCCAGACGGCCAGCAGTTCAGGACACAGCTCTGTATAAGAGGCTTGTGCGATAACATCGTACGGCTTTTTATATTGTAAATTAAAGAATTTAAACGCTTTTCTCTAAGTTTAAAGCTTATCGTATTGAGCTTCTAAAGATAGCATTTGCTTATTTTCAGTATCGGTAAATTTTCGTAAATAGAGATTGGTTTTCATATTAAGAATAGATTAGGTGGATGGATAATAGATATTGACTTTTATATATTTTTGTTTATAATTAAATCAAAATAACTTTAAATTTTAAACAAATGAACACTAAAAAATTCATCTTTTTTCTAACGCTTTTTCTTTTAGCTTTTGGGTCGCTATTAATTATTATAATTAGTCTTGATACAAGATCGAATCCAAAACAATTAAAAGGCGAAGTCGTATTTGATTTAGAATGGACAGCTAAGCCAAAAAGAGAGGGCGAAACCAATATGTATGTTTGGTCAATACCAGTTAAGGTTGCAAGTGATACAATTTTTATTGACTACTATGAAATTGAAGGTGGTGTTAGAGATCTTGTTACGACAAAATTTTTACACGATTTAGGTTACTCAATAGAAGACAGATTTAAAATTGTGCATTTGTTTGATGATGAGAAACCATATATTAAATATATTGATAATCAATAAGTTATGGAATCCAAACTTGAGAATTTTTTCATTCTCTATAAACAATTAAATTTCAAAAGGCTTAATTTTATTAGGTCTTTTTCTTTTAGAAAAGTTCGAACATCATCCCAAACGACCAGCAACATACTATTTACTAAAAAACACTATATAAATATAGTGTTTTTTATTTTGAACCCTATACAGGTTATATATTGACTGAATTAAGTATTAATGATTAAATGAATAAAAAATAATACTTAAAAATGAAAAAAATAAAAATTTTCTTAGTACAAAATCAAGCTGGTAGATTTTTACTTGTTGAGGAACCAAGAGTTAATGATACTGTTTTTGAGGTTACTGAACTTGAAGTTCCAAAAGAAACAATTAATTCCCATATAATTAATTCTGTTTCAGAAGTTGTTAACAATGTTATTAATAAAGATATCAAAAAGTTATATATTGTAACTGATTTTAAATCAGATTATGATATGGAATTAAGATTAAGTAAGTTAATAGTTGATATGGATCCATCAACAAGATTATTAAATATCCTAAAAGAAGCTGAACTTTATAGTCTGGGAGATGTTCTCAAGTTGGGTAAGACTAATTTTAAACGCTTGAGAAACTTAGGTAATGGTACACTTAAAGAAATGGAAGAACTTCTTCGCTTAAATAATTTAGATTGGGAAATTGCTTTATAATTTAAACCACAAATAGTAAAAGGATTAGAGTTCATCTAATCCTTTTTAAAATAATAAGTTCGAACATCATCCCAAACGGCCAGCTAGGAACCTTTAAAAAAATTACCTTATGAACTAAGGTAATTTTTGGTTTGACAATTATTCCAAATAAATAATGTATTGACAAAAAAGTATAAAAAACTACTATTGTATTAAATTAAGGTTAAAGCTGACCCTATAAATTCAGTATAATAAATTAAATTTTAAAAAATGAAAAAAAATTTCATGTTGCTACTTGGATTGTTGATGATAGTTTCATCTTGTTCAGTTGACTCAGTTACTTCAGAAACAATCTTAGAAACTGAAGCTAAAGCGATAAATACAAAACTGCAAAATATTGCTGAGACCCCTATTTCGAAAAAAGATAAGGAAAAATTAATTAGCCAACTCGAAATAGAGTTTTCTACTGATTTACTAGCAAAGTCTAGTTCGGTTTGTTCGGCTACAACTAGTAATGGAAATACTTTAGAAATTTTTTATGAAGGTTGGGGAATGTATAGCTACACAATAACTAATTCAGACGGTGATAGTGTTAGTGGTGGTAACTATTTTTATCTGACTATGGTGGTTTCTGGTTGGTGTGAAGGTTTAGTTAATTAATAACAAATGTAATTAGGATTATTAAAACCCAAGATTTATCTTGGGTTTTTTACTATATAAGTTCGAACATCATCCCAAACGGTCAGCTAGTAAAAATCACCTTATTTTGTAAGGTGATTTTTGGTTCGAGAATTATCTTAGTCTGGTATACTTTATGTATGAGAGAAGCCATAAATCTTGATAAAAAGATTAAAATTGATTACAACTACATGAAATATTCTGTTTCTCTTGATAAGAAAGGAATAGTAAATTATTTTTTGAATCAAATAAAAGAAAATCCTAACTTTAGCTTAGGAGATTATTTAAACGAAGAGAAGTTTAAAACTGATCTTGAACGTAGAATTTTTGGAAACACTAGTCCCGAGAAATTAATAGATATCACTCCATACTTAAATGAAATTTCAGATATTATGAAGGTAGTATTTCAAGATTCTTTTAATATTTCTCCTATTAAAAATGATATTACGATATTCATTCTTCCTTTTTGTAATGAAAAAACAAGTAAAGAACTTGATGGTGTAAATGCATTTCCAATTGAAAATAAATTTTTATATATATTTATTGATATGAATAACCCAAATTGGAGAAAGTCTCTAAGGGAAACAATCCCGCATGAGTATGCACATCTTCTATATACTTCAAGGTATGAATGGAACTCAATACTGGATGGAATAGTAAATGAGGGTTTGGCTGAACATTTTAGGGTGTATGTTATAGGGGGAAATATAGCCCCTTGGTCAAAAGTATTCGTTAAAAAGAAAGCACTTAAAGAATTAAAAAGTATTCAAAATGAAAGATTAAATTTGTTTATAGATGAAAATAATTTAAGTTTATATCTGTCGTATTTTTTTGGGACAGAGGATTTACCAAATTGGTATGGGTATAGCTTAGGTTATTGGATGATTGATGAAGTAATAGAAAAAACCAATTTTGATTTACTGGATTTGTTTAAGACATCTCCAAAAAAAATCTTAGAAATATTTCACAAAATTTAGATCAGATAGAAGTAAAAGAAATTACACTATCCAAAAAAGTTAATAAGAAGAAAGACTAAAATAAGTTCGAATACCATCCCAAACGGCCAGCATTAAAAAATCACTTTATTTTGTAAGGTGATTTTTTAATATTTTACAAACCTAAAATATTTAATACAAAAGGAGCAATAGGGTCTGCGGTAGGTCCGTGAGTCATGACTCCTCCAAGGAGACCTGTTATAAAGAGGGCTAACAATCCTAAAATAGAAAGAATTATAACTAACCATTTATTTTTAATTTTTAATGAAATACTATCTAATTTTTGTATTACTGTTACAGGAATTAATTTTTTCTTTTTTAAAAAAAAGTTAACTGTAGGTAGAAATTCAATGATAACAAGTGCTACATAGAATACAGTTACAGTATTAGCAAAGAATTCATGCATATGCACTAATTCATGATTTGGTTGTGTTATATGTTCAGCAGTTTCTCCACTTGCTTTAGCAATAAAAATACCCAAGGTACCAATAAGAAGTAAAAATCTTTCTATTGATTTCCAAGAGGTTTTTTGAAACCATCGTTGAACTGGAAGTATTTTAATAAACGAATAAAAGAATAATAGCGCAATAGGGAAGTGAACTATGATTGGGTGTAAGTTATATGTCATACTGTAAATATTATATTCTTATTGTTTTTTTAATCAATTTTTTTAATAATTACTACTTTGTATAAAGTAGTAATTATTCTTGTCTGATCTTTTTGGGTTAAAAATAAAACCATCTAATGAATATTTTTTTATATCTTCAGGTCTACTAATTTCGTTTTTAATTATGTAGTTAAGGATTTTTCCTCGTTGTTGCTTTGAAATAACTGACACTGTTTTTTCTATTCCATCTTTTATAACTAAAAAATGGATATTGATAATTTTTTTTATATCAATCCACTTAATCAATTTTGAATACTCTTTTGATGCAAGATTAATAATTATTGTTTCATCTATAAAGTACTCTGTGATTTCATCAAACCAAAAATTATATAAATTTTTATATTTTGTATCTTTTAAAATATTATTATTCATATCAAGTCTATAAGAGCTTATAAGACTTGAAGGGTATAAAACACCATACAAGGCAGAGAGTATGCGGAGATTATTTTCCATATATTCTAACTGATGAGTGCTGTAATCTTCTATTTTTAATTCTTTAAAAGAAGTACCTGAAAATAATTCAATTGCAGGTAATTTCTTTGTTTTTTGGTTTTTATAATTTTCTCTTAATTCAAGAGATTCCTTGGGTGAAAGTTTAAATAGAGATTGAATTTTATCTAAAGAAAGCGTGAGTATTTTTTCTTTTAATATCTTTATCTTATTTGGGAATAATATTGAAGTTGTCTTTAGTAGGGAGTTTGTTCCGTTTTTTATTTGTGATTTTGAAGGAGAAAATATTATTTTCATATAATGAAGTATATCAAAAAAGTATATCTATTGACAATACATTATATTTTATATATAATATATTAAGAACATAACATTAATTTAATATATAACCATGAAAAACAAAGCTTTAGATTCATTTATTCAAAAAATTAATAAAGAAATCCAAAAAATTGAAAATACTTCAAACAAGGTACAAGCCTTAGTGACTTATTATCAGTTATTAGAGACTATTGAAAACACTGATCATTTAGGTAAGACATATCTTGAGAGATTAGAAAAAAGAAATTTCTTTGGTTTGAATAAAAAGAAAATTCAAATCATAAAAAGTTTTTTCAAAAATAACACTCATGATAACTATGGAGTTAACCGATCAAAATCTGGTCAGAAGGTGACTGCTAATGATATTTACTTAGGTAATACTTTCGGTATTTGGACAAAACCAGCATCATTTTGGCTTTCGAATAAGAGTAAATATGAGCAAGAAAAAGTTGAACTTATTTCAAAAAGTATTTGGTCAGTTATTAATGAACAAGCAAGTGATTTACTTGATAGCTTGATTCAAAATTTTCATACAGAAAAAGAAACTGTAATAGCTGCTTAAAATTGAATACAAATCTTTTAAGATTAAAATCACCTATACAATAGGTGATTTTTTAAATATTGACATTTTAAATTATATTATTTATAATAATAAAAAGATAGGTGTTATACCTATTATATTATTTCGGCAATAATGCCAATACAACAATTAAATTACTAACGTTATGTCAGTACAACATCACATTTTAAACGGACCGGGTAAATCAGATTTAATGTTTGGGTTATTCGATAACAAGGTTTTAACTTTTAATGTTCATTATGGTGAAATTAAACCTTTCGAGAGCAAAAGGGCAAAAAGAATAATACCAAGTTCAGGACTAAGAATAAATATTATTGGCCTCCAAGCAAAAGATGGTTCATCTTGCCAATGGAATTTCACTGGTATCAATCACAGAACCAAGGAAAAAATAGCTGGTGAATATGACCATAATACAAAAAAAGGTTTTTTTACCAATACAAATAAAAATTAATAGACACCTTTAGAGCTTGAAGTTTATTCAAGCTCTTTTTTATTAATTTAAGTTCTACTTTGATATACTTAACTATATGAAAAAATATATTGCATACTTAAAAAATAACCCTCAGAAATATTGGTTTAAAAGAAAGGTGTATGGATGGGGATGGACACCAGCAACATGGCAAGGCTTTTTGGTAACCTTTCTATATGTTGGAATTGTCATCTTCTGCGCTGTATCAATTGAAAATATTTCTTCAGAGAAAACCCCTATTGTTAGCATTTTAGGTCTTATTTTTGTGACACTGATTTTTTTAATTATTGTCTATAAAAAAGGAGAAAAACCAAAATGGATGTGGGGTATACCAAAAGACAAAGAATAAAGTTCATACATGAAATATTATCTATATTTGATATAATCTTTGTATGAAAAAAGTAACAGTGTATGCACTTGTATTAGGTTTTTGTTTAGGCTATTTAGTATTTATTACCCTAGATGAGATATCAAATAATAAAAAGATAGTTGAATCTGAAATAATACATGGTGAACATATGGAGATGAATCATCAACATGAAAGAATAAATGTTGGAGATGTTATCCCAGAGTTAGATGTTGAGGTATATAAAGATACAACTTCAGGATATAATGTTCATATCATTACTAAAAATTTTGAATGGAAACCAGAAGCGGTAAATACTGATCCAGTTGATAACCAAGGTCATGCTCATATTTATATCAATAATGAAAAGATAGCGCGTGTCTATGGGGATTGGTTTCATATTGATGAC
The DNA here is from genome assembly GCA_030433255.1 of bacterium. Taxonomy (GTDB): domain Bacteria; phylum Patescibacteriota; class Minisyncoccia; order Phycocordibacterales; family UBA1006; genus UBA1006. The sequence goes on along the minus strand of JAUIMI010000001.1, from coordinate 375,848 downwards.
CACCATATTCTTGATACAAGTAATACCTTACGTGTTACCTTGAATGCAAATAATCACGCAGAATGGTCAATTAATGATAATTCAATTGAATTTATTACTCCGTTATTTTAAAAAACTATGAAAAAAATATTTATTATACTTACAACCTTATTAACCTTGCCTATTAAAACATTTGCACATGTTCGCTATATCGCAACAACAGAAGAGCAATTACGATATAGTGATATTAATTTTGAGCTTTTTTTGTCACCACTCAAAGAACCTAAATATATCGTAATGATAATTGCTACCCTTATTGGAGTAGTATTACTATATTGGTTTTTAGATCATAATAAATTTTTCCATAAATGGGCAGAACGCATGGCACATGTAGGCGAGTCATACACTGCATTTATTCCTTGGATTACACGTCTCTCTTTAGGTATTATTCTTATTGGTGGAGCGACAACGAATTTCCTTATTTCTCCAGTTTTAGAGACTCCAGCTGAATGGATGAATCTTCTTCAGCTTGTTATTGGTTTCTTTTTAATGGCTGGATTCTTAACAAGTCTTTCTGCACTGGTTGCACTCTTGTTGTTTATTTTTGCACTTACTCAAGATATTTACCTCATTGGTTCATTTGATATTTTGGCACTCATCTTATCAATTTTTGTACTAGACAGTAGAAGACCAGGAGTTGATGATATTGTGGGTATTCCTAATATTCTTCACATTCATATCAAAAAGTTGCGAAAGTATTTACCAACTATTTTGCGTGTTGGAATTGGAATTGGGATGGCATACTTAGCAATAGTAGAAAAAATACTCACTCCTGAACTTGCTGCTCTCGTTGCTGAAAATACTGGGCTCGTTAATGTGATTCCTGTTTCTTCTATGATGTGGGCTTTCTCAGCTGGTATTATTGAATTGATTGTCGGTATCGTACTTATTCTCGGTTGGAAAACACGTTTAGCTTCAGTTGTAGCGCTCTTTATTCTCTCAATGTCATTTTTCTATTTTGGGGAAGATGTTACATCACACGTAACACTCTTTGGTATACTCTCAGCAGTATTTATTCTTGGTGTTGGTGAATTCGGTATTGATAAACCACATCCAATAACACAAACATACTACCAATAGTATGCTAAAAACCAGAAATTTCTGGTTTTTTTGATTTACGAACAAGCTTCGTGTACACTAGGTACAGTTTATATGGAACGTATTATGAAACTCTTTAATCGGGAATTTTCTAAAATTTCTGAAGCCGCTTTGGTGCTTGGTTTTTTTACCTTACTTTCACAGGTTTTGGGTATTTTTCGTGATAGATTTTTAGCTGGACATATTGGTGCTGGAACAACGCTTGATATTTATTATGCTGCGTTTCGTATTCCCGATCTTTTATTTACCTTTGGAGCGGCTTTGGTATCAGTATCAATACTTATGCCTTTTTTAAAAACGCAACTAGGAAAATCCCACAAAGAAGGAAAGCGTTTTTTGAACGAAATATTTACTGTCTTTTTTTTGAGTATTAGTATACTTGCGTTACTTGCATGGATATTGATGCCTCATATCGTTGTACAGCTTTTTTCTGGTTTTTCTTCAGAAGAATTAGATCAGACTATTATACTTTCTCGTATTATGTTGTTGTCTCCAATTATTCTTGGAGTTTCGAATCTTTTTGCAACTATCACTCAGTCATTTAAGAAATTTTTTGTATATGCAATTGCACCTGTTTTTTATAATATTGGAATTATTTTAGGTATCGTGGTTTTATATCCTATATTTGGAATTGAAGGGTTAGGGTATGGTGTTATTCTAGGGGCATTGATGCACATGGGTATTCAACTACCTGTTGTAATAGGCCAAGGGTTACGACCTTCTTTGACAAGAAATATTGATTGGTCTCATGTTGGGGTTGTTGTTGGTCATTCATTACCACGAACAATAACACTTTCAATGTCTAAAATTGTATTCCTTGTTTTTGTATCAATTGCCTCTACCTTAGCTTCGGGAACTATCTCTGTATTTAATCTCTCTTACAACTTACAATCTGTACCCTTAGCTATCATAGGGGTATCATATTCAGTTGCTGCTTTTCCCGTACTTGTTGAGTATTTTAATAAAGAAAATTTTGAAGAGTTTATGGCACATGTTATGGTCCCTATTCGTCAGATTGTATTTTGGTCACTACCAGTTATTTCACTTTTTGTTGTATTAAGAGCACAAATTGTTCGTGTTATTCTCGGTACAGGAAACTTTGATTGGTCAGATACTCGTTTGACAGCTGCTTCACTTGCTCTATTTATTATTTCCGTAATAGCTCAAAGTATTATTCTACTACTTATCCGTGCATATTATGCTTCAGGAAGGACGTGGAAACCTCTTTGGATTACATTAGGTTCATCAGCTGTAACTATAGGTTGTGCGTATTTGTTTATATATTTGTATGCTGATATTCCTGGAATACAAGATTTCTTTGAAAGTCTTTTGAGAATTAAGGGTGTTTCTGGTTCAAATGTGATTATGCTCTCTCTGGCGTATTCTGTTGGTATGTTTATTAACTTAGGACTTCTACTATTTGTTTTCAAAAAAGACTTCAAATATGTTGGTGGATATGGAATTAAAAAATCTTTTTGGCAATCTTTTTCTACATCCATATTAATGGGTGTCATTGCCTATAGTATGTTACAGTTAACCGATCCACTCTTTAGCCAAGAGACAGTGTTTGGAGTATTTGGTCATGGATTTGTATCGGGTTGTGTTGCCCTTATTATTGGTTTTTTTGTTCTTTATTTTATAAGGAATGAAGAAATACGACTGTTAATTCGTGCACTTCGTAAAAAAATATGGAAGACATCAATTAGTTCATATGAAGATATGTAAAAAACAGCAATAATGCTGTTTTTATTTTCCCTTATGAAGAAAGTCTTGATAAGCCTTTAGTTCATCCCATTGTCCGGTATATGCCATATGTGCTTGCTCTGGCCACGTTTTTGGTTCGTGCATTTGAAATTGTTTCCCTGAACGCTCTAGCATAACCTTTATATTATCAACTGGTGTTTGTGATAATTCTTGCCATGTATAGATTCCATTCATATTAAGAATATCTTCAATTTTAGGACCAATTCCTTCAATGACTTGTAAATCATCTTTTGTTGAATATGTTGATGGTTTCTCCATTGGTACTTGTTCAGTATTATACGTAACTGGTTGTTTTGTAATAATCTGTGGTGCACGTTTTACTGGTTGTGGTGCAACAGGTACTACATGATTTATTACTTCAGGAACATACTCTACATATCCATAATTTCGTTTTAATTGCTTACGTGATGGAACTGTTTTGTATCGATGGAATCGTCGCCACCAATATTTATAACCTCGTAGTCCATAAATCACCCAACCTAAACACATTGCTGCTACCAGAAGTATTGCAAGTGATAGTGGTGTAAGTGTAATAATTGTTTCAGTAAACCATTTCATATTATTTTAATATACTGATTTTAATAAAATTGTAAAGTTATCTATTTAGAAAATTGCATTTTGTTTACTTTGTATTAAAATATTTTACAAATAAAATTTTATAAAGTATGAACTACACTCAAAAAGAAATTTCAGAAATTTTAGAGAATACTTCTGGATTTGAACAAAAACAAGTTTTACAAGCAATTGGTAATCTTATTAGTTTAGAGGTTGATGAAAAATTTAAGAATTGTCCTATTTTAGGATAAGAAATAAAACGTCGAATATTCGACGTTTTATATTTTATATATTTTCTTTATACTTTTTACCTTTCTGTTAGAATACAAATCATGAATTTATCTCACATTAGAAATTTTTCTATTATTGCTCATATTGATCATGGTAAATCAACACTTGCTGATCGCATGTTGGAAGTGACTCATACAATTCCAGAACGTAAAATGCGTGATCAAATGCTTGATACGATGGAATTAGAACAAGAGCGCGGTATCACCATTAAAATGCAACCAGTCCGTATGGAATATGGGTATAATAATCAAAACTATATTCTTAACCTTATTGATACTCCTGGTCATATTGATTTTTCATATGAAGTTTCTCGTGCACTCAAAGCGGTAGAAGGCTCAATTCTTCTTGTTGATGCAACTCAAGGAGTGCAAGCACAAACATTTACAACCTTAGAAATGGCAAAAAAAGCTGGATTAAAAATTATTCCAGCTCTTTCAAAGGTTGATTCTCCACTTGCTCGCGTTGAAGAAATTAAAGAAGAAGTAATGAACTTACTTGATATTGATCCTGATGACATACTGCTCGTTTCAGGTAAAACAGGTGAAGGTGTTCCAGAACTTATCGAAAGGATTATAGAGCAAGTTGAACCGCCAACAGAGATTATTGCAGACACAACAAGTTCTCGTGGTCTCGTGTTTGATTTTGAATATTCAAACCACAAGGGTGTCATTATCTATGTACGTCTCATGGATGGTCAAATAAAAAAAGGCGATCAGATGATTTTTGGAACCTCAAAAAAGAAATTCTTTGCACTCGATGTTGGGGTATTTAAACCTGACGCACAGTCAACCGATTGTATTTCTGCTGGAGAAATTGGGTATGTTGTTACCGGAATCAAAGAGGCAAAAGTGGCACAGGTTGGTGATACGGTAACACTCTTTAAAAATCAACTGGAAACACTGTCTGGGTACATGGAACCAACACCTGTCGTGTGGGCTTCAGTATACCCAGAATCGACTGATGATTTTGAACTATTAAAAACAGCACTTGGTAGATTGCAATTATCTGATTCATCTTTATCTTTTGAAGAAGAGGTGTCTGGGACACTAGGTCGTGGTTTTCGTGTTGGGTGTCTTGGTATGCTCCATTTAGAAATTATTTCAGAAAGGTTGCGTAGGGAATTTAACTTAGATCTCATCGTTACGTCTCCATCAGTTACTTATGAAGTGATGAAGAAAAATGGAGATATGGTTACTGTTTATTCTGCTGCACTATTTCCAGATCATGGTGACGTGGCAATGATAGAAGAACCATGGGTTGAAATGAAAATTATTTCTCCTTCAGAATATTTAGGTAATATTATGCAGTTACTCTATGAACATGAAGGAGAAACAGGAGAGACTATCACTTTTGGAGATGGTCGAACGCAAATTATTGTCCATATGCCACTCCGAGAACTTATGCGGAATTTTTTTGATGCACTTAAATCAGTATCATCTGGTTATGCATCTATTTCCTACGAAATAAATGAAATGCGCAGCGCTGATGTTACACGGTTAGATGTGCTTGTTGCCGAAGAACCAGTAGCTGCATTCTCTCGTATTGTTTCAACAAGACGGGCTGATCAAGAAGCAGATGAAACAGTAGAAAAACTCTATAAGGCACTGCCACGTCAAATGTTTGTGGTAAAAATTCAAGCAAAAGTTCTCGGGAAAATTGTTGCTTCGCGTAAACTCTCGGCTATGAAAAAAGATGTAACAGCAAAATTATATGGTGGAGATATCACACGAAAAATGAAATTACGAGAAAAACAAAAGAAGGGAAAAAAGAAAATGGCAGCTATGGGGAAAGTTAATATTTCTCATGATGTATTTTTAAAAATGATGAAAAAATAAAACGACTTAAGTTTATTAAGTCGTTTTTATTATTATCTACAGTAGTGATTACAGGAGTTCTGTATCTGTCTACTTCTTCTATAGAAGAATGGTTTGTGGTAGTGGGTTGCTTGAACACTCACTTGGCTTCTATTTTCTATTCTAGCTATTCTTGAAAAATTTGTTTTATACGTATGACCATCCCAATATGTTGGGTAGAAATAAGATCGATTATTATAAACATACTCTACAAAAAAGTTTTGTTCTTGGTGTATCTGTACTGGTTCAAAAAAATGAGCAGTGATACCTGGACAGTACGACCTGCAATAGACATTCCCATCATGTAGTGACGTATACCTAACATGTTGAGGCACTCTATTGTAATATTGATTGTATGGATATCTCCTCTGTATCGTAGGTCTATAATATCCGCTTGTTCTGTAGTATCCAGTATAGTATCTGTTACCATTTAAGGCATATGTCGTAGCGTCTAAAACAGCACTTGTTCTATTGATTACTTCATAGGTATTTCTACCACAAGAGACAAGAAACAAGAAAGAAAATAATAGTAATATTAATTTTTTCATAATCTTTAAGATTTATTGATTTGTATTTATTTTCACATATTTTTAAAATAAATCAAGTATCTTGAGTATGAATAACTACATGATAGGATAGAACTATGAATACTATCATTGAAACATCAATGAAAAAATATTTTCAAATTAGAAAATATAAGGTTGATTCTTGGAAAAAAAATGCTTGTGCCTCGCAAGAATTTATTTTTTTTGACTTACTTAATAAGGCTCAACATACAAAATTTGGTAGCATGTATAATTTTTCTGCTATTAATTCTTTTGAAGATTATCAAAATATGGTTCCAATATTTGAATACAATGATATTAAGAAATACATTCAAGAAATGATAGAAGGAAAGCCTGATGTTTTATGGCCAGGAGTTATCTCTTCTTTTTCAAAATCATCAGGAACTACAGGTGATACTAGTAAATACATTCCTGTATCTCATGATTCTTTATACAAAGGGAATTATAAGGCAGGAAGAGATATTTATACTATTTTTTTTGATAATTATCCTGAAAGTGATTTATTTAAAAATAATGGTGCTGTTTTTTCTCTTTCTGGGAGTTTTATAAAAAATGAATACGGTTCAAAAATTGGAGATATTTCAGCTATTATTACATCTGAATTACCTTCGTGGGCTGAAAAATATCGTGAACCATCAATAGATGTTGCTCTTATGTCAGAATGGAAACATAAAATACCAGCAATGATACAAGATACTATTGGGAAAAACATAACACATTTATCTGGTGTTCCAACGTGGTTTGTAAGTCTTTTTGATGAAATGCAAAAACAACATCCTTATACTACTCTACGAGATATCTGGCCGAATATAGAATTATTTATCCATGGAGCTGTCGCTTTTGGTCCGTATCAGGCTATCTTTAAAAAATTATTACCTTTTTCTGATATGAAATATTTAGAAGTATACAATGCATCAGAAGGTTTTTTTGCTATTCAAGACGATATGCATAAAAAAGGAGAAATGGTGTTATTAACTGATCATGGGATTTTCTATGAATTTATTCCAATGGATGAATACGGAAAAAATAACGCACAAGCCATAACTCTAAAAGATGTTACTGTAGGTATTGATTATGCGATGATAATCACAACAAATGCAGGATTGTGGCGGTATGATATTGGAGATACTATTCAATTCACGAGTGTTGATCCCTATCGTATTAAAATTTCCGGAAGAACAAAACATTTCATTAATGTTTTTGGAGAAGAGCTTATGGTGGGAAATACGGACGAAGCCATAGCTAAAGTTTCAAATACATTTGATTGTATTATTGATCACTATACAGCTGGACCAATATTCATGAACGATAAAGGGAAGGGAGGACATGAATGGGTTGTTGAATTTGGTAAAGAGCCCATTGATATAGTAAGTTTTACAGCTGCTCTTGATAAGGAGTTACAAACAATAAATTCTGATTACGCAGCAAAACGACAAGGAGATATTGCGCTACAGGAATTAAAACTGAATTTTGTACCAAAAGGAACATTTATAAAATGGATGGAGCAAAGAGGTAAATTAGGTGGACAACATAAGGTTCCACGATTATCAAATAAACGTGATTACCTTGAACAATTACTTAATATATAAAAAATGCCACTCCTTTATGGAGTGGTTTTTAATGTTAGTACAAAACTTCTGGTATGAGCCTTTGTTTTGTTTTAAATGTTTTTGTTTCAGAAACGATTAATGAGCCAGGTTTTTGCAAGTCTATTTCTATTGTATAAACATGCCAACCATTAATCTTTTTTTCCTTAATTAAATCCCATTCACCATCAATGGTGTGTCGAATATCTCGTAAGTCTGGAAGTTTTTCCAGATATTTTTCATTTTTCAGCTGAATTTTTTTTCTAATTAAAATAGACACAGGAAGAGATAAAATAATAAAAAGAGCGACAAGGGATACTGTTGTTGTCATCATAAAGGTTAGTTTTTAAATTGTTATATGTTACTTAATGATTATAGTAACATTTTTTATTTAATAAGTCAAAAACACCTTTAATGAGGTGTTTTCTATTCTTTACTTGGTTTGTCTAATAGGTTTGTTTCTAGTTCTGGAGATTCTCCTGTTATTTTAGTTATATCTTTATCAATTTTTCCTAATTCTTTGGTTGCTCGGTTGTAATGATTAACCGTTGTTCCGAGGGTGTTTCCTATTTTGTTGAATACTTCGTTGTATGCAGATAAATGCCGTCCTAATTTTTGGACATTCTTTTGAATTTCTACTGCAGATTTTTCAATCTGGAATGCCTTGAATCCATAGAGTACTGACTGTAAATATGCAGAAAAAGTTGTTGGTGAAACAATAATAACTTTTTTATCGTGGTAGGCGTAATCAATAAGGTTTCGCGTATTTGCCTTGACTGCCCCAACTTCGTTTACTAACAAATCATAATAGATTCCTTCCGCAGGAATAAACATAAATGCAAAGGGAAGTGTTCCTTCATCAGGGCGAATGTATTGAGCCGTTTCATCAATACGTTTTTTCAAGTCTGTTTTGAATGCTTTTTCTAATTCAGTACGTTTTTCATCATCAGTTTCGTCAACGAGTCTACGATAATTATCTAGCGAGAATTTAGCATCAACAGGAATAAACTTATCTTGCTCAGTTTTAATAATTGCATCGACTTGTTTCCCATCAGCAAAGAGATATTGCATCTGGTAATTTGTTGGTGCTAGAATGTTTGAAAGAATCAGTTCTAATCCCATTTCGCCTAGATTACCGCGTGTTTTTTGATTTTTAAGAACTTTTTCCAAATCAGACAATTGACCTGCTAATTCAAAAACTTGTTTGTTTGTTTCCTTGGTCTCGGTTATTTCGCGCGCTACATGTAATAAATTTTCAGACATTTGTTTGTTGATATTTTGAATGAGTTTTTGTGACTCTGAAAATTGATTTTGTACCGCACGTGACATATCACGGTTTGATCCAGAAATTTTTTCATCCATATTTGAACGTAAATCATTCATCTGCTGTAATAACATTTGCATTGCGTTTGAATCTTCTGTTGGTTTGCGATTTTTTCGTGTTTCGATAATAAGAAAAATCAACAAACCAACAATAGCAATCCCTAAAATAAGTAACATAGTTGTCATGAAGTTATTATAACATGGAGATTTTTGTAAAAGAAAAACCTTGAATAAATATTCAAGGCAATCTATTTAGTTTTTTACTATTAATCCTGTAGGTTATGAGATATTCCTATTTCAATAATATCTAAATCACTATCACCATCAATATCAACCTTAATTATTGAATCACTTGGTGGATTATGATTAAATTCTTTTTCTTGATAATTTTTTAAAATTTCATTAAAAAGTAAATCCGCGTTTTTTTTACAAATACTATCATTCCAACCATGTTTAAATATAGTGATTTCACCGTCTTCACCTAAACCATAAATATAAATTGTTTGTGGTTCTATTCCAGAATTCGGATTATGTCCAGGTTTTTCTTTACAAGAAATAAAAGAGATAAAAATACAAGCAAGTACTAATTTTATTAAATTTTTCATTTTTTGATTGTTTTTAAGGTTAGTTTTATTTATAAAAAATTCTAAACAAAACTAACCTTAAAAACAGATTTGAATATATAATAGCAAATTATTATTACATTGTCAAGTTTTTAAATGAAGTTTAAATGGAAAAGGACAGTCGCTTCGTGACCGTCCTTTTCCAAACCTACATAAGGTTTATTTATAAAGATTGCTTCGTGTCTCACAATGACAGGTATATTAAATTTTAATTGAGATGCAAATAATGTTTCAAAGTGTATACCCAATCCTCATCAATTTCTTCTTCTTGTTCCTTTTGTCCTAATAACCAACGTAGGTACCCAGGATCTTCATTTGCTATATCTGTAAACTTTTTACCTGCATGTTTACCAAAACGAATACTTCGGAATAATGTTGGTTTTTTTGATTCATCTATCATCCAATCAATAGCTTCATCTTGTGAAATATTTTTTTCGTCCATTATTTTTTTTAATAGTCGATAGAATAATTGTTCCAAAACAAGAATATCTCCCCATGCGTCATGCGCAACCGCTTCAACTTCAATTCCTAATAAATAACGTAGATATTGTAGTGCGTATGATTCAATCTTTTCATTTGGATCAAGAATACGTGCAATTTTTAAGGTATCAATAACAGGGCCAACATGTAATCCTTCACGTTCAATCATTGCAACATCAAATTTTGCATTATGAGCAACAAATACATGGTTTTTTTTGAATCGTTCTTTTAATTCGAAATAGATCGGACTATCTTTAAATTTTGGCTTATTAGCAATCATTTTCTCGGTGATATGATGTGTTGCCATAGCTCCAATTTCAATCTTCTTATTAGTGCTATAAAATTCATTCACATCATTTCCATCAGTTGTACGATATCCTACCTGAATCAGCCTATCGTTAGAGCCTGTTCCTGTGGTTTCGGTATCTATAAAAATAAGAGTATGTTTCATGTTACTTTTTCGGGACTAGATGTTTAATAGATAATGGGATGATACCTGCAATAATTGTCATCACTGCACCAATCCACATAATTGTTGAATATCCGTATTTATCAGCTACGATACCTCCAATAACTAAAATAAGAGCACCTGTGACTGACATAATTGTTTGGTAGATCCCTGTTGTTTCTCCTTGCTCTCCTTTTTTAATAAGTCCATAAAATAGTACTCGCCATGTATCTAGGTTGAAGGTATGAGCAACACCAATACATGCCATTAATATATATACTTGCCACAGCTGAGTAGAGAATCCAAGGAATATATAGGCAACTCCAGCGAGGATTCCAGAAAGTGCTAAAAAATAAACCTCATCTATGTATCCCTTATGTTTATCTAGCAACCGCCCAACAGGTACACTCAAAAAAGCAATTACGAGTTGTCGTATCATTAAGGCAATTCCAACATGTGTTGCTGATCCTCCAGTAATATTGGAAACAATAAAGAGGGCAAAAATTACACTAATTAATCGATCTGCCCCCCAGAACGAAACATCATCAAGAGCGAGTGCACGTAAAACATGACCACGCTTTGTTTGTCTATAAAATTGATTGATATGTAGTTTTGAATGCATCATGATTTCATTATAGCGAAATAAGCTTGAATCTAAAACTATTTCATCTATACTTGAAACATATGACACTACAAGAACAAATGAAAGAAAATATGAAAGCAGCTATGAAAGAACGAAACATGGCGGCAGTTACGACCTATCGTGGACTCATGTCAGCTATGACAAATGCTGTTGTTGCGGCTGGGAAATCTCCTGATACACCAGTAGATGATACTATGGCAATGGATGTTTTAACAAAAGAATCAAAAAAACGAAAAGATTCAATTAAACAATACGAAGATGCTGGACGTCCTGAGTTAGCAGAAGACGAGAAGACAGAGCTTGCTATTATTGAATCATTTCTACCAGAAATGATGTCCTTAGATGAAATCCGATCTATGGTATCTACAAAGATTGCAGAGCTTGGAGCAGATGTAAATAAGGGGCAAGTAATGGGTATGTTAATGGGTGAATTAAAAGGAAAGGCTGATGGAAACGATGTAAAAACTATTGTTGATGAATTACTTGCATAATTTGCAAGTTTTTTATTTTAAACTTGCAATAGAATTTTAATAGTCTTACAATTAAAAAGTATGAAAAAATTTATTTTACAAGTTATTGGGCTTGGATTAGTGGTGTATTACGTACTCCCATCTATTATTACGGGTATTAGTATTAGTGAACCACAAGCAGCAATTATTGCAGCAGTACTCTTTGCTGTAATTAATTTTGCTGTTAAACCAATTTTAAAAATTATCACCTTACCATTAAACATTTTATCTTTTGGATTGTTTGGTTTATTGGTTAATGTACTCTTGTTTTGGTTTGTAGCATCTCTTATTACAGGATTTACCGTATCTACATTTATAGCTGCATTCTGGGGAGCATTAGCTCTAACGGTGGCAAATTGGCTTCTTGATAAATTAACAAGTTAATACTTGTTTTTTTATTTAGTGTTTTTTCCTATATACTATAAGTATGTTTCGATTTTTAAAAAATAAAAAAACTATTGTAACCCATAATGGTTCATTTCATGCTGATGATATTTTTGCATGTGCTACATTAAGTTTGTATTTAGACAGAAAAAAACAACCGTATACAATTATCCGAACGCGAGATGAAGAAATTATTTCATCAGCAGATTATGTTATTGATGTGGGTGGTGTGTACGACTCTGATTTAGAGCGTTATGATCATCATCAACCAGGTGGTGCAGGAAAACGTACTAATGGAATTCCATATGCATCATTTGGACTTATTTGGGAAAAATATGGTCCATTATTGTGTAATAATGAAACCATAATTGAAGATATCGATAGACGTATTGTTCAACCAATTGATGCTATTGATAACGGTATTAGCATCACAGAACCATCAGATACTGGTTTGTGTGATTATGGTATGTATGGAATCATTGGTGCTTATCAAAACACATGGAAAGAAGCCGGTGAAGATTCAATGCAGTTATCAAATTTTCTGTATTTAGTTAACTTTTTCAAACAATTATTATCTCGCGAGATAGATAGATCTTTTCATCGTCTTGAGATGATTGATACCATCCAAGAAATCTATGACACTGCAGAAAATAAAGTAATTCTAGAAATCCCATACCATGTAACAGTGAGCGCGCTTATTCAGGTTCTCCATAAACATAAAGAAGTTATGTTTATTGTATGTAGGAGTAATAAAAATTGGAAAGCTCTTGCCATGAGAAAAGAAGCTTGTTCATTTGAAAACAGGAAGTCGCTTCCGGATGCATGGGCTGGAAAAAGAGGAGAAGAACTTGCTGAAATTACTGGTGTTTCAGATGCACTTTTTTGTCACAATGCTGTATGGATGGCAGTTGCAGAATCGAAGGAAGGTGCTTGGAAACTTGCAGAACTTGCACTTGCTGAAAAATAAAAACTCTCATTATGATGAGAGTTTTTTGTTTTTAAGAGTTTGTTAAATTTTTAAATGCCATATCTATGGCTTCAATTTCCGCATAAGAAAATTCTGGAGTTTGGTTTCGGTAATTAAAATAAGAAAACATATGTAATTAATTAAACGTAATATTTAGGATAGTTATACATTATTTTAGATATCTTGCAAAATACTCTTAAAACAATACTATATGTGTAGATATGGCTTTTATAGATGAAGTACAATTAGATATTAAAGCTGGCGATGGAGGTGATGGTGTTGTTCGCTGGAAACAAGAAAAATTTCGTCCAAAAGGAGGTCCAGGAGGAGGAAATGGTGGTGCTGGTGGAAATGTTTACATAGAAGCCGTTCCTGATTTAGGTTACCTTGACTACTATCTTCATAAAAAACATTTTGCAGCAGAAGATGGTGTACCTGGAGGTAATAATGAAAAAGAAGGTCGAAATGGTGATGATTTAACTTTGAAATTTCCACGAGGAACGGTTCTCACTAATACTGAAACAGGACAAGAATTTGAAGTTGCTGAAATTGGAGAGAAGGTTCTCATCTTAGAGGGTGGACGTGGAGGTTTAGGAAATACTCACTTTAAATCTTCAACAAACACAACACCTTATGAATGGACACCCGGAACACCAGGACAAGAAGGTAATTTTAACGTAGAACTCCGATTGTTTGCTGATATTGGTTTTGTTGGTTTGCCAAGTGCCGGAAAATCAACGTTATTAAACGCCCTCACTAATGCAAAATCAAAAGTTGCAGCGTACCATTTTACAACACTTGATCCACATCTTGGTGATATGCATGGTTATATTCTTGCTGATATTCCTGGTATTATTAAAGGAGCTTCAGAAGGAAAAGGGCTTGGTTATAAATTTTTACGACATATTAAGCGAACAAAAGCTTTGGTACATGTTGTAGGACTTGATTCTGAAAACCCACTGGATGATTACACGACAATTCGAAAAGAACTTGAAGATTACGATCTATCTCTTACCCAGAAAGATGAAATTATCTTGTTATCCAAAAATGATCTTGTTGAAAAAAATGATCTTGAAAAAATAATAGATGATTTTAAAAAGACTACTGGACACAATCATATTTACACTATGACCGCATATGATGATGATTCAATAAAAGAATTTAAATCAATACTGACTCAATACCTAGATAATAAATAATTTAAAACCCAACTCTCGTTGGGTTTTTCTTTAGGCGGAAGTACGTAACAGTTTTAAGAATATGTTTCCAGAAAGTTTTTTTCGTATTCGTTTATTTTTTTCTTTCTGACATATATCCCAATTAAGAAATTCATATAATTTTTCTTTGGTTATACTATTTTTAACAATGAAGATATTAGTTGAAAAACCAGCTATTACATCTAACTTATCAAATCTGAGATTTATTTGATAACGATCAGCAGAAATTTTTTCTTTGTGTAATTGCGAAAGGTCATTAATGTCAGGATACATTTCAAGCAGTTGCTTAGCCACTTCTCTCTCTATAAGTATCCCTGTTTCATAGGTAATCAAAATAGGAAAGTGAGTATTTTTTTTCTTCCAATCTTGTGGTGCATACAATATCATAATTATTTATTTATTTTTTACTCAAAATACCACTTTTTTTATTAAAATCAAATAACATTGTATTTTCTTACTCATCCTTTAGAATAGAAAACATGAATATAGAAATGAAAGGTTATACTGCAACTATTGGATTAGAAATCCACGCTCATTTAAAAACAAAAACAAAAATGTTTTCAATGTCATTAAATGATCCACATCATGCAGGGCCAAATCAAAATATATCTCCTGTTGACCTAGCTCACCCAGGAACACTACCAACTATTAATAAAAAGGCTGTTGAACATATGGTCCGTATTGGGTTGGCTGTTGATGGAACTATTGCAAACTTTACTGAATTTGATAGAAAAAATTATTTTTATCCAGATATACCAAAAGGGTATCAAATATCACAGTATAAATATCCTATTGTTTCTGGAGGTTCCTTGGCTGGGTTTGAGTTAACTCGTATTCATCTAGAAGAAGATACCGCAACCTCAAAACACTTTGATGATTATTCATTGGTTGATTTTAATCGTGCAGGAGCGCCACTAATGGAATTAGTTACTGAACCAGTACTACATACCAGTGATGACGTAATGAATTTTGCTCGTGAATTACAGTTACTATTACGATACCTTGATGCTGGAGATGCAAATATTGAAAAAGGGGAGATGCGTATTGAGGTAAATTTATCTGTTTCAAAAACAGATACACTGGGAACAAAAGTTGAAGTTAAGAATATTGGTTCAATTGCCTCTGCTGGTAAAGCAACGGAATTTGAAATTAGACGTCAGATTGAAGCACTAGAAAACGGAGAAGAGTTAGTTCAAGAAACACGTGGGTGGGATGACCAAAAACAAATTACCTTCTCTCAACGATCAAAAGAAAACGCCAAAGATTATCGTTATTTTCCAGAGCCAGATTTACCAAAATTGTATCTTCATGAAATTTTTGATTTAGAAAAAATGAAATCAGAATTACCTGAATTAGCACCAGCAAAACGTATTCGATATGAAAATGAATATAGAATTAAGGCAGAAGATATCGAATCGTATATTCAAAATGAAGAGATGGCACAGTTCTTTGAGTCAGTTGTATCTCACTTTAATGAAGATAAAGAATTAATTAAGACTGCTTCAAACTACATTACGTCTGATATTATTGGGATTTTAAAATCAGATGATTTCAAGGATTTCAATAAGAATATATGGAAAACATTAGATTCTAAAATGTTCGCAAAACTTATCACTATGGTTGACGGTGGGGATTTGAATTCCCGTGGTGGTAAAGATATTTTGGCCATCTTAATTAAAGACGGTGGAGATCCAGAAACTATTGCAAACGAAAAAGGGCTTATTCAAGATAATGATCCTGAGGTATTAAAAGCTGTTGTACAATCGATTATTGAATCAAATCCTAATCAAGTTGCAGATTATAAAGCAGGAAAGGAGACCTTAATGAAATTCTTTGTAGGAATGGGAATGAAGGAAACAAAAGGGGCAGGAAATCCTAAAATTCTTACCGAACTATTTACTGAATTATTGAAATAAAAAACCCTTAAGAATCTCTAAGGGTTTTTATTGTGAATTTAATCTTCTTATTTGTTTTTTGTCTCAAAAAAATTAGTAATTGTTTCTATGTCTTCATCGAATTTGTCTCCTGCTCGCTCTATGGCATTAAATATTTTTTTTATTTTTTTATTAAATATTTTTTTATAAATATAAATTGTAAGAAGGCATGTGCCTAAATATATTTCAGCACTCCAATTGTTTGGATCTGTGCTAACTACAGCACTCGCACCTGTTACAAACCACAAAAGAAGAATAAGCATAAAAAAACAATGTCCTATTGTTATAAAATCAGATTTTTTCATAATGGTTAATTTTAATGTGTTTTTAATTTTATATCACGTATAAATATTTATGTCAATATATTTATAAATAGTTCTATTTCAGGTACACTCGATAGTATGAAAAATACAGGAAAATTACATCCACTTTCACAAACAATTAGAACTATTAGCAATATTTTTGTTGATATGGGGTTTGAGATTGCGGACGGTCCACATATTGAAGATGAGTGGCATAATTTTGACGCACTCAACGTTCCAAAAAATCACCCAGCACGTGATATGCAGGATACATTTTTTGTTCGAGGTAAAGAAAAAAAAGTTTTGCGTACGCATACATCTTCTGTACAAATTCGTTTTATGGAAGAATTTATTAAGTCAGGACGAGAACTTCCTTTAAAAATTATTGCTCCTGGGAAAGTTTTTAGACAAGAAGCGACTGATAAAACACATGAAGTGCAATTTTATCAAGTTGAAGGTCTCGTTGTGGGGGAAGGAATCTCGTTGGCTCACCTGAAAGGCACACTAGAGACGTTTTTGCATAATTACTATGGTCGACCTATTGAATTTCGTTTCAGGCCAGGATATTTTCCTTTTGTTGAGCCAGGTATTGAGATTGATTTGAAATTTGGTGATACCTGGATGGAGGTCTTAGGGGCAGGAATGGTACACCCGAATGTATTACGTAATGTTGGTATCGATCCTGAAAAATATTCTGGTTTCGCTTTTGGTGTTGGCATCGATAGATTAACCATGATGAAATATAATGTAGAAGATATTCGACTTATGTACCAAGGAGATTTAAAACTTCATGATGCTATTTACTCAGATGTAAACGATAATAAATAATATGCTTATTTCACGAAACTGGCTGCAAAGCTATTTTGAAACTGAATTACCTGACGCACAATCTATTGCAGATACCTTAATGCTGCATTCTTTTGAGATAGAGGGAATTGAATATACTGATAATGATGCAGTTATTGACATTGATGTACTTCCAAATCGTGCACATGATTGTTTGTCGTATTCCGGGATAGCACATGAGTACAAGGCTCTTACCGGGTATGAACTAAAAAAAGAGCGTTATCATTATCATAATTCTGTTTCGCACGCTCATGATAGTATTTCGGTAACCATTACAAACACTGAACAGTGTTATAGATATATTGCACGGACTATCAATAATATATCAGTCCATGATTCACCAAGGTGGTTACAGGAACGCATAGCATCAATAGGTCAACGTTCTATTAATAATATTGTTGATGCAACTAATTATGTAATGTTCGATACTGGAAACCCAATGCATGCTTTTGATGCTGATAAAGTTACTGGAGACATTACTATTCGAAATGCTCACGCAGGAGAAACTATGGATACCTTGTCGGGGGAAACTATTGAGTTGTTAGAGACTGATTTGGTTGTTGCTGATGATGAAGGTATTTTGGCACTTGCTGGGGTAAAAGGTGGAACAAAAGCAGAAGTGGACGAAAATACAAAAAACATTGTTCTTGAGGTGGCTAACTTTAATCCAACAACGACCAGAACAACAGCACGACGTGTGAAAATATTAACTGATGCATCAAAGCGTTTTGAGAATGGGATAAGTTCAGAATTAGCTCCTATTGCTATGGAATCAGTGTCTCGTCTTGTTTCTGATTGTGCGCATACTGATGAGTTAGTATTAGGTGAACTAAATGATATCTATCCTAAGCAAGAGCCACAAACGACTGTAATGGTTAGTCTAACTCAAATTCAATCACTACTTGGTGTTTCAATTAATCAATCAGATGTTGATGCTATTTTAGAGCGTTTAAATTATCAAAATCATTACCATGATGGAGTATATACAGTACATGTTCCGTATAATCGTTTGGATATAACTATTACTGAAGATATTATCGAAGAAATTGGTCGTATTTATGGATATCATAATATTAAAGCGAAATCACTAGATAATTATATATTTACCCCAAAAATTAATAAAAATATTTTTGTTGAACAGCAATTACGTAATTTTTTAATTCAGAAAGGTTTTTCTGATGTTATGACCTATTCTTTTGTTAAAAAAGGTGATATCGAAATGTTTAATCCAATAGCAAGCGATAAAAAATCGTTACGTAAAACACTACATAAACAGATAAACGAGTCTCTAGAAAAAAATATACGTAATGTCGATTATTTTGGTACCAACCAAATTAAAATTTTTGAAATTGGACGAGTGTATACAAAGGAGGAAGAGCAAGCTATATGTAGTATTGGTATTCAAAATAATGGAAAATCAGCCAATAAAAAATACGGATTAGAACATGTTCAGTTAGAGATATTACTGAAGGAAATTAAAGAACTATTTGCTTTTGATGTAATTACTGAATTTCATGGAAATACCTTAAATATTAATCTTTCAGAGGTTGCAGAGAAATTAACTACTCCTGATGAATATGATGAACTATTTAATAATAAAAGTTACACCGAATCAGATGTGTTCCACAGTATATCAATCTATCCTTTTATTACGCGTGATGTTTCATTTTGGTCTCCCGAAGGATATTCAGAAGAAGGGTTACAATCTCTTATATTAAGTACAAAGACAAATTTCTTGCAAAAAGTATTCTTATTTGACACCTTTGAAAAGGAAGGAAAGACTTCATTTGCATTTTCACTTGTATTTCAATCAAACGAAAAAACACTTACGGATGATGAGGTTGATAATGATATGAATAATGTTATTTCTGAATTAGAAAAAATTGGTGCAGAAATAAGATAAAATCTTTAGAATGATTTATTCTTGCAATTTATGACAATCTATCTATAATGCTCAGCATATGAAAACTTTGGAAGCAAAAAAACGAGATGTAAGCGTATCATTAGATGCAATTCGATCAGAAGGTGCAGTTCCAGCAATTGTATACGGAAAAGGGATTGAAAATATTCCAGTATCAGTTATGGAAAATGAAGTTCGTTCAGTTTGGCGAGACGTTCGCGATACAGAACCATTTACGTTAAATATCGAAGGTACTACAAAAACAGTTATCATGAAAGACATGCAAGTTCATGTTGTTTCAGGAAAAATATTACATATTGATTTTTTAGTACAAGCATAAAACATACCAAGTAGGTATGTTTTTTATTTTTGATATAATATTGCTATGAACAAATATTATCAAATACTGAGCGTACTGCTTTTTTTTGCTTTGTTATCTACCTTACCGGTAGATGCACAGTTTGATACAAGTAAATGTAATCAAGAAGAAAATGAAGAAGATTGTCGAAAACGTATTCAAGAAATTAGTAAGGAAATCGTTATTATTCAAGCAGGTAAACAGGTAGAAGTTGAAATCCAGCAAGAACTTGGAACAGAAATCAATAAATTAACAGGGGAAATACAAAAAACTTCTTCAGAAATTAATAAAAAAAATAGCCTTATTAACAATATCAAGGACGATATTGTCGACAAAGAAAAAAGTCTAGACGATTTAAATGCTAAATTACGGCGAGAAAAAGAATCACTTGAAAAGATTCTAAGGAAACGTTATGAATTAGATGACGCAACACTCTTTGAGCTTATTTTAAGTTCAGAACAGGTTTCTGATTTTTATGAAGACGCTCCAGCTTTTTCATACGTGCAAAGCTCGCTTTCAGACTCATTTCAGATTATTGATCAACTTAAGGTTGATATTTACGGACAAAAATCTGCACTTGAACAAAAACGAGAAGATGAAGCAGCAGCAAAGTATAGTTTGCAGGTAGAACAGAAAAAAATTGAAGATCAAAAAAAACAACGTGACCAAGCACTTGCTGTTAGTGAGCAAAAAGAAGCATCCTTAGCTGAACTACAAAAACTTCGAGAAGCAGAGGCTGCTGAGATTGCAAGTAAATTATTTGAATTGAGAGATCTTGCTGGTGGTGGAATTGAATTTGGTACTGCGTATCAATATGCAAAAGAAGCAGGTGATAAAACAGGTGTACGTCCAGCATTTATTTTGGCAATTCTAGAGCAAGAATCAAACCTTGGAAAAAATGTAGGAACCTGTAACCGAAATACGAGTGAACCAATTTGGAGCGACATAATGCCTGGTCCTAATAGTGGTTCGTGGCGAGATGACCAAACTATTTATAAGGCACTTATGAAAAAATTAGGTAGACCACTTATTGGGACACCACTGTCATGTCCTATTAAAATCAATGGTAGTTATTCAGGTTGGGGTGGAGCCATGGGACCTTCGCAATTTATTCCAGCAACATGGACAAGCTATGAAAGTAGAATTGCTCGTTCTGTTGGTGCAACAACTGCAGATCCATGGAATGCACGTCACGCAATCCATGCAACAGCACTTTATGTGGCTGATTTAGGTGCAGGAGCACAGACATACAGTGCTGAGAAAGACGCTGCATGTAAATATTATTCAGGAAGAAGTTGTTCTGATCCAAGTGTTCAAAATGCATTTTACGGAAATGGGGTAATGAATCGTGCCATTAAAATCCAATCTAATATTGATTTAATCAAATAATATTAATTACTTGTATAATTCAAACAATATGATAGTATTTGGGCATTATGAAGAATGATATTCACCCACAAGATTACCGAAAGGTAGTATTCCATGATAATGCAAGTGGAGAACAATTTCTTATCTCATCAACAATGCCATCTGAAGAGATGGTAAAATGGGAAGATGGAAATGAGTACCCATTAGTAAAAGTTGAAATTTCTTCTGCTTCTCATCCTTTTTATACAGGAACAGAAAAACGTCTTGATACTGCAGGACGAGCAGAGAAATTCCGAAAACGAATGGAAGCATCAAAAAAATAATAAAAAATCAAACCATATATTTGTATGGTTTGATTTTTTTATTTTTTATAAAATGATATAATAACGTACGTAATGAGTGTAGATATTAAAAAATCTAAAAAAACAGATCATCAATACAGTAATAGAGAAAAAGAACAAGCTGTTGAAAATTATCGTGAAATTGTTGTTGAAGAAGTGCACAGAATGTATGACTTATATGATCAATATTTAGAACAGGTTGAGCATAAAAATTTTAAGAGTGATAAATATGATTTCGAACTTCACAATCAATTGTCATTTGATGTTGAACAATGTAAACGTCGTGTTGTGCACGCTGCAAAACATGTTCAAGATAATTATGATGCTGAGATTGAAATTCCTAATTTTGAAGTTCTTCTAGAAAACTACCAGAAAAAAGACTAGGTGGTTTTTTATTTATATGATTTAATCAAATAAAGTCTTAACAATGAGATGTTATGAAAAAAATAATCATTCTTAAATTATTTCTTTTGATCTTATACTTTCCGATATTTGCTTTTTCACAAACAAAAGTATCGGAACAATATTTAAAAGCAGGTTTTGAAAACAGTTTTGATACTGTTTTTGATTTTCTTGGCGATGAGAAAATGATGTTTGTGAGTGCGCGTGATTATAATAACAATCTATTTATTATAGGTGTTCAAAAAAAATCAGAAACAACTCTACTATTTTTTGAAAATTCCTTGGATCGTTATGATTATTATAATTTAAGAGAAATATCAATAGAAGATAAAGGTGTTTTTGTTAAGGAATATTATGGATTCATTCAATCTGGTATGTTGTTACCTGATTTTGGAACAGGAGAAATTAAGTATAAAATCGAGTATCTTGAGCAGTTAAACTTGTATGAGAAAAAAATCAGAAACTTTTTACTTTTAGCTAAGGAAATTAAAAAAGAAAAATCAAAAAATAATAAAGAACTTGTTTCTAAGAAAATCTAATTAGAAAAAACCCAATACCTACCAGGTATTGGGTTTTTTATTTGCCTATTTTTGCTATGCTGTATGGTATCTATGGAAATTATTGAACACGATATTGAAAAAATTAAATCTAGTCCAAGTACAAATTATTTTGCAACTCAAATTATAGAACTTGGTTGGAAATTAGACGAAACAAAAAACATGGCAAAAGAACCAGGAATGGAAGACCTTGTTAAGGAAGAAATTAATACGCTTGTTAAACAAATTAATGGATTTATTACTCAGGCCAATGACATCATCGCAAAAGAAGAAGAAGCAGATAAAGAATCTCCACGTGAAATTATTTTGGAAATTCGTGCTGGAGCTGGTGGCGATGAGGCATCATTGTTTGCAAAAGAAATAGCAGAAATGTATGAACGGTATGCAGAAACAATGCCGTGGTCATGGTCACTCATTGATACATCCTTGAATGAATTAGGTGGATACAAAGAAGCCTCATTTGAAATTAAAGGTGAAGATGTCTATAAATACCTACAATGGGAAACAGGAGTGCATCGAGTACAACGTATTCCGGCAACTGAAAAACAAGGCCGCATTCACACCTCAACTGTTTCTGTTGCGGTTATGCCATTGTTTAAAAGAACCACTATTGAACTTAACCCAGGAGATTTGGAATTTGAAACTTCGCGTTCAGGTGGAGCTGGTGGACAAAACGTTAATAAGGTAGAAACAGCAGTACGGGTTATCCATAAACCATCTGGTTTAGATGTTCGATCAACAGCACATAGAACACAGTTAAAAAACAAAGAAGCTGCGCTTTCAATTTTAAAATCTAAATTACAAGCCATCAAAGATGAAGAAGACCGAGCAAAACAAGATGGAATGAGACGTAAACAAATTGGAACAGGAGATAGGTCTGAAAAAATTCGAACGTATAATTTTCCACAAGATCGCATTACCGACCATCGGATTAAAGAATCATGGTCAAATATCAATGGTATTATGACAGGTTCGTTAGCAAAGGTTATAGACGTTATCTTAGAAAAACAAGATGAATTAGAAAACGAAGAGTAATCTTTGTTTTTTTTGTTATACTTAATTCAATGAGTCAAAAACAACAGATAGTACATATACATGGTGGAATGGCCTTTAATTCGTATGAAAGATATTTGTCTATTTTAAAAAATGAACTTGATATTTCTTTTGAGCATCCCCAAGATCAAAGTCGCTGGAGTAAAAATTACTATCGGTATTTAGATACTAATTTATATGAAGTCTATGCACCAATAATGCCAAGTAAAAATAATGCTAAATATATAGAATGGAAAATATGGTTTGAAAAATTAATCCCATTTCTTAATGAAAATGTAATTTTGATTGGCCACTCTTTGGGTGGTACCTTTTTAGGAAAATATTTATCTGAAAACAAATTACCTATTAATATTAAACAATTACATCTAGTTGCGGCAGTCTATGATTATGAAGATGACATAGAGCAATTAGCTGATTTTAAAATACAAGAATTTCCAAAAAATTTTTTTGAGAATAATATTGAAAATATTCATATTTACCATTCCACAGACGACACCATTGTTCCTTTTTCGGAGTCTAAAAAATATCACGAACATTTACCAAAATCACAATTACATGTATTTAGTAATCGTTTTCATTTTCTTGATGAAACGTTTCCAGAATTATTTGAGAATATTACCAAATAGTCATAATATTTTGTATTTGCAAAAATCATATTTTTGATATACTATTTCAATCGACTGAGGTTTCAGTTAATTGAATTTGCGCGTGTAGCTCAGGTGGTTAGAGCGCGTCACTGATAATGACGAGGTCCTAGGTTCAAGTCCTAGCATGCGCACAAAAAAACAACATAATTTTGTTATGTTGTTTTTTGTTTGTTATAATTTAGATAAATAATTTTTACTCCCTAAAATTAAATAATATGAACAGATTTTTGAAATTCTTTTATTTTGTTTTTGGAAAAGAACAAGATGAGTTACTAGATGAATCCACTGCATATGTGTATGTTGATGTGGATGATGAATGTCTTGTAAGAGAAGGTTCACCAATGCGTGAAATTACCAAGACAGAGGTATTAAGAAGGTTTAAATCTATTTATAAAAAACGCAAAATTCAGAGAAAAATTTTTGGTTATGTAATTTATAATAAGATTTATCTGGTTGAGGTTAAAAAAGTTAAATTTTTAGATTTAAAAGATAGTTTTATATCTTTTAAAAACAAACAACAAGTTCATTATGAACAAAATGTATCATTAATTTTTGAACCAATTTCATTAAAACCAAATGAGAACCCATATTAATTTAATATATGGGTTTTTTCTTGCCCATATCAACTCTCATGCTATACTGAGCGCGACATTGTTTAGACGCGATGTCATATTTTATTATGGAGCTAGAGAAACTTATAAAAAAACGTGATGCGTATGCTGGTAAAATTTTACATTTAGGTATACAAATAGCAGCTATATTTCTCGTACCAATAGTGTTAGCTATAGTAATACACTGGT
Source organism: bacterium (assembly GCA_030433255.1). Lineage (GTDB taxonomy): Bacteria > Patescibacteriota > Minisyncoccia > Phycocordibacterales > UBA1006 > UBA1006. The sequence continues at coordinate 350,994 of JAUIMI010000001.1, read as the reverse complement.
ATCTAGACATATCGTATTTTTATTTATTTCCTCTGGCTTTTATTATTTCTTGGACTGGCGTTATTATTCTTTATAGAAAAATTTCAAAAGAGGTACGTGAGCTTGATAACAAGATTAAAGAGCTACGTGAACAAGAAAGTAAATCAGAGGAGAGCAATAGCCTCCTTGAAAACAAATAGTTATTTATGAGTTTAGGATTTGAAAGAGCATTAACTCCAATCCAACCTGACATTGTATTTTCTATTGGTAATTTCGGAATTGCAAATTCAACCTTAATGATTATTTTTATTGCTTTATTATTTTTAGCACTTGGAATATTTGTTGTACGTAAATTTACCCTTATTCCTGGATCATTTCAATCAATTATTGAAATGATATATGAATCAATCGTTGGTCTTGTTGAACAAATTACCGGTAACCGCTATCACGCAGAAAGGATTTTTCCTGTTATAGCGACCATACTTGTATATTTTGCAGTTGCAAATGTAATTGCTATTATACCTGGTCTTACTGATATTACATATAATGGTATTGCTATCTTTAGAACACCAACATCTGATTTTAATACAGCTCTTGGTGTTTCATTGGCATCAGTTATTGCATTGAACTATATTTCTTTGCAAGAGTATGGTTTCCTTGGGTACCTAGGTAATTTCTTTAATTTTAAAGAAATTATTAAAGGGTTTAAGCAAGGATTAATGGAAGGGTTTGTTGGTTTTATTAAATTTTTTGTTGGACTTTTGGATATCATTGGAGAATTAGCAAAGATTGTTTCATTATCATTTCGTTTATTTGGTAATGTCTATGCAGGTCAGGTACTCGCTATTATCATCATTGGTTCATTTGCATATGTATTACCTGCAGTATGGACAATTATGAGTGGCTTTACAGGAATTCTTCAAGGAATGGTGTTTGCATCGCTGGTAGCGGTATACTACACTCTTTCTTTAAAACCAATAGAAGAGTTAAGCAAAAAAAACAATTAATTTGTTATTCAAAATCGTATATTAATTTGAATAACAAATAACATTTATTTAATTTATTTAATTTATTTTTTAAAACATATTATGGAAGCAGAAGCAGCAAAATACATCGCAAAAGGAATGGCAACATTATCAATGTTTGGTTCAGCGATTGGGGAAGGGTACTTAGTAGGAAAAGCATTAGAAGCAATGGGTCGAAACCCAGAAGCAGCTGGAGATATCTTTACTAAAATGATTGTTGGAGTAGCTCTTGTTGAGTCAGCAGCTATTTACGCATTAGTAGCATTCTTCCTTATCTAGGGATAATTACACGCATAACAAACTAAACCACTATGATGGAAGTATTAAATAATATTGGTTTTGATTGGCAAATTGCGCTTGTAAATTTTATTAATTTTCTGATTATTTTTTGGATTCTCAAAAAGTGGGTATTTGGGCCAGTACGTAAAACTATTGCAGCTCGAACAGAAAAAATCCAAGCTGGAATCGATCAAGCACAACAATCAGAAACAGAGCTTCTTGTTGCAAAACAAAAAGCAGAAGAATTAATTAAATCAGCACGAAACGAAGCAAATCAAATTGTAGCGAAAGCCAAAGAAACAGCTGATGATCAGGTAGCCCATGCACAAGATACAGCTACCAATGAAGCACAAGCTATTTTAGATAAGGCTCAAGCACAAATTGATAAAAATAAAACAGCTATGGAAAAAGAGTTGTTTGAGAAAACAGCTGGTTTAGTTGCTCTTGGTGTTCAAAAGATTCTTGGTGAAGATGTTACTGAATCAAAGAACGCTGAATTATCAAAACGAGCACTTGATTTACTTAATCAAAAATAATCTATGGTAGATTCACGAACCCTTGCACGTACTGTGCTTGAGCTTGCTACCAAGCCAGATGCAGATGAGCGCATCAAAAAATTTATAGAGTACCTTGAAAAAAACAATTTACGAGGTCTCTTACCACAAGTTATTGCTCATGTAGAGCGAATAACTAAACAATCAGCTGAATCAAACGTATTACGAATTCGTAGTAAATTTGAACTATCAGAAGCTGATATACAGCATATTCAAACTCTAACAGGTGCAGAATCTGCACACATAGAGCAACACATTGATGAATCAGTTATTGGAGGTTTTTCTGCAACTTATAAAGGATTTCTTTATGATGGTAGTTTAGACAATCAATTAACTCAATTTAAAAATGTGTTAACAAAATAATTTATTATGAATACAGAAACACTTGTAAAAAAACTAGAAAAAGAAATCTCAAATTTTCAACCTGATGTTGATGTTACGGAATACGGTATCGTACAAGCTATCGGAGATGGTATTGCGCGTGTATCAGGGCTTTCACAATGTAAGGCTTCGGAAATGATTGAGTTTCAGAATGGAACAATAGGTGTTGCTCTGAACCTGGAAGAAGATACGGTTGGTATTATTGTTCTTGGTGATTATCTTTCAGTGAAAGAAGGTGATACAGCAAAACGAACAGGAAAAATCCTTTCAATTCCAGTAGGAGATGCAATTATTGGTCGTGTGGTTAACCCACTAGCAAAAGCTATCGATGGAAAAGGTGACATTGCTACTGATACGGAGCAATTGATTGAACGTGTTGCGCCAGGAGTTATGACACGTGAACCAGTTTCAGTTCCTATGCAAACAGGTATCAAGGTAATTGACGCATTGGTTCCAGTTGGGAGAGGTCAACGTGAATTAATCATTGGAGATCGTCAAACTGGTAAAACTGCACTTGCAATTGATACAATTATCAATCAAAAAGGGCAAAATATGAAATGTGTATATGTTGCTATTGGTCAAAAGAAATCAAAAGTAATGCGTGTTGTTCAAAAGCTTGAAGAGGCTGGAGCAATGGACTACACCACGGTAGTGTTAGCTGGAGCTTCTGATCCGTCATCGTTACAGTATATTGCACCATACGCAGGAGTTGCTATTGCAGAATACTTTTTAGACAAAGGAGAAGATGTATTGGTTATTTATGATGATTTAACCAAACACGCTGCAGCATATCGTGAAATTTCACTATTATTACGACGTCCACCAGGGCGTGAAGCATACCCGGGAGATGTTTTCTATCTTCACTCACGTTTACTAGAACGAGCATGTCGTTTAAATAACGAAAATGGAGGTGGTTCAATTACTGCATTACCAGTTATTGAGACACAAGGAGGAGATGTTTCAGCTTATATTCCAACCAATGTGATTTCTATTACTGACGGTCAAATTTTCTTGGAAGCTGGACTATTTAACAAAGGTATTCGACCTGCGATTAATGTAGGATTATCAGTATCTCGTGTTGGAGGTTCTGCCCAAGCTAAAGCAATGAAAAAAACAGCTGGTCCAATGAAGCTAGGACTTGCTCAATATCGAGAATTAGAGTCATTTGCTCAATTTGGTTCTGATCTTGATCCACAAACCAAGAAAACTCTTGATCATGGAGCAAAATCTGTAGAACTACTGAAGCAAAAACAATACAGTCCAATCATTATGTCAAAGCAAGTAGCATCAATTTATGCACTTAATAATGGGTTATTGGATTCTGTTAAAAAAGAAGAAGTTCAAAAGTGGGAAGAAGGATTTTATTCATTTTTAGACGCATCAAAATCATCACTACTTGATGGAATTGCTTCAGGTTGGACGGATGACGTTCAATCAGAATTACAGCAAGCAATCAAGGAATTTAACGATACATTTAATGCTTAATCGGCTTACGCCATAATACAAGGCTATGCAAACAAAAACGATTAAACAAAAAATGAAATCAGTTCAAAACATTGGAAAAATTACCAAAGCAATGGAAATGATTTCAGTATCAAAAATGAAAAAATCAGTTCAAAAACGATTAGCATCTGATGTGTTTGCTGAACGTTCATTCGAACTACTTGAAAATTTACATGTTCATAAAAAGTTATCACATCCATACCTCGAATCCCGAGATGGAAATAAGGTATTAATGGTAATTATTGCTTCAAACAAAGGACTCTGTGGTGGATACAATATGAACGTATCAAAACAAGTTACTCGTTTTATCGATACAAATAGCGAAGTAACAATTGATGCAATTGTGGTAGGTAAACAATCAGAAAAAATAGCGAAACGAAATAATATCAATATTGTTGCAAGCTTTACTGAATTTTCTGATTATTACACTGCTAGTGAAGTACGTTCATTCCTTCACTCCATAACACAACAATATGATAATGATAATTATCGAGAGGTTGTTATTGCGTATACAAAATTTGTATCATCGCTTGCTTTTGAAGCCCAGATAACACCATTTATTCCACTTAATGTTGATACTGCAGAAAAATTAGCTCATATTGAAAATACTACAAACGCAAAACGAAAGTTTGCTTTATATAGTTTTGAACCAAATGAACAAGAAGTACTCAATAAGGCAGTACCTGCAGTTCTTATGACTGTTATCTATCAATTACTACTTGAGTCACTAGCCTCAGAGCATAGCTCTCGTGTTATGGCAATGAGAAATGCCTCAGATAATGCTGTTGAAATGCTAGATGAACTCAAACTGAACTATAACCGAGCACGACAAGCTGCAATTACCCAAGAAATCTCAGAAATTGTTGGAGGATCTGCGGCAGTGTCATAATCTCGGAAACATTAAATTATTATGAAAAAAGGAGAAATTACACAAATCATTGGGCCAGTTGTTGATGTGCGTTTTGAAGGAGGTGAATTACCTGCACTCTATAACGCATTGCATGTAGAGAATGATGGAAACACCCTTGTTCTTGAAGTGCAACAACATATTGGTATGAATGAAGTTCGAGCAATTGCTATGAGCATTACCGATGGGTTAGAACGTGGACAAGAAGTAACTGACACAGGTGCAGCTATTTCTGTTCCAGTTGGAGAAGCTGTTCTCGGACGTATGTTCGATGTAACAGGAGCACCGATTGATAATAAACCAGCCCCAAAAGATGCAAAAACATCACCAATTCACCGAGAATCACCAAAATTTGAGGAACAATCAACAGAAACCGAAGTTCTTGAAACAGGTATTAAGGTTATTGACCTTATCTGTCCATTTCTAAAAGGAGGAAAAGTTGGTCTTTTTGGTGGAGCTGGAGTAGGAAAGACAGTTATTATTCAAGAGTTAATTAACAACATTGCGAAAGCACACGGTGGATATTCAATGTTTGCTGGAGTAGGGGAACGTACCCGTGAAGGAAACGATTTATATAAAGAAATGGAAGAAGCTGGTGTCTTAGATAAAACAGCACTCGTATTCGGTCAAATGAATGAGCCACCAGGAGCACGTGCACGTGTTGCGCTATCAGCGTTAACCATGGCGGAACATTTCCGTGACGAAATGGGGCAAGATCTTCTACTCTTTGTAGACAACATTTTTCGATTTACCCAAGCTGGATCTGAAATTTCAGCACTGTTAGGACGAATTCCATCAGCCGTAGGATACCAACCAACATTGGCATCTGAAATGGGAGGGTTACAAGAACGTATTACCTCAACAAAGAATGGTTCAATTACCTCTGTACAAGCGGTATATGTACCAGCAGATGACTTTACCGACCCAGCACCAGCAAATACTTTTGCGCACTTGGATTCGACCGTTTCTTTGAATCGAAGTCTTGCTGAAATCGGTATTTATCCAGCAGTTGATCCATTAGAATCAACATCAACGATTCTTGATCCACAAGTTATTGGGGAAGACCACTATGCTGTTGCACGTGGTGTACAAGGTGTACTTCAAAAATATAAAGACTTGCAAGATATTATTGCAATTCTCGGTATGGATGAGCTATCAGATGATGATAAATTAACAGTTGCGCGAGCACGGAAAATTCAAAAATTCTTGTCACAACCATTCCATGTTGCGGAACAGTTTACCGGAATGCAGGGAACCTACGTTAAACTTGAAGATACTATTAGTGCCTTCAAAGACATCATAGACGGAAAATATGATCATATTAATGAAAATTCTTTCTATATGAAAGGTTCAATTGAAGAAGTTCTTGAAGCTCATAAGGCATCAGAAGCAGAAAAACAAGAAGCTTAATCAACGAGGAGTATGTCAGATAAAAAACTACACCTTACGATTACAACTCCACTGAGAACGGTTTACACTAACGATATTGATCAATTAACGGTCACTACATCAGTTGGTGAATTAACTATTCTTCCTGACCATATTCCATTAATTACGACACTAGAAATAGGTCAAGTAATGGTAAAAAATGATGGTCATGAAGTATACTATGCAATTGATGGAGGAATTCTAGAGGTACGTCACGATAACAAGGTTGTTATTCTCTCTGACAGAAGTGAGAACGCAAGTGAAATTGATATCGAGCGTGCAAAAGAAGCTCTAAAACGTGCAGAGGATATTAAAAACAATTCATCAGATGTTGATAACGTTGATTATAATAAACTAGAGCGCGATATTGCTAAGGAGTTAAATCGAGTAAAGCTTACCGAAAAAAATCAACGAAGATAAAAATCAGATTTATTTCTGGTTTTTGTTTTTTCTAGTGATATAATCACGATATATGAACAAAAATACTAAAATAATTATAGGAATAATTGCAGGGGCAATTATCATTGCCAGTTTGATATTCTCAATTTCGGCAAAACGTTTCTCAAATCAAGGAAAATATGTAGAGGTAAAAGGTCTCTCGGAACGAATTGTTAAGGCAGATCGTGCTATTTGGCCAATTAATTTTGAAGTTAAATCAAATGATAGTAGTGATTTATTTAATCAAATTGAAAAAAATATTAATAACGTAGAGCAATTTCTGAAAGAGGCAGGATTTGAAGATTCAGAAATTTCTGTAGCACCAGTTGATACCTACCAGGACACCTACCAAGGAGCACAGTATCGATATAATGCTCGGGTTTCTATGTCTATTTACACCGATAAGGTTGATTTAGTACGAACAACATCTCAAAACACCCTCAGTCTAGTTCAAAAAGGGATTGTTATGAGCGGTTCATATATCAATTTTGAATTCTCTGATTTAAATTCAATAAAACCAGAAATGTTAGCAGAGGCAATTGCAAATGCTCGAGATTCAGCAGAGCAATTTGCAAATGATTCAGGGGTTCGTGTTGGTGATATTGCTCGAGCAAACCAAGGCGTGTTTAGTATTACCGACAAAGACCCAGGTTCACCAGAGTATAAAAAAATCCGAGTTGTTTCAACATTACGATACCTTCTCAATTAAAAAAACACCTTATGGTGTTTTTTTATAATAAAGAAAAAACCTCTTATTCTTTAGAACAAAGAGTAAGAGGTTTATAAGGTTAAGGTCTTTTTTGGTATCCAACTAAGTTTTCGAATTAAACTTACTAACACTTAAAAAATAATTTGAATAATACTTAATCTTACAGAAAAAGGTGCCTTAACAAAATATTAAATTGAAGGATACTTCATACCTGACATCGTTTTATGAAGTAATCTATGTATTATATTAATTAAATAATCTCTATTGTCTAATAATTTATCCACAAAATAATAATTTTGATATAATAGTGTACATGGATAAGGATGTAGAAATTTCTAAAAAACTCAATATGGAACATACTGTTGAACTTGCTGAAGAGTTAAGTCATGAAGTAGAGGAGTTAAACAAAGAGGTTCACAAACAAAATTCACAAATACGAATTTTTTGGAATGGTATTATCTCAGGACTAGGAAGAACTATTGGGGCAACTATCATTTTCGCTGTATTTATTGCATTGTTTAGTTATTTAATAAAAACATCAGACGCAGAGTGGTTAAATACTGTAGTTGCGTGGCTTGGTCTTAATACCTATTTAAATTAAAAAATATGATAAAAAAAATAAAAAAACGATATATTATCTTGGTAATTATTTTACTCGTTGTTCTTGGATTAATTGTTTTTGCAAAAAAAAATAATAATAACTATACAGAATACTATGTTAAAAAAACTACGGTATCTGATACCTTGCTTTTAGCTGGAACTATTGATGCTACAAAACGTGTTGATCTCGGGTTTGCTTCATCCGGCCGAGTTAAAAATGTTAATTATAATGTTGGCGATTATGTAAAAGAAGGTCAAATTATTGCTGAAATTGAACAAAATAGATTAACCGCAGATCTTTCACAAGCTCAAGCTAATTATTCACTTACGCGTGTTGATACTTCTTCTGATATAATTTCAGCACAAACAAGCCTTGAGACTTTGACCCAAGAACAAAACACTATTGTCAGTGGTCTATACACTCAATATCTTTCAGGTGATTTGCAAGCCTACGATTTAGATGAAAATCCAACAAATAAAATCGCACCAACTATCAGTGGTTCATACCTTGGTGAAGTAGAAGGTGAATATATTATTGAAATGTATAAATCATCTGCACCATCTGGATATTCATTTAAACTGTCTGGCTTAGAATCGGGAACATATACAGCTGAAGAGTTTCAAGCAGGTAAATTAGGTGAACTAGGGTTATATATTCAAATTGATCCTGATACCTCATACTCGAATACAGAATGGATTGTACCAGTACCTAATACACGTTCAACAACATACACAACACGTAAAAATGCCTATCAATCAGCTGTTGCAACTAGGGAACGTCTTATTAATGATGCAAAAAATAATGTAGATCGAATAACAGGAACCGATAATCAAACCCTCGTAACACGCGATGAGGCACGGCAAGCTCAGGCTCGTGCGCAAGTAAATGCTGTTGCTGCACAACTTGGAGACGGGAAGATTCGTGCTCCTTTTGATGGAATTATTGCAAAAAATGAACTTATCCAAGGAGAAATTGTTAGTGCATTTACACCACAGATTGTTATGTTTAAAGACGAGACCAAAGAATTAAACCTAAAAACTCCAGAAATTTATATTAATAAAATTCAAGTTGGTGATACTGTTTCAATAACACTTGATGCATATGAAGATATCATATTTGATGGTGAAGTTTCTTTTATTGATTTTATAGATACTGAAGTCGATGGTATCCCTGTATATGAAACTGAGATAACAATTTCTGGGGACGACCCACGAATACGAGTAGGAATGAACGCTAAAGCAGAAATTATATCTGAAGAACGAAATGATGTTCTTGCTATTCCAGTACACTATATTACAAATGAATCAGATAGTTCTTCAGTTCTTATTAAGACAAGCGATACGCCATATAAATTTGAGAAACGAAAGGTAACTATTGGATTACAAGGGAATGAAGGGCTTGTCGAAATTGTAGATGGTTTAACAACCGGTGATATTGTTGTATTAGAGAATAATTAATATGGCAGCACTTTCATTGATTAAAAAATATCTTCGTTTTTCAAAAGTAGGTTCTTTTTTAGGGATACGTCAGATTAAACATGGAAGTATTTGGATTAACCTTCTTATTATATCTATAATGACCCTAACATTTCTTTCTCTTGTTGTTATTCCTGGGATTCTGATTGGTTTAACAGAAGGTAGCTTTGAACAAAATAGAGAGCACTTAACTGGTGACCTCTATTTAACAACGCTAAGTGATAAGGAAAGTATTATCAATACGCAGGATATTATTCGTGTTCTAGATACACTACCAGAGGTTCAAAGTTACTCCGTTCGTTATCAAATAGGTTCAACCGTTGAAGCTGGTTACATAAAAAGAGATGATTTTACTAAAGATGCAGAGAATTTAAGTATTTCTGCATATGCTATTCATCCAGAACAAGAAGAAGAGACTACAAATATTTCAAATTTTATTGTTGAGGGTGAGATGTTAAAAAGTAATGAATCAGGATACGTTCTCGTCGGAGCGACACTTCTCGAAAAATATTCTGCATTCTCTGATTTATTTGAGCCATTGAAAAATGTAGAAGTTGGGGAACCTGTTCGTATAACATTGCAAGGTAATGCTCTTCAAGGTCTTGAGCGAGATCAAGCCTTCTTAGAAGGTGATAGTAGACCAGGTCAAACCTCTGAATTTATTGTTAAGGGGATTCTTGATTCAAAGGTTGGAGAATTATCAACTGCAATTTTTATGAATGAGCAAGATTATAGACGTATAGCACGAAAAACAAGTCTTCAAGCTCAACAGATAGCAATTAAACACACAGATACTATTACCGATGAACAATTTAAGGAATTAGCACTTTTTTATGGTTTTGATACTTATGCAAAAGTCCAAACAGCAACTGAAGCTATTCCTAAATTTCTTTCTGATGTTCAGGAGACATTTGGTTTGCTGGGTAATATGATTGGTGCTATCGGTATAGTCGTTTCATCAATTACTATTTTTATTGTTATTTATATTAATGCACTTACCCGTCGTAAATTCATTGGAATTCTTAAGGGTATCGGGATTTCAGAAGGTGCCATTGAATTTGCTTATGTAATGCAATCAATTTTTTATGCATTACTAGGGATTGGTTTTGGATTAATTATTCTTTATGGATTTTTAGTTCCGTTTTTCATTCAAAATCCAATAGATTTTCCATTTTCGGATGGAATACTTGTTGCTAAGGTTGGGCCAACTCTTATTCGAGCCTTTATATTAATACTTGTTACTATGATTGCTGGATTCCTACCCGCACGAATAATTGTTAGGCAAAATACCTTAGATAGTATTCTTCAACGATAAACATTATGATTACTGTAAAAAATCTCACAAAAACATATATAAATGGTGAAATAGTAACACCAGTACTCAAGGGTATTGATTTAGAAATTAATACAGGAGAATTTATCGCTATTATGGGTAAATCTGGAGCCGGGAAATCAACGTTACTGTATCAGATAAGTTTATTAGATAAACCAACAACTGGTGCAATAGCCGTTAATGAAATTGATATTTTAAAATTATCAGAAACAGAACGGACAGATTTTCGTTTACGTAAGTTAGGATATATTTTTCAAGATTACGCGCTTGTTCCGGAATTAACAGCAGAAGAAAATGTTGCAATTCCATTAATTATGCAAGGTGTACCATATGAGAAAGCTAAAGAAAAAGCTCGTACCATAATTGATTCAATCGACATGAAAGGGAAATATTCTAATAGGCCAAACCAACTTTCTGGTGGCCAACAACAACGAGTTTCAGTGGCTCGTGCAATTGTACAACAACCAGAAATTTTATTTGCTGATGAACCAACTGCTAACTTGGATTCAACATCATCAAAACAAGTCATAGAATTACTTCATGAATTACATAAAAAAGGTCAGACTATTGTAATGGTGACACACGAACCAGAGTATACAAAATACTGTGATAGAATTATTTATCTTGAAGATGGAAAAATAACTAACTATGATTACAAAGTTTAATAAAATAACTTCCAATATGGAAGTTATTTTATTTAATTTTGTTATTTAATAAAATTATGTTTTAATTAAATAAATACAAAAAATAAAAACATTATGAGCAAAAGACTTACTGTTGTTTACTCTAAAGACAATTTACAGGTATGTATGAAAATTGGAGAGGGCGCTTCTTGTGGACCATTTACCTTGGCTGAGAAGTTTATTCAACAAATTGCAGAATTTTATAATGATAATCTAATATCATTAGAAGAAGTTCAGATTCATGTTCAATATTTTTTATCAAGTCCTAAATTAATATCAAAATTACCTGGTATATTTAGCGTATATTTTACTATCTACAGCTTATTACCTGATTTACAAATTAACGTATCTAATAAAGATAGGGATGAAAATAATATTTTCTTTGCTTTTTCAAAGAAAACGCGAGAGTATGCGTTTACTCTTGAAGAAGAAGGGGAGCATATTACCCTGAGTCATGTGTTTAAATATAAATATGAAGCAATAAATTTTTTAAATTTTTTATATAATTCTCAAATTATTTCAAAAGAAAGAAGTGAATTATTTACTCAATCTATAGGAAATTCGTTGTTGTTTGATGGTGATGAAATTACAATTCAAAATTAATGAATCAAAAAGAGTGTTTTTAGGCACTCTTTTCTTGCGCTTTTTTGAATCAATTCTAGACTAGTAGTATGACTCCTTACAAGAAAAAAATACGAAAAGAACGAATGAATAAGATGCTTGAAATTTTTCGAAGAAAATTTCCTGATCCTGTTTCCGACTTACAGTACACAACTGATTTTGAATTTCTTGTTGCAGTAATTTTATCTGCACAATGCACTGACAAACGAGTAAATATTGTCACAAGAAAATTATTTAAAAAATATCCAACTATTCAATCCTATGCCGATGCGCAGATTAAAGAATTTGAACAAGATATTTATTCTACAGGTTTTTACAGAAACAAGGCTAAAAATATCATTGCTGCTGCAAATATGGTATTAGAAAAATGGGATGGAGAGTTGCCAAGAACATTACGAGAATTAGAAATGATTCCTGGCGCAGGTCATAAAACTGCCTGTGTTGTTCTTTCTAATCTCTATGGAATACATGAAGGTATTGCCATTGATACCCATGCAATACGTATCGCACGAAAATTTGATTTAGTAGATGCACCATACACACCTGTTTCAATTGAACGTGATTTAATGGAGTTGGTACCTCAATCAGAATGGGGAAATATGAACCACTATCTCGTACTCTATGGACGCTATTACGCACCAGCACACGCAAAAGAGGTACACGATGAGCTTACTGCAATTTACCCAAAAGCATCATTTAAGTTACCACCACTTCCAAAACGTATTTCAGAACGAAAATAATTGGTATACTTAGTATCATGAATACTCAACAACAACCAGATATCAAAATTAATAAAAAAAAGAAAAACTTCTTTACTCAACCAAAAGATTACGGAATGCTTGTATTAGGAATAGTATCAATAGTTTACCTGCTTAATTTTACCTTTGGTTTCATTGAGATTTTGCCTGACACACTCCCATTTTTAGGGAATATTGATGAAGCACTTATGACTGGATTATTTATTTCCGTACTTCAGTATTTTAATATTAATATTACCGGATGGTTTAAGCGAACATAAATATGTTAATTACATCTATTTCAGGAATCCGTGGAACAATTGGCGGGATTCCAAAAGAAAACCTAACCCCTATCGACATTACTTCTTTTGTGTCAGCTTACGGGACATGGGTATTAAACAAAGAATCAACCCCTACTGTTGTAGTTGGGCGTGACGGAAGGGTATCAGGAAAAATGATACTAGATATTACGGTTCAAACACTTATTGGGCTTGGTGTTAACGTTATTAATTTAGATTATGCAACAACACCAACCGTCGAGATGCAGGTTATTCAACATAAGGCAGATGGAGCAATTATTATCACAGCAAGTCATAATCCAAAAGAGTATAATGGCTTAAAAATGTTAAATGAACATGGTGAATTTTTATCAGCAGAAGAAGGTGAGGCAATATTAACTATTTCACAATCAAAAGAAATAAGCTTTGCTGGTGTTGATGCTCTGGGTACTGAAACAAAGTATTACAACCATACTAAAGAACACATCGAAAAAATATGTGCACTTGATCTTGTAAATGTTGAATTAATTCAATCGCAAAAATTGAAAATTTCAGTTGATGCTATTAACTCAGTAGGAGGTATTGCTGTTCCAATGCTTCTTGAAAAACTTGGCGTTGAAGTAGTCGGACTTAACTGTGAATGTAATGGAGAATTTAAACATACACCAGAACCACTCAAAGAAAATCTAAGTGATTTAAGGTCTCTGGTACTTCAAACGGAATCAGACTTAGGGATTGCTGTCGACCCTGATGTTGATCGCCTTGTTCTTGTTGATGAAAAAGGGAAGATGTTTGGAGAAGAGTACACTATCGTTGCTATTGCTGATTATATTTTATCAAAAACACCAGGACCAACAGTATCGAATCTTTCATCATCACGAGCATTATCGGATATCGCAAAAAAACATAATCAACCATATTTTGCTTCAGCTGTAGGTGAAAAAAATGTTGTAGAAAAAATGAAAGAGGTAAGTGCAGTATTTGGAGGTGAGGGAAGTGGTGGTGTTATTTACCCTCCGCTTCACTATGGGCGCGATGCACTGGTTGGAATAGCCTTGTTTTTAACATTCATGAGTGAAGAAAAAACATCAACAAGTGAATTACGTTCACGTTATGTTGATTATTTTATGGCAAAAGAAAAAGTTGTATTAGGTCCAAATATCAACGTTGATGATATTTTAGATCATTTTTTGAGCACTTATCAATCCGAAAAAATTTCAAACATTGATGGGGTTAAAATTGATTTTGAAGAATCATGGGTCCACTTGCGTAAATCAAACACAGAACCTATCATGAGAATATACACAGAAGCAACCTCTCAAGATAAGGCTGATTCATTAGCGCAAAAAATTATTAAAGAAATTAACGAACAAATATAAATATGGAATCATTACTAACAGGAATACTATCAAAAGTTGGGGATCAAGGGATAGAAAAAATAGCACAGTCAGCAGGAGTTGATAGCTCTACTGCACAATCAATCCTCTCTCAGGCTGGTCCAATTATTCTTACTAAAATTGCAGATAATACAAAATCGAAAGAAGGATTATCATCATTAAATACAGCTCTTGATAGCCATGATGGTTCAATTCTAGATAATATTGATGATTTAGTTAACCCCGAAGTAGATACAAAGGGTGGTAAAATACTCGGGCACATCTTTGGTTCAAGTGCTGAAGATTTAACAACTGTTTTAGCTAAGAATAACAATACTGATTCAGGTTCCACCTCTAAATTATTAGAAATGGCAGCTCCTCTTATTCTTGGTCAAATTGGCTCTAAAAAAAGCTCATCTAACCTAGATGCAGGTGGTATTTTTGACCTCCTCCAGAGTGAAAAACAAACACTTAAGGATTCAGGAATGCTATCAAACATTGCCACATCCCTTCTTGATAAAGATAATGACGGAAGTGTTGTTGATGATATTCTTGGAATGGCAGCAAATTTCTTTAAAAAATAAAGCACTCAGAAAGAGTGCTTTTTGTTAATTAATTAGATATTTTTTTAAAAAAAGGTCTGGAGTTGATATTTTGCAGGTTATGTAATCTTTATTTTCAATATACAAAAATAAAAACATTCCCTCTTCGTGTGTTCCTCCAGCAATAAACGCCTTATTCCCCTCTATTTGTTTGAGTAAATGATTAACAAATGGTTTTCTTGGTTGTGTTTGGTAATTAAAACCACCAAGAATATAAGATATAAACTTTCTCAATGTTTCTGGATTTCTCTCAGAAATATCAATAACCCTATTAATTTTTAAAAAAATGTCTTTATTTTTTGGTTTAATAATAGGTTTTAGTAGCTTATGCAACACACAATAACAGGTACCAATATCAAGATCAGAAGATTCAATTTTTAACGTCATAGTGTTTATTTTTTTTATTAATTTTACCAAATATTTTTACTTTAACAAATGACAAAAATATTAAATTATTTGTATAATAGGTAAGTATGAGTAAATTTCAAAAATCTCGAGGAAATAAAAACACTCGATTAATTGTATTATTAATTATTATCGCTATTGCTGCTGTAATGTGGTGGCATGGAGATAAGACTGAAAATAAAACACTTCAGACTGGCGCAGCAGTTGTTGGAGGTGTCGCTGGTTTAGCTACTGGACTAGAAGTAGCCGACAAGGATTTTGATCTTCAAACACTATGGAAAACTGGATCATTAAAAGAAGCACTTCTCGAACGTGATGAAGATGGAAATTTAATTAATATTGGAATGATTTGTGATGCTCAGAATGCAGATTATTATGATTATAATTGTGATGATTTTGCAACTCAACCAGAGGCACAACGAGTATACGAACAGTGTGGAACTGATGTTAATAGATTAGATGGAGATAAAGATGGTATTGTTTGTGAACATCTACCACAAGAAGCTTAAGCAAAAAAAAGACATATCGAATATGTCTTTTTTGTTTTGTGCCCAAAGCGGGGCTCGAACCCGCATGCTCAATGAGCCATGGCCCTCAACCATGTGTGTATACCAATTCCACCATCTGGGCATACAGAGATGATAACATGAAAATATGAAAAAAACAGAGTCTTTGTTATACTTTTTGTATGTTTGGGTTTTTTAAATATATTGACTACGCATTAAAAGCACGACAAGGGTATAATGCTCCTGATGAACTTCTTGCTGATACCTCATTTGGTTTTATTGAAGGTTTTTTTGTTATAAGTTTCATTGCTTTAGGTGTTCTCTCGGGTGGATCATTATTTGTGGGTTTTCACTATGGGTACTTATTTTTTAAAATATTCGGGTTTATACTGCTTGTAATTTTAGTTTTTGATATTATTCTTTTTCGTTTTTTAAAAAAAATAACAGAAAAATTAAGTAAGCAAATAACTGATACCGTTAAAAATCGTATCAATACATCATCAACGATAGACGTTGAGGGAAGAGAATTATAGATTATATGAAAGAACACAAAAACGAATTTTATATCATAGCAACGCCAATAGGGAATCTAGAGGATATTACTCACAGAGCACTGAAAATTCTTACTGAAGTAGATACTATTTTATGTGAAGATACTCGTGTTACCCGAAAACTTTTGCAACATTATTCGATTACAACACCCACGGAAAGCTATCACGCACAAGCAAGCGAGAATAAAGAAAACTCTATTATTGAACGTATTAACAACGGAATGACTTTTGGACTTGTTTCTGATGCAGGGACACCAACCATCTCTGATCCTGGTGTTCGTTTAATACATCGTTTATGGGAAGAATGTCCTAGCACAAAGATTACTTCAATACCTGGAGCATCTGCACTCATCACAGCAATTACCACAACTGGGTTTATCGGAAATCAATTTACCTTTTATGGCTTCCTCCCTCATAAAAAAGGGCGGAATAAAATATTTAATGAAATTGAACAATCTTCAAGAATGAGTGTATTTTATGAATCGCCACATCGTTTGTTAAAAACTCTATTAGAACTGAATAATCGTTTTGGTGATAATAGAAATATTGCCGTAGGAAGAGAATTAACAAAGCTATTTGAGGAAACAGTACGAGGTACTGCACAAGAGGTATATCTTTTTTTTAAAGAAAATCCTGAACATGTTCGTGGTGAATGTGTAATTATTATTGATAAATAATTTAGATATAAGACAAGATGAATCATTTTGTCTTTTTTGATATAATCTTTGTATGAAAAAATATACCCGTATTATACTTATTTCCAGTTTACTCCTACTTATATTTCCCTTTTTAGGGTTTCCTGAATTGTGGGAGAATTTATATGTAATCGTTTTAGCATTCATTATTGGAAGCGCTACACTTTTTCTCCGTCACAAATCAGGGATCATTCAAGATGTCGATGAGGAAACATCTCTTCAAGACTATGTAAAAGAACTACAAGAACGATTCAAAGAGCAAAATAAAACAGAAGAATCCTCAAAACAATCACGTATTTCTGATGTGGTCATAAATAATCATGACTAAAAGGTCATATTTTACAACACCACTCTTTGTTATGACAACTATCATTTCGCTAGTTGTTTTTGTTGAGTATAATGCAGAACAATACAATATAGTTAATACGTATGAAAACACCTTTCTCGAAACAACACATAGAAATTATTCTTTTATTAAAAAAGTAGAAGAATACAGAACACGTACTAATGCAGGCCACATAGCAACACCAGACTCTGTACGAGCAATTTATATCTCAAGCTGGGTTGCTGGAACACCATCACTTATTAATAAGTTAATTGACTTTGTAACAGAGTCAGATATTAATGCCGTAGTAATCGATATTAAGGACTCAACTGGAGTAATTTCATTCCCAACTGATATCCCTTTGGTCCAAAAGTATTCTACTGATTCGACACGTATTCGTGACATCAATAGCCTTATAGAAAGACTTCATGATAATAATATTTACGTCATAGGAAGACTAACAACATTTCAAGATCCTCTTTTATCAAAGAAAAATCCTGACTGGTCTTTTAAAAGAATTGATAATAACGAGGTATGGACTGATAGAAAAGGTCTTGCATTTATAAACCCAAACAAGGAGGCTGCGTGGGATTACATAGCTGATATTGCAGAATATTCATACGCAATAGGATTTGATGAAATTAATTTTGACTATATCAGATACCCATCTGATGGATCTATTCATAATATTAATTATGAAATTGCTGAAGGGGAGAGCAGGGCAACAACAATGAAATCTTTCTATGAATACATAGACAATCGTTTACGCTCAAAAGGAATACCTATTTCAGCAGATATTTTTGGGCTCGTTACAACAGCTCAAGATGACATTGGTATTGGTCAGGTTTTTGAAGATATCTATCCGCACTTTGATGCTATTGCACCTATGGTATATCCATCACATTACAGCTCTGGATTCTTTGGATATACTAACCCAAATGCACATCCATACGAAGTTGTACGTGCAGCAATGCAGGGAGCTATAGATAAAGCTCATTCAATAGATGAAGATCCAGATAAACTACGTACATGGATTCAAGATTTTAATCTTGGTACTCCTACATATGGAATTAATGAAGTTAAAGCTCAAATAAATGCTACTTACGATATTAGTTTAGACTCATATATGTCATGGGATCCAAAAAACAGGTATACTAAAGAGGCGTACAAATAATAATTATGGATAATAATAATTCACAAAAAAATAAATTTTCCTTTCATAATGTTCTATTAGCAGTTGTTTTTTTTATAATTGGATATTTTTCATATAACCATATTCAATCCATAAAACATGAGCGACCTTCCCAAGAGAATTTTGATTTATTTTGGGAGGTTTGGTCAACAATAGAAAAAAAATATCCTTTTGAAGAACCAACAGATCAAGAAAAAATTTATGGAGCTATTGAAGGACTCGTAAACTCTTACCATGATGATTACTCAGCATTTCTTCCACCTGTTACAAGTCAATTCTTTGATGAAACCATTTCAGGTGAATTTGGAGGTATCGGAGCTGAAATAGGAATACGTAACGGCTATTTAACCGTAATTAGCCCACTCAAAGATTCTCCAGCAGAATTATCAGGATTAGAATCTGGCGATATTATTACCCACGTTGATGGACTAGATATAACAGGTAAAACTCTTGATGAAGCTATTAGCTATATCAGAGGTGAAATTAATACAGAAGTCACTCTTACGATTGTTCGTTTTGATGAAGCGGAAGCGCAGGATATAGATATAACAAGAGATGTTGTCACTATCCCAGTACTTGATACGGAAGTAATTGATGGTGTGTTTATTATCCATTCATATAATTTTAATGAAACAGTAGATAATCGTTTTAAAGACGCACTCACTGAATTCAAAGAAGGTGGTTACTCAAAACTTCTTATTGATTTAAGAAATAACCCAGGAGGATTCTTGTCATCATCTGTTACACTAGCAAGCTATTTCTTGCCGCAAGGAACAGTTGTTTTACGTGAACAATTTGGTATAGACTTAGAAGAAGAAACTATCTATCGAAGTTTTGGATATGACTTATTAAACGATCACGAGTATGAAACTGTAGTCCTTATTAACCAAGGCTCTGCTTCAGCATCAGAAATCGTCGCTGGGGCACTCAGAGACAATAATGTTGCAACAATAGTAGGGGAGACGAGTTACGGGAAGGGTTCAGTACAAGAATTAATTAATTTACCAAATAAAACATCACTAAAGGTAACAGTGGCACGTTGGTTAACACCAAACAAAGAACACATATCAGAAATAGGCATTGAACCTGATGTATATATTGAATCAAATCAATCATTTGATACAGATATTCAATTACAAGAAGCAATTACTATGTTTAAAGAAAAGTAAGTATGAAAATTATTTTAACACAGCATATAAAAGGTATTGGTAAAAAAGGAGAGGTTGTTGAAGTTTCAGATGGATACGCTCAAAACTCTCTTATCCCGAAAGGTTTGGCAAAGGTTGCTACCAATACAGCATTAAATAAAATCAAACAAGCAAAAACAGCTGCTCTTAATAAGGCAGAAAAGGAACAGGAAAAAATAGAAACAACACTATCCCTGATTAATGGTAAAACCATAACCATAAGAGAGAAATTAAATGAAAAAGGTTCTCTATATCATGCGCTAGGTTTAAAAGAAATTATAAGAGCTGTACACGAGCAGTTACACTTAAATACACCCAACACCTTATATAAAGAGAAGTACGCATTCAAAGAGGCAGGCAAGTATACCTTAACCCTCGAAGCATACAACACAAAGAGCCAGCTATTTTTAGTAATAGAGAAAAAATAGTATAATTATTGTATACACGTTTAATATAATTAAAATTATGAAAGATACCTATATTGATCCATTTACCAGTGAAGAGGTAGCAGGTAAACAAAAAGAACAAGAAATGAATGTTTGTATTTCTTGTGAGGGATAAAAACCATCACCTTAGAAACTAGGTGGTTTTTATTTTAGGAAAAGTATGTAAATAGGGTGGTTTTTATAAAATATGTCATTTTAATATAACGTCGCACAACACTACTTGTCCGACAAAAGTCAAGGGTTTTGCGACTTTCTATTGAAACAAAATATTTTCGATTTTGATTTGTATTGGGTTTTCCCTAAGGTTAAAACGTACATAAAATTGAATTTTAGTATGACTAAATTTTATAACGTTGTTACTCGTAAAACTGTTAATAAGGTTGATAACGACAAACATATTTATCATAAAGTAGGTGTTGTAAAAGTAACCAACAACGGCGGTTGGTTTTTACAGTTGTATCATCAACCAGATACTAATTTTATGATCTTTCCAAATCATAATGATAATTTACCAGTAATTGATTTTGAAGCTCATGCGACTGAATAATACGACTCCAGTGCCTAATGCTTTTTTTGATAAGCATATTGGAAGTATGAGTGGATCTGCGGTGCGTGTGTATCTTAAGATTGTGAGGAATCTTTTGGGATGGCGAGATGAGTTTGGAAAGGTTAAGCGACGGGACTGGATATCTCATTCACAATTCGAAACGCAAAAAATGCGTTCTACAAAAGAAATTTCTTTACCAAAGTACAACGCAAATGAACGCATTCCAGACCATATCCGAATAGAACAAATAAAACAGGAACAAGAACGAAAGCAATTACAAAGAGATAGCTGGTTATAGCTATCTCTTTGGTTTGGCTGTTTTAAAAAGCTAACGCTTTTTTTTGGTTTCGTAATTAAAAAAATAGAATTTAAAGTATATCTGTGGACATTAGCCTAATACTTACTTAATGCCATTGCTACACAATACTGCTAGAACCAAAAAGCAAGCATATTTAAAAGCTATTTAATGAGATTACAACTTTAGACTTGATAGACTGATTTATTAAAAACAACATTTTTATTAAGCTTTCACATGTTCTTCGATAAATGAGAGAAACACTTCATCATTAAAGAAATTAGAGATAGGTTCATCTAGAGCAATGGCAATTTTAAATAGCGTACGTAGTGATGGTGGCCTTTTGTTAAATTCAATTTTATTATAGTTAGAAACGTCCAGTCCACATCTTGCTGCTACTTCAATTTGTGAAAGCTTTTTTGATTGTCGAAGATCACGAATACGATTGCCGAGAACTTCAAAGAGAATCTCAAAGGGTAATGAGTTCATAGGAAACATGATTAATAGCAATTGCAAGATAAAACATAACATGTTATTACCTGAAAAAACTCTATGAGAAACTCAAAAAACAGTTAACAATATAAATTTTTAATTATTTGGTCAATAATGACCAATATTTTTCGTTTATTTAGAAAATAATAATAGCGGGAGCCGAAAAGCTAAAAGAGTAGGCAAGTAAACTATATAAAACTTTTTATTATGAAGAGATTAAGTCTTGAAGCTTTTAAAGCAAAAGCAGAAAACGTAAACACTAGTGATGTACTTGAAAAAGTTCAAGGAGGTGACTGGTCTGATTGTCATGGGTGTGATGGTACATGGGCTAAGATTAAAGATTATTTAGGGAGCTGTTTAGAAAAAGGAGAAATAATTGAGGAAGGTGATCATCAAAAGTTAGTAAATAATAAAGGAGTCTATTATAAGTTAGTTAAAGATCAATTAGAATTAGGAAGTTAATGATGAAAATTGACGAAATCGATAATCACAGTGAGCAAATTAGAGAAATTTTAGAAAAGCAACCAAATGTTTTTTTAAAATGGGGGATAACGGTAATTTTTGTAGTTATATTTTTATTGTTTTTAGCAACATGGTATATTAAGTATCCTGATATTATTCAGTCACAGGTAATAATAACTACTACAATTCCACCTCAAAAGGAATATGCAAGAATGAGTGGTGAAATTAGCAATCTTCTCGTAAAGGATAATGATATAGTTCATAGTGGTCAAGCATTAGCCATAGCCGAAAACACTGCTAACTATGAAGACGTTTTAAGAGAATCATTAAGTCTATTTCTAATCTGAAGGCTTTCTTTTAGATAAGTTTTAGCAATGTCTAAATTTCCCAAAAGGCGTTGCGTCTCACCAATGGTGTAGCAAACCGAAGTTTTTTGGGACTCATTTTCTTTATTATCTAATCCGTCATAAGCCAAAAGCAAATATTCAATGGCTTTGTCATACATACCCAGCTGTTTATAGAGAATTCCAGCTTTGGAATAGGTTGAAAATTTACTGTTGCTATCTTCCAAACCACCATAAATTTCCAAAGACCTATTCAATGACCATAGAAGGCTATCCTTTGAGTTTTGTTTTCTGTAAATCAGCGAGAGATTGAAATAAGAATCTGCAGCACTATTAGAAATATTGGATTTTAGGATGCTGGTCTTAAAATTGGATTTTGCTGTTTCGTATTGCTTTTGTCTGTAATAGACTAATCCTATTTTATTGTAAATGTAACTGGCGTCTTCAATACGCTCTTCTTTGGATGCAATTTTCAGAGCCTCATTATATACATTCAATGCGGTTGAATACTCCTTGTTCTGTTCCAGTTTTTCAGCCTGCGATAATAGTTCTAAAAGTTTTTCATTATTGAAGGCATAAGAGCCCGCATGGCATCCAATTCCAAGAGCAAGAAAGATTACGAATATTAATAATCTGATGTTCATCATTTCGAATAATGAAGTAAATCTACTTGAAATTATTGTCTTTCAGATAATCAGCATTAAAAATTAAGGGAAAATCCGTATTGGTTACAAATAGTTATAAATCTAATTTTACTAAAAAAAGAGATATAGTGAAAGACTTAAGAAAAATTCATGAAAAAATTCAGCTAACAAAATTTGAATCTTTTTATAGACTGTCATCTGATGAAAATAAGTTCATAAAAAATAAAGTTTCCATCAAAGCGGAAAAAAAGTTTAATCAAAAAAATTACTTCAATATTTCTAGGGCGAGTGATGATGTTTCAGATGTGCTTCCTAATGAATTAGAAGATTCTATTGTTGAGTTTGCAAATAAATCTAATACTATAGGTGCTTTTTTAATTGAAAATTTATTGCTAGACCAACATCTTGGGCCAACTGGAAATTTAGATTTAAAAATGACATCTTACAGTGAAATCATTCTTATTGCTATAGCTAATTTAATAGGATATCCTTATGGCTATTTTTCGCAAAGAAAAGGACTTGTAATACAAAATCTTTTTCCCAAAATAAAAGACCAAAATAAACAATTAGGAACGGGGAGAGTCTATTTAGATTGGCATACAGAAGATGCATTTCACAACCTTAGGTGCAATCATATACTATTATTATGTTTAAGAGGAACACCAGAAGCTTATACGTTAATTTCTAAAATAGACTTTTATAAGTTAAAACCACAAACAATTGAACAATTACTAATGCCCAATTTTATTATTTCTTCAGACGAAGCCCATGGTGTTCAAAAAGAAGTTAAGGTGTCAATATTAGAATTTAAAAAGACACTTACCTTGAGGTATGATCCATTATATACTACCAAGTTCTTAACAAAAAAAGCAGAAACAGCATTTAAAGAATTAAAATTACTTATACATGAAAGCGCTATAAAGATAGCTCTTAAACCAGGCGATTTATTAATTATAGATAATGATAAAGCAGTCCATGGTAGATCATTGTTCCCCGCAAAATTTGATGGACACGATCGTTGGCTTCAAAGAATAGTGACTCTTAGGTCAAAAGTGAAGATGCAGTTTGTAAAAAGTACTAATCCTTATATAATTAACTTATGAAAATCTCAAATAGAACAACAACTAGCCAAGCATTATATTATGAAAATTCAACCTATTCTAAAGCTAAAATAAAAGGTGTCTTTTCTTTTCCTGAGGGTCTATATGTTTGTACAGACATGAGTCCATTTCACCCTGAAGATTATCTAGGTGGAGATCAACCAGGAGATAAAGGAAAAATAGTCATTCAAGGAAAAACATATAAGGTTGAAGACTCTCGTATTATAATTATAGACATAAATACTAGAAAGAATGTATTTCCCAAAAGTAAAAGTGCTTTTTATAAAGGGCTTCAAGAAGGTATATATATTGCCATGATAGGGCATTTTATTATTGACGATTTAAACTCATTAAATGAAAACTCATTAATTGATTTAGATTGCGAGTTATATGTAGACGAAAAATTTAGAGAAAATCTCTCTAAAACACACACTACCGTTCATTTGATGTCAATAATTCTTAATGAAGAACTAGCTTCATTTTGGAAAAAAGAGGTGGATTTTAAAGATGATCTTAATAATCCAAATTTTGATGCCTTAGCAATACAGAAATCAAAAATCTACACTTATTATGCTACTGATGTATATCGTATTGGTAAAAGTTTATCAAAGAAAGGGTTTGACTTAGTTAAATTCAAAAGCTTAGATTTTAAAAAGTTTTCTATTGAGTTGTCGAGTAGTTTAAACAAACTTATAGATATCAATAAATCTTCTAAAGTAAGTATGTTCGGAGATAATATTCAATTAGGGGCTAAACGAAATTTTAAAGTAAAAATAAATGATAGATTTGTTACTATCCCTTGTGGAGGAACTCATGTTAGCTCTTTGTCCCAATTACCTAAAGTTACTGTAGACTGCTTCTATAATGAAGAGGAAAAAACCTTATCAATAAAGACACAATTAATATAAGTCTAACAACTAAAACTTGAAACCCTATGAATGAATTCACTTTTTATCTAACAAAATATGGGATGTATGTCCTAGCTGGAATTGTTGCTTTTCTAGTTTTAAGATTTATTTTCAGTAAAACCAGAAAAAACTATCACTCACGGTGGAGTACCCTTATTGATAACTTTGAATACTCACCTAAAGAGTTTTATGCCTTATTAAAAACCGAACTGGAATCTCACGGCATTACAAAAATCAATATCAAAGAAAAATTCATTAAAGAAGGAGGAGCGATGTCTCATTCTCGCATCTATTTACGAGCTATATGGAAAGATTACCAATATGATATTTGTGGAGCCAAGTTTGGTCATGGCTTTTTCGTGTCTTGGTGGTTATTGTATAAAGATTCCATTGGCAAGATATTGGTTGCTAAAATTCCATTTATAGGTGGTTGGCTTGCAAGAAAATTGTATCCAGTAACCTATTACAGGATAGATACTGCCAGTATGTTTATGAGCTACGCTCAATCTTCGGTGTTAAAAGTCATTGATGACATTACCAACGATAAAGGAATCCGCTCTATCAGTGAGGCAGAGCGTAAGCCTATGTTAAATGATGTATTTATCAGATAGATGACATGGGTTTAACAAGAAGTGAACAAGCAACCCTTAATTTCTATAATTGGGAGTATCGATTTCGTGGGTATTACAATTTCGATACTCCTATTGATATTGAGGTTCCCTATGTTCCCTTTCAGCATGTAAGCCAAAACCGACCTTCAATACAAGATGATGGTAGAGCACCTTCATTATTCAAACAAGTAACCAAATTACTTGCTCCTCCTAAAGAAGAAGAACCAGAAGAAGATTTAATAGAGGTTAAACCTCGTTTTCTTGAAGTTTCAGAAAAGCCTCAACTTGTTGGTCTCTCAATTTCCTTTCCGTATGGGACTGAAATCAATCCAAGCAGGAATATCGAACTTCTCAATCTACTATCCTTTACAGAACATTTACTGTCCTTTGAAATTATTGGTAAT
Source organism: bacterium (assembly GCA_030433255.1). GTDB lineage: Bacteria > Patescibacteriota > Minisyncoccia > Phycocordibacterales > UBA1006 > UBA1006. Next base: position 324,971 of record JAUIMI010000001.1, on the reverse strand, counting down.
TCAGATACTATCCAAATTCAAATGGTATGTAGTAAACAGGATAGAGGCAGATTGAAATCGCAATTATCGGCATACTTTCCAATGGTTATAATTAAAACTATTGAAGTTGATGATTTTGGATTTTCAAACAAAAATGATATCGCTATTGCAGACTTTGGGCTTAATAGTGAATATATGCGAAGCATAGTTACGTCTGATTCTTTTAACATAGACCCATTAACTTCAGTCATCGCAACTATGGAAGCTTTGCAGGATGATGATGTTGCTGTTTTTCAAATTCTGTTTAAAGGTATTAGTTCTCCTTTAGCAAAGGATACAATGTATTCGGTAAATGATGGTGCTGGCGGTTCTTTTTTTTCGGATGCTCCTGAAATGCCACAGTGTGCCAAAGAAAAAATAGCACATCCACTATTTTCAGTGGTGATGCGTATAGCTACTCAAGGCAAGGACAATTACAGGAGTCAGTATCTGGCACAAGAGTTAGCACGAAGTATTTCGGCAGTTTCAACCTCTCAGCATAACAAACTCATCCCTTTATCCAATGAAGGGTATGATTATGATTTCCATAAATACAATCTACATCATCGCCTCAGTAACCGATTGGGCTTTGTATTGAATTCCAAGGAACTGAATACCTTTTTGCACTATCCCAATAAAACGGTGGTTTCTAAAAAACTACAATGGCAAGTTGGTAAAACCAAACGTATACACCAAAAGGACAATCAAGGCATCCTAATTGGAGTCAATACCCATAATCAAGAAGATATTCCTGTTCAATTAAGCTATGAAACACGTTTGTCCCATACACACGTAATAGGAGCCACAGGCGTTGGTAAAAGTACTCTACTGGCAAATATGATGCTTGCCGATATTGAAAATGGAATGGGTTGTGCTATGTTCGATCCACATGGCGACATCATTGATGATATTTTAGAGCGTATTCCAGAAAACAGGATTAATGATGTAGTTTTAATAGACCCTTCCGATGCTGACTTCCCTATTGGATTCAATCTATTAGAAGCGCATACCGATGCTGAAAAAATTGTACTCTCATCAGATTTAGTTTCGGCATTTAAACGTCATGCCACTGCTTGGGGAGATAATATGACTGCGGTATTGCAAAACGCTGTAAATACCATGTTAGAGAGCACTCAAGGTGGAACGCTTATTGAATTAAAGCGTTTTCTACTTGAAGAACCTTATAGAGTTCAATACTTAAAAACGGTCAACGACCCTTCGTTACATTACTATTGGAATAATGAATATCCTTTGGTACGAAAAGGTATTGCACCACTACTTACTCGTATAGATACATTTTTACGTCCAAAATTGGTGCGCTATATGTTAGCTCAAAACAAAGGTGTTGATGTAGCAAATTGCCTTAATACCAACAAAATTGTTTTACTGAAATTATCGCAAGGCCTTATTGGAGAACAGAATTCCTATTTATTAGGCTCATTGTTCTTGGCAAAATTTAATCAATCGGCATTGGCAAGGCAATCTAAAGGTAAGGATAGCCGTAAACCTTTTATGTTATACCTAGATGAGTTCCAAAATTTCATCACACCAAGTATTGAACGTATATTAAGTGGTGCTAGAAAATATGGTTTAGGTATTACCATTGCTCATCAAGAATTGGCTCAAATTGAAGATGCAAAATTGTTGAACTCTGTTTTATCAAATCCAAAAACACGGATTTGTTTTCGTCTAGGCGATAGCGATGCGAAACGATTGGAGTCTGGTTTTTCATATTTTGAGCAAGATGATTTACAGAGTCTCGGTATCGGACAAGCCATTATGCGCGTAGGTTCTTCAAGTGATGATTTTAATATTTCAACCTTTCCATTGTCTATAGCTGAAACTAATGCCGAAGTAAATAGAGATAGTATTGTTGCTCATACAAGAAAAAGCTACAGCAAATCTAAAGCAGAACTTGATGAGTTGTTAGCTTCCTTGCTTCCTAAGCAAACACCCCAAAAGACTAAACTCAAAACTAAAACAACAGAACCCAAAATTGAAAAATCTGTTGAACCCGTAATTGTTGAAGATAAGAAAAGTGAAGTTGAAAAGCCCATTACTGAAACAAAACCATCTCCAAAAACTGAAAATTTAGAAAAGACTGATGATTTAGAAGCTCGTAAAGAAAAATACTTACAACAAGCCGAAGAACAGGAGATTGTCCGTCAGCATCGTTCAATTCAAAATTACATTCGTTCTATGGCTCTCCAGCGAGGGTTTAAGGCAACACTTGAAGATTCAACATTAAATGGTGGCAAAGTTGATGTATCGCTGTTAAAAGATGATATTCGTATTGCCATTGAAATTTCAGTAACTAATAGAGTAGATTATGAAGTACAAAATATTCAAAAGTGCTTGGATGATAACTACTCTTTGGTATATATGATTTCAGAGGACGAAAAGCATCTTAAGAATATCAAGGAACAAGCCTTAAAGAATATTTCTAAAAAACAACACTTAAAAATCCACTTCTTCAAATCTGAAGAATTACTGCTGTATCTTGATGCCTTAATTCAACCAAAAACCAAAGTAAAGCGTGTACGTGGCTACCGTGTAAACGTGGATTACAAAACAGACAATGACACCAATAAGCAGGCTTCGATAACTAATATTATTATGAAAGCACTTCGTGGGAAGAAATAGAGTGTTTGATGAATGCGTTGATGATTTCAGATACCTTACTGTCAATTTTACAATATCTAGCTGTTTCTATTCGTGTAATTTCTTCTATGGGAACATGTACCAATTCTGAAAACTCTTGGAGGCTCACCTCATTTTGTAATCGCCATAATTGAGTGCGTGTTCCTAGCTTATCAAACTTCGATGACTTTTTAGGAACGTAATCAAGAAAATCAATCACCGATTGAAAACGTTTTGGATGTACTGGCTTACGTTTTAGTTCCCACATAGATAAAGCAACTCCATTAACACCAAACTGTTTTGCTAATGCTTCTTGTGAAATGTGCTTTTTTAGCCTTTCGTGTCGGATGTACTCTCCAAGTGAGTGGGTAAAGGGTTTTGCTTTAGGTATTTTGCGTAACTTTGGTTTCAGTTTAAAACTGCAAATGGTACTCATTGAGTATAGTCCATGAGTACCATTTGCAGTCGTTTTCAAAGATGGTGTCTTTGGAAGAATATAGTTAAGTGTGATGTTCACTTCCTGCTCTGATACCACTATCTTTTCGGTAATGATTTCTATGATGTTACGTTTTTGCCTTTTGGTGAGTTTATGCCAGTTTTCATATAACGAACGAGCTTCTTCAATAATATATCCACTTGATTTAAATTGGTCTTTCAAGGCATAGATTTCGCCTTCAATTCGTGGGATTCTGAGTTTTAATTGTTGCACTTGGTTGTTTGGTTTATCGTAGAAATCTTTAAATCTATCAGTCTCAATTTGCCCTTTTTCGTGAAGTTCAAATAGCTTTTCAATCTTATCTTCAAGTTTTAGTATTTCTGATTTCACATTTTCAATCTCTTGTTGCTTTTCTCTGATGATGGTGTGTGTGCCATTAAAGTAACGTTTTACTTCTTCTTCTGAAATGATGAACTCGGTGAGCTGTTCTTTAAAGATCGCTTCAATATCTTCGACATGGATTTTGCGTTTACACTTCTTACAAGTGTATTTTGGGTTTGACGATGGCACATACATACCGCCACCGCATTCACAAAATAAATAGCTTGTAAACAAATGCACCTTTTTATTTAATGGTTGTACCTTTTCTTTTTCCTGTTTACGGATAATATCATTTACGGTGTCCCATACTTCGTCTGATACGATTCGTGGTGCTTCGTGGATGTACCATTCCGACTTATCCCTCATTACGGTTTTTCCATTTTCATCTATCTTAGTGCAATGAGAACGTCTAATACCTTTTGCAGTTGGGTCTTGTAATAGTCGTTTAACCGTAGTACCGGTGAATTTACTTTTTCGTTTGGTGCGATATCCTTTTTCGTTAAGAATGTTGGCTACGGTTGCATGCCGTTCATGCTCCAAAAACAAGTCAAACATCATTTTACGAATTGGAGCTTCGTGTTCATCAAGTGCCATATCATCTTTACCTACTCGTTTATACCCAAATGGAATACCACCCATTATTTTTCCCATTTTGGCTCTGACTTCTACAGATGATTTAATACGTTCAACAATATTTTCACGTTCCCACTGACCCATAGCAGAAATCATGGTGAAGAAAAAGCGACCAGAAGGTGTACTGGTATCTATAGATTCACTCAAGGAAATCATATCTCCCTTATACTTTTGAAAGTGTTTTGAGAATTCCAAAAGTTCTTTTACGTTACGAGCAAAGCGGGCAATCTTCGAGAAGATCAAACCTTCAATATGACCACTTTGAATATCTCGCATCATACGCTGGGCTTCATGGTGTTCCATCACGCTTTTGCCGCTAACAGCTTCTAAGTGGTACTCTTCTACAATATCCCAATCTTTTAGCTCTGCGTACATTTTTGCTTTTTGCAAATGATGTTCAGGGCTATCTGAATTCTGCTGTAATTTTGTGGAAACTCGTATCCACACGCCAACTCGCTTTTTCATGTATTCTTTGTTTTATGGATGAAAGCTAAACTAAAACAAGTGTTTGAACAAAGCAAGGGAATATACAGTTATCCTGTAAATATATAATCATATAGTGTTAGGCTTTTTCAGTTTATAGTAAAAAGAAAGAGTTCATGGTAATATCAAATCAAATAAACCTTAAAATTTAAAAAGATGAAAAAAATTATTTTGTTTTTGATGATGGCAATTGCACCTATTTTCAATGTGTGTGCTCAACTAAATTATGGAACTATTCAGCACAATCTCGTTCCTGTCAAAGGAGAATTTCTACCTATCGACACTAACGGAGATGGTTTACATAATCGATTAATCGGATATGGAATAGAGGATAATTCTATTCTTGGGACTCGCATTTACGACTTTGATGACACAAATGACATGTTTGCTCAGACGGGAACATTGCCAGATGTGGGGTATGGAAAAATACTTCAGGCTGATCTTGATGGGCTGTATGGTCCAGATATTCTTATTATCGGTACGCCAAATCTTAATTTGCCCAATTCAAATCCTTTTGCAGAAATTCGTATGGATGACGGGAATGGAGGGTACAATGTATCCCAAAACCTCATTGGACTTTACGATGTTATAGCTGATTTTTTCGATGTTGATAATGATGGCGATCTTGATTTACGAACAAGTGGTCGTGATGCAAGTTTTCGTTTACGTTCTATTATTTATGAAAATTCCAATGGATTCTTTACAAAAATAGTAGATGATACCAGTTCTCTTAACTCAACACCAAACAATGATGTGAATAATAATTGTTATGTTATGGTTAGCAACAACAATGGCACGTATAATGTCTTGAGAGGTACAAGAGGCTTATTGGGTTCAGATACCATTTTGGTGTTTAATGAATTTGGAAGGTATATTCTTAAAACTAACAACAACACATCTGATATTTATTTTGTGGATTCAGATGGTGTTACGGAGTTAAGTTCGAGTGTAATTCCTAATCATATACAGGCTAATATTCTTGAACATGATTTTAATAGTGATGGAAGTTTTGACTATTATGTAGCTGGTTTTCAATCACAACCGAATCCCAGTGCAGGAATTTACATCGATACTGGCTCAAATTTGACGCTAGATCCTAATTTTATTCCGGCTGATAGAGCATATGGTTCATCCGTTATTGTAAAGATGCCTTATCAAGGGATAGTTTCAAATGTTCTCTTAACTTCTGGCAACATTGGTGTTGGTCAATATGAAAATGAATTAATCACTGAGATGTATGTCATAAATGAAGCTACTTTGGGAGTTTCAGATATTGAGGACTCCACTGACAGTATTCGTTTATATCCAAATCCTGCAACAACAGAGATACATTTTATCTTACCCGAAGCTATTACAATACAAGAGGTGACTATCTATAATCCATTGGGTAAAACCATGGCTTATTATGATAGTAGTTTATTGGCGGATAATACAAGCTTACAATTACCTAATCTATCATCTGGAATGTATCATGTGAGTATACTTACAAGCAACAAGATAATATCTAAAAAATTAATTATACGTTAACTAAATAACAAACAGGCTACTTAAAAATAGCCTGTTTTTAAATGTCCTTTAGATATTGTAATCCTTGTATTAAATGTCCTTTAAGTAATTTAAAAAAAAGCCTATACGAGTGTAAGGGCTTTTCTAAATTCAATTTTCAACTAATTAATGTATACAAAACTTCCACTTGCTCCGGTCATCTTTATCTTACCGTCGCTTTGTATTTCTATACTTGAATTACTTGAGGTGTTTTTGAGTGTAATCCCACCTGACTCAGAGATACTAATCTGAAAACTTGTGGTTGAAATTTCTAGGTCACCAGAACGCTCAATGGATTGAGTTGCATCACTTGCTGGTGTTGTGCCATCAACAGATTGCACCCATCCATTAGTAGACTCTGCATCAATGCAAACCCAATCCAAAGTAGAGGAAAAATAGCATATGCCATTGGTATCAACATCAAATACGATTAACCCGTTTGGTGGTGATGTAATAGCTAAACGATCACTAGTTAGCATTCGAGGGATAAGCAATCCCTTATTGTTACTTGTTAAATCCAATATAGAATTAGGGTCTGGGGTGTTGGTACCTAGCCCAACTTGAGCTTGCACTGTAATAGAGAAAAATACCAATACTAGAAGAAATAATTGTTTCATAATTTACTTGTTTAAAATTTAATACAACTATACTTCAATAAGCAATTTTTGCAAGTCAAATTTTCGTTCAAGGATATTGTAAATAATAATGACTTAGGTTAATATTTAAATTGATATGAAGTATTATACAAAGATTATTTTATTACTTGCGCTTGCTTTTAGTGCTCAAGGCGCTTATGCCGAATTCGTTTCACAAGATATTCCTAATGATTTAGGAAATTCACGTTCAGCCATAATGGGTGACGTTAACAACGATGGAAACTTAGACATATATGTAGGTGCTCGATTAGAGCAAAATAAATTATGGATCGGAAATAGGGATGGAACTTTTACCAATTCTGATATTCTAGGTGATGACCAAGGAAACACTACCGATGCAGCTATGGCAGACCTTAACGGTGATGGGAATTTGGATATCTATGTCACCAATAGTTTTAGTAAAAATAAACTATGGCTTGGAAATGGAGATGGTACATTTACAAATGCCGATATTCCAGCTGACTCAACAACTTCTCGGTCTAGTTCGGTTGTTATTGGCGATGTTGATAATGATGGCGATTTAGATATTTATGTAGGAGCATTTAGTGGCGGAACCAATGTTCTTTGGATAAATGATGGGACTGGGAATTTCATTGATGGAAGTATTTCAGGAGATGGTATTGCTGATGATGTAGCAATGGCTGATTTTAATAACGATGGAAACCTAGACATTTACGCTTCACGAGCAGCGTATAATAACCAGAACAAATTATGGCTCGGAAATGGGGATGGAACTTTTGTAAGTGGTAACATAACTGGTGATATATGTACGGATCAAAATAATGGTTGCCCAGGTCGTTCAGTAGTTGTCGGTGACATAGATGGTGATAATGATATTGATTTATACCTAACCTCATACTATGATGACCAACCTGTTAATCTAAATCGGTTTTGGATAAATAATAATGATGGGACATTTGCCTCTCAAAATATCGCTAATGACTATGGAGGTACTGCTCAAGATTCAGAAATTGTTGATTTTGATGGTGATGGTGATTTGGATATCCTTATTGCAATGTATTTTGGTTTTCAGAATATTATTTGGGAAAATGATGGATCTGGAAACTTTACACAAAACAACATTACAGGAGATACTGGGGAATCATTTGGGGTTACAACTGGGGACGTAAACAATGATGGGGAAATTGATGTTTACGTAGTCAATGGGGATAATGGTGATTTTCAAAATAGACTATGGTTACAAGATACAACACCCCCTGTTATAACACTTACAGGGAGTGACCCTGTAACAGTCCCTGTAAATACTCCATATTCAGATGCTGGAGCGGCTGCAACAGATAATCTTGATGGAGATATCACAGTAAATATTGTAACTGTAAATCCAGTAGATACATCCACTCTTGGTAGTTACACTATCACATATAATGTAGCTGATGCGGCTGGAAATGATGCTATCGAAGTAACACGTATTGTAAATGTGGTTACTTCTTTCACTCAATCATCAAACACATCAACAGCTTCAGAAAACGCAGGAACAGCAAGCTACACCATTGTGCTTGATGCTGAACCAACCTCAGATGTTGTCATCGACCTGAGTTCAAGTGACACCAACGAAGCAACGGTATCACCAAGCTCACTGACCTTTACACCAGCAAACTGGGATACACCTCAAACGGTTACCGTCACAGGTGTTGACGATGACCTTGTGCAAACCGACACCGCAAGTATCACCGCTAGCATCAATGCTGCTGCAAGTGCTGATGAGTATGATGCGGTTGCTGACCAAGCACATATCGTAACGCTAACGGATGATGATGCCGCTTCTATTATCATCGACCCAAGTGGAATTACCACAACTGGATTAACCATTCTTGAAAATGCAGGAACTGGGAGTTTCAATGTTCGGTTGGGTTCACAGCCACTTACTGATGTTGTCATCGACCTGAGTTCAAGTGACACTGGGGAAGCCACCGTCTCGCCAAGTTCACTGACTTTTACTACAGGTAACTGGAACGTCAACCAAACCATCACCGTAACAGCAGTTAACGATGATCTTGACCGTGATGACTCAGCTACACTTACGATTTCGGTAAATGATGCTGCCTCTGATGATACCTATGATGGGGTAGCAGATGCAACCGCTTCAATTATCATCACTGATGATGATATGGCTGATTTCACTCAATCATCAAACACATCAACAGCTTCAGAAAACGCAGGAACAGCAAGCTACACCATTGTGCTTGATGCTGAACCAACCTCAGATGTTGTCATCGACCTGAGTTCAAGTGACACCAACGAAGCAACGGTATCACCAAGCTCACTGACCTTTACACCAGCAAACTGGGATACACCTCAAACGGTTACCGTCACAGGTGTTGACGATGACCTTGTGCAAACCGACACCGCAAGTATCACCGCTAGCATCAATGCTGCTGCAAGTGCTGATGAGTATGATGCGGTTGCTGACCAAGCACATATCGTAACGCTAACGGATGATGATGCTACGACTTCAACTTCAAAAGGAAGTTCAAGGCGTGTATCAAAAGAAAAGTTAGCAGAAATTTTTGGAACTCCTGTTTCTGAAGAGCTTGGAAAAGGGGAACAATGTCCATCATCTCAAATACTAAATCAAAACATGAAAGTAGGAGACCGCAACGGAAGCTTCTCATCATGGGAAAATGAAACCATAACGGAAGTTAAAATTCTTCAAGCACATATGAATAGATTAGGGTTTGCATCAGGGAAAGTAGATGGGATCTTGGGACCAATTACTGACGGAGCTATTAAACGTATGCAAGCATATCTAGGTACAACTCAGGACGGATATGTTGGACCAATTACAAGATCATTGATTAACAATAGTTGTGGGAAAGAAGTAATAGAAGTAGAATCAACTCCTGTTGTAGAAGATGCCAAATGTTTCATCAATTACAGACGATTAATCAAACGAGGAATGACAGGAAATGACATACGTCAAGCACAAGAATGTATTGCTTCACTTGGCCATTCCATTGGACCATTTGATGGTATTTACGGAGGGCTTACCTACGCAGGTATTCGTTCATACCAACAAGCTAATAACTTAATCCTTGATGGAATTATTGGACCTGAAACCGCAGGGCATTTAAATGCTCTTTCTGGAGTGGCATTAGATGGAGTTACATCATTGAATTAGTTACTTAAAAAACACCAAATGGTGTTTTTTAATATAAATTGAAAGTTAACATTTTGAAACAGAGCCTATATTACTTAAACTAGTATTCGCAGAATTCAAGGTAGTGTCCGAATACGTAATACTTACGCTGATCAATGTTAGTGCCTCAAAACGTCAAAGCAGGTGCCAGAGATGGTCGTTACCATTTCTATACCAAAGATGTGGCAACTGAGGTAAAAATTCTACAAGCACGCTTGAACCAAATAGGATTCAATGTTGGTATTATAAGACCGACCAAACAAGAAGTGAAATTTTTGACAAATTATTTTATTCATTTTCTTTTTGTAAAATAACTTTCCTTTTTTAAATGTTCTGTTATGAAACGATCTAATGAAGAAGCTTACCAAGTATATTTAATACGTTAGACAATAAAGCTTAATCAGCTAACTCCAAACGGGTACGAGTACCTTAATTCAAAAAACAAGGTGTTGAATTCTATATCCCAACACTACTGATTGTTTAGCCTATAATTCGTTATAGGCTTTAATTATTTCAAATTCGAAGCTATCGCTGTATTTACTCTTCTCTTGCTCAATATTTATTTAGGGATACGGCTAGGGTTCGATACTGACCATGATGAACTTTTGATTAATCCAAAAACGAAGAAACCATTCACGCAGCGAAGTGTACAACGTTGGATGAAATTACTGTGTGAAGATGCCAATATCGACAAGAATTATACACCGCACAGCTTTAGGCATGGCAAGGCGAATAGCATTTTAGAACAGGGAGGTAATATGAGAGACGTCTCGGTGATTCTGAGACATGTAAAACCTGAATCTTCATTTACTTATACACATTTATGTGCGAACCGTCATCAGGAATTGGCAGGAAAGTATATGTCTAGAAAAGGAGGGCAACAGTCTGAAGTATCCAATTTGAACCAAAACAAACCAACATTAACCTTGGACTCTTCATTATTGGAAGCCTTAAAATTGAGGGATGTTCTACTTCAGGCTTCGTAAAAGTGACCTTAGGGTTGTTTTTTTGTTGGATTGCGATATAATTCAAAATGTACTTTTAACTATGAATATATCTCAAAAGCGGAAATATCTTTATAAAGTATAATGCTTTATGTTTAGGTTACCACCGTTTCAATAAGCATGTACGTCAAATGCCCTTAAAAGGGCATAAAAACATCTTGTATTAACGTCGCACAACATATATTTTACGACGTTATATTATATAATAACAGGTATATCAATAAAAAATACCTTGTTTCAAAGAATTCAAGGTATTTCTGGTTATTCTCTACTACCACTAAATAAATATTCACGCAGTAGATTAATATTTTTGCCTTTATGTGCCGAGTAATAAAAAATCTTTGTACCTGGTTTAATTTCAGCTAATAATTCTTTTTTAAGTTTATTTTGAGATTTTTGATTTATTTTATCGATTTTGTTTGCGGCTATAATATAGTCTTTACCTGCGATATCCATTAAATGAATGAATTCCTTATCTATGGCCGATAAACCTACCTTTGAATCAATAATTAAGCAAATAAGAGCCGTATCGGCCTCAGGATGAGTAATATACCATCTAATTAAATCTGCAAGCTCTTCACGCTGTTTTTTTGATAGCTTTGCATATCCATATCCTGGTAAATCAACAAAATACGATACCTGTTGCTTATCTGTAATTAACTTAAAGAAGTTAATCTCTCGAGTTTTCCCTGGAGTTCTTCCAGTTTTAACTAATTTCTTTCGTTCCAATATTGCATTAAGTGTACTGGATTTTCCGACATTAGATCTACCGATAAAAGCAACGTGCGGTGTTCCGTCGTACATAATTCCATCTTCACCTACTACTCCTTTTATAAATTGTGCCGAATGTATGTTCATAACTAGTATCTTAAGGTTCTTTAATTAAAAAGTAAATTAAAAAACCTAACATATAAGGTTCCTTAATTATAATTAATAGTTACGTTTGCTGCAGCTTCATCAAACACGGTTGTTTCTCCGTTTTGAACATTCTCCATATTTTCAATGAACACTGACCAAATATATTCATTAAAAAAATTAATTATTGGCTCTGTAAAATTTTGTAAATAAAGATTATAGAAATTGAGAAAATGGGATTTAATATATGAGAAATTTTCTTGAGTCTGTTCATCTTCTACTGCATCTTGTACACTAAAATCAAAAAAATAAGATGCAATAATAATTCCAAGAATAATAAGAATAATCCATTTTATAGAACCTCTATTCCCCGCCATGTTCTGAGTATATATCATAAAAAAACTATACAATAAATAAATTAAATTACCAATGATGGGTGTTTAAAATAAGAGGTATCTGTTTTTGGTAAATAATCAATTGGATCTAAATATGCACTCGTAGGTGCCAACGGCATACGGTACGTTTTACCTGCACACGCTGCACTTGGCCTATCAGTAACACGAGCTCCTGTTTCACCATTGACCCCTTTTGTTGCATAAACCGTTAAATGCAAGTGTGGAGCAGTACTACGACCAGTATTTCCTGAGTATGCAATAACATCACCTTTCTTTACAGCCTGGCCTTCTTTTACAATATATTTTGATAAATGACCTGATGTGGTCGATAATCCTACATTATGTTCAATAAATACCCACTTACCAAACGACGCATTTGGGCAAATAGTATCTGTATCTCCAACACCTTTTACAATACCGTCTGCTACCGCATATACCGGAGTTCCAACAGCTGCACGAAAATCCATACCACTATGTGAACCTGAAACATATAAACGTTCAGAGGAAACAGTTTTTCCAAAACGCTGTGTAATCAAAACCGATTGTAGTGGCCAATCAAGTACTGCTGATCCCTTTTGTGGTATTGAATTTGGGTTTAATGCAAACTCTAATTTTGACTCAAAATCACGAATTTCTTTATCGAGAGCATCAATTGTTGCAAGTGTTTGAGAGAGAGATTGTTGGTATGAAGATTCCTTTTTTGTTGTTTCAGATAATACCTTATTTTTCTCTTCTTCTTTTGTTTTAATTATTGATCGTTGATCCCCAAGAATATTTTTTTCCTCTTCTAATTCTGATTGTTCCAATGCTAGTAATTCATTTTCTTTTCTTAAATCTATTTTTTTAAGTTCAAGTTCATGAGTAAGACTAACCAAAGGATTTTGTAATCGAGTATATGAATCACGAGCAAGAAAAACATCAGAAAAATCACCCGAAGAAGCTAATACTTCTAATATAGAAAGTGAGTTGTACCTATCAATACCTCGCAATAATCCAGCAATTTTCCCCACATGGCTTTGAATTTCTGAAGAATAACGAGAAATTTCCTTTTGAGATTTATCAATTTTTAAATCTAAACTTGCAATTTGATTTTCGGTTTTTTTAATTGTATTTTCTAGACTTTTACGTTCACCATTAATTCGATTAAGTTCTGCTGTTAGTGCTGATTTTTCACCTTGAGTAGTACTGAGCTCTTGTTGTATACGCTCTGCTTCTTTTTCTAATTCAGCACGTTCCTGCTCACGGTCTTTTATTTGTTGTTCAAGCTCTGAAACACTTTGCGCATAAGTAAATGATAAAAAACCAATACCTGAAAATATTGTTATAAATAAAAGTATAAAGAATTTTAATGAAATTCTTTTCATAAATATGATTATATCATGAGTTTATTTATCATACGAAATACTTGATTATAGTATGTATTAAAAAAGCCTCTGCTTATGCAGTGGCTTTTTTTAGTGATTCAATATTATTACTGATTCGCTCTAATACAACTTCTTTTCCTAAAACTTCTAATAAGGTAAATGGATCAGGTGATTTATCTCGCCCTGATAAACTAAACCGTAGTGGCCATAGTACATCTCCCTTCCCTGCTTCTTCAGCATATGGGAAAATTACTTCTTTTAGAGAGTCTTTATTCCAATCTCCAGAATAATCGGTGATTATATCAAAGACTTTTTGTAAATGGATAATAGTTGATTCAACTGTTCCCTTTTTCCAAATAACCTTTTCAGAATCAATTTTTGGGTTTACAAAATAATAATCTAATTCTCCATTAACAATCATTTCTTGAACATCTGATAATACATTTGTTCGCTCACGAATTATTGGAGTAATTTTTACCATAATATCTTCACTATAGATTGGCATATCTTGTAATTCCTTAAACAGAGGATCAATATAATCCCTAAACTCTTGTTTTGAAAGGGTATTTAACCATTGCTTATTTAACCACGAGAGTTTATCTAAATTAAACCCGCCTGGCCCCTTTTGAACCTGCTCTAGAGAAAAGACTTGAACTAATTGGTCTTTACTAAAAACCTCTTGTTCTGTTCCTGGATTCCATCCAATAAATGAAAGAAAATTTAACAGTGCTTCTGGCAAGTAACCGTGTTGTTTATAATCCATAGCAGCAACATTTGTATCGCGTTTACTTAATTTTTTCTTTCCATCTGGTCCAAGAATAAATGGTACATGAGCATACGTCGGGGTCTCAAACCCAAGAGCTTCATGGAGAAGTATTTGCCTAGGAGTGTTAGCGACATGTTCTTGAGCACGAATAACATGAGTTACGCCTTCATCGTGATCATCAACGACAACAGCAAGATGGTATAGAGGGCTTTCAATATTTCGAGCAACAACAAAATCTCCTAAATCTGTTGTATCAACAGAAATTTCACCAAGTATTTCATCATGAAAGGTTATTTCCTTGTTTGGGTTTTTAAACCGAATAACCTTCCCATTTCCGTCATTCGCTTCTTCGGCTTCATATACGTCTCCTGATTCTAGTAATTGTTTCAATATCTCCTGATGTCGATGTATATTTTCTGATTGACGATATACTTCATCATATTCCATACCAACCCATTTAAATACCTCATAGATTTCTTGTTCGTACTCGTCACGATTACGTTCTTTGTCAGTATCTTCGATACGAAGGATAAATTTACCACCATGTTGTCGTGCAAAAGCATAATTATAAAATGCAGTTCTAATCCCTCCGACGTGGAATCGTCCTGTTGGTGATGGTGCCATTCGGGTTACAATTTGTTTTGTGTTCATGCTCTCTACTGTAACAAAAAAGTATTAATCAATAAAGATTAATACCTGTTAAAAATTACTTATCATGTGCAAGTCCTATACCAACAATCTCTTCAGCTATCTTACGAGCAGCACCTTCAATATTAAATGATTTAGCGCCTGCTTTCATCTTTTCTCGTACCTTCTCATTTTCATAAATACGATTTATTTCAAAAATAAGAAGCTGTGTGCTAAGATTATTTTCTTCTATAACAATACAAGCACCTTCGCGGGCATAGTTATAAGCATTTTTGATTTGGTGGTTACCGTTTGAATGAGTAATAGGAATAATAATAGATGGAATTTCCCAATGAGCAATTTCAAAGAGTGCTGAACCAGCACGAGAAATAACTACGTCAGAAATACCAGCCAACATTTTCATAGATAGGGTATTTAACTCACCAAAAATATGGTAACGATATTTAAAATCATGATTAACAAGCGTGGCTTCAGTTAGTTTGGTCATTGCCTCGAGGTTTTTTTTACCTACTTGATGAACAACCTGATATTTTTCGAGTAATTCTGGTAATGCCTCTTCTATTTCATAATTAATTTTTTGAGCACCTAATGACCCGCCAAGAATCCATAAGATAGGTGTATCCTCTTCAAGATCTAAAAATTCATGAGCCCCTTCTTCTGTTGGTTCTAATAAATCATGTCGAATAGGTTGCCCTGTATGAACTATTTTATCTTTAGGAAAATAATCAATCTCTTGTTTATAAGAAACCGCAACAGCTCGTGCAAATTTACCAGACCATAAATTAACTCTGCCTGGTACTGAATCTGACTCATGGATAATTACAGGAATACCTAGTAAACGAGCTGCAAACACTGTTGGAAACGCTACATAACCACCTTTTGAAAAAACAACATCAGGAAAAATTGAAAAAACAACAAGAATTGCTTGAAACACACCAACGGCTGCCTTGATAAGATCAGGGATAACTTGCAAAGAGAAAGATAAACGGAGTTTTCCAGCGCTAACTTGTTTAAAGGTAATACTATTTTCATATAATAGTTTTTTATTATAGGGTTTATCTGCAACGTAATATAAACGAGTGTCAGCTAAATTTTCACTATCAATAATATTATTTAATTCTTCGGCAACAGCCATAAGCGGGTAAAAATGCCCTCCTGTTCCCCCACCAGTAAGTATAACTTTCATAGTACGTATTGTAACATATTTACCCTTTTATTAGGTGTGTTTTCTTTTAATAATTCGCTCCTTTGTATATCGAGATATGTTTAATACAATCCCTATCTGAGCTAAGGTAACAACAAGCGCAGTCCCTCCATTACTCATAAAAATTAACGGTAATCCAGACAATGGAACTAGACCTGAAATAGCAGCAATATTAAAAAATACTTGAATAGTAATTAAAAGTATAATTCCCGTAACTAAATTTTGAGCAAAAACCGTTGGGGCATTTCGTGCAATCTTAAAACCAAAGAAAGTAAAAATACCATAAAGTACTATTAAAATAACACCTCCAACAAATCCATACTCTTCGGCAAATATTGCAAAAATGGAATCACTGTTTGATTCTGGTAAATATGGACCAAATTTATGAACACTCTGCCCTAGTCCACGACCGTAAATCTTTCCTGAACCAATAGCGATACGAGACTGGCGAATCTGATACGATGAACCATAAGGATCCTGGTTTGGATCTCTAAATGTTTGGATTCTCTCTATGATGTGTGGATTAACAAATACATAGGCACCAAGTGCAGCAATGCCAACAAATATGGTTACAAGAATATGTTTCCAAGGAGCTCCACGTAACCAATACAAAATAAACGAAACAATCCCAATTAAAGCCAATGCTCCAGAGTCTGGTTGCTTAGCCAATGGCAATAATGCAATCCCTAGAAAACCAATAAACGCAAAGAAGCCATATTTCCATGTCGTGATTTCTTTTTGATATCGAGCAAACCATGCAGAGAAAAATACAATAACAGCAAACTTTAAGAGTTCTGCTGGTTGGAATGAAATAAATCCTAAAGATATCCATCGACGAGCACCTCCATGACTAAATCCGAGTGGAGAAAAAACCAGTAAGGTAATTATAACCCCAAGTATAAAGATATATACTGATACTTTTTTCCAAAATGAAAAATGAATTTTTGAAATAATATGCATAATCAATAATCCACCAATAACTCCTAATCCTACATGGCGAATCATCATCGCATAAAATTTTGCCGAATCTTCAGTATAAATCCCGAGTGAAGTTGAGATAAAAGTAACTAAACCAATACCGAGTAGTATTAAGGTTACCCAAAGAAACTTTTTATCAATATTATGTTTTTTAATCTTTCTTTTTGTTGTACCCATATTATTAAGCAATAATTACCAGGATAATACCTGCAGCTCCACACATAACAGAAAACACCCAATACCTCATAGTAATTTTTGCACGGCTCCATCCATTAGCTTCCAAGTGATGGTGGAAAGGGGCGACCTTAAAAACCTTAGTATCAAAAAAACGACGTCCAATAATTTGAATCAATGAAGATGCAGAAGTAATCACCAAAGGAAGCCCAATCAAAATAAAAGGAACAATAGTATTCGTTAGAAATATAATAACAGCTAAAGTTATCGTCATTGCAAGCATACCTGATTCACCCATATAAAAACGAGCAGGTGGTATGTTAAACCAAAGAAATGCTAATAATGCCCCCATAATAACAAAAGAAAATGTAGCAATATCGTACTGTGATTGGATAACCCCAATAAAACCATATGATGCAAATATTATAGAGAGAACACCAGAAGCCAGTCCGTCGACTCCATCAATAACACTACTAGAGAATAAAGCTAATACTACAAACATTACGAAAAATATAAAACCATACCCTAAAAATAAATCATGTTGAATAAATGGTATATCAATACTGTTATATCCCAAGCGGTAATAAAACCACAATCCAATAATAGCACCCAAAAACAAGACGAAAGCTATACGAATACGTCTTGGAATACCTATTTGCAATTGCTTTTCAGATCCAAATATTTGCAATAAATCATCAATAAGCCCCAACCCTGCCCCAAGGAACATTGAAAGAAAAGGAATAAGTGTTTGATTTCTACTGATGAATTGAATATCTTCTAATCCAAAACCTGAAAGAATTTTTATACTCAAAAAAGAAAGTAACACGGTTAAGACAACAGAAAACCATACGATAATACCACCAACTCGAGGAGTATTTGTTTCTGCAATATTATGTATTTGCTTGAAATCTGTATTCATTTCTAGCTCTCCAGTATTAGCTTCTTCAATACGAGAAGACCGTTTCCATAATTTATATTTATAAAAAATATGACTAAAAAGCGGTGTTGATGCTATACCGATAATAAATGCTGAGACGGTAGGTAATAGAATTTTAAAAAGGAGTACATTTTCAATCATAATTTAATCTATAGTAGAATCCCCTACTTCAATAGGCTCTGTATCAGTTTGATCTTCGACAAAACGTTGCTCTAATTCTGCAAGTTGGTTTTTTACTTTTTCAAAATCAGGTAACAATTCAATATTCTCTAATCCCAAGAAAGACAGTAAGTCATGTGTTGGTACATAGATTGGAGATCTTTTATCTAATAAGTTAGGTTTTTTGGTAATAAGACCACGAATAAGAAGGTTTCGTAAAATAAACACGGAATTAACCCCTCTAATGTAATCTATTTCTGATTTAGTAACTCTATCTTTGTATAAAATAATAG
Organism: bacterium; assembly: GCA_030433255.1. Taxonomy (GTDB): domain Bacteria; phylum Patescibacteriota; class Minisyncoccia; order Phycocordibacterales; family UBA1006; genus UBA1006. The sequence continues at coordinate 306,245 of JAUIMI010000001.1, read as the reverse complement.
CCAAGGTTTCAAGCGCTTGTTTGCTTAATTCTTTTTCTTCTTGATTTTTTGAAATTTCACCAATTACTTCAGATACCGATTGTGATGTCATTAGTGCTGCAGAATCATTACTTAATACAAGTACTATACCTCTATTTTCATAGTAGGTTTGCATTTTTTTTACTGTCTCAATAATCTCTTCCTTACGCACTTCTAACACTCGCGATAACCATGAATACGTTACTGGTTCATTTTTATACAATAATAATCCTTCAATTTTTTGTTCTAGTAGTGTCATATATTTTCTATGTGTATATTACTAAAGTTATTTTTTTGAATAACCTGTAGTGCTCCATTTTTCACAAGTTCAAGCATGGCAAGAAAACCAACAACCTTATAAACTCGTACCTCTTTTTCTTCTTTTGTATGTGAAGTATGGCTACTAATATAGCTATGGAAATCCGTGTTTAGTGCTGTTTGCAATCTATCTTCAAGCGATTGCATCATTTCTTCAATATGCACAGCAATCTTTACGTACCCTTCTTTTTTATTTTCTGGTTTTTCAGGAATTTCTTTAAATACAGAAAATATTGATTGGTGGATACTATTTTGAGAAATTTTAGGGTGAGGTTGAAAAGATATTTTTTGTTTTGGTGTTTTGGGATAATAAAATTGAAAATTTTTTGAAAAAGAGCTTTTAATTAATTTTGATGAATCTTGATAAATCTTAAGAACAGCGATACGTCGCTTCAATTCTTCAATATCTCCTTCTTCTTCATTGGTAAGTTCTAGTGTAGGTAATAGTGATTTAGATTTAATTAAAGTCAACGTTGAAGCAATAAAAATGAAATGGGTTTTATTGGCAATAAGCTCATCATCCAAACCTTGAACAAAGCGAATATACTCGTCAGTAATACTTGAAAGTGAAATGTCATTAATTGGAAGTTTTCTTTTTTCTATCATATGTAAAAGAACATCAATAGGACCTTCAAATTGTTCAGTTGTAATATGAAAAACTGACATAATTACTACTATTGTACCAGTTAATACGGTAAATAAAAAACCAACCAGAAAGCGGTTGGTTTTAGTTCTATAATAAAATATTTCCATTTTCTTTTATTACTCGACCTATATTTTCTTCTTGAAGAGATTGAGTAATAATGACCGTATGGTTCGTAGTTAAAACAATATCTTTGTGTGTATTAGCTTGATTGAACCCAAGTTCTTCAAGATCTTGTTTTGTTAATTTCGAAGAGTCACCTTTGTAATTATCTGAATAGGCATCACCTAATGCAATGTGCATATTACCAAATTCACCACCAATATTTTCATCATACAATGTATCGGCCATTGGTAAGGTAATATTTGAAAGATTTTTATCAGTAATTGAAAACTCACCTATTTTATTCGCATTTTTAATGGTTAAAAATTCTTGTAAAAAAGTATCATTTTCGTCTGCTTTAGCTGAAACGACGATACCATCTTTAAATTCAAGATGTACTCCAGAAATTTTATTCCCATCACAATACCATGGATTATCACATTTTATCCATCCATTTGTTTTTCTCCAATCTGGAGAAATCCAAGTTTCAAAGCTGGGAATATTTGCACCACTTCCTCCTTTCCATGCGGCTTTTGGATGCATACCTACAAATAAATCAATATCTGGTCCTGTAATATGAACTTCAGTTATCTCCATATCATTAAGGCTTTGTGCTTGGTGTTGTACTTGATTATTGATTTCTTTCCATTTTGCAACAATATCTTCTTCTTCTAAATAACATGCAGCAATGATTTGATTCCAATACTCTTCTATAGTAAGACCAGCTTCTTTTGCCATAGCCTCTGTTCCATAGAGACATAATGTCCACGAAAATTTACCAGCAAGCTCTTTTTCTTCACGCCACTTCATCCAAGGAGCAAAACGTGATTGATGCTTCGCTATTTTTGCAGAATCAATACCTGCAAGACCCTGAGGGTTATTTTCACCAAGAATATATAGATAATAATCAATTTGATTAATCATTCCTTTATAAAATTCTTCTTCAAATTTTCCTATCTGGTCTTCAGATGCATTTTCATAAAAATCTTTTTCAAGATTATACTCAGGATCATCCATCATATACCCATGAATAACATTAACTCCTGCTTTTACTAACTCCTTATGAACGGCAGCGTATAGAGGTTTAACAGCTTCGCTACCACGAAGCCAAACAGTTGTACCTGATTTTACTCCATTTCCTTGTCCAAGAGCATAATGCACCATAAGTTTTGCATAGTTATCTAAAATTTCTTGTTTTGGTTTATACATAATATATTAAATTTACTATTTTTTTAAAAATACCATTTTTATTATAAAAATCAATTTAAAAAACCTATTCAGGTTTTTTAAACTCTTTAAGAGAAATATGTAGCTCCTCGAGTTGTTCTTGAGAAACGGTTGATGGTGATTCCATCATTGGGTCACGTCCAAGTCCATTTTTTGGAAACGCGATAACCTCACGAATAGTTCTTTCGTTTTGTAAAATCATCATTAATCGATCAAACCCCCATGCAATCCCTCCGTGTGGTGGTGTCCCTGATCCAAGAGCTTTTAACATGTGTCCAAAATTAGTTTCTATTTTTTCATCAGAATGTCCTAAGATTGAAAAAATTGATTTTAGTATTTCTGGGTCATGTGCACGTACCGAACCTCCACCAATTTCATACCCATTAAGGCAAATATCATACTGGGCCGCAATAATATCAGCAATATTTTCTTTGTTTTTTAGATTTTCAACGTGTTCTGGTTTTGATAATGAAAATGGATTATGAGTAAAGGTCCACTCTCCTTGAGCCTGTGGATCATCTGAATCTGCAGTCTTTTCAAAGAATGGAAAATCAACAATCCAACAAAATGCCAAAAGGTTCTCATCATCTTTGTCTTCTCGGATATCTGGTCGATCATTTCCATACTTTTCCATTGCTTCTTTATAGGAAATACGTGGAAATGGAATTTGTTGAATACGTTTTTCTGGATATAACTCAGAAACAATTTTAATCAACAATTCCTCATTTAATTGCATAATGTCTTCTTCACTAGCAAATGACATTTCCATATCTAACTGCGTAAATTCTGGTTGCCTATCTCCACGTAAATCTTCATCACGCATACATCGTGCAAATTGAAAATATCGTTCCATACCAGAGCTCATTAATAATTGTTTATATTGTTGTGGTGATTGAGGTAGTGCGTAAAAATGGTGTGGTGAAAGACGTGACGGAACTACATAATCACGGGCTCCTTCAGGTGTTGATTTAGTAAGGATTGGAGTTTCTAATTCAAGAAAATTATGTTGGTCTAAATAATCACGACACAATTTTGCAACCTTGTGGCGCATTTTCATGTTGTCTTGCATACGCTGTGTCCGCAGATCAAGATAACGGTTTTTTAAACGTACCTCTTCATTTGTATCAACAGTTGATTCTGTAATCTCAAAAACAGGTGTTTCAGCACGGTTTAGTATTTCAAAACCAGTGATTTCAAGCTCAACATCTTTTACAAAAAAATCTCGTTTCCCTGTTTCTTCAACAACAGATTTAAATTCTTTTGCGTTTTTATCATTGCGCTCATTAACAATTCCTGTAACAGCCACAACCCATTCTGGTCGCAATGTCTTTGCAATTTCAAGAACGTCTGGTTTTCCAAATACAACACCCTGGACCTTTCCAGAGACATCACGAAAATCAAAAAAAGCCATCTTTCCTTGGTCACGTGCAACGTCAACCCAGCAGTTAATAGTTACTGTTTCTCCTGAGCGTGTATGTAAATCTTTTATATATGTTCGTTTCATAGTTAATGCTTTGTATTATGTTAATTGAGTAATAATTTCAAGTATCGCAAGAGTAAAATATCCCAAACTTCCTAAATAAGCTAATCCAAATAATGAAAATAAGATTGAAGTATTCTTAACAACATCTCGAAGGATCGTAATAATAAGAATAATCCCGGTCATACCAAAACCAATACACTTAAACAGACCTGCAACCATTTGAATATCAATATTTTGTGATACTAGCAATCTAATCCCATCAATATATGGATGGAAAAACACCGTTGCGTATCCTAAAATACATCCAATAATTATTGCTAATAGTGGCCGTCCTACGGTAAGTATTTTTTTAATTCGTAAATTATTTTGTGATTGTTTCATATTTTATATCTGCAAACAAAAAAATCGTCTGCATTAATTATAATTTATAAATGCAGGGACGATTTTGTATTATGACAAATCCGCGGTGCCACCCTTATTCTCTAAACAATATTAGAGCTCTTTTAGAAATATGGACCTTTATAAAAAGTCTTTTCACCTCGACATTGTCAGTGCGTCATTGGTACATAAATTATAACGCCACGAAAAGAAAAAACAAGAATTATTGAGATTTATCTGTATATTGATCCAAATGATCATCTTTATATAATTCATCTAACTCTTGTCTCTTTTTTTCTTCATCCTGTTGTTTTTTGATATGCTCTTTGTGAGCTTCTGGTTCCTTATAGGGATGAGGATTATTTTTTATATAATTTTCAAACATTCTATTCATGATGTTTATAGTATAACAAAAGCAGTAATGTTTTACATTACTGCTTGTTTAATTTAACGTTTTGCAATTTCATCTCGAATTTTTGAAGCTCGTTCATAATCTTCATTTGTTACTGCTTCATCCAGTAAGGAATTCAATTCAGATAAGGAATATGAAGAAAAAGGAAGTGTCTTTGTGATAACAGAAACTGCCGATTCAATTTCAAGGTATGTATTTGCACTAGCTGCTTCATCTGCTGTGATATCAATATAGTTAACACTATAAAGAATGATTCCATTTTTAATATAAAAATGCCTAAGAAAATCTTTACCCTTCAATAAAAAAGGTACTTTTTGATGAGTTTCTTGTGCGTGAAATATTATTTCCCCATTATCATTTTTATAAGCTGAAATAAAATTATCTTGATGTTCTTTTAAAATTTCAAAAAAAATTTCAGTATCCGGGAAAAGTAATAGATAAGCTTGTTTTTTATCTTTTTTAATGAGATACATATCAGTTATTTGGATAAAAAAGTCTTTTCCAACAGTTACATCAGCCACTGTGCATTGTGGTGTATAGCCATAAAGTTCTAACATAATATATGATTTTATTTTTTTTAATTATTACATATTTTATAAATAAATCAAAAAGCGAACTCTATAGTTCGCTTTTAAAAATTAAGTATTTATTTTATTCCCTATCTTTTCTATTTTTTTTGTTAAGATGGCTGCCAATTCATAATTTTGTTCTGCAAGGGCAAGTGTTTTTTTTGATTCAAATTCTTTTTTCCTTAAAACTAATATTCTTTTTTTTATTTTCTTTTTTCTTTCTCTTTGAATTTTTTCAGGATCAGTATCATGATCATAATCATATAATAAGTTATCAGATTCTTCTTCAGAAAGTGAGATAATATCATCATATTTAAAAACCAAATAATCTTCATCATCAGGGTCTGCAAATAATTCAATATCATTAGAAGATGATGGAGAAAATAGAAAAGAGTCAAAAAAAGGATTTAAATCAAAATGGAAAATAAAAGATTTTTGAGTTGAATTATCATCAACACGAGTTACTGGTATAAACCCTTCGTAACCATACATAGTTTTACTCCTTAGTTCATTAATTGAATTAAAAAATTCAGTTTCTAGATCTACACAAACGGTTTTCTTTTGTTCATTAATAACAAAGGCATTTGGAAGTACGTAACCAAACATACCTTGAGTTGTTTGTTTAAGTGTAGTTATTTTTCTAAGCTTTATGATTCCTTTAATCGGCATAATTTTTCAGTTTTATTTTTTTAAATTATTACATAAAATAATTAAAAGTCCAAAATAAAAACCACATATATTTGTAGTTTTTATTTTCTTCTTCTGAACGCAAGCAGAAGAACACCACCAACAACCAAAGCAGAAACTCCATCAACAATATTCTCCTTTTGGTTATTTTGAAAACGCTCTAATTCTTCTTGTTTACGTTCTAATAAACATTCATCAATTTCTTTTTGGGTTCGTTCGTAATTCAAAGAATCTGGTGATGCTGTTTTGTTGTAATCAAATCGACACTGTTCTTTGGTAACATACGAATATGGTTCTGATTCAAACAATGCTAGTTTCATTGATGAACTTATTGTCATGATTCCACCAACAGAAGCGATAATAATTCCAGCCGCAAATGCTAATGCTGGTACAAGTTTGCTAATCCAATGTTTTTTATCTGTCATAATATCTTTTAATTATTCTTATAATCCTACTCTTTCTCTAACTTCTTTTATTTTATTTCGAGCGATTTTTTGCATCGTATTTTTCCCTTCATCAAGAATCTGCCTTACGATTCCGGGATTTTCTTCAAAGTATTTTCGTTTTTCACGCATTGGAGCAATGAACATAAGATAGTTTTCTAATAGAATTTTTTTGGAATCACCATAACCAAGACCTCCTTGTTCATACCCTTTTCTGATTTCGGATAATTGAGGCTCAGGTGTTATCAACGTGTGAAGAGCAAAAATATTACACTCATCTGGATTTTTAGGGTCCTCAGGTAATTTACTATCAGTAACAATTCCCATAATCGCTTTTTTAATCTCAGCATCTGTTCCAAATAAAGGAATCGTATTCCCGTATGATTTTGACATTTTTTGACCGTCAGTTCCCGGAACAACGGCAACATTTTCTACGATATGTTCTTCTGGTTCATTAAAGGTGTCTCCATATATATTATTAAACTTACGTGCTATCTCACGAGTCATTTCTATATGTTGAATTTGATCTTTACCAACCGGAACAATGTCTGCATTTGGTAACAAAATATCAGCCGCCATAAGAACGGGATAATCAAATAAACCAACCGAAGCTTCTATACCCTTTGCGGTTCTATCTTTAAATGCATGAGCTCGCTCAAGCCAAGGAACTGTAACCAAACAATTAAATACCCATGTTAATTCAGTTAATTCAGGAATATCTGATTGCCTATAGATAGTTACCTTTTCTGGATCAAGTCCAATTGCAAGGTAATCTAACACCAAATTATTGATGCTTTCGCGTAACTCTTCACCATTTTGCATAGTGGTAAGTGCATGGTATTCAGCAATGAAAATATGCATATGGAATTCATCTTGTAAATCAACAAATTGCTTCATTGCCCCAAAATAATTTCCAATGTGCGGTCGCCCAGTAGGTTTAACACCAGATAATCCGATTTTTTTTGTATCTTTTGTAATCATAATTAATATTAATCAGTAGTAGTATGTACAACACGTGTAGGATACGGAATTTCAATTCCATAATCATCAAATATTTTTTTCAATCTGCGACGCATTTCGCCATTAATTAAGTACTGTGTTTTTGGGTACACCTTCCCAGAAATATGTACTTGAATTGAATAATCTCCAAAATCATCAATACGTAGAAAATGTGGAGCCTCAATAATATGAATTCCAAACTCTTCATCTTCAGCTAGCTCTTGCCCTACTTGATTAACGATTTCTTCTAATTTATCAAAATCAGTATGGTATCCAACACCAATTTTTAAATCAACCTTTGAATAGTCTTTTGATTTATTTGAAGCAACTTTTATTTCACCATTTGGAATATAGTGAATGGTTCCATCTATTTGACGTAATTTTGTTACGCGCAATGTCATATCTTCGACGGTTCCACAATAGGTATCAACACAAATAAAATCGCCAATTCTAAATTGATTTTCTGCAATAATGAATAACCCTGTAATGATATCTTTTACGAGTGATTGAGAGCCAAACCCAATAGCAACTCCAATAATACCAGCACCGGTAATGAGCGGTGCGACCGGTACACCAAATTGATGTAGTATTCCAAGTGCAGCAGCAACCCAAATAAAAATTCCAAAAAAATTCTGAGAAATTTTAATGAGGGTGTCTTCTCGTTTTTTTTCTTCAGCATCCGATACAAATGACCCTCTCGGAATCATTTTTCGTGTAATACGAACAATTAAAGAATTCATGAATTTAGAAAGAATCCATGTTCCTGCAATAATACCAAGAACAATGAGTCCATGCTCTTGTAGCCATAACTGAATATCAGGCACTAATGTTTCAAAATAATCTTCCATAACATGAATTATATCATTTTAAGTGGGTTCATTAAAACAATAAAATAACTACAGAATATTCTGTAGTTATTTTTTAAATTGAGCTATCTGTCTTTTCCACTCATACATTACCAATGCTCCAGCAACTGAAACATTTAATGATTCAACGTCATTTTCCATTGGGATTGAAATGATAAAATCAGCATGTTCACGAGTCTTTTCAGAAACACCCTTCCCTTCACCACCGAGAACAAATACCGTAGGTGTATCAAAGGTTTGACCCCAGAGACTTTGTGTTTTTTTAGTACCATCTTCCATATCAACTGCCGAAACCCAAAATTTGTTTTCTTGCAAACGCTTAATTGACTGATTAATATTAGAAACACGGATTACAGGAACTTGTGTTAATGCTCCTGCTGAAGTTTTATATACCGTTCCGTTAATCGGAGCTTGTCTATCTTTACCAACAATAACACCAGCAACACCAGCGGCTGCAGCAGTACGTAATAGTGCACCGAAATTATGCGTATCTTCGATATGGTCTAATACCAATACACATGGATAGGTATCTAAATCAACCGTTTCAAACCATTCTTCAAATTCAATATATTCAGGTCGCCGTAGTAACGCAATTACTCCTTGATCGTTTACATCACCAACATATTCTTCAATTTTAGCTTTTGTGATTGGATTCATTGGAATGCGATGTTGTTTTACGTAATCTCGCAAGGTTTCAAATCCTCCGTATTTTTTTGCAATTTTATCCGAAATAAAAACACGCATAACATTATCTGGGTTACGCATTAATTGCTCCTCAACTGGTTTCTTACCATAGATATAAAAAGTGTCTCCTTTTGTTTTCATGGTTAGAGTATACCTATGAGGTTATAATTTACAATTATTTTTATTTAAAGTAACTTGTATTTTAAAATAATTTTGATTTAATTAAATAAAGAAAATTTATTGTATAATTAAAAAAAATTTAATATGAAACTTATAATTATTATTCTAATAATAATATTTTCAATTGCTGTTCATGAATTTGGTCATGCATTCAAAGCAAAAAAATATAACATAAAAGTAATAAATATTAATATAGGCATTGGACCTAAGCTATTTTCATTATGGTGGAAAAAATTCCCAGGCACACCTATTATAATTAGGTTACTTCCGTTTGGTGGATGGATTTCACACGAAGGAAATGTAAGAGCTCACAATGAAAGTTTTAGAAACGAGATATCTATTTCTGGAGCAGGAATAACTTTTAATTTATTATTAGCGATGTTTTGCTGTGTATTGTTAATTATTTTTAATAAACCCATTACTACAAATATGATAATCCTTTTATTGATTATTATCGTTGGAGGTTTTTTGTTAATACGTTTTGAAACTTTTTTTCATATGTATCTTACTCCAGTCATTGGTTTAATTGTATTATTTTTTCTTATTAGATTTTATATTATTGATATTTCTTCTTCTGAAGATGGATTTGGTTCAGAAATAAAATCGATAACTGGGAATATAAAATCAATACAAGATATTTTAATATTCACCTTGGTAATTAATTTGATTTTAGGGTTATTTAATATGATTGTATTAATGCCTTTAGATGGAGGAAGAATAATATCAGCTTGGCTAAAAAAGAAAAATATACCACATAATGCATATGTTAAATATAGCTCTATTATTTTCCTTATTATCATAATTTATGATTGGTTTTTTAGTTAAATTAAAAAAAATATAAGAAAACCTAAAACTAAAAAGTTTTAGGTTTTTAAAATACATACTTGCATAATTCAGTACTTCACATATAATACTTCCCAGTTGTTCTTTCGAAGGTTTACCTTCATGAATTACACAGCAGCAATTATTGTTGCAATGGGCCTGTAGCTCATCTGGCTAGAGCGCGTCACTTGCACTGACGAGGTGGCAGGTTCGAGTCCTGTCAGGTCCACCAATAAAAACAACCAAGTTTTCTCTTGGTTGTTTTTATTTCAAAAAATTCTTATCTCGCTTTCGCTTGTGTTGCTTAATAGCAAAGCGATGTGATTCTGCATTAAGTGCAACAATTTTCCGATGGTATTTTTCTATGATTTTCTTTTGACCAAGCAATTCTCTTGCCTTATGCTTATCATCTTTTACTACTGCAACCACAGGAATAGAAAGTTTGTATTCACGTAATGCTTTCTCAATAATTCGTTTTTGAGCTATTCCACCATCAACAATAATTACTTGAGGATATGCCCACTCTGTGTGTCGCAAGCGTCGAGAAATCGTTTCATAGAGTGCGGCAACATCGTTTGAATTATCAACCGATTGAATAGTAAAAACACGGTGTTCCCTATTATCTATTTCAGTTCCTGAGTAAACTACCATAACACCAACCATTGCATCTCCTTGCATGTGCGCAATATCATACGCCTCCATTCGGAAATTCTGTAAATATGGTTTTTCATCAAAATCATGTTGCAATAATGCAATATCATGAATGTGATGCAAAGAAGCAATTTGGCGTTTAATAATATTTGCTTGTTCAAATTTTAACTCTTTAGCTAATTCCATCATTCTCTTTTCTAGAGTTTTTATAAGGTTTTTCTTTTTACCCTTAAAGAAAGTTGCAATGTATTCAATATTTTCTCGGTATTGTTTTTGTGCTTTTTTATCTGTAGATCCTGGAACCAAACCTAATTGTTTGTAAAATTCTGCACTATGATTTTGTTCAGTTTTTTTACCATAGAAAGGAAAAATTTTTCGTATGATACGTAATGCGATTACCAGCTGTTTACCATTAGGAAAAGGCCCAAATGTATAGAGTGGTTGTGTTTCTTTTTTAGATTCTAATGTATTGAGAACACGTTGTCGTACTGTAAATATTCGAGGAAATAGTTCATTGGTAATAACAACATAATTATAACTCTTATTATCTTTCTCCTTTGTATTATAAACAGGTGCATGTTGTTTTATGAGATATGATTCCAAGATTAAAGCCTCAAGAGCAGAATCAGTTTCTTGGTACTCTATAGATGTGGTGTCTTGAACCATTTTAACGATTAATGGTCCCCGTGATTCCATGAGGTTTTTTTGGAAATAACTATGAGTTCGATGTGCTAAATTTGTAGCCTTTCCGATATATAAAATATCATTCCCTTTTTTAAAGAAATAGACTCCTGGATTTTTTGAAATTTCTATTTTTTTGTATTGAGATAGATTCATTACTGTTTCTAGTATATGAAAATTAGGAAAATAAAAAAGAAGATTACCAATCTATCTCTTTAAATATTTTTTTAAAATTGGTTCCATTTGATGCCTTTAGTAAAATTACTGAATCATGAAAATTTTGTTTTTGTAAATCAAAAATTGCTTCATCTACATTATTGTAATGAATGCAATCGTTATGATTTGTCTGTTTGAAATCTGGTCCAATCAAAATCACTTCATCAAAATCAAACGATTGTGCAGTATCAACCACAGATTGATGTTCATCAATACTAAATTCCCCTAACTCAAGCATGTCACCTAATATTGCAATACTCTTCTTTTTTGAATATGTACTTGCAAGATCCTTAAGATTATTTAGTGATGCTTCCATGCTTGTACTATTTGCATTATAAAAATCTTTAATAACTATATTATCTTTTTCTGTTATAAATAGTTCTGATCGATTGTTTAATGGTTTGTATGATTCTATAGCATTTTTAATATGATTCTCTGTAATATCAAAATAAACACCTACTGAAATAGCAGCAATAATGTTTTCAATATTATATTCTCCTGTAAGTTGGGATTGAATAAGATAGTTCTTCCATTTCAAAGAAACATAGGGAATTGTTTTCTGTGAGAATCCACCAAATTCATTTTTTACACCTTCTCCATAACAGGTTTGATCAATTCCTTTTGCGTACTTCATTAGTGTCATATTATTTTTATTTACGAGTACATATCTATTATGCAATCGAAGATAATCATATAACTCAACATTAGACTCAATAATAGCTGCTTGGTCACCAAATAGACCAATATGATCTCGCCCGATATTGGTAATAAGTCCGATTGTCGGTTCTGCAATTTTACACAATGTTGCAATTTCCCCCTTATGATTAGCACCAAACTCTAATACTATTATGTCAGTTGCATTAGTTATACGTAATAATGTTTTTGGTACACCTACATGATTATTCTCACTAGCGAAAGAAGCAACGACATCTTTCTGTGTACGTAATATTTCAGCAGTTAATTCTTTGGTAGTTGTTTTCCCGTTACTTCCTCCAATTGCAATAACAGGAATATCAAACTGCCGTCTGTGGTAACGTGCTAGTTCTGCTAAGGTTTCTAGTGAATTATCAACGAGAATATATCGACTATCTTCCGCATACTCTGGGTTATCGATGACTACATACCGAGCACCTTTTTCCAATGCCTCTTTGGCATAGCTATTACCGTCAACAAACTCACCTTTCCATGCAAAAAATAACGAACCTGCTGTTAACATTCTCGTATCTGTTGAAATCTCTTGATTACATTCTATAAATTTTTGATGTAGGGAGAATATGTCCATATAGGGTAGTATATCAAATTAAAAAGAAATCATAATCATATTAATAAGACAAGCTTTGTTTTAGCAATAACACGTGTATACTGAAATTATGAAAAAGGTTGATTACCAACACTATTTTAAAGATAAAAAAATCACCGTTATGGGGATTGGTATTCTTGGTCGTGGAGTTGGTGATATTAAATTTCTTGCTAGTTGTGGCGCTGAAATCACTGCAACAGATTTAAAAAAATCAAAACTGCTCCAAAAATCATTACGTCAACTTAAAAAGTTTAAAAATATTTCTTATACGCTAGGAAAACATAGTGTTCATGATTTTAGAGGAAGGGACATGGTTATTAAGGGATCTGGGGTTCCTTTAGATAATAAATACATCTCTACAGCACAAGATGAACATATTCCAGTACATATGTCATTCGCACTTGTACTAGATATACTCAAAAGAGAAAATATTGAAGTAACCGTCATAGGAATAACTGGTTCAAAAGGTAAATCAACGACAACCGGTCTTATAGAAAATTTATTAAAAAAATCAGGTTTACCATACCATGTTGCTGGAAATGTACGAGGCGTAGCAAACCTTCCCCTACTTAAAAAAGTTAATCATGGAGATATTATCTTAGCTGAACTCGACTCATGGCAACTACAAGGACTACATACAGTAAAAATTTCACCACACATTGCGGTATTTACTAATTTTTTTGAAGATCATTTAAATTATTATAATGGTTCCATGCGATCCTATTTTAAAGATAAATCAGCTATTTTTAAATATCAAAATAATGAAGATAATTTAATACTTACGAGTGCATCAAAGAGAGCATTAAAAAAATATTTCAAAGGAACAATACCTGCAAAACAAACCATAGCTCGGTTCAAGCAAATTCCTAAATCTTGGAAATATCACATTTTTGGAAAACATAACGAAAAAAATATTGCACAGGCATATCAGGTAGCAAAACTTCTAGAGATACCTCAATCAATTATTAAAGAATCACTTACTGAGTTCAAGGGGGTTGATGGTCGCTTCCAATATATCGGAAAGGATAAAGATGATAGATTATTTTTTAACGACAATAATTCAACAACACCAGAATCAACAGTTACCTCTCTTCAATCATTAAAAAAGAAATACCCGGAAAGAAATATTATTCTTATTGGTGGCGGAGCAGATAAGGAGTTTCATTACCAAAAAATGGCAAAATATATCACACGTCATATTAAATTTACTCTTCTTTTTTCTGGTGCGGCAACCGATAAATTAAAAGATTGCTTTCCTATTCGTTTTGAAAATTTTACTGAAACACTCAGTATGAAAACAGCCTTTAATATTGCGATTTCGCATGCAGAAAATGGAGATATAATTATTCTCTCGCCTGGAGCTGCGTCTTTTGGTGTATTCAATAATGAATATGAACGAAATGATCAATACTTACGATATGTAAAAAACCACATCAAAAACAACTCATAATTGGGTTGTTTTTGAAATATGTTCCTATTTTTTTCTTAAGGTATACTAGTATTATGAATATACTCAATTATAAAAAAGTTCACTTTATTGGTATTGGAGGTATTGGAATGTCAGCAATGGCAAAATACTTACGGCACCATAATATAGAAGTCACTGGTTCTGATTTAGTAGAATCTGATATTACAAGTGATTTAATCCATAATTATAATATCCCTATATATATTGGTGTTTTACCAGAAAATATAACTTCTGAACATGATGCAGTAATATATTCACCTGCAGTTCCAGAACATAATATAGAGCGACAAGAAGCTTATAACAGAAAGATACCTGAATTTTCGTACCCAGAATTACTAGGTGCTATAAGTAGCACTCTTACAACAATTGCAGTCTCAGGAACGAATGGAAAAACCACTACCACTGCAATGATTATTGAATCAATGAAACATCTTGGTATGGACCCTACTGGTATTGTTGGTGCCATACTACAAAAATACAATAGTAATTTTATTGCAGGACAATCAGAATATTTTGTAACTGAAGCTTGTGAATACAAGGAATCATTTTTACATATACATCACGATATTCTCGTAATAACAAATATTACAGAAGACCATCTTGATTATTTTAAAAATTTAGAACATATACAAAAAACTTTTGAAACATTTCTTAATAATAAAAAAGGTTCTGGTGTTCTGGTGTGTAATACCCAATTAAAGGAACTAGAACCGATTATAAAATCTGCAAAATTATTACAAATGAATATTATAGATTACGGACAATATATAGATACTACTTTTGAGCTATCAATTCCAGGTGCACATAATATTCAAAATGCAGCTGCAACACTTGGAGTAATGGAGGCACTAGGATTATCCATAGCGGAAACAAAGGAATACTTAGCAAAATACTTCAGAGGTCCAAAGCGAAGAATGGAACATGTTGGTATCACTGAATATGGTGCAATACTTTTTGATGATTACGCTCATAACCCTGAAGGATTAGAATACCTTATCCAAGGTTTGAGAGATTTTTACCCAGAGAAAAAAATTATTATGCTCTTTGAACCGCACCTCTACTCTCGTACTCGAGATTTTAAAGAATCTTTTGCCAAGATACTCGAAACAGTTGATATTTTATATTTATTCCCGACATATCGTGCACGTGAAGAACATGTACCCGAAGAAGACTTTCTATTAGAAAAAAACATAGATGAACATAAAGTACAATTATATACAGTACGACAACCAGAGGCATTTAAGGAAATGTTTATGTCTCAGAAATATGATACCAATTATATTGTTATTACCGTTGGTGCTGGTGATATATGGAAAAAAGGTTTAGAGATTAAAAAATAAAACTAGAATTATAATTCTAGTTTTTTAAATGGAAAACTGTATCTTTGAGTATAACCCTCATGATCTCCGCTTACATAGTAGGAACTACTACCTTCTTCCGTATTCTCGTAGATTTGTTCTAGATTATTAAATATTTTTTCGAGAATAATATTTTGACCAATAAATGTTATATGAGGGAATTCTTTTTCTAATACTCTAACAAGCCAAATATAGTGAGTACAACCAAGGAGAACTAAAGATGTATTATGGTAAGAAATAGCGTCTTTTACCATCTCAATGGCTTCATGTTTTTTATTTAATTCGATGAGATTAACAAGGCCAGGCATCGGTATCTGAGTAATGATTTTATTTTTAATACTGGTGTATACACCACTTGATACAGTTCCTTGCGTTGCTAACACAAGAAGTATATTGTTTTCTTGGTAATTATTTGAGAGAAAATGAATAGTTGGCTCTACAATATCAATAATACGGTGAACATATTGTGGGTACTTTTTTATAAACAAAGGTAATCCTTTGACACTCGCAGTATTACAAGCAATACATACATAATCACAGTGAACCGTATTGAGAAGATATAGAACATAAGGTTCCATATACATAAATATCTCTTCCGAGGTACGTGGTCCGTATGGGATATTTTTTATATCACCAGTAAATACATAATTATACTTTGGAAATACTTTTTTACACGATTCCATCATAAGTAACCCTCCTAAACCTGAGTCAAAAAAACCTAATTTCATAAAAATAATTATAGCAAACAAAAAAACTTCTTAAAAAGAAGTTTCAGAAATTTCATGAAATGAAGCTTGAGTATCAGGATACAAAAATAAATATTCAAATTTTTGAAGTATTTCTTTTTGATTATTATCATAACTTTCCATCTCAAGAGTAGTTAATCCTATTATTTCTTTTTCTCGTTTTTGAAAAAGAAATTCTTGAATTTTTGCACGACCTTCAGAGATAAATACCTGAAGCGCTTTCTCATCTTCATAAAATTTACCACCAATGGAAAAATTTCTTTGTCCTGTTTTTTGTAATTCTTCAAAAATAATTTCTTCTGCAGATGTTGGTAGTTCTTCTTGGTTTTCCTTTTTTGGAATACCTTCAAAATTATGTACATTCATACTTTTATAATAACTTACGCTAGATATTTTTGTACAACCTTTGAGTCATCAAAGTATTGTTTTTCTGTTCCAATAATTTGATAGTCTTCATCACCTTTTCCTGCAACCAATAATATATCACTAGGTTGTAATTCCTGAATTGCATATTTAATTGCGTCTTCCCTATCTTGAATAATTACATGCGTATCTCGCGTAAAACCATGTCGAATATCTTCTAGAATTTTTTCAGGATCTTCTGTTCGCGGATTATCGCTGGTAGCAATAACTTTATCACTGTATTTCTCTGAAATTACAGCCATTGGAGCACGTTTTCCCGTATCCCTATCTCCACCACATCCAAAAACAGTAATAATATTATTATGCGGAATTGCCTGTAATGTCTTTAAAACGTTTTCTAATGCATCTGGAGTGTGGGCATAATCAACAAGGGCTAATATTTTTTTATTATTAGGTATTATTTGTAACCGACCAGGAACACCAGAAATAGATTCTAATGATTTTTGTATATCTTTTATAGCAAACCCTAATTCTGAAAGTAATGCATACACAGCAAGCGTATTGTATACATTGAATACACCAATAATTGGTAATGACATGAGGTTTTGATTAAACAAAACCTTGACTCCTTTAATATTCATTGTTTGTAAATCAAATGAATAATCATATATTTCTTTTCCTCCTCCATACCCTACAACCTTAGCTTGAGTATCTGATACAATAGTGCGGCCAAAATCATCATCATAGTTTGTAACAGCAATTGATTTTGGATTTAAAAAATCAAACAATTTCTTTTTTGCATTTGCATAATGCTCTATCGTTCCGTGATAATCCAAATGATCTCGAGTCAGATTAGTAAAAATAGCCACATCAATATCAATACCAGAAAGCCGCTCTTGATCTAAAGCATGTGACGTCGCCTCCAAACAACAGTATTGAGCTCCTCTATCTACAAACTCCTGTAAGATTTTTTGCAATTCAATAATTTCAGTTGATGATGATGCCTTCCGATTAATAGCAATTTCTTCTCCATTAAAATAATTACCAGCAGTTGAAAGTAGTAGTGTTTTTTGACCTAATTTCTGTAATGCCTGTGAAGCAAATGTTGCTACGCTTGTTTTTCCATTTGTCCCAGTAACGGCAATTATTTTTAGTTTGCGAGATGGGTGTCCATAAAAATTACCCGCTATTCTTCCCATCTCTTTTTGGATATTTTTAATAACAACATAGGTAATATTACTATTTATATGTTGAGGTATTTTTTCGCATACAACAGCAACAGACCCTTTAATAATGGCATCATCAATAAAATCATGACCGTCTACCTGAGAACCAGAAACAGCAAAATAAAGACCTTGTGTTAAATCTTCATCTCGAGAATCCTGGCTTAATATTTTGATATCAGGATTATGCTCTCCAATGATTTTTTCAGTACTGATACCTTCTAATAAAGTAAATAATTTCATATCTTATAGTATATAAAAAAAAGACCTTGAAGTCTTTTTAAAATAGATTAACAACATCTTGTACCGTAACAATAAGCATAAGTCCAATCAATACAAAAAATCCAATAGTATTTACCCAATTTACAACCGTTGAGTTCAATCGTTTTCCGATTATTGATTCAATAAGAATAATAAACATTCTTCCTCCATCAAGAGCAGGAAAAGGGATAATATTTAATACCGCAAGATTTAACGAAAGAAGTGCAGTAAAACCAATAAGATAACTTAATCCGACAGCACTTGCTTCACCTACTTGTTTTACTATTCCAACTGGACCTGAAACATTATCTGTAGAAATTTTCCCTGTAATTAGTTGCCAAAACCCATCAAAAATAGCAAGAGTAAAGTTCCAGGTATTTTTTGCCCCGTACCATAATGCTTGGTGAGCTGGTAATTGCATCTCTCCAACTCGATCAAGATTAATACCTATCCCGTATTTACCTTCAACAACACCAGATTTAGGAGTCATGGTAATAATCTCCAAATCAGTACCACGAAGGACAACAAAACCAACAGAATCATCCTGTTCTCCAGAAGTATTAATGAATTCTGATACGTCAACAATTGTTTCATCGGTAACCGTAATGGTCTCAACTGAGTTATAGTATTCTTTTAATTCATCACCTACAGCTAACCCAGAAATTGATGCTGGTGAATCAGGTAGTATCCCAGTTACCAGTAATTGGCTTTCGCTAAATTCATACCCTGAAGGCGCAACATCAACAGATGCGGTCACTCCGGACATATACAAACCTGAAAAGAGAATCCATGCAAAAATAACGTTAAACAAAATCCCGCCAAACATAACGAGCAATTGTTGCCATCGTGGTTTATGCACGAGAGACACGTTTTTTTCTGATTCAGATAACTCCCCACCGTCATCAGCTTCACCAAATATTTTTACAAAACCACCAAAAGGAATCCAATTCATAGTGAAATCAGTCCCCTTCCATCTAAACATTTTAAATATCTTAGGTGGATATCCAAAACCAAACTCGTCGACACGAATATTAAATAACTTTGCAAATAAAAAATGACCTAACTCGTGAATGAATACAAGAATGCCTAAGATAAGAATAAATATAATAACATTCATATATCCTTATACAGACATGATATCTGCTTCTTTCTTTGAGTAAATATCTTCTAAATTTTTATTTGTTGCGTCAACCTTTTTTTGGAGTTCTTCTTTGAAGTTATTTTGTGCATCTTCTGAATAATCACCATTCTCTTTACCAAGATCAATCGCCTTCATTACTTCATGACGAGTGTTTCGTACCTTTACACGTGCCTCTTCAAGTTTTTCCTTAACTAATTTAAGAATTTTTGTTTTAGATTCTTCCGTCATTTGTGGGATATGAACGCGGACCCCTGAATCATCAACCGATAATGAAAACGGTAGATTTGAATCCGTAATAGCTCTTTCAATATCTTTAATTTGAGACTTATCCCATGGAGTTACACGCATGGTTCGTGCGTCTTCTAAGTTAATTGACGCAAGGTTTTTAATTGGCTGATACGATCCATATGAATCAATCATAATTCCATCTAAAAGAGCTGGGTTAGCGCGCCCAGTTGAAATTTGTAAATATTCTTGTTTTAAGTAATTTTCAGTATCTAAAAAAGACTCTGTTGCTTGTGTAAAATCAAAATTCATATACCTGTATCGTATCATAGTTGTTGAAAATAAACAGAATAAAAAAACTTATATATTTTCTAATTCAATAGCAATCATATCGAGAATCATCTTGTTTGATGCACCTTTTCTATTTAAATAGTCTCGTGCATTAAAAATGGATTCAAGGATATTTTTTTTATGAGGTAAATCTGCATTATATACAGTGAATTCTAAATTATTTAAGAAAACCATAGTATCAGATTTACTTATCGGCTCCTTTTTTTTATCAGTAATATCTTTAATAAGATTAAAACGATCAGATAGACTCATTTTCATGAAATCAGATACAACAATGGGCGTGTCCTCATTTTTTGTATCTATACTATTTTGAATGGCAATAATCTCAAGACGAGATTGCAATGTTGGAAGGAGATTTTTTGTATTTGGAAATACTAATATAAAATAAGTATCGGCTACAGGCTCTTCAAGAACCTTAAGAAGTGCATTCTGAGCTTCAGAATTAATAATAGTAAATTCTAAGATAAATAGTGAAGCTTTATCAGTTTTTTCAGACTGAAGGGATTTTATAGTTCGCGCGTCATCAATTTTAAAGGTGTCATATTTCTTATGGACAACATAAGAAAATTCTTTTTGAGGCAATACCTTATTTAAATAATCTATAATGTTTTGAGACGACTCAATCCCATATGCATGATGTGAATACGGTAGCTGAGAGAAAATAGCAAGTTTTTTCATATGAGTAATTATAACAAAAACCAGAATATTATTCTGGTTTAATATCCCAATTCTTTTAAATGTGTAATTACGGATTCTTTTGTTTTATACGGGTATGAGAACACCCCCATGTCAGTTTCGCCATCATAACCAGCTTCAAATAAATCCATCATTTTATCCTGTTTTTCTAAGCTTGAATTATAAAAATAAACTTCATAAAAATTACCATAAAGACCTAACGCTTGATTACTTGAATCCCAAGAAGTAATAACTGTTAGTATATCACCTTGACCAGAAGGGTATACAAATATTTCTTCAATTTTTTCCTCGTTATACCCTGCAAACTGATAGGTATCAACTAATTGTTTTTTGTTATTATTTTTATTGACTACAATAAGCTTATTATCAATTACCCATTCATCATTTTGAACAACAGGAGTATTTATGAAATCAACATTAGTATCTGAAAATTCTGTAGTTAAAAAAATTTCAGATGAGTAGTTATTTTGAATATCAATTGATTCTGTTGTTATTTTTTTTTGATTAAAATAGTAATAAGAGCCTAATCCTAAAACCAATAAAAATATAATAATAATTATTTTTTTCATAAATTAATTAATTTATAGAATATAATTAATTTTAACCAAAATATATTCTTTACCATTAAATTCCAATGGTTCAAGAACTACTGTATAAAAACTACAAAAATCATTATTACACGAATAATTTCTAAGATTATAAATAATAGATTCTAGATTTTCAAAATTTTGGATTAAATCATTAAATATATATTCTGATTTAGATACTATTTTAAGCATATTAAACTCGCCAATAATATGGTCTCTTAAATCAATATTTTCAGAACCCATAGATTGTATTAAAAATTTCAAATCAAAATTACTGCATCCAGTATGTCCAATAGAATATTGATTATCATAAATTTTGAATTCCTCTAATCCAAAACCTTTTTTGTTGTCAATCTTAAATATATAGTCATTAACCTTATTAATATCTATTATTTCTTCCGGAACACCACGAGAGCAATTATTTTCTTCCCAATAATTATAATTCTTCTTTTTATTTAAAAAAAATAATAGAAAAATAAAACAAATGATTATAAAAATAATTAATATTTTTTTTTTAAAAAAATGATTCATATCTATATTATACTTAATTTTGAGGTATTTCTAAATGATAAGCATTTTCTCCTTCTTGTTCTTCTGGAGATAAAACTTTTGAAATACGATTTTCTTCTTTACTAGAATTTAAAAAATTAGTTCTTTTTTCTATAGAAGTTGGTGCGATATCTATTACATTTTTATATTTAAAATCAGCACAATGTTTTGAAACACTCTCAGGTCCTAATTCATAAATCTTATTAATCATTGATTCTTTATTTGGATATTCATCCAAAACTAAATCTCCATTTTTTCCATAAAGTTTATATTGAGACGCTATACCTTTAAGTAGAATATTATTTATCATTGCTTGAGCCTGTACTTCTGGTGTTCTTGAAGTGCTTGTGATAACAGCATAAGTATTATTTGAATTAATTAATACATCTCTTAAAATATCTAATGTATATTCGGATACAGCTGTTTTGTTTGTACCATCTGCAAATGAAATAATAACATCTTTTTCAAGAATAGTTTCCTTAATAAGAATAACTTCATTATTTTCTGTATCTATTAAGACAGGATTTATCTTATCTTCTTGAACAAACAAACTCTCAACCCAATTATAGATTGATATAATTGGGTTTAATATTAAATCTTTTATATCACTAAAAATAATTATACCCTGAGTAACATTTTCAGAATATTGATTAGCATGATCTTCAACTACAATCTCTTCACTAATTTCAACATTATCATTAGATTTCTCATTAATATCCCCACAATTATTTTCAATAAATTGACTTGTTCCGGGTCCAAAAATACCGTCAGCAACAAGACCATTGTTTACTTGAAAATTTCTAAGGGCTGAATACGTCTGATTTCCAAATATTCCATCGGCAAATTCTGATAGGTATTTGTATTCAATTAAGAATAGTTGTAGTTTCTTGTTATTAATTACATCTGGGTTGTTTTTAAATAGCGTAGATTGTATTGATTGAATACCCAAACAATTATTCTCTAACAATAATGAAGGCTCTGGTACAGGTTCTGTTTCTTCTTCCGGAATATCTTCTGATACTTCTTCTAAGAAATCTTCAATTTCCGCTCCTTCATCTGTTGGAATATCATCATCTGAATCATTGCTACCAAAAATACTATCTAACCAATCAGATGAATAATGAGTTTGTGATCCTCCTGAGGATTTCTTTCTAAGAGTAAAACTACTTGCTCCCTCTCTATGCTCAGCTGTAACAAACATAGTATATTCTCCTGCGTTAAGATTTTCTGGTAGATAAATAATAGTTTCTATAGAGCCGTCAATAAGAGCAGTAGTTACTGGTTCAATAGAATCATTATCAAAAGAAATATTAACAATGCCACTAAAATCAGAATCTGCTGCACGAATAGTTACAGGAAATGATTCAGCACCTACGGGAAAAGTATTTGTATGGGAAAGAGTGAAAAAATTAGGATTAATCTCAGGGTCTAATATTGTAAAATTATTACTATATCCAATACGTTCATTATCTGAAACCTCAATACGATAATCCCCTGGAAATTCTTCTACCTCAAGAGATTCAAATATTCCTACCCCATCAATAACATCAGTTTGACCAAGTAATATTTTTCCTGAATCATAAACCAAAAATAAATTAACAGAATCAGTATAGATATTATCATATGCTGTTATTTCAACACGTAAACCATCAAAGCGATGAATATTAGAAATAGAATTCACCGTAAAATACGATTCTTCTTTAAGAAAATCAGGTAAAGGTATTCCACCATTAATACTATATACCTGTGTCCAAGGATTATCTCCAGATTTACCTTGCCAAAAAGCAGAGCCACCATTAACAAATGATTCAATGAGAAAATTTTGATTATCAATAGTATAGTAATTTCTCTTATTTATTGAACTTGATATAGTGTTAGTTGCTATTTCTGAATCAGATTCTGAAAAACGAAATCCATAACTTCCTCCTTCGTCTTCATCCCATAGCACATGATACCCTTCAATATTTCCATAGTTTTGAAGAGAACCGCGGTGATAAAGAGAGATATTTCCATAACTTGTTCCATAATTAATAAGGTTACCAAAAATACTCGTTTGTGAATTATCTTGTCTTGGTTTCGGGGCGAAGCGAGCATTTTCTTGAACTACAATGGTATCAGCAGTAATAGATGATAAAAATGCTACGTGTGGTTTATAGAAAACAACCGTTTCGGCAATAATATTATTACTCTGCGTTGTGGTTATATTACCAAAACCAACATGTAAAATTCCATTAATATCTATATCACCAATAATACTATTAACAAAGAGATGTGACTGAGAATTTGGTAACATAACCGTAGAAATATTATGAGTATAAATCTCATGAATATATGTATTGATAGTATTAACACTAATATCGTTTTCAAGTGAAATAGAAACTGTATCAAGTCCTTCTAAGGAAATAGTATTTTCTCCATATAAGTATAAAAAGCTATCCCACGAACCAGAATTCACAATTGAACCATCTAGGTATATATTTACGTACCTATTTATGTCAGAATCATTAATAAAATCACCAGCAATATAATAATCAACGTCACTAAAACTACTGTATGGATTAACTATGGCTGTCTCTAAAAAATGAATAGAGTTTGCTTCAAGAGATATACCATCATCAATTCTATGTGGACCAATAACAACAACATCATTTGCAATTACATTAGCTCTTTGTCGTGAATCTGCTCTTGTATCATTTCCAAATTGAACGCGAGCATTTGTACTAAGGTTCCCATGTAATTCATTAAGGTACAGTAATGCATCATCGTTTGTTGTGGTAATAATAAAATCTGATGAGATGAGTTTCTCAATAAAAATTTCATCATTTAAAATATGTATATCATTGTCCAAAATTACATTTGTTCCAAAAATATCACCAACAATGTATCTTTCGTCTTCATTAAATAAATGAAGACCTGGAGCCTCCCAAACCCCTGAGGTTTCAAGTGACCCTCCAAGACGTAAAGATGTGTACCTATCGACAAATCCATTCATATACATGTCTCCATTAATAGTAATGCTTCCTCCTTGGAATCGATATCCACGTAATGAACCATCTTCGGTAATATGCAATCCTGCAATTACCCGATCAACGTTAGTTGTAACATTACTATTAATTTCAACAATATCATTCTCGTTAGGGATTCTGCCCTCAACCCATGTTGAAGTATCCTTCCATCGTCCACCCTCAGGAACAGAATGAATTGTAGAACTGAGAGAAAAAGAAGGTGCATTTTCTACAGCATCTTCCTGTGCAACCACATACTGAAAAGAAATTATCATACTTAAAAAACATCCAAGTATCACAACTCCTTTTTGGGTGTATGAGAAGATACGAAACATATCACTTTTAGTATAACAAAAACCAGAATATTATTCTGGTTTTACTCAACAATTACGTTAATGGCGTCAAATACACTTGTTGTTATATTTTTGAAAATAAGAACTTGTGCACATATTTTTTCAGGAGATTCATCCGCATCTACAAAAAGATACGCCTTGTTATCAGAGAATGAAACATCGGTAAGTCTAAAATTCTCTTTCGTATATTCTGGAAACTCTTCTTCGCTATCTGTAGAGTCTCGAGGTGTACACTCTTCAACACCATATTTATTGATAGTGTTAAAATAGTAAAATCCTAGCATAAATGGTTTTGTGATAGCTGTCACAACTTTCTGAGCTGTTGTCTGAGATGATTGACTGGTAGCCACAGAAGATGATGTTTGTTGATTATTAGAAAGAGCATTAGAAAAAGATTGTGAGAGTGGTCTATCCAATTCAATCTCTTCTTCTCCGGATTCTGTTTGTACAACTTCTACAAAGACTGGTGCATCCGCCTTTGGATTATTTTTTTGTTTATCTTTGAAAAGATAAATAGCAACACCAACAAGGACTGCAACAGCTAGTAATGAAATAATAGTATTTTTGTACGTATTCATAGTATTTTTAATATAACAATAAATTATTTAAAAAGCCATTAACAAAACACCTATTTTAAGGTGTTTTGTTAATCAAGAAACTATCGAGAATCAATCCAATATCGTGGGGTATCTGGACAACCATTCTCTCCACCTGATTGGTCATCAATACACCAATCAAATAAATTCTCATTCAGATATACTTCAATAGACTGGACACTATCAAATTGAAATGCGGCTTCATTGATATTATTCCTCATATAAGCTCCACTCAAATCACCTGCAGGAAACCATGAACCTGTTAAAAATATTCGTGCAACACCATTATCTAATATAATTGAATCATAAAATAATCCATTATATCCATTTTCTGAAGCATATACTTCAAACAATTTATTGTATGTTGCATGCAATACTCCTGCTGATTTTGGTACAGTATATTCGGTAAAAACAACAGACTCTCCTAATAGATCTGCATCAGGGATACGAATAATCATTGATTCTTCTGGTTCTGACTCTATACCTTCTGAAATATCTTCCTGTATTACTTCTTCTTGTATTGAAATTCTATTTCCATCAACATCATATCCTGGTTGATTGGCAAGATAATTAAATTTATACATACCGGTTAATACAATTCCGATAATAACTCCTATAACCAATAGTATAATAATTTTTAATGGTTTCATTTTTTTAAATAACTAAGTTAATAATTTTACTTGGAACATGAATGAATTTTTTAATAACTTTTCCTTCTGTCCATTTTTGCACCTCAGGCATTTCAAGAATACGATTTTGTAAAGAATCATTATTCTCCCCTTCTTCAACAATAATTTGTGCACGAACTTTTCCGTTAATTTGAATAGGAAGTGCTTTCATCCCTGAACTAATTTTTGATTCATCATATTCCGGAAAATCAGTTATATGAATTGATGTAGAATGATTTTGCATCCACAACTCTTCACACATATGAGGAGCAAATGGTGCTAGTAATTGTAGGAATATATCATACTCAGCTTGTGTTATACCATCTGATTTCTCGGCTTGATTTATAAATGTCATCATTGAAGAAATAGCGGTATTTAATTTCAAACGATCAATATCTTCATGTACCTTTTTGATAGTTTGGTGTAGTGCTGATACTAATTCTTCACTGCTTGTTTCAGTTTTTTTATCTTGCAATCTCCACACCTTATCTAAAAACCTTCGAATCCCCACAACACCATTTGGGTCCCATGGGTAATTACCAGGTTCATTAAATGGACCAATAAATGCTAAATACATACGCACCGTATCAGCTCCAACATGCGAAACCACTTCATCAGGATCAATAACGTTTCCTTTTGATTTAGACATTTTTGCACCATCTGGACCAAGAATAAGACCACGATTTAATCTTCCTTGGTAAGGTTCATTTGCTGGAACAAGACCTAATGAATGAAGCGCCTTTACCCAAAATCGTGAATATAATAAGTGCATAGTAGTATGCTCAGCACCACCAAAATACATATCAACTGGCATCCATGATTGCATGATGTCTTTACTAACAAACTCTGAACTATTGTTGTTATCTAAATAACGATAAAAATACCACGACGAATCAACAAAGGTATCCATAGTATCAACTTCTGGAGTCCAACCTGTACCAAAAATTTCTTCAGTTCGTTTTTTTAATTTCTCTGAACGAGCTAATGGTGCAGTTCCATCTGGCGTGAAATCAACATCATCAGGTAATGTCCATGGTAAGTGTTCTTCGGGAACAACATGAGGATTTCCTTCTGGATCATATACTATTGGAATTGGTGTTCCCCAATATCGCTGACGAGAAATTCCCCAATCACGTAATCGATACGTTTTGGTTATTTCTCCACCAACCATTTTGGTGATAATATTTCGTGCTTCTTCTGATGTTTTGGTATTTACATCTCCTGATGCATTAATAACCTTTCCTTCAAAGGTACAACAAAATCGTTTTCCAACTGGTAATAAACCATCTTCAATTATACCTAGTACATCATACATTGCATTCCACTCTGCATTTATGTGTTCTTGGCTTCCTTTTTGTTCGGTTGTTCCTGCAGCTAAGATAAATGCATTTTCACCTGAAGTAATCAATGGTCGTGAATTTCCTATCTCACCCGCAGATGGTAAAACCACAAATTTAAAAGGTAAATCATATTTCAAAGCAAATTCTGCATCACGCTCATCATGTGCAGGGACTGCCATGACCGCACCGGTTCCAAAATGTACCAACACATAGTCAGCAACCCACACAGGAACTGGTTTTCCAGTTGCTGGGTTTATTGCTTCGATTCCTTTTAACTCTACTCCTGTTTTTTCCTTTGATTGTTGTCGATCCAAATCTGATTTTTTTTCAACTTCCTTAAGATAATCTTCAACCTCATTCCAATTCGTGATTTGAGATTTGATATTTTGTACTATTTGATGTTCAGGAGCGAGTACAATATATGTCGCACCAAACAAGGTATCAGCTCGAGTGGTAAATACTTTAGTTTCAAAAAAACTATTTTCCAATAGACTTCTTTTTTTTGTAGCATATAATCGTCCAAATTTACCCATCTTAGGATAATCAAAAATCTCATCAATAAATAATTCAACTAAACCAACGCCTTCTTTTAGTTTCAAAGACTCAAAATTAATACCTTCAATTAAAAATAGAGCTGAATTTTTTTTAGGATTATCAAAATGATTTTGTAAATCAATAAATTTTAAATCAGATTCTAATACCTCTAAACCAAGTTCTTCTCTTAATTCACGCACTGCTGTTTGTCGTGTTGTTTCATTTGGCTCTAAACCTCCTCCAAACAAAGCAGTAATTCCTTTTGCTCTTTCAGGGTTATTATCTCTTTTTTGGAAAACATATTTCCCTTCTTTAGTTTTAATAAAGATACCAGCACCAATTGTATTTTCATTTTGTTCAACCTGAGAAGTTAAATTATTTTTCTGATTAACAACTCGCCATGGATATTTCATATCTTCACGTTTCAAGAAATCATTTACTTCAGACCGAGGAATCCATAAGAAATCTGCAATCTCTTGTTCTTCTTGTCTACGTTCTATGTGTTCTAAATCTTTTAATCGTACATGTACAATTCGATAGTTTGCGCGGCGATTTTGTTTTTTGTGCACATGCCAAAATAATCCATGTGATGATTGGTTATAGATTTTTACTATTTCTGGGTTCTGATAACCTGTTTCCTCACGCACTTCGGTTAATGCTGTTTCTTCGATAGATTGACCTTGTTCGATTCCTCCTGTTACAAATCCTTGCCAATCGACCTGTTTCCATTTTGCACATAAAAATTCGTCTTTTTCCGGGTGTTCAATAATAACCACTACATTGTCTCGGTCTACTATTGGTTCACCTTGTCGGAAAGCATCATCACCTGGACCCGTATTTACGTCATACATTTCTGATTCTTGGATTTTAAAAGGAATAAGACTTCCCTCTTTTCGTCCAATCCATTCTCGTTGTGCTTGTTTAATTGAATGATCCCAATCTAGTGTATCTAAATCATCATAAAGTGCGTCTGCAAATTTGGTAATTTTGAGCATCCATTGTGCCATGTCTTTTTGAATAACACCGTTTCCACACCGCTCACATTCCCCAGAGACAACTTGTTCGTTTGCAAGAACGGTTTTACATGATTCACACCAGTTTGTTTTTATTAACGAACGCTCAATTAAATCATTCGTGTAAAACTGAGTAAACATCCACTGTGTCCATTTGTAATATTCAGGATCACAGGTCGCAAAAGAACGACTCCAATCAAAACTCGCTCCCATTGAACGCAATTGATTACGCATATAATCCATATTTTCATAGGTCCATTTTCGTGGATCTAATCCACGTTTAATAGCTGCATTTTCTGCAGGTAATCCAAAGGCATCAAATCCCATAGGATATAGAACGTTGTATCCACTCATTCGTTTGTATCGTGCATAGATATCAGGCACCGCAAAGGCATACCAATGCCCAACATGGAGATTTCCTGATGGATAAGCAAACTCTGATAACGCATAAAAGTTTTCCTTGTCTGTTACATTATTTTCTACAGCGTAGATATTATGTTCCTGCCAATATTCCTGCCATTTTTTTTCAATATCTGATGGGTTGTATTCGTTCTGATTCATAAACTCTATGATACCTGAATGGTGTTTTTTTTCAAAAATAAAGGTACATTATCTATATGCATTCACAGATTGTGACAATAGAATCACTCTCGCCTACTGGTCATGGAATTGCTGACAATGGTTGGTATATTCTTGGAGGTTTTCCTGGTGATATCATTAACGCCAGAAAATACAAATCAGCAGAAAACATTCACTACGCAGAAATAATTGAAATTATTGAACCATCAAAAGACCGAGTATATACCCCAGCAAAGCAGCCTTTTTTTCATCCCAATGCACCTTGGCAACACTTAGACATCCAAGCAGAAGACACCTTAAAAAAGCAACTCATTCATACTATTTTCGAAAAACATAATATTAAAATAAGACCAACAATAACTGCACAAAACCGCACCTTATTAACTGAAGGGTATCGGAACAAGGTCGCCTATGCATTTACCATCGACCCAAGTAATACAATATCATTTGCCTTATTTACTCGTGGTATTTCACAAACAGGTAAAATCCCACAAACAGAAAATATTCTCGTTCATCCAGTAATTAATAGAATTGGAAAACAGTTTTTAACTTTTTTTAACCAAAAAAATGTTCCATTAGAAATCTTGAAATATCTTGTATTGCGATATTCATACACCACCAATACTGTCGTTGCACACATACTAGTTACCGAAACAAATCGTAAAAAATTACCGTGGAAAAAATCAGATTTAAAAAAATTCCAAAACAATAATCCAAATATTGCAGGTATTCTTGTTTCACATTCTGAAGTAGGAATTCGCAGTTCAATAACCACCAAAGATTTTTATGAAATTGGAAATATTGAAATAACTGAAGAAGTATTAAACAAAAAATACACCTATCATCCATCGCAATTTTTTCAAATTTATCCTGATGCCTTTGTACAAATCTTGAATGAGTGTACTGAAATTATACAAACGATTCCGCATCATAATGAATATGAATTATTAGATTTGTTCGCAGGTGTTGGGATTATTGGATTGCATTTGTCAGACTATGTTGCATCTGTGCATGGAGTTGAGCAAAGTCCGTTAGCGAAAAAATATGCATTAATCAATGCAGAACAAAATAATATTCAAAATCTTTCCTTTACTGAAAGCTCTGTTGATGAAGCATTAACATGTATACAATCACATCAAATTCTCGTCGTTGATCCAGCACGTAGCGGTTTAACCAAAAAATTGATATCAAAAATTATAAAAATCAAACCAGAATACATTATTTATATTTCATGTAATCCTGAAACACAGGCTCGTGATTATACGTCATTGCAAGAAGTCTATTCTATAGAATGGTCACGTGGATATAATTTATTTCCTAAAACTCCACATATTGAACATGTATTGTTTTTAAAAAGAAAAAACTAGTATTCTGCTAGTTTTTTTATGAGCCAAGTATTGATTATATTTTTTAATTCCTCTAACTGCTCTGGTTCACGTGGTGTATGTTTTGCACCATTAATTATTTTAAACTCCTTATCACCTTCTAAGGTTTTATAAAAAATTTTAATAAATTCAGGAGGAATGCTTGTATCATATTCACATCCAATTAGTAACATTGGTTTAGTTTCATTAGATTCTTTAAGTAATGAGTGATTTAAATATTCATACATAACTTCAAAAGGTTTCTCTTTAACTGCACCAGGTGTTGATATTGAATTTTGAACCTGAATACCTTCTTTTTTCCATTGCTTAAATGATTCTGGTTCAAAAATTCTTCTACCTGCCCAAATAAGTTCTCCTGAAATAACAGGTGCAAAAGGTATAGCGAAATCAACTACATCTGGATTACGAAGTGTATACCGAGCTGATGCAAAACCTCCCATAGAATGACCCGAAACAAGTAATTTTCCAATAAACCAATCTTGTTCTTGGGTCCAATTAACAACATCTTCAAAGTCATTAGCATGTAACCCTTGTCTAGCATTTTTATATTCCCCATCAGACTCACCAAAAGAATTTGGTGAGTCAAAATTAAATACCTGAAAACCATTCTTAAGGAGTGTTTCCTGAATAGCGATAATTTGTACATGCTCTTTCTTTCCACCATATCCATGTTGTAAGACTGCTGTTCCAATAATTTCACTTTCTGGTTTAGTCAAAATACCTACAATATTTTGATTTCTTCGATTTTTTAAGGTTAATTTATTCACAAAATAATTATACCAAATTAAAAAACAAGAGCTATTTCTTGTTTTTTAGTGACGCCTTTATAAAAGCGTTAAACAATGGATGACTATTTAATGGGCGTGCTTGCAATTCTGGATGAAATTGAACAGCAATGAAAAATGGATGGAGTTTTTGGTCAAGTTCAATAATTTCTGGTAACTGTCCATCAGGTGAGGTTGCTGAAATTACCATCCCTTTTGATTGCAATAGATCATTAAATTTTGGGTTTAATTCATAACGATGGCGATGACGTTCTGAAATAGTTTCTCGTTTGTAGATTTTACGTGCGAGAGTTCCTTTTTTTAATACTGCTGCGTGTGAACCTAATCGCATGGTTCCTCCCATGTTTGCATTTTTAATTTTTGTTTTTTGAGATTCCATAGTTGTTACTAATGGAATTGAGTTTTTAATATTACGTTCATCAGATTCTGCATGTTGTAATTTTCCAACTGATTGTGCAAATTCAACAGCAGCACGTTGCATACCTAAACAAATCCCCAAAAATGGTATGTTGTTTTTTCGTACATATTTAATAACCATATCCTTACCATCGATACCAGTATTTCCAAATCCTCCCGGAATAAGAACTCCATGATATTTTTTTAATTCAGTAACTGTTCGCTTTCCTGATTCAAAATCATGTGAAGAAAGCCAATCTATATTAACCTTGGTTTTTTGACCGTAGCCTGCATATTTTAAAGCTTCAATAACCGATACATAAGCATCAGAAAGCACAAAATCACCTGTATCAAAATATTTCCCGACAACCGCTATCGTTACTTCTTTCTTTTGGTTTTTAGTTGATTGGATAAATTTTTTCCATGCTTTTGTATGAAAATTACCAAATTCATTATTCCGTTTCTTTAAATCTAATTTTTTTAATAAACGATTATCTAAACCTTCTTGAATAAAATAATATGGAATATCATAAATTGATTTCATGTTTGGTGCAGAGACAATATCTTGTTTATGAAGCATTGAAGCATTTGCTATTTTTAACTTACGTGGAATATCAATAATACCATCGGCACGTCCCACAATAATATCTGGAAACACTCCTGATTCTTGCATGGTACGTATTGATTGTTGGGTTGGTTTAGTTTTCATTTCTCCAACTGCTGATGGAATTGGTAAGTACGAAACGAGGACAAAAGCAACATCATGTGGATTTTGTCTCTTCATCATACGTGCCGCTTCTAAAAATAAAATATTTTCATACTCACCAACAGTACCTCCAATTTCAACGATAGTTATATCTGCATCTTCATTTTTTGCTGATTCTTGTATTTGTTCAACAACTGCAAGTGGTACATGAGGAACTACTGAAACTGTTTTACCCCTATATCCCAAGGAGCGCTCTTTATTAATAACTTTTTGATAGATTGAACCTGTCGTCATGTACGAATTACGCGTTAATGAAACATTTAAAAAACGTTCATAATTACCCATATCCTGATCGGTTTCATAACCATCCTCTAATACAAATGTTTCTCCATGTTCAACTGGGTTCATGGTTCCAGCATCAACATTCACGTAAGGATCAATTTTTACTGCTGAAACTTTGTATCCATTAAATTGAAGAATCTTTCCAATTGATGACGCAGTGATTCCTTTTCCAACACCTGACATAACACCTCCAACGACAAATATATATTTTCTTTTTTTCTTTGAATGTTTCATATTTAAAAAATAAAAAACAGGTCGTTAAAAACCTGTTTTTAGATAACTGATACAATTGTCAGTTTTTGTTTCATATTTTTATTATATCAGAAATATTGGTATACCAACAATTAATGTAGTACATCAGCAATGACATCATGGAAACCTACATTAAGGTTAGATAATGAACGTTGAATTTCAGCAACGGTTGTTTTACCTAAAACAACATGTTCTGCTCCTGTATAAGATGTAAATTCAATCGGTGTTCGTATCATGATTTGTGAAACATCACCTTTAAATACGGCATGTTTTATTCCAAAACAAAAAAATGAGTTTTCTTCAAAATCATAAATCACCCAATTTTTACCCAAAGGTAATATTTTTAAATTTCTTTCTGTGATACTTTTATATTCTTTTTTCATATAAACATAAATTTATATTTTATATATTAAAACACATATAAAATAAAAAGCGATAACTATCGCTTTTTGCTATTTCTTTAGGTGATCACCTATCCCTTTAACCGCTTCAAGAACTTCAATTGGCAACATCCAAATAGTAGTATTAGATTGATCAGACGAGAGATCATTTACCGCTTGGAGAGTCCGTAGGTGCATTGCTCCTGGTACAGAGTTTAATTTATGCGCAGCTTCAGCTAAATTGTCTGCTGCTACCTTATCTCCTTCTGCCTTAATAATTACTGCTCGTTTTTCCCGTTCAGCTTCAGCTTCTTTTGAAATAGTACGTTTTAAATCATCAGGAATAATAACATCTTTTAATTCAAGCATTTCAACGTCAATTCCCCATGGGTCTGTTTTGATATCTAAATCTTTTTTGATAAGCTCTGCAATTTCATTTCTTTTCTGTAGTAATTCATCTAGTGTCCGTTCTCCAACAGCATTACGCATAGTTGTTTGTGCTAATTGAGATACTGCATAACGAAAATCTTCTACTTCAATAATAGATTTTGCTGCATCGTGAATCTTGTAGTAGACAACTGCATTTATGTATACAGGAATATTATCACGAGTAATCACCTCTTGATTTGGTACATCAACTGTTTTCGTACGAATATCTACCTTATATAATCGTTGTACAACAGGAATAATTGGACGCCAACCTGGCTGACGCATTCCTGTAAATCGTCCAAGGGTAAATACCACCCCTCGTTCGTATTGATTTATTTGTTTAATAATCGCAAAAAAAAGTATAACTCCGATTCCAATAATATATCCAAACATATGTTCTAAAAAATAAATTAATAAATAAGTACTCCTAGTATATCACACCCAGCTGTTGTAAAATCAGAAGTATGAAATTAGATATCAAGGAAATTTATAATGAGATGAGAGTTCCTCCAACGATCGAAGAAAAAGAGCTTCTTGAACGTGCGTACAAAACTGCTTATGATGCTCACCTTCCTCAAAAGAGAGCAAGTGGAGAGCCTTATTTTAATCACGTATTTGCTACCGCACAAAATCTTGCACGATTCGGAATGGATGCAACAATTATTGCTGCTGGTTTTTTACATGACACCATCGAGGATACCCCTGTAACAGAAGAAGAGATACAAGAAGAATTTGGTGATGAAATTGTATTTCTTGTAAATGGGGTAACCAAGTTGGGAACTCTAAAATACCAAGGTCAACAAAGACATGCTGAATCTTTGCGTAAATTTTTTATTGCAACCGCAGAAGATTATCGCGTTGTAATCATTAAACTTGCTGATAGACTCCATAATGTACAGACTCTTGAGTTCGTTAAGCCTGAGAAACAGAAAAGAATTGCCCAAGAAACTATCGAAATTTATGCGCCACTTGCTTATCGTTTAGGAATGGGGCGTTTAGTTGGAGAACTTCAAGACGAATCATTCCCTTTTGCCTACCCACAAGAATATAAAATGGTCCAAGATCTTTTAAAACAAAAAAAGAAACTAAATGAAAAGTATCTTGAAAAAGTATGGCGAAACTTAAAAACGGAAATGGCACAACACAACATTAAAGATATCACTACCAACCAACGAGTAAAAGGTCGTTATAGTTTATGGAAAAAACTACAACGGAAAAATATGGACATCGAACAAGTATACGATATTGTTGCCTTGCGAGTTATTGTACCAAACATTGATGATTGCTATCGTGTATTAGGAATTATTCACTCATTATGGCGACCACTTCCAGGGCGTATCAAAGATTACATCGCATTACCAAAAGTTAACGGCTACCAATCAATTCATACCACTATATTTACTGGAGATGGTGGAATTGCAGAAATTCAAATTAGAACTCCAGAAATGCATGACTTTGCAGAGTACGGTTATGCTGCTCATCACGTATACAAACAAAAAGGTTCAACGGTCCCTGATAAACATTCTCTTGCTTGGCTGGAGCAATTACGTGACCTAGAGGATTCTGAGGAAAAAAAAGATTTTCTTAAAGATTTAAAGACTGATTTATTTGAAGATAGAATTTTTGTATTTACCCCAACGGGAGATGTATTAGATTTACCGAAAGATGCATCAGTTATAGATTTTGCTTATGCAATTCATAGTGAAATTGGAAATACTGCTGAATCAGCAACGGTAAATGGAAAACATTCAACATTAAAAAAGATTCTTACGAGCGGTGATATTGTTGAGATTAAAACAAATAAAAAAGGAACACCTTCAGGAAAATGGCTCCCATACGCAAGGACCACAATGGCACGTAAACATATTGAAAAATATCTTAAAGAGCATAGTTTGTGGACTAAATTTTTCCATTAAAAAACTACTCAATTATTGAGTAGTTTTTTTCAAAAAATCTAAAATTATAGTATTTGGGATGAGGTAAATTTTTTCTGCATTTTTTGTGTTTTCTGCATGTACTAATCCAAAGCTATTTTTTGACATCATAATAGTGCCACATAAACCAGATTTCTTAACAGAATCATTCGTATGAATAGCATAACTCGTATCATGATAAGTAACATTATTTTTATATCCTAAATTAGTTTTATAAAGAAAAAAACTTTTAAGAAAACGTGTTTTTTTATCAGAAGGAGTACCTCTACCAATAAAAAAATCATGAGATGATGGACTTTCTTTACGTAAGTACAAATGATTAAAACTTAACACAGAATCTTTAGAAAAAGGTAAGATATCGATTTTAAGTAGAAGTAAATCATTAATACTATCAATAGCAGAAACTGTTCCGTATGTCACTTTGTTATTAGTAAAAAGTACCTTGATAGAATCTCGTCTATGAAAAGTTGAATCAAGTAGATGGTAATTCAACAATACAAATTTTTCAGCAAAAACAGTTCCGCTCATTCTTCTACCTTTATAAAAGGTTTGAACGGAAGAATTCTTAATTACCTGTTCACTAGTGAATGATGATACTGGATACGGACTTATACTTAGAATACATACAGAAAAGATACAAAGAGTAAATATTATTTTGTTTTTCATATATAAAAAATTTTTCTATATTATACAATATAGAAAAATTTTTAAAATACTTATACATTAACCAAATAACCTACCAAATAAACTTTTTTTTCTTGGTGGTTGTTGTTGGTAGTGAACTTGTGGTTGTTGTTGGTAGTATTGATTGTTATGAGGTTGTTGATATGAGGTAGGTTCTCTATGTTGATTTTGTACACTTTGGCTAAATGTTTCTCGAGTTGGAGTTGGAGTTGGAGTTGGAGTTGGAGTTGGAGTTGGAGTTGGAGTTGGAGTTGTTGATTCTATTTGATTATATTCTTCTTTAGCAGGTATTTGAATCTCATCTTTAAAATCAATATTTTCAACTTTTTTATCTAGAGAATTAATTCTTGGAGTATATTGAGTGATTTCAGAATCAGGTATTTTTTTATATTCGGGCAGTTCTTCATGGTGAACTACGGGTGAACTCTCTAGGACATGATCTTCTTTTTGAGGATCTTTTTTATTGAATGTAAATGAAGTAGTATCTTCAATTTCTTGTTTTGCAGAAACTGAAGGGTTTTTTGACAAATATGACTCCATCATACTTTGTTCTCGTTCAACTTTTTGCATTGATGATAAGATTTGCTCTAAATCTTTGAGAGTGAAATAATCAATGGTAATCTGACCCCCTTTTTCTTTTGGTTCAATATGAACACGTGTTCCTAAGTTTTCTGCAAGTTGTTTTTCAAAAGCACGGATTTTTGGATCAACAACAAATTCTTTTTTACGAACCTTATCCTGTGCAATTTTCCGAGCGACTTTTTCAGCATCTCGTACTGAAAGTTTTTTAACCATAATCTCTTTGTAGAGTGTTGTCTGTTCTTCTGGTCTATCAGTAAGCATTAACAAGGGGCGAGTATGACCTTCGCTAATACGACCTGCCATAAGTCCTTGTTTAATTTCTTCTGGTAGTGAAAGTAATCGTAGCGTGTTAGAAACATATACGCGACTCTTCCCCATTCGTTTACCAATTTCTACATGAGTAAGATTAAACTCTTTATATAATTGCTCAAACGCTAAGGCCCTATCAATAGGATTCAAATCTTCTCGTTGAAGGTTTTCAATGATTGCTAACTCTAATTTAACCTTATCATCAGTTTCTTTTCTAATGATAACTGGAACTTGCTGTAACCCTGCAATTTTAGAAGCCCGAAGTCGACGTTCTCCTGCAATTAATTCGTATCGAACATCCATTCCATTGTTATCAGGCCTAATGATTTCCTTACGGGTTACAACAAGAGGTTGAAGTATTCCGTATTGTCGAATTGAATCCGCCAAATCATTAAGTGCATGTTCCTCAAATTCACGACGAGGTTGCAGCGGGTTTGCCTCAATCTTTGCTGTTTCGACCCAAAAAATAGAATTGTTTTGATACTCTGACATATGTGAGTGCATTATATCATATTCAAACTTGTATTTAAAAATTGTTCATTGTTGCAGAAAATAAGAGGTTTTAGTAGTATGTGTGCATTGCCGGAGTGGTGGAATTGGTAGACACGTGCGACTCAAAATCGCATGTCTTCGGACGTGAGGGTTCAAGTCCCTCCTCCGGCACCAAAACAAAAAAGTATGTGTTTATACACATACTTTTTTGTTTTGAGTATTGGTTAAAAAATAATTTAGTGAGATAATATAAGTAGT
This sequence comes from bacterium, assembly GCA_030433255.1. Classification (GTDB taxonomy): domain Bacteria; phylum Patescibacteriota; class Minisyncoccia; order Phycocordibacterales; family UBA1006; genus UBA1006. The sequence continues at coordinate 267,576 of JAUIMI010000001.1, read as the reverse complement.
AAACATTGCTACATGTTTATAATGATATATATCATTACACTTATACATTAATTATTTTTTATTATGGACGAAATTTCAAATTTATTTGTGATTGCTATTGCTCTTTTGGTACTAGCTTCAATGTGGAAAATTTTCCAAAAAGCTGGACGCAAAGGATGGGAGGCAATTATTCCTATCTATAACCTTTTTGTTATTCAAAAGATTATTAACAAGCCATGGTGGTGGGTACTTCTTATGTTTATTCCATACATTGGAATGATTTGGGCTATCTGGTCAACAAACTTACTTGCTAAATCATTTGGAAAAAATGAAGGGTTTACTTTAGGACTTGTATTCCTACCATTTATATTTTATCCAATGTTGGCTTTTAGTAATGCTACATATACTAACCCTCGAAATAAAAATGAAAATGATTTACATAATGACGAGGTTGAAGTGGAAGAAGTAACTGAATAAATCTAATAATAAAAAACTCTCATGTGAGAGTTTTTTATTATGAATGAATTATTCTTCGTCTTCTTGGTTACCGTCAAGAATATCAACAACTTCAATATCATCTTCGTCTGAAGTAACACGTTGTTTTTGACCAAGGGTTCTATACAAACGAGCATATATTAAATAGGTCATTGGAATGGTAACAACAAGACCAACAACAAATGCAAGTAATCCTAAAATATTAAACAATGCAATTAAAAGCATTAATCCGAAAATACGCCATTTATATCCTTTTGTTAAATTCCAGCTTTCTTTTAATGATTCAAAGATTCCAGCTTTTTCTTCCGCAACTATATATTGTGCGAACAAAAGACCAATACCTAATACAATACCAGGAATAATCAAAAGAATTACACCAAACCCAACCAGAGCGCTATACAATAGACTTACAACAATAAAGTAGAGAAAATGTGAAAATGAATTTGCTCCTTTGAATAAATCTTCTATTTTGTATTCATTTCCATCAACAATATTAAGAAGAAATCGAATGAATCCAAGGGTAATAAACATTTGTAATAACCATCCAATAACCCCAATGAATGGCGATTGAGTCATCATTTGAGTATGTGGGTCAAATGTTGAACCAATATTCCCAATCATACCCACTAGGAGAAATATAATACCTACCAAAAGAAATAGTTTCCAGTTAGCCTTATAATCTGACCAAGCCTGGTTAAATAAATTTTTAATACTGAATGTTTTTTTCATATACTGAAATTCTATCATATTTAGATTTTTTGATAAGAAAAAAATAACCATAGAGATGATTATTTTTTACGCATAATCGGAAAGAAAATGACATCACGTAAATTTTTTTGTTCAGTAAGAAATGCAACTAATCTATCGATACCCATTCCAAATCCTGTCATAGGTGGCATACCATGTTCCATGGCTGTGAGAAATTCTTCGTTAACCTCCATGGCTTCTTTATCTCCATCAGCCTTAGCTTGAGCTTGAAACTCCAACAACTCTCGTTGCTTGAGTGGGTTTACCAATTCTGCATACTGATTAGTAATCTCAGCACCACCAATAATTAATTGTGCAACTCGTGCTGTTCCATCGTTATTTTGTTGTGCAAGAGGTTTTAAATCCCCAGGATAATCAACCACAAAAGCAGGACCAACGATATTGTTTCGAGATGATTTTTTATAGATAAAGTCTAACAAGTTTGCTCGTCCAGTAGTTGGAACTTCTGCGTCTGGCATTCCCCATTCACGAGCTTTTTCTTGAATATCTTCTAATGATGCTGTTTCAATATCCAGATTTGCATTCTCTCGCAATAAATCTGGAAATCGTAATCGAGGCCAGTCTCCTGAAATATCTACTTCAATTTCAGCATTATTTTTATCCCAAATTTTAAATATTGATTTTCCGATAACATTTACTGCAAGTAATTTCAAAAGCTCTTCGGTCCATCTCATATTTTGCTCTAATGTTTGATATGCTGCATACCATTCAATCATAGTGAATTCTTGAATATGAGTAGGGTCTGAACCCTCATTTCGAAAGTTTTTTCCAATTTCATAAATTCGTGGATATCCACCAGCCATAATCATCTTGTGTTCTAATTCTAAAGAAATACGCAGCACCATATCTATATCCATATCGTTGTGGTGAGTATTAAAGGTTTCTGCCATCGCTCCACCGGCTTGGTTTTGTAGTATTGGTGTTTCTACCTCCATGAAATCACGTTCATTAAAATATGAACGAATAGCAGTAATTATCTGAGATCGAATTTGAAAACGATTAAAGGAATCAGAGTTGGTAAGAGTATCCAAATATCGCTTTCGATAAATTTCATCTTGATCCTGTAATCCCGAGTGTTTATCTGGTAATGGTAACAATGATTTTCCTGCCATTTTCCAACCTGTAACCAATAAACTTTCTGCTCCACGTTGAGTAATAAATAATTCACCCTCAAACCAAATAAAATCACCAATATCGACAGTATCTTTGAATAACTGCATTACTGATTCATCAATACTGTCTTTTTTTAATACCGCTTGAAATTCTGCAGTTCCATCATGAATAACAATAAACATAATAGCTCCTGCCCCACGAATAGCCATAACGCGACCAGTAATTGATGTAGTTTTTCCTTCGGAAAAACTACTCACGACTTCTTTGAGTGTTTGTTCACTGGTAACTTCTGTAGGAAACGCCTGCATTCCTGCAGATTCTAATTTTACTATTTTTTCTAAACGTATCTGACGTAATTCTGAAAGTGATGCCATATAGAATGATTATAGATTATTAAAACGAAGTTACAAGATTTATTTGACAAAATATTATTTTATCTATATAATATATTCAAAACTAACACATTAAAATTATTAAAATGGGAATACAATTAGAAGCGTTACAGGGTAGAAATAAGAATTTCTTTGTTTTCTTTCATGAAACTTATGGAGCATATTTTACACACGACTTATCAGATTTTGATACGACAGTTAAAAATGGCCCTTATCGAGTAATGGCAGTAGACGAATGGAATTGGGCTAAAGACACCTGGAAAAACCCAAAAGGAGAAGAACCTGAGACAATTATTTTAAATAACGAACAATCAGAAAAATTAATTTCTCTTGTGAAAAATAATGTAGCTAATGGCGTAGTAACCATTGAAGAATTAGTAAGAGAAGAATACTTAGAAACTCCTTAATTTAAAAACAAAAAATATTAAAACACCTACTTATAATTAAGTTAGGTGTTTTCTTTTATCCAAACCTACAGATAGGTTTTATAAAAATGACGTGATATGAACGTAATAATTTTTTTTGATGTTTGAACGTAGTGAGTTTCAAAATTATAGTGAATGAGCAAAATTTTTAAGAACATATCTGTGCGTTTGAAAAGTTTTTGTTTCTTTTTGCTTTTCAAAAAGAATAATTTTATTTCACAGATTTTATACTATAAACTGTCTTTCCTTTTGGCGTTTCAACAACAACTTCATCTCCTTGTTGTTTATCCATAACTGCAGCACCAATTGGCGACTCAAAACTAATTTTTCCTGCAGAGAAATCAGCTTCTTCGTTTCCAACAACCTGGTATGTTTTTTCTTCACTGGTATCTTTTTTAACTAACACAACCGTTGAACCCAAACCAACGGTTCCATCAGTATTCGCCTCAACTATAATTGCATTTTTTAAAATGTATTCAATTTGTGTTATGCGGGCTTCATTTTTCCCTTGTGCTTCTTTTGATGAGTGATATTCAGCGTTTTCTGATAAATCTCCTAAAGATTTAGCAAACGCAAGTCGCTCTAAAATATCAGCACGAACAACTGTCTTGAGATTTTCTAATTCATTTTCAAGTTCAGCTTTTTTATGAGCTGTTAAAAATTCTGATATTTCCATGTATACCAGTATAGGTACGAACTATTTTATTGCAATACAAAACAACTCTTATATTAAGAGTTGTTTTGTATCTCTAACCAAAATTCAGGATACTGTTCTTGGACAGCGTCAATAAAATGCCGCATAGCACGACCAGCCGATCCATCTCCTCCATCAGGACCACGCTCCATAACAATACTAAATGAATAACGTGGATTTTCGTATGGGAAAAATCCAACCACCCATGAATTTTCGTATTCGTTATTTACCCCAACCTGAGCAGTTCCTGTTTTTGCTGCCATAGAAACATAGGGGGTATTTATAATTCGAGCCGTCCCGTCTGTTACTGTTTGCCGAAGTGCCTTTCGAATAATCTGATAATCACCTGTTGATATGGTAATAGGTACCTCTTTTACTTCTTTCTCAGAGGCAATCAATAGAGGTGTCACAAGTGTTCCGTTGTTCGCTAAAGCAGCCATTGCCCGAGTCATTTGAATAGGTGTTACTTGAAAACCAAACTGTCCAATTGAGGTAATATAGGTATCTCCTAAACGCCATGTTCCATCAGCAAATGTTTGTTCTTTCCACTCAGGACTTGGTATTGTTCCACCTGATTCATTTCCAAAATCAATTCCTGTTGGTTCTGATATTTCAAAGGCACGGATATATTTTTCAATATTGGTAATACCAAGCCCTTCTTGGTCTTGCCAACCTCCTCCTATTGCGTAGAAAAAAGTATTAACAGAATCAGCGATAGCGTGGTAAATATCAGTATTACCATGACCGCCAGATCTCCAATCTCTAAAAATAGAACTGTTTGACGGGTTAAATCGATTTGGGATTTCAATTCTCCCGGTACTCATGATGGTAGTATTTTCATCAATAAGGTCTTCATTTAATGCAGCCAAACCAAGAAATGGCTTTACAACCGAACCAGGAGAATATACCCCCGAAAGTACACGATTTAAAAACGGCTTATACGGATCGTTAAAGAAACCTTGAATTTTTTCAACATCAGAACCTTCTGCTAGGGTGTAGGGATCGAACTCAGGATAACTCGTAAATGCTAATAATTCACCAGTATGAATATCCATAATACTCCCAGCGCCTCCTTGGAAGCCTGCCTCCTCGGCTTGCGTTTTAATTCCTTCGTATAGATAATGTTGAATATAGGTATCAATCGTTGTATACACATTATCTCCATTTTCAGGTGACTGAATAAGATTATCAGAAACTAAATTACCTAAGGCATCAACTTCTTTTAATTGTGCTCCATTAATCCCAGAAAGAACATTGTTATATTTTTTCTCAATTCCGGCTTGGCCTTCTATATTGAATCTCCAATAGTTACCTGAGTCGTCAGTTTGAGGGTAATTAACATATCCTAATAAATGACCATGACCTGATAATTGAGTATACGATCGATACAAAAACTCATCTTGATTTTCAGAATCATGGGTATTCCATGCAATTTCATTATTGTTTCTATCGTAAATAACCCCACGTTCAGCAAACAAAGGAATACTTTGTAATCGATTATCCTCAGACCGTACAAAAAAAGATTCACCTTGAATGATTTGTAAAATAAACAAGCGACCAAAAAATATACACAAGACAGCAACAAAGATACCACCTAAAAAAAACAGTGATTTTTGTGAAATTGGTTTTTCAATTACTCCCTCAAATTGTTGTGTATCAAGTTCAGAAATATTAACCGATTCTAAAAAAATTTCATCAGGAGCAATTTCAAAATCCTTATATTTTTTTTTAAAAAACCAATTACGCATACATGTTAATACTTTTTTGAATCCGTCCTAACATTAAAAATATCAGAATAGTTGATACGGTATATACAGGTATATTAAAAAACGAAAATGAAACAATAGTATGATAAAAGGCATCAATGAGTACTCCTAAGATAACTATTTCATAATAAGGGTACGGTTGTAGTAATGCAAAAACAATTGCAGCAAAAAGACCTGCAATTGGATGCACCCATAAAATAAGTCCTATAAAAATTATACCCGCAAGTAATCGCTTCATACCTATTTATTACCTCGCAATGAAGCAGCCTTCCCTACACGCTCCACAGCTATCTGGAAACCAGCTTCTCGCAATGTTAATGATTCTTTTTGCGATAATGTATACACCGCATCAGTAGCTTTATTCATAATAGCAAATAGACGCTCATCTACCTCTTTTGCTGTCCAATAGTATTGTTGACGATTTTGAACCCATTCAAAATAGCTTACCGTAACACCACCAGCATTTGCCAAGAAGTCAGGTATTAATACAACACCTTTTTCCTTTAAAATGGCATCTGCTTTAGTATTTGTTGGGTTATTTGCTAATTCCAGAATAACCTTTGCTGAAATATCATCAGCATTTAATTCTGTAATTTGATTTTCAAGAGCTGCAGGAATTAAAATATCACATGGTTGTACAAGTAAATCTTCATTTGAAATTTTTTGCACATCATCAACATCAGCAAACATCTCATGGAGACTGGTGCGTGATGTATTTTTTTCATCAGCAATAGATTCAACATCAAAACCTGAGTCTTTGTAGATAGCACCACGAGAATCTGAAATACCAACAATAGTAAAACCAAGATTTTTTAAAATAATTGCAGCAAAAGAACCAACGTTTCCAAAACCTTGAATAATGATTTTTTTATCTCCAGCTAATTCTGGCATAAACTCAAGTATCTTTTCTAAAACATATACACCACCTTGAGATGTTGCTTGGGTTCTTCCTAACGATCCACCAAGCTCTATTGGTTTTCCGGTAATGACTCCAGGTTCTGATCGTCCTACTGTTTTTTCAAACTCATCTAACATATATGACATGATTTGACCGTTTGTATTTACATCTGGTGCTGGAATATCCTTATCTACACCAATATATGTCGACATGGTACGTGCCCATGTTCGTGCAACAGCTTCAATCTGTTGTTCACTGTACTCTCGAGGGTTAATAGTTGCACCACCTTTTGCTCCACCCAAAGGAATCCCAATGAGCGAACACTTTAACATCATAGTAACGGCGAGTGTTTTTACTTCATCTAAATCAACATCTGGATGAAAACGTATTCCTCCTTTGTATGGACCAAGAGCATTATTAAATTGAACACGATACATGTCGATTTCTTTTCCTATTTCTGGTACCAATACTGATTGATTAATAACATTATATGGCTCAGTAATATTTGTAATTGTTGCGTCACTGAACCCTAACTTTTTTCCAGCTGACGTAATAGCATTTTGTATATTTTTATAAATGCTTTGTGTTTCTGTATTATTCATAATATCTCTATTATATACTCGCAAAAATTAAAAACAAAAAAACCTTACCCAAGGTAAGGTTTTTATTTATTTTCATGAATCATTTTTAATTAATTAAAAATCTTTTTTCATTACTTCTTCTAATCTTTTCTAAAAAAGGCCAACTATGTTGGGAATCATCATACAAATCAATAAGCCACGTATATAATTTAACAAGTCTTTTTCTTGAGCGACCTTTAAACTTTGATAATAAATCAGCAGATTCAAGTGAAACCAATCGATTAGCAATTTTTTTACGTAAAAGAGGAACAGGCATTTTTAAAATTTCTTTTTTTAATTTTGCTTTTGGGTCAGGTTTTTCGCTTAAAATGATATTCCAATCCTCTGGTGAATAAGATTCTTTTAATTCCATATTTTTAGTTTTATTTTATTTATATAAATAAAACCATATTAAATAAAAAAAATCAACAAAAAAAAGAACTTATAGAAGTTCATTAATTTCTGCAACAAGTTTATCAGCAAGTGTTCGTGATGCTCCGTATTGTTCTTGAAAATCAATACTTTTCATATGTATAAGGCTTTTTACCAAAATCACTCCATTCGCTGAAAAACCTCGAAGAATTTTTTGGTTAACCGAAGGAAGAATCGTTACTGGATATAATTTTTTTTCTGAAACTATTTTCTTTAAGTTTATATATTTTGGATAATCCCAACCCATTAATTGAATATCCCTAAAAGCAACATAATTAATAGCATTATCTGTAAAACGAGTGTTCGTCACCACCCACATGTAGAACTCTCGTGTATCCTCTTTTTTGTGAGCCTGACGACGTATATCATGCAACCGAGCATCAGCATACATAACTTGGTTTATGTGAGTCTTTGAATCATAATCATTACGATACTTTGCCTCAATGATGTACACAACATTACCTTTTTCAGCCCACACATCAATCTCATGAGTTACTCCTTCACCTTCTGCGTAGATATTTGTTTGAACATGGTAACCCATTTCTTCAAACAGTGCTGCTACATATTGTTCAAAAATAAAACCTGATGGACCCAAAGCTCCAAGACCTCGTTCCAATGCATACAAGGCAGCAATTTTGGGATTAAATTTCTTAAGATACCTACGTGTTGTAGTAAAAATTTTATCAGTAGAACTTCCTGATTCGATGCTTTCATCAACAATACTACAAATTTGTTGCGCTAGTTCAGAAGATGCTCCAACCATCGTCATAGAGTCACATAATTTTTCAGTAGCAAAAGGTTCTTTTACCCCTTTTTTCTTTACGACCTTTTTTATTTTTTTATTTGACATTATGTTCTCATTATAACAGAAAGCTATAATTACTCATGCATTAACAAGAGACATGATATACTTATCAAATGAACATTGAAAACAAAAATTTAAAAGAAATAACACATGAATGTATTGTAACTAATGATAACGTTATTGACTCACGAATGTGTATTATTGATGCTGAATTTAGACGTGGTTTTGATTTAATGAAAAAACATCCTAAATCAGTAACTATTTTTGGATCTGCTCGACTTAAACCAGAAACAGAAATCTACCAACGTGTTGAATCTCTGGCTCGTAAAATAGCCGATCTTGATTATACCGTGGTGACAGGTGGTGGATACGGAATAATGGGAGCAGCAAATAAAGGAGCTTTTGAAGCACAAAATGGGAAATCAGTAGGGATTAATATTGAACTTCCTTTTGAACAAACTGCCAACCCTTACCTTGATGATACTATTGAGTTCCATCATTTTTACTCACGGAAAGTAACTCTTGCATACGCAGCAGAAACTTATATTTACTGTCCAGGTGGATTTGGAACCATGGATGAATTTTTTGAAATTTTAACTCTTATCCAAACCAAAAAAGTTCCTAAAACACCCATCATTCTTTATGGTAGTGATTTCTGGCAACCTTTAGAAAATTATTTTAAAGAAGTACTTTTAAAAGAAGGACAAGAAACAATAAATCCTCAAGATCTCGATTTATATATCATCACTGATGATGACGAAGAAGTGTTAGAAATTATTAAAAACGCACCCGTTCGTACGGATATCTCAAATACACATCATTTAGGACAAGATGAAAAATAACAACCATAGCTATCTATGGTTGTTATTTTTTAAGAGCATCTCTGATCTCAGATAGTAGCTCTACTTCAGTTGGTCCTGCTGGAGTTTCTTCTACTACGTCTTTTTCTTTTTTAAGCTTATTAATAGCTTTTACAACAACAAATAATACCCATGCAACAATCAAAAACGCGATAAGTGCATTAATGAATGTACCATACGCTAATACTGATGCACCAGCTTCACGCGCTGCCTCCACTGAGGTAAATGAATCTCCTGTACCTTTTAATACAATAAAAAGGTTACTGAAATCTGGAACCTTAAATATCCCAGAAACAATCGGCATAATAATGTCTGAAACTAGTGATTTAACAATTGTTCCAAAGGCACCTCCAATAACAATACCAACAGCCATATCAACCATGTTTCCCTTTACGGCAAATTCTTTAAATTCTTTTAACATATATAAATAATTAATACGATTAACTATTCCATAATACACCAAAATAAAAACCATAGAAATAACTACATCTATGATTTTTATTTTATGTGCCCAAGAGAGGGCTCGAACCTCCACGCGTTGCCGCACTGGTTCCTAAGACCAGCGTGTCTACCAATTCCACCACCTGGGCAGGTAATGTCCCCATTTGTGAAAATATCCAACAAAAAGTTTTCACGCACAGCGTGTGTACTTCTTATCAAAATTTTGCACCACCTGGGTAGGTGTGTACTTATTATATACAATTTTACGATAGAGTATAGGGCTCTATTCGTGTCCGCCTGGAAGGACTTGAACCTTCGACCGTCTGGTTAAGAGCCAGCTGCTCTACCAACTGAGCTACAAGCGGTAACAAAAGCAATTATATAGATTCACTTATTTTGTGCAAGTTAATAATAAAAAACTATACCAATTCGTATAGTTTTTTTAATTTACACTAATTGATCCTCCTGCAAAGGTGCCGAATGTTCGTCCAACAATTGCGACGAGCCCCCAAATAGACACAATAACAAAGAGACCAATAATTGCCCAAAAAATTTGCTGTTTCTTTTCCTCTTTTTTTTGTGAATCACTAGTCTCGGCAATAAATACAACAACTGCGTAGATGGTATACAGTACAGCAGCCGAAATAAGAAGTGGAATAATTGTTCTATTAATTAATCCATGAGCCGAGGTAATAAGTGAAGACACGCTTGTAGAATCAAACTGAGCAAAAGCAAGTTCTGGTAGAAATAGTATTGTTAATATTGTCGTAAAAAATTTCTTCATAATATTATGTTAATTCTGATTCTGAGATTCAAAAAGTTGTGGCAAAATAGAGGTTCCCTGGTTAAAGAATGTCTGTGTAAATATTGAGGTAAACCCGAGATACCCAACCATAACGGTAATTGCTAAAATCCCCCAGAGTATTCGTTGCTTCCCCTTTTTACGTTGTTCTGGGTTATCAGCAGCACGAATGAAATCAACGATACCCCAAATAAACCAAGCTAAAGCAAACGAGAACAACAATGGAATAAGTAGCCCACTCACATTTACAACCGAAGCGACTGCGTCTTTAAAGGTTGCAGCGAACCCAAACACTGGGAATACCAATGCACCTCCTGCTATTATTTTTTTAACATTATTAATCATATTACCCTCGAATTGCAGCAATAGTATCAACGATAGCGTTTGCAATTGCATATGATGCTAATAAAATAGCTGCTCCTATAAATACATACAGCAAAGTTTGTTTTGCTTCTTGTAACTTATCTTTATTACCTTGAGCTGCAATAAACAGATACCCAGAATAGATAATTGCTAGTGCAATAATTGGAACACCAATAGTTAGTGCAATATCTAGAATTTTTTCAACAAGTGTTGGAATATCTTGAACATTATTCCCAAGCGGATTATCAAGAGTTATTGATGGGGCACTTGTATTTGATCCTCCTCCGGTTGAGCTCGGGTTAGCATTTGATCCTCCTCCTAAACTAGTTTGCCCAAAAACAGAAATGGGAGAAATAATAAGGATAAGAAAAGAAAAATAAATATAAGTAAGTGTTTTTTTCATAAGTATATTATACATAATAGATAACTTTTTTCATAACTTATTTATTGACAAATAAATAAGTTATTGCTATAATAATAAAAATTAACAATAAAATATTATTCAAATGGAAATCAAAGAATCTCGTGAAGAAACTCACAAACACAAGTTGAAACAATACCAAAAAATGGCTATTGGATTCTTTGCACTTTTTGTTTTATTTGGGTTCTTTTTTGTATATTCGTTTTCAGTAAAAAATAATATACAAACAGAAGAACGCGTTCAAAATAAACAAAATATGCACAAGAAATCGCATAAATCAGGATTATATATCAATGGTGTATTTCAAAACCCAACACGTAATTATGCTGTTGTGGACAATATACCGTTATATAACTACTCAGTAGTGAATATACAACCTGGAGATGTAGTAGAATACTATTTCGGAAATGATTCCTTTGAAACATTTAGTTACCCAGGATTCGTTACCCAAAGTATTAAGAAACATGATGCAGTAGGAAACATTTTCCCTTTTAATTCACGACAACAAAGTGACTATTATGGGAAAGTTCATTTTACAACATCAAAGAAAACAAAATTTGGAATAGGAACAAAAAAATAATAAACAATGAAAGATAAGAAAATTATTTACGGATTACTAAGTGCAGGATTTTTTACAATTTTAATGATAATTATCCCTTGGACTTTATTTAACTTAAGTAATGGTGGTTTCCTTTTTTGGTTTCTATCGTTACCGTTATGGATTACAGGAATAATGCTTTTTATTAAATCCTGGCATGAAACAAAACGCGATGTATATGCACTTGCTTTTGCATTCGGGGATTTAGTTTGTATTCTAGACGAAGGAATGAGCTATGTACCTTTTGGTTTTTTAAAAAACGCTGTTCAAGAATATACTGCTGCTGATTTGAATTTTTCAGAAACTATTAATGTTATTAAATTAGAAAAAGTAGAAGAAGAAAATTCTAATGAAAATGATGATTTTTTTCTTGAGGGATTAAGTGCAGAAGAAAAGTCAAAGGTAAAGTATAAAATGCATACTAAGTTTGAAGGCCCGTTACGTATTAACGGTAAAAAAGGGGCTGTTCGCTTTTTTGAAAAAACAGGACTAAAAGAATTTTTACCCAAAAGTAAAATTATTAAAAAAGGCGAACATGCGTTTTATAATAATACGATTAGTGACCTTGCTTCGGATTTTGATACCATTTCATCAAATTGGGGATATGCTCGTTTTAGAACAAAAACCGATTGGACTCTTGAAGACATTATTAAAGAATCAGGTAAAATTGCTGGAAGTGGGGGAAGTAGCTTGAAAGATAATTTAGATGAATATGGATTAACAATTGGTAAAGTTGCAACTTATACTAAATTTGATTCTGAAATCGAAGAAATTCTAACGGGTTCAGCTAAAGCTAAAGCAGAAAGACCTATCAAAGAATACAAGGCGGAAACTGAACGTCGAGTACGTATTAAACAAGGTGAAGCTGAAGCAGAAGTTGAAGCAACTAAAATTGAAAGAACAACTCAAGCAACCACAAAAGCATATAATGATAGCGTGGAGAGCATGAGAAAGACTCATAATAATAATTTAAGCGAAGAAGCACTTGCTCAAAAAGCAAGTCAAGCAGCTAATTTAGTAGATAATGAACATCGATATTTATTTGAAGGACCTGGTGGTTCTGAGTTATCTGGACTATTGGTTAATGCCAAAGGAACAAAAAATAAGCAAATGTTAGAGTCTCTTATTGCGAATTTTGGTTTAACAGAGCAGCTAGAAGAGTTTATTGAAGTTTTGTCTGGATTAACAGAAGAACAACAAAAAGATGTTCTTACACATGCATTAAAAACTAAATAAGATTTGATAGATTCTTAAATAACTATCAAAAAACCGAAAACTATGTTTTCGGTTTTTTATTTTTTAGTTATTGCTAATAAGACCTGACACATCACCTGATCCCCCTTTAGCTGAATTCCCTGTTGCATCAGTAATACCTAAAGATCCCGTAAGGAACTTCATAATTCCAAATACAGAAATCATAATGGCCATACCAATAATTCCCCACAACATATGGCGTTTCCCTTTATCAAGAGCTTCTGAATCATCTCGATTACTAAAAAAATTAAAAAGACCGACAATAAACAAAACAAGACCAGCTGTAAACAAGAGCACAATAAGAGGATTAATAACATGCTCATTAACACGCCCAATGAGCGCTAATAATTGCTCTGATGCTGCGTTTGCTTGTGGAATTAATATATAAGTTGCAATAAATTCAGTAATTTTTTCCATGTGAATATTGTACCACAACAAAAATATTTAAATAATAAAAACGCTTTTCAGCGTTTTTATTAGTTAACAATAATAGGTGCGATTGTTGTTGTATCAACTCCTACAGAACCTACTCCAAATGTGTTTCCAATAAAGAATACAATTCCCCACATTGAAACAATAATGAATAGTCCAATAAGACCTTGAATAACAGTTCTTCGTGCGTCTGCTTTTTTATCTGCATCACCTGCGATAACAAAACGGATGATTCCAATAATAAACCATAGAACCGCAGCAGAGATTAAAATTGGAATAGCTTGATTAATAAGGTTTCCAATTACTCCTAATACTGAAGATGCATCAGCCTGAGCAAATGCCAACATTGGCATAGCCGCTCCGGCTACTGCTGATCCTTTTAATAAAAGATTTTTCATAAATAAATAAATAAATAGTTACTAGTTATCTCATTCGTTAATAAATGAGTGCGTTATAATAATCGATTACTATCTCTTTATAAAAGAGACGTTACCTATATTATACCACCTAGTTTTATAAAAAGACAATTAAAAAATCGCTCTCTGCGATTTTTTAATTACTTAGAAAGAACCAACCATCTTCTGTTGCTTGTTGTACATCAACACCTACTGCAACGACTATTGTTTTTACAATAAGCCATGCTGCCATTATAACCACAACTCCAATAATTGAATTTGTCATAGCTTTTTTAGCAGCATCACGTTTTGTTTTACTTCCACCACTGGTGAGGTACAGGTATCCAGCATAGGCAAACATAATTGCCATAATCGGTAGTACCAGAATAAAAATATATTCAATGACACGCTGTATTAATCTAATAGCGTCACTAAATCCACATATTTTTCCTTTAGGTAATAAATTCCCGTTTGCATCTTTTTGTTTACCATTGAGATTATAACCACAATCAGTAACAACAATACCGTTTGCAACAATGTTACTTTGTGCATCGTTTAAAAAATTACTTGAACTCCCATTCGAACTTGTGTTCCCGGCATTAGTATTTCCTGTGTTCCCACTATTGGTATTTGAAGAATTTTCTCCAATAGAGAATTCAGAGACAACATTATTATTAACAAGTGCTTGCAGCGTATAGTTATCAAACCCTCCTAATGCATAGGTCTGTGGTGTTTCAGGAAAGGTAAATTGCCCATTTGGATTGACCAAGGAACCAAGTGTGATATCTAAGGAATTGTTTGAGCTGTTAGTATCTGATCCTAATATTTTAAACACAACTGTTCCAGCAAAATTACTAGCAGCTGTTCCTGTTATTTCAAGAGTATCACCGTTTGTAATTTCAGCATTATCAATACTAATTTCAGCTGAGTTAGAAGGTACTTGCCCTAGTGATACCTGAGTTGATTGGTTAGTATATTGCACCGGACCAGTTGAGCCATCAGCACTTGAGGATAGATATATTTTATAACTCGCACCAGGTACAAGGTAGCTCGTTGTTGGTGGGTTTACGGGCCACGTAATACTTAAAAACTGTGAACCACCTGGATATGTCTCTAATGCTGTTTTTTGGTTTGTCCCAATGTTTTCTAATATTAAATACAAATCTATATCAGAAGGAGTTCTCTGAAAATTACCAACTGAAACATATGGATAATACGTATTGTTTGCAGGAATCTCTTGGTATTCTGCTGAACTCCATCCAGGAAAATCAACAAAGGAACCTCCTGTTTCAATACCTAAATCATTTAAAAATACAGGAATTGTATCGTTCTCTTCTCCATCTTGATTCACCCAAGCAAAAAATAATTGATCAAATGGGTTTTGGGCTAAAAAAATATCTCCCTGAGTAGATGAAAAATTTACAGAGGTTTGAGCAAAAGAAAGGGTAGGTGAAAATTCCTCAATAATCACATCTGTTAAGTTGGAACCGTCCGATTTAGTTGCATACAAGATTATGCTATCCTGCGAATCATTTGAAATATTTGAATGATCATTAAGAAAATCTGATTTTCTAAATACACCATTAAATTCCCCAGATGATTCTGATATATAAATATTTGATAGATAATTATTAGTTGATTGTTGCGCAAAAACATCACCTATGATTACAAGCGATGCTAATGTAAGAAAAATAGCTATATTTTTTTTTATAGAAAATATTTTCATAAATGTATATTACCTCCCCTTATTAATTGTTTGATCTAAAATGGTATTTAAGTCTGCAGTAGCACGATTAATAGCATCATTGGTTGATTGAGCTCCTGTATTAACATTTCTAATCATGGTTTTAAACAAATCATCAGTTCTTTCAGGATCAGTGTCAAACCAACCAGCAGAAATAATAGCTGAATTAAATACCAGTGTTCTAAATGCATCATCCCCTGGTTTATTTCGTAGTACTGATTTTTGAGCAGGAGCTACAAGTAGCTCTTTAGATAAATTTTCTGTAATACTTGAACTTGTCAGTTTTGATGCAACAGCTATTGAAGCAGATACATTTTTAGATTGCTTATTAATTGCAATACCTGTCATGCTTCCTTGTGTTAATCGATTGGTACTTTCACGAACTTGAGGCATGAGTTGAACTCCAAAATCTAGATTCGGATTTTTTCTACGGATATTTTCAACCTCACTTGCTCGACCAAAATAGAGAGCAACTTCACCAGCAATAAACTTATTCTGAGCGTCAATTAAGGCTTCATTCCATGAATAGGTATTTGTTCCAAAATTTGCAAATGATGTATAAAAATTAAGAGCCTGTGATGTTCGCTCAACATTAACATCATCTAATGATAGAGTTGATTGTTTTTTACCACTTACGGTATTTTCCCCAACAATATTTACACCATTTTGAAGGATTAAAGTACTCAAAATAGCTTTTGCATGAGGTATATTATCGTAGGTACCTAATGATGCAGCAGAAATAGATACTTCCCCAGTACCCGTAAATTGTGTTACCTGAGGAGCAAAATCACCAAGTTCATCCCAATATTCTGGAATATCTAAAATAAATGACGATGCAATGAGCGGCTTGTTAAAGTACATAACCAAGGGGTCAACCGTCATAGGAAATGCAATTGATCCAGTATCGGTAAGGAATAGTCGTGCCTCATCAATATAGGTTGATTCATATACATCTCGAGGTAAACTTGCATAAGGGATTTCAAATACCTTATCTCCATGACGGAGAATACCTTCATGGGACATAATAAATAAATCAGGTCCTGTTCCAGAAGCAAAAGCATTAATCAAATCAGTTTCAAATGTTGCTGGTTTTTTTTCTATATAATTAATATTAAGATTTTTTTCCTTTGCTTGATCAATATATTTTCTGAATGTTTGATTTGAAATTGTTCCCCATACCGTTACTGTTCCAGAAGCAACATCTTCATTGCCTCCTAATTTAACAACACCAGAAAACACCATGAGCGCAAACACTGCAGCCACAACAAATATTCCGGTAATTATATTTTTAATTCCTAAGTCTTTCATAACAATACACTATTATTTTTAATTTTTCTTACTAATAAAACCATAATGATGTTCACCTGCATCAAATGAACGTTCATGTTTAAATCCAGTTTCAATACACAACAATTCTGCTGTTTCTTTGGTCACAACATGGTCTGATTTTGGCCCGATGTTTCCAAATGATTCTGACCAGTCAATAATAATCAAACGCCCTTCTGGTTTTAAAATACGGTAGGCTTCTTTTAAGGTGTCTTTTTTATGCTCAACTTGAAATAAAATATTTGCAAGAATAACTACATCTAACGAATCATGACGTAATCGAGTACCTTTTTCTTGCTCAATATCACCCCAAATAATATGTACTGAATGTAAGTTTCTATTCTTTGCTTCAGTATCAATTCGTTCTAATAAATCTTTTTGGATATCAACTGAAAAGATGCGGCTCTCATTATTTCCTTTTATTTTTTCAGCTATTGCTAGTGTATACGTTCCACTACCTGCACCAAGATCGGCAATTTGTTGACCAGGAAAGATGTCTAATTTTTCAATTATTTTTTGTGGGTCCGAGAATGTATTCATATCGTTAATTATATCAAAAACAGACAAAAAATTATAGTAATAAAAAACACCTTTTAAAAAAAGTGTTTTATATAAGCGTAAATGAAGCAACTGAATCTCCATCGCGAAGCTTCATAATACGTACTCCTTGTGTTGCTCGACCAAGGACAGAAACTGAATCAATACCAGTTCTTATCACTTGAGAATTTTGACTCATAGCCAAAATTTCTTTTGCTTCTCCAACAACAATTCGTGCACCAATAAGCGCTCCGGTTTTTTCAGTGACATTCATGGTCTTAATACCTGAACCTCCTCGTCCTTGGATTTTATATTCGCTCAAATCAGTTCGTTTCCCGTACCCGTTTTCAGAAACAACAAGTAACTCTTTATCATTGTCGTTATCAGTTCTAACAACTCCGGTACCTACAATCATGTCATCTGGTTTAAGCGTCATACCCTTAACACCACCTGCCGTTCTCCCCATAGATCTAATATCATCAACAGCAAATCGGATTGATTGACCGAGCTGAGTAATCAACATCATTTCATCGCCATCTTTGGTAAATCGAACATCAAGAAGTTCATCATCATTTTTAAGATTAATAGCAATAAGTCCGTTAGCACGTACGTTTTTAAAGGCATCTGCTGGAACCCTTTTAACCGTTCCTTTTTTAGTAGTAAAGAATAGAGTGAATTTTTCTAATTCCTTTCCTTTTGGAACAGTAAGAATGGATGTAATTTTTTCTTCACCGGTCAGTGGCAAGAAGTTTTTAATAGATTTCCCTTTTGTCGAACGACGCCCTTCTGGAAGATCGTACATTTTTGTTTGGTATACCTTACCAGTATCAGAGAAGAATAATACATCACTATGAGAATTCCCTGTTAAGAAATGGGTCACAATATCTTCGTCTTTTGTATTTAAATCAACTACACCAACACCACCACGTTTTTGTGTTTTATACTCTGATGGGTCAGTTCGTTTTATGTATCCATTTTGGGTATACACCATAGCAAATTCCTTCTGCGGAATAAGATCTTCATCTTTGATAGAATTTACTGCTCCTTCAATAATACGAGTACGCCTTTCGTCGTTATATTTATCTTTAATTTCAAGAAGTTCATCTTTGATAACTCCAAGCATCTTAGTAACACTTCCAAGAAGTGTTTTGAGCTCTTTTATGTATTTTAGAATTTCTTTTAATTCGTCTTCTATTTTCTTACGTTCAAGCCCAGCAAGTTTTTGCAGTTTCATATCTAAGATTGCATTTGCTTGAATTTCAGAGAACTTAAATTTTTTCATCAGATTAGTTCGAGCTTCCCCTGAATCTTTTGATTTTTTAATAAGCGCAATTACCTCATCAATATGATCAAGCGCTTTATTCAATCCTTCTAAAATATGTGCACGAGTTTCTGCTTTTCGTAAATCAAATTCAGTACGACGGCGAACTACTTCTTGCCGATGCTGTATGAAATATTCAAGAATATCTTTTAATCCTAGTGTTTGTGGAACCCCATCAACCAAACACACCATATTATAGTTAAAATTTTCTTGTAACTGTGTATGTTTATATAAATAATTAAGAACACGTCGTGGTTGTGCTGAGCCTTTTAAATCTACAACAATACGAATATCTTTCGCTGACTCATCACGGAGCGCCTTGATTCCTTTAATTTTTTTATCACGTACTAAATCTGCAATTTTTACGATAAGGTTTTGTTTATTAACACGATACGGAATAGAAGTAATAACAATTCTATGTCCACCCTTTTTAGTTTCTACGATTTCGGCTTCACCTCGTACGGTTACTTTTCCACGCCCAGTTGCGTACGCATTTTTAATGTCTTCAGTATTGTAGGCAATAGCACCTAATGGAAAATCTGGACCCTGAACATATTCTAGTAAATCATCAGAAGATGTTTTTGGATTATCAATAAGTGCAACAGTCGCATCAATGACTTCTCCAAGATTATGAGGAGGGATATTCGTTGCCATACCTACAGCAATTCCCAACCCACCGTTTAGGAGCAAGGTAGGAACAGCAGTAGGAAGTACTGTTGGTTCTTGCCTCGTGTCATCATAATTTGCAATAAAATCGACAGTATCTTTTTCAATATCTCTCAGTAGTTCTGCGGAGATTTTTTCCATTTTTGCTTCGGTATAACGATATGCCGCTGCTGAATCACCATCGATAGAACCGAAGTTACCTTGTCCCCAAACTAATGGGTATCGATATGAAAAATCTTGAGACATACCAACCATTGCATCATACACAGATGAATCACCATGTGGGTGATATTTACCAAGCACATCTCCGACAATCGTTGCGGATTTTTTAAATCGTGCTGCTGATGTAAGTCCAATGTCATTCATCGCAAATAAAATACGTCGATGAACAGGTTTCAGTCCATCACGAACATCAGGAAGCGCACGTGACGTAATAACACTCATTGCATATGCAATGAATGATTCTTTCATTTCTTCCGTAATATTCATTGGAACAATATTACTATTCTGTTGTTGTTTCTGTTCTTGTGCCATTTGATTCTTGTTCTAATTCGTTTAAATCAGGATTGTTTTCTGTATTTTCTTCTAAATCAGATTCCTGTTGTGTCTGCTGTAGTAACTCCTCAAAAGTAGGTTGATCATTAAATTCCTCTTGGATATCAGCTAATTCTGAACTTGTAGTAGTGAAAATTGATTCAAGAGTATTACTAATAGAGAATGAGTTTTTTTCTTCTGGTGTATTTGATTCTTGTTCTGGTACTACAATACGAATAATAATCCATACAATCACAATAATAGCTGTCACAATAATTGCCATTGTGTGAGCTATTTTTTGTTTATGATGATCGGGTTTTTCTTTTAATTTTTGAATATGTTTTTTCATATTACTGCTGTTCAAGCACTACTACATGCCCTGTAAGTGGTTCAATCTCTCTTTTAGTGAATACATATTTTTCTTCAGCCTCTGCTTTACTTGATGATTCTTTAAGAAATGTTTCTAATGAATTTTTCTCCCTATCAGACCCATAATCCATTGGAATAATAACTTTTGGTGAAAAAGCTTTTGTTACTTTTACCGCTTGCACAGGATCAAGGGTTCCATTTCCACCAATAGGTACAAAAATAACATCAACTGATTCTATGTACTCTTTTGTTTTTTGATCAATGTCAGCAGTTGCTAAATCCCCTAAAAAACAAAACGAAATACCTTCAAGATTAAAAAAATAAATAGTATTAATATAATCAGTGTCATCTATTCTTGCAGCTGATTGAAAACCTACGTATGAATTCCCATTTACCTCATAACTTCCTGGTCCATATATTTTAAAAGGTTCTTTACCAGAGTATTCTGTATTATCAAAACCTTCATAGTTTGGATGTCTTGTTGTGCATAATGCAACATCAGACCCAAACTTTGTTGGTTTTATTTGTAGGGTGTTTTCTTTTGATAAAGGGTTAACAGCAATAGTAGTATCTCCTTGGGATATCTTAAAAAATTGCTTTCCGTGGTATGTAATAATCATAACTACATTATATCATAATTCTACCGTAAAACCTCTATTTTTTCCGCTGAAATAAAAAAACTCCTAAAAATGGATAATAAGTATGTTTTAAGCGATTTTTTTTGTATAAAAATCAAATTATATAAACTTTCTTAAGAAAAATGGCTTAAAACAGTAAATAAAAGCCTTAAATTACGAATACCGTAATAATACAACAAACGATATAATATAATTGCAAAAAGAATAAATATACGTAATATATATATCAACCTAATATTATTAGCGGTTTGAATTGTAACCCTTCTCTTTTGCATAGTGATAGTTATAGATAAAGAAAGAGCAATTCAACTAATTAGGAAACCGCATTTTAACATGCGGTATTTATTTTAAATTATTATGGATTTATCAAACACTATTCTTGGAAAATTACTTTCAGGATCAGAAACACCAGCTCTTGAAGTTGGAGAATTAATTGAAGGAAAAGTTATTAGTATCCAAGGTACTCAAGTATTTGTAGACCTGCATCCACACGGAACAGGAATTATCTACGGTAAAGAATATCTTACTGCTCGAGACATGATCCGAGCATTAAATGCTGGAGATACTATTTCTGCAAAAATCGTAGAGCTAGAAAATAATAACGGATATATTGAACTCTCTCTAAAAGAAGCTAAACAAGCTCTTGCTTGGGGAGAAGCAGAAGAAGCATTAAAATCAGGAACAACATTAGAAATTGTTGTTAAGGAAGCAAACAAAGGTGGGCTTATGCTTGATTGGAATGGAATTTCTGGGTTCTTACCTGCATCACAACTAAATGCCGAACACTATCCACGTGTTGAATCAGGAGATAAGGACGCAATTGTAAATCAATTAAAGAAACTTGTTGGTCAAAAATTAGCAGTAAACGTTTTAACAGTTAATCCAAAAGAAGGGAAACTTATCTTCTCCGAAAAAGGAGAACGAGCTGGAACACGTGAAAAATCAGTTCCATCAAAATACTCTGTTGGAGATGTTATAGAATGTGAAGTTACTGGTCTCGTTGATTTTGGAATCTTCTTAAAACTTGAAGAAGGAGTTGAAGGACTTGTACACATTTCAGAAATGGCATGGTCATTGGTTGAAAACCCACGAACTCTATACAAAGTAGGAGACACGGTAAAAGCAAAAATTATTGAAATCAAAGATGGAAAAATCTCATTTTCGATTAAAACGCTTACAGAAAACCCATGGACAACTGTTGAAAATCGGTACAAAATTGGTGACACGGTAAACGGTGTTGTTATTAAACATAACAAACACGGAGCACTCGTTTCAATCGAACAAGGGGTTGCTGGATTAGTTCATATTTCAGAATTTGAATCTGACAAAGCATTAAAATCAGAACTTGGTCTTGGGCAAGCATACGATTTCACTATTACAACATTTGAACCAAAAGAACAAAAACTTACGCTTTCATTCAAAAACGAAGCATAATAAAAAACACCTTAGGGTGTTTTTATTTTATATTATACTTACTCATTGTTTTTTCTCTCCCCTCTTCTCTTAAACTTTGAATGATTCTTTCGATTTTTGGTGCTATTTCATATGTAATAAATTCTTGCTCATCTAGAGAAAAATTTCCAAGCACGTTTGGTTTTGCCAAATACCCTCCTTCTATTTTTTTGGAAACACCAATACGTATGCGAATTGTCTTTTTTGAACCCAAATGGTTTGTGATTGATTTCATACCGTTATGACCACCATCACCACGATCATACGAAACACGAACGTCACCAAACACCAAATCAATATCGTCATACACAACAATAATGTGTTCAGGTTCAAAATTAATTTCTTTTTTCAAGAAAGAAACAACTTCACCAGATTTATTCATAAATGTTTGTGGTTTAATATATAAACCATCGTGACCTGTGCGTATTTCAGCGTTCATGTATTTATGAAAGCTCCAACCATCAGAAAATAACGCATCGAAAACAATCCACGCAATATTATGTTTGGTATATTGATATTTTTCTCCAGGGTTTCCGAGTCCGATAAAATATAGCATACGTTAAGTATAAATTTGTGTACGGTAAGTTGCAAGAAAAAAGAACGCGAATCATATTTTTATACGACTCGCGTTCTTTTTTTGTAGATAACAAAATATTTATCTATTTTTTAATTTTCTAGATACTCAACCATTGCCCCTAAGGTATTAGGACCAATACGACCATCTCCTCCACCTAACTCTGCTTGTTGGAAATCTCTAACAAGCCCTTTTGTTGTTGGACCAAAATCATTATCAATTGATACATTTCTATCTTCGAAATACACCGCCAAGAATTCTTGAACAGTACCAACACGTGTACCATTTGAACCAGAATCCATCGTTACATTATCATCAACAAGTTTTTGTAATGCATCAATAAGCTCTTGATTTTCATTTTCATCAGTTACAGTTTCTACTTCTTCGGTTGGGTTAGCTTCTTCGGTTGGGTTAGCTTCTTCGGTTGGGTTAGCTTCTTGGTCATCAGCATTAAGCACGTTTTCGTTATTTACTGAATTAACAATTTGATCTGGATTCATGTCTTGAACTTCGACATCTTCTACGACCTGATCTCGACTATAACTTACCCCTGTATCTAAATGGGTTAATGCCCAATAAGCACCAAGTCCTAAAATAATAAGAAAAATAAATTGAGTGATTTGATATTTAACTTCGTTCATGAAAATAATTATAGCAAAAATATGACTGAGACAAAAATAATGTTATTGCAAGGTAATAGATTATGTAATCGTCAATTTTCTTTTAAGAATGATTTTGCTACCATACACGGTATATGACGCTTATTAATATATTACCAACATTACAAATCATTTTATCAGTTTTACTTATTATTGTTATTTTACTTCAACGTTCTGAAGAATCTTTAGGTGGAGCATTTGGAGGAAGTGATTCAATAGAGACAACAAAAAATACTCGCCGAGGTGGCGAAAAAACACTCTTTCAATCTGCGATCGTAATTGCGGTTCTATTTACTATCGTATCCATTGCTGTTGTTATCACAAAATAATATGAATTTTTTCAAAAAAAACACTTTGGTACTTTTTCGTGTTTTTTTTCTGCTTTTTGCTATCGGTCTTGTAGGTATTCTATGGCAAAACAACAGTACGAAAAACACTCAGATTAAAACACAAGGAGGAACAATCACGGAAGGTATTGTTGGGGCACCTCGTTTTATTAATCCTGTACTTGCTCAATCTCAAGCTGATTTAGACTTAACTCGACTTATTTTTACCCCAATCTTAAGCATCGACAGAAACGGTAACACTTTTTATCACCTTGCTGAAAACATAGAAACATCAGATGATGGTTTGCAATATACCCTCCATTTACGGAATGATATATATTTTGAAAACGAAATTCTTCTCACTGCAGATGATGTAATTTTTACCATTGAGTCAATACAAGACTCAATGATTAAAAGCCCACTTCAAACTAAATGGCAAGGTGTTGTTGCTGAAAAAATTGACCAGCATACCGTGCTCTTTAAACTTGCACGCCCTTTCAACGATTTTCTTTATAATCTAGAACTGGGGATACTACCTAAACACATCTGGGATAATATAAACTCCCAAGAATTTATATTTAGTAAATATAATACTGAACCGATTGGGTATGGTCCTTACCACGTCAAATCAATTACAACTTCGGAAGAAGGAATTCCATCAGAATACCATTTACGTTATTCTAAAAAGAGTATCGAAAGTCCATATATTACTCATATAAATACCATATTTTATGACAACGAAGAATCACTCGTTAAAGCATTTAATAGCGGGAAGATAGACGCTGTATACGGAGTATCTCCTCATACCCTACTTAAGTTGAATAAAAACGCGACAATTCATAGTGCAACACTACCACGAGTGTTTGCCCTATTTATAAACCAAGAAAGGCAACCAATCTTAAAGTCTCAAAAAATTCGAGAGGCTATTAATTACGGAATTAATAAAAAAGATATAACCGCAACGGTGTTTAATAATTACGCAGCACCAATTAATTCAGCTTTTGGTTTTGAAACATCAGATATGTTTTCACCAGAAAAATCAATAGCACTTATCGAGGAAGAAGGATGGGAGAAAAATGATTCTGGTATATATCAAAAAACAATAGATGGAAATCCTGAGGAGCTAGGATTTAGTATTTCAATTCCTAACATAGAAGACATGCAAAATGTCGCCGAATCCATTGTTGCCGATTTAAGGAATATTGGTATGAAAGTAACTATACGCTCATATGACCAAGGAAACTTAAACCAAAATGTTATGCGTCCTCGTGAATATGAATCACTCCTCTTTGGATATGAAGTCGAGAAACCAAGTGATATGTATGCATTTTGGCACTCTTCACAAATAAGTGACCCAGGTCTTAACATGAGCCTATTTAAAAATTCAGACGTAGATACAGAACTTATAAACTTACGATCAAACAAAATATCTGACCTAGAGTCTCTAGATGAAAAGATAACAGAAACAACACCAGCAATATTCCTCTATTCCCCTTCATATATCTACATACTGCCTAATACAATACATAATACTCATTTCTCAATATCAAAATCATCAGATAGATTTAATACCATAGGAGATTGGTATAAAAGAACACGGCATATTTGGTCATTCTTTATTAAGGAAAACTAGTTATGTCTCTTATTCGAATAGAAAAATATCTTTCGGAACAAGGTATTATGTCGAGACGTGAGGCTAAACGTTTTTTAGAATCAGGTGATATTTTAGTAAACGGCAAACGTCCACAAGCAGGTGATAAAATAAATCCAGAAAAAGATACACTCACTTACTCAAAAAACGTTTCCTTAACGATGTCAGAGAAAGAAACGATACTTGTATACAAACCTCGTGGGTATATATCTTCAAAAGATTCTGATGGAGAAAAAAATATCTTTGATGTATTTCCTCAGTTTAAACACCTGAATACAGTTGGAAGGTTAGATAAGGAAAGTGAAGGGCTTATTTTACTATCTAATGATGGAATGGTTACCAAGGCTATTACAGGGAAAGATCACGCAATAGAAAAAGAATACATTGTAACCGTACGAGAAAAAATAACCCCACGAATGATGGAAGAAATGTCTCGTGGAATGAAATTAGAAGATGGATGGACACTTCCAGCTAAGGCAAAGAAAATTAACAATCATGTTTTTTCTATAACACTTAAAGAAGGACGTAAGCACCAAATCAGAAGGATGGCCAATGCATGTAGACTTACGGTATTATCACTCAAGAGAATACGTATCCACAACATTACTGCCCCTAAAATGTTACCTGGTAATTTTAAGAAGCTATCAGAAAGACAATGTAATGATTTAAAAAACACCGGTGCCATAACTTATCATAAAAAAAAGAAGAGTTAATATACTCTTCTTTTTTTATTATTTATCTGAACCCGCAGTAAAGTCAAGAGTATTATCGTTCTCTAACTCAAAACTAATTTCCCTACCATTAACATTAACGATGTATACACCTGCCGGTAAATTATTTACCTGAAGTGGAATTCTTTCTGTATATGGAACAAGAGCTTGTGTACATAATTCACCTTCTGTACGAGTCTCTAGTGTTATGTAGAACACATTTCCATCACGCAGTTGACTTGGTGTTTCTAAATAGGTACATCCATTAGGTAAACTCCCTGAAACTACTAGTACCTGCTGAACTGGGAAACTTTCAAGTGTTTCAATACTTACAGAATCAATCGGAGCAGCATTAATAGGAAGTGCCCCATCCCCTATTCCGTTATTTTGTTCTACAGGAATCATTACGTCATTATTATTATTATTTTGCGTAAACCAACCAGCTGCATATCCATACCAGCCGACAAGAGCTAGAATAAGGACCCCTAAAACCCAATACCAAACACTGTTACGCGAAGTACTTTTTTCTTTAATAATAACTGGTTCCTGTTCATTGTTTTGTAAATTATATTCCATAATATTGAAAGTAATTATAAGCGAATAACTAAACAAATTATAGCATGTATATAAAAATAAGAAATTATCGTTGATTAAGAATGTGAATTATATTATGATAATATTCGTTGTATATATGCCGTCGTAACTCAGCTGGTAGAGTGTCACCATGGTAAGGTGGAAGTCATGGGTTCAAGTCCCATCGTCGGCTCAAAAGAAAAATACCAAATCTATGATTGGTATTTTTTTTGTAAATTTTCAGCAATTACCTTAAGAAATTCTTCTGTCTCTAGGTAATGCTCTTCTTTCATTTTATCCTTATGAATAAGTAATGCTAAATCCTTCGTCATATATCCAGATTCAACTGTCTCTTTACATACATTTTCTAGGAGCTGACAAAATTCTCCTAACTTTGTATTTCCATCTAATTCAGCTCGATGAGATAACCCTCGTGTCCATGCAAAAATTGATGCGATTGGATTTGTTGAAGTTTTTTCACCTTGTTGGTGTCTTCTATAGTGCCGTGTGACAGTTCCGTGTGCTGCTTCAGACTCTATTGTTTTTCCATCAGGAGTAATCAATACAGAAGTCATAAGCCCGAGTGAACCATATCCTTGTGCGATAACATCAGATTGAACATCTCCATCGTAGTTTTTACAAGCCCATACGAACTTCCCAGACGATTTTATAGTATATGCGACCATATCATCAATCAAACGATGTTCGTAGAAAATATCCTGTTTTTGAAAAAGCTCTTGAAATTCATTGCGATACACTTCCTCAAAAATATCTTTAAACCGACCATCATATGATTTCATAATAGTATTTTTTGTTGATAAATACAGTGGCCATTTCTTATGTAATGCTTGCTGCATACAAGCGCGAGCAAATCCATATATAGATTCATCGGTATTATACATCGCCATAGCAACACCTTGACTAGCATACTGGTATATATCCCAATTCTTGCCTTCTGAGCCATCATCGGGAATAAATTTCATTACAAGTTTACCAGGTTTATTAATAACAACATCAGTTGCCTTATATTGATCACCAAAAGCATGACGACCAATACATATAGGATGTGTCCATCCAGGTACATATTGCGGTATATTTTTCATTAAAATAGGTTCTCGGAATACCGTTCCTCCTAAAATATTACGAATAGTTCCATTAGGAGATTTATACATTTCTTGTAAGTTAAACTCCTCTACACGAGCTTCATCAGGTGTTATTGTAGCGCATTTAATACCTACGTTATATTTTTGTATAGCCCTTGCTGCGTCAATGGTAATTTGGTCATACGTGTTATCTCGAGAAACAATACCTAAATCATAATATTTAATATCAATATCAAGATACGGTAATATCAAAGTGTCTTTAATATATTTCCAAATAACTCGAGTCATCTCATCACCATCAAGCTCAACAATAGGATTAGTTACTTTAATTTTATCTATCATAAAATATAGTATAACAAAAAAAATACAGAAAAATTCTGTATTTTTAATATGTGTCGAGGGTGGGAATTGAACCCACGACCTTAGGTTTATGAGTCCTACGCTCTAACCAACTGAGCTACCCCGACATGAGTTCTAAGATACCATAATTAATATGAAATTCAAACATAAATAAAGATTGCAAACAAAAACAATTATGATATATTATTCCTGTTGCACCGGTAGCTCAACTGGTTAGAGCACCCGCCTGTCACGCGGGAGGTTGCGGGTTCGAGTCCCGTCTGGTGCGCAAAAAAGAAAATCCTTATGTATATAAGGATTTTCTTTTTGAATAAGTATTAAAATGGTACAATATTACTCATATGAAAAAGAACAGAAAAGGATTCACATTAATTGAATTATTAGTAACAATCGCTATCATTGGAATATTGGCTACTGTTATCACACAATCAATTTCAAAAGCACGATTGCGTGCAAAAAATGCATCTATTGTATCAACCATGTCAAGTATCAGTACCATTGTTGATATGAGTAAATATCCAGGAAGTTTAGCAAATCTATGTTTAGATTTTGAACCAGGCGGTGAATTTGCTGTAATTAGAACCGCTGTTGAAGAAAACGGAGGTATCTGGCACTGTGACTCAACGGTCAGTGACTACCGTATTTTCGCAAAACTAAACCAAGATGTAGTTCTTAGTCAAAACAATAATACATTTTTACAGCAAGCATACGCTCAGACCGATTCTCAAGTTCACAGTTTCGGAAACTACTATTGTTTAAATTCTGACTTTAAAAAGAACTTTACCCATTGGTCTGGAGATAATTTGGCATTTCCTTCATGTGACGATGCTGACTATATAGATACTCCTGTTGACCCAGAAGAGAATCCAGACCCGACCCCTGACCCTGAGCCAGAAACTGACCCTGAGCCACCAGCAGAGAATGGTGGACCTGCATGTGATAGTCCAAAGGTACAAGTGTGCCATTTTGATAAAACATTATGTATCTCTTCAAAAGCGCAAAGAGCTCACCTAAAACACGGTGATGATGCCGGACCTTGCTAGTACACATTTTGTAAAAAATTAAAAAGAAAAACTGTACCTAAGTACAGTTTTTCTTTTGTTGTTGCGGGAGCTCGATTCGAACGAGCGTCTTCAGGTTATGAGCCTGATGAGATACCATTACTCCATCCCGCTATGTCTCTGTATAATACAGAGAAATATAATTTATGCAAGGTATCCCTCTGAAGCAAGGATATTTTCGTATATTTTATAAGCACGATACACCTCACGTTCATTGAGAGCATATCGACTTCCCTCGTGAGCCACCTTATTTCTCAACAAATGGACGTCCCAAGCGGCATCTAACCATGGTACAGAACGTCTATCCATTTGCTTTAATTTTTCTCCAAACGTTTCACCTGGATAACCTAATTGGATAATCATATCTTCGAGCATGCTATCAGCATCAATAATAGCCATTCGCCATGATGTTGGGTTTGATGATGAAAACATTTCCCGAATAGATTCCCATCTCTGTCGATTTGGTGAGATTATTGGCTCCTTTGTATGTTTCAAAAAATGATTTAAAAAACTTTCTGTGTCTTTCTCATAGACTGAATGTAGTCCAAATAATGAAAGAAAAAAACCAGCAATAAAAATTACCGTTAATGACCATCCAAGTATTCTAAAGAAAAACAGTATATGAGTGAAATCAATACCTAAAAATTCCATAACTAAATTATAGCACGTTCAAAATCTTTCCCTACTTCAAAAAGTTTATTCTCACAAAACATAGGAGCAACGAAATGCATTCCAAAAGGCATACTATCACTATTCATACCTGATGGTATAGAGATTGCTGGGTTTCCTGTTAGATTATATGGAACAGTAAATATATCCTCCAAATACAGAGAAATTGGATCTTGTTTTTCACCAAATTTGAAAGCAACATTAGGAGTCGTTGGTGTTGCTAAAATATCAATGGTTTCAAACACTTCTCTTATTTCTTGAGTAATCTTTGAGCGTAGTGCTTGAGCCTTATAATAGTATTCATCATGATACCCTGATGATAGAACATACGTTCCCAACATTATCCTTCGTTGAACCTCTTTACCGAAACCACTTGTTTTAGTTTTTTTATAATTATCAGTAAGATTATTTCCTTTTTCTGATAGACCATAACGGATACCATCATATCGAGCCATATTTGATGAAACCTCAGCTGGTTGCAAAATATAGTATACCGCAAGCGCATACTGTAGATGAGGTAATTCGACATCAACAATGGTATAACCCTGTTCTTTCATTTTCTCAAGAGATGCATTGAAATTTTCTTTGACCTCTGCGTTAAGTGAATCGATATCAATAAACGAACGTGGAACTCCAATAATCTTTTTATTGGTGTTTTTTTCTTTAGATTGTTCTACTCTATCTTTAAGAGTTACAGAAGTATTGTCTAATTCATCATACTCATTAATAGTATTAAAAACTATTTCTGCATCTTCTACTGAATTAGTCATGGGTCCAATAACATCTAATGATGAAGCCATCGCAAATAATCCGCTTCGAGAGACAGTTCCGTACGTTGGTTTTAGTCCTACAATTCCACAGTATGCAGCTGGTTGCCTAATAGATCCCCCTGTATCACTCCCTAATGCATACGGTACCATTCCAGCAGCAACCGCAGCAGCAGACCCACCTGATGAACCCCCAGGAACACGTGATTCATCTAATGGATTTTTTGTTCTTCCGTAATAAGAAGATTCAGTAGATGACCCCATAGCAAATTCATCCATATTCACTCGACCCATAATAGCAGCATGTTCTCTGCCTAAAATCTCTGCAATTTTTGAATCATAACTCGCAGTATAGTTTTCAAGCATTTTTGAAGCACCACTTACCTTTCTACCTTTAATCAAAATATTATCTTTCATTGCCATAGGAATTCCACTAAGTACCCCTGTGCTCACATCAATATCTTTTGTGTTATCAGGGAAAGTTTCAAGAAATACATTAAGAGATGGATTCTTGTCCTCTATTACTGAAAGACTGTGTTTGTATAATTCTTGAGGGGTTATTTCTTTATTGATAAGTTTCTCATGAAGTTCTTTAATTGTTATATCTTTAAAATTCATAATTATAAAATCTTAGCTACCTTAATATAATCTTCTTCTTGACTTGGTGCAGCTTCAAGTAGTACTTCAGTAAAAGCACCTGATGAATATGCCTCATCATCACTGCGCATACGATTTGTCGTATTACCACGTAGATGTTCATTTTGAGATTCAATTTCTATAGTATTAATAGAATCAATATAATTAAGTATTCCTTCAAAATCCTTTTTATAATTTGCAACATCCTCTTCACTCAATTCAAGTCGTGCAAGATCCGCAAGTTCTTTTATTTCTTCATGTGTCATACCTA
The DNA here is from genome assembly GCA_030433255.1 of bacterium. Taxonomy (GTDB): domain Bacteria; phylum Patescibacteriota; class Minisyncoccia; order Phycocordibacterales; family UBA1006; genus UBA1006. Next base: position 235,676 of record JAUIMI010000001.1, on the reverse strand, counting down.
CTAGTATAAACTCCATTGGAATAATTTCAATTTCCTAAGATAAAAACCATACCCTAGTTTAAGTATGATTTTTCAGAAATAGATGTTTTTCATACTCCTCTTCGGAAAGAATAGGAATATTAAAATTTTGTGCTTTTTCTAATTTTGAACCTGGTTTTTCACCAGCAATCAAATAATCAACGTTTTTTGTTATTTGTGCAACAACCCTACCTCCCTTTTGTTTAATATCTTTTTTAATTTCATCACGGGAAAAATTTCTAAGAGTACCAGTAACCACAAAGCTCAGACCAGAAAAAATATCAGATACCTCCTTTGGAGTATTAATTATCTCACATAATTTTTCTAAATAGGTAATTTCTTTTTTATTATTCTCGTCAGAAAAATAACCAATGGTTGATTCTGCAATTTGCTCTCCAACACCATGAAGCAATGTTAATTCATCATATGAAGCATTCATAAGTGAAGTTATATTTTTAAATGACTGTGCATATATATCGGCAACTTCTTCGCCTACATGCCGAATACCGAGAGCAGTAATAAATGTGGTAAGTGTCATTGATCGAGCTTTTTTTATTGCGTCTATAAGATTATTTGTAGCTTTTTCCTTAAACAAAGGAAGAGTAATGATTTGATCAGGTGTTAAGGTAAAAATATCACTTACCGTTTTAATAAATCCAGCTGTATATAATGCTCGCACCTGTTGCTCACCCATACCATCAATATTTAAAGCCCGTTTTGAAACCGCATAGGTTAAGTATTGGATAGTAACTTCATCATAATTACCATCAACATACCATGAGGTAACTCCTGCAGCAGAGACTTCTTTCTTTATGTTAATATTCTGCTCTTTTGCACTTTTTTCAAGATTAAACCTTTTTTCAGTCCCTTTTCTCAAAGAAGGTAATACTTGTTTAATTTTGGGAATAATATCACCTGCTTTTTCTACCACAACAGTATCACCAATACGTACATCAAGACGTTCAATTTCATCCATATTATGTAATGTTGCACGTTTAACTGTTGAGCCATCAATCAAAACAGGTGTAAGTTCAGCAACAGGTGTTAATACTCCACTACGTCCTATTTGAAATGTAATATCTTCTACTGTTGTTGTTTTTTGTTCTGCTGGGAACTTATACGCAACAGCAAAACGTGGAGCCTTAGCAGTATAACCAAGAGAATTGCAAATAAGATTATTATTGATTTTAATAACCAAACCATCAATACCGTATTCTTGGTTATTACGAATACCTACCCATTTTTTATAAAAATCCTGAATACTACGTAAAGAATCTGTTACTAAATATTCAGAATTAATAACAAATCCTAATTCTCTTAACCTCTGTAATTCATCTGTGTGATGTATCAAGTTTATATCCTTACTATCAAAGTCATAAGTAAAAATTTTTAAATTTCTTTTTCTTACAACACGGGTATCAAGTTGTCTTAATGTTCCAGCAGCAAGATTACGAGGATTTGCATATGGTTGTAAATCTTCTTTTATTCTCTCTTTGTTTATTATATCTAACTGTTTTTTTTCAATCCACACTTCTCCAACAACAGAAAGAGATTTTTTTTCTTTGATTGATTGAGGTATTTCAGAGATTCTTTTTAAATTTTCAGTAATATTTTCACCAATTACACCATCACCACGAGTTGCTCCACGTACAAAAAATCCATTTTCATAATCTAAAATAACCTTTAAACCATCAATTTTTAATTCAACGACATACTCCAATTTCTCTTTTTTTAAACGTGAATCTTTTTCAATGAAACGAAGTATTTTTGCTTCCCATTTCTGAAGACTCTCCCAGTCAAATACATTATCAAACGACCATTGAGGGAATTTATGTTCTGCCTTTTCAAAACCTTCTAAAATAGAATCTCCTACTGTATGAGTAATTGAATTATGACTTCGTAAATGAGGAAAAGCTTGTTCTAAAGAAACAAGCTCTTGGTATAAAGAATCATATGCCTCATCTGAGATAATCGGTGTATCTTTTGTGTAGTACAGTTTGGCATGAGTGCGAAGTTCTTTTTCTAATAGAAGTATTCTTTTTTTCGCTTCTTGCTCATTCATTGTATATAGACTATTGAATGTACGTTAAACTTAGACGTCGTTCTAGTAATGTAGGATCATTGAAATCAGGAATTTCAAGAGTGTTATTAAAAGCACCCAAAGTATCAGTACATACATTAAAACCAACAGCAGTAATACGTACTTCAGTAGCATTTAAATCATCATTAGGGTTGGCTGTACCCCTTAATTCTTTTTCGACAAGGACGTATGCGCAACTCGTATCATTAGCAGATGCATTTCGATACCTAAATACAAATGAGTGGTCATAATTCGCTGTTGCTCCTCCGGTATATGAAGATGTCACGATGTTATTACCGCAATCGAAATTTTGATCATTTACTTCTGGCGCTGGTACGATACGAAAAGGAGTATATGGATTCGTTGAACCAATACCATGAACATCAGCATACAAGGCACACTCTAATGCTGAATCAGCTGAATAGAACGCTCGCTGAGACTCACGTGCATATGATGAAAGAACAACTTCTTTTTGTACTACATTAAAAATACCCGCAGCTATTAATAAAATAATAGTAGAAATAAGCATCGCAAATAAGATAACGAAACCTTTATTTTTTTGTAATCTAATATTCTTCATAATAATACTATAGCCACAAGAACAAATTTTCTGAATAAGACACGCTATCTTGTCCATTATTCCAGGTAACAAGAACTGTTGCATTAATCTCATTAGGGTTTGCGCTTGGTGTTAAATTAATTTCACGAATATACCCACTATCATCTCCCCATGATGAATTAACTTCACGGTGTCTGTACACTGTTCCATCAAAGTATACAGTACAACCAGAATCACACGGTTGTAATACTATGGAAGTTCCTGTTAAGGTAAATTCACAGGGTGACCCAACAGAACTTAAGCAACCGTTTTGATCAAAAACATTTTGCCAGTTATTAGTATTATTAAAAGATAGAAACGCAGAATCACGTAAGTTTCGTACCACCTCTACCCCTTCAAGCGCAAGATAATCTGCGATAACTTGTTTTTGTGCCTGATGTGAAGCCTTTAATCCTCGAGACGCAATAGACATTAATGCAGCTAAAGAAACAGTAAAGATAAACACCGCTACAAGCATTTCAATCATAGTGAACCCTTTATTTTTTTGTAATCGTATTGTTTTCATAATATATCTTATGCATCAAGTGTTCGCTGGGAAACAAGTGTCTGTATAACTGTATCTCTGTCACTACCTTGGGCATGTGCAGTGATACGTATCCACACAACTGGTTGTTGAGTATTTTGGTTTGGTAAATAACGTTCAGTACCGATAATGGTAAATTCCAAGCTTTCAATAATAATTTGAGAGTCATCGGTAAGAGCATGCTCTCCATCAAGAGCACTCGGATTTGCTCCAGTTCTACGAGCCATGAGAGTCCCATTATCTAGGAAATATCTCACGTAACCACGATTATCTGCAGCGTCAAAACCAATAGAATGAGCAATAGAAGCATCTGAAACAGTTCCTTCATCATTATCATTACTTAAATTTGGATTAGCATGGTAATTTTGCCCAAGACGAATTTCACGTACCATAGACTCAAGAGCATAATTTAAACCGTCATGAACCTTTTTTTGTTCTTGGGTTACCTCATACGTGTTTACCATAGACACCAATGCTCCAATACCAGTGGTAATAATAATCGTGAAAATAGCCACAGACACCATAATCTCAACAAGAGTAAAACCTTTTTTCATAGGTGAAGTTGAGTGTTTTTTATTATACATATTAAGCATCATAATTTTTTACTGAAATATTACCAATTGATGAAATTTCAATGTATTTGCTATATTCATCATTACTACTAATTAGAATAGATGCAAAATTATATATATCTCCTGAATTACCACCTAAGGTAATATATGCATCTGGATACGGTCGTTGAAATGCAACATCAACAACACCGTCGTATTCAATATCACCACAATTAGCAGAAGAACCACACATTTCAACACCAAGAATTTCAACACCAGCAGCCTTAATAGTTCTGACATCTATAACTCTGTCGGAATAATTACCATCATCATCAAAAACAAAATTTCTGTTAGCAGAGTTATCTTCAAACAAAATTAATGAATTATTATCAATATCAATGCGAACACCAATAATTGATCTATCTTGGGTAATATTAGGAATATTCAAAATATCTTCTGGTCCAGCATTTCCACCACCAACCGTTCGTCCTGTAGCAGAAAGACCATAGATTTGAGCTTGCCTGATAGTGAGCGCAATATCTTGTGCTACGTTTGTTTCTCGAATACTCTTGCTGTAACTATTATAGTTAAACAAAGATACGCTAGACATAATAGAGAAAATCACTAATACAACAATAAATTCCACTAAACTGAAACCTTTACTATATTTCTTTTTTGTATTTTTTTTACGCATATTTTTTAAAAGAGATTAATATTGAACACCACCGTAATCAGGGTTGCGATAATGAGAAATGGTGCAAAGGGCAACTCTTCTTTCATTATACTTTTTTTCCCTGTTCGTAACAATTGTTTTTTCAAGAAAAAATTTACTAAAAAGATAGATAGTGCGAACAATGCACCAATCCAAAATGACACAAACACGCTCGTAAACCCTTGCGTTGTACCGAACAAAAACCCCATACCAACCATTAATTTAGGGTCACCTAACCCCAACCAGCGCCCTTTTGAAACAAGCCACAGAACAACAAATGGTAACGGGACAAGTACACCTCCAAGCATATGCCACATATCAGGAATATGAAATCCGATGTAATTAAAGACACCTGCATCAAACCCAAAAAAGAACATTCCAAGAAACGACATCAAACCAAAGGCAAGAGACAACGAGTCTGGGATAATTTTATGACGAACGTCATACATTAAAATAACTGCAAGAATTGAAAAAATAACAAACAAAAACAAGGTAGAGATTCCATACGATACTGAAAACCAATCAAATCCAGCGATAATTCCCCTCGCCGCAATTAACCCAAAGAATATTCCAACAGTAAGTTCACCTGTTATGTACAGAGAACTAATATGACTCCCACAACTACGACATCGACCTTTTTGAATCAGCCAAGAAAACAGAGGAACAAGTTCATACCATGATAGTTGATGTCCACATGAGTAACACCCCGAACGACCGCCAAGGCTTTTCCCAGTATTAAAACGTAGTGCCACTACATTCAAAAAACTTCCAACAAGTAATCCTAAAATAACAGCATTAACAATAATAAAAATATCTAACATAATTTTTTATCCAGCATCAGTACTTCTAAATCCGTAAATACCATACAAACTTTCCCCAGCATCAGGAATACCATGTAATGTCCAACCAGCACAACTTCTATCGTAAAGATGTGGAGCTCCATTTTCCAAAGATGGTTGATTCACCTTTTGGAATAATTTTGAATGTTCCCCATCATTAAAATCATTATTAGATCCATACTCTAATTGCACACCAATAATATAATCAAAACATGGACCATTAATTGATGTATTAGACATTCCAAAGTACATATATTTCTCTTCATCAATATATGGACTACTTGAATGTGATTGATAGTACTGATTATTACCATCTGAATACGTAGGATTTGTTGGTATTTGAGCAATAAAATCCCCGAGTGTCTTAGAACATGAGCCGGTTCGTCCATTGTCAGCTGTTACCTCAAGGGTTGCTGGGTATACACCACATGCAGCTCGATATTCATCTAACGCCAAACGAATGCTATCAATATCAGCAATACGTATATTATCTCGAGCAAGGGCTCTATTTTTGTTTAAATTAACAAGCACTAAAATTAATAAAATTGCAATAAGTGCGATTACCACCAATAGTTCCACTATAGTGAATCCTTTGTTTTGTTTTTGTTTCATATTTCTATTATACCAGTGTTACGCAAAACAAAAAAACACCATTCGGTGTTTCTAAGTTATAAAATTAAGCTGGAGTACATCCTGTTGCAGATGCTGCAGATGCTTCTCCTGCATATCCATTATGGTCCGCACAAAAGATTGTAGAGCCATCATTTAATACAGCATGGTATGAATAAGTTGAAGCACCAGCATCACACGCTACAGAAGTTCCACCATTATCTGTAATCGAAGTGTTAAATGCAGAAATACTTGCTGCACAAGCAGTACCTGAGCCACCATGATAAGTACCATTATCAATCATATAAAGCTCGATTTCTGCTCGCGCTTGTGAGATAGCAGATTTAATAGCGGCATCTTTAGCTCGTGTTCGTGCTTGCCCTAGAGACGCAAGAACAACAGTTGCTAAAATTCCGATGATTGCTACTACTACAAGTAGTTCAATCAATGTAAAACCTTGTGATTTTTTCATTATAGTTTTAAAAAGTTAATTTAATAAAATGAAGACATGCTCTGCAGTCTTCTATCAAAAATATGAAACATATGTTTGATAACCGAAATTCCTTCTTCATTAGAATTGGTTGCTCACATTATACCAAAAAGCCTTATTAAATAACAACTTTTTATGTGTTGACATATTTTTTATTAAATTGCATTTAGTAAATAAAAAACACCTTAGGAAAAGTGTTTTTATGAGATACCTCCTGCAACGTTGTAGATAGGAATCATCACTGACATCAGTAACCCTCCAACTCCAACTCCTAATAGGACAATCATCGCTGGTTCAATCATACCAATCAAGGTATCAACAGTATTCGTTACTTCTTTGTTGTAAAAATTAGCAAGTGTTTTAAGAATTTTACCAATTGACCCTGTTTCTTCTCCAACCTTAATCATTTGCACCATAATCTGTGGAATTTCATCATGTTTAGAAAAGGCACTTGAGATACTATTACCTCCTTTTACCTCTTCAACAGCATCGTCGAGGATGTTTTTAAAGACGGTGTTCCCTACCACATCTCCCGCAATTTCGAGTGTTCGTACAACTGGAATACCTGATGTCAACATCGTATTTACGTTATCAGCAATACGAGCAAGATAAATTTTTCGATACAGTTTACCAAAACCAGGTAAGTTAATTTTAAACACATCAATACGGCTTCGCCCTGAATCGGTACTCATCATTCGTGCAATAAAGAATCCAGCAATAACTACAAAAATCAACATGATAACTCCGTAGTTAACAAAGAAGTCTGATATCCCAAGAGTAATTTTTGTATACACTGGAATCTCTTGTCCTGACTCTTCGATAATACTTGCCATTTGTGGAATAACTTTTACCAACATCAGTACCATTACCGAAATAAAGGTAAGAATAATAAACGATGGATACACTAAAGCGTTTTTTGTTTTTGATGTGAGCGCGTAACTTCTCTCTAGGTATTCAGCCAAGAAGGTAAATGTTTCTGTTAACTGACCTGACTCTTCACCAGCACGTACCATGTTTACATAAAAATCAGAAAAGACCCTTGGCTGTTTTGCCATTGCTCCTGAAATAGATGTTCCACCACGAATATCTTCGGTTACCTGTGAAAGAGCTTTTTGAATCCCCTTACTTTCAGCATTTTGACCTAATAGTTCAAATGTTTTTACCGCTGATACCTGAGCTTCAAACAATGTTGAAGCTTGCTTTGACATCAATACGATATCTTTCATCGGAACACGATCTAAAAACGGAAGACTTGATTCAAGTAAACTTTTTTTAGAATCAGGTACCACTGAAACCACAACATACTCGCGACGCTGCAGTGTAGAAACAGCAATTTCACTTGTAGCTGCTTCAATCTGCCCCTTTTTTTCTACACCTTCTTTGGTGACAACTTTGTAATTAAATAACATATATTTATTATATCATTGAATCGAGTAATTTTGGATTAAGTGATTGTCGGTACGCTTCCTCAACCGTAATGTGACCTTGCTGGACAAGTTCTACAAGCGACTTGTTCATATCAATCATCCCCTGTTCATACCCAGTTTCGATTACAGTGTTAATTTCATGAGTACGCCCCTCACGAATAAGGTTCGCGGTAGCTTTTGTATTAATCATTAATTCATACGCTGGTACCATTCCACCACGTTGACTCTTCATAAGACGTTGAGAGAAAATACCAATAAGTGATCCTGCTAACTGAGCACGAACTTGGTTTTGTTGATTAGCTGGAAATGAGTCAACAATACGATCAATCGTTTGAGCCGCATTGTTTGTATGCAAGGTTGAAAATACCAAGTGCCCAGTTTCTGCAGCTGTAACTACTGTTGAAATAGTTTCTGGGTTTCTCATTTCTCCTACCATGATTACATTCACGTCTTGTCTAAATACTGCCTTTAACCCAGTTTCAAATGATTTTGTATCGATACCTACTTCACGTTGATCAATAATTGACTGATCATCATTAAATAAATACTCAATAGGGTTTTCAATAGTAACAATGTGTTCTTTGCGTTCGTGGTTAATCATCGAAATCATTGCTGCCATTGTTGTTGATTTTCCTTGTCCAACTGGACCTACCACCAAGAAGAGTCCTTGTTCTTTTTGAGTGAACGCCTTTAGAACCTCAGGAAGATTTAATTCATCTAGTTCACGAACTTCTTGGATAACACGAAATGTTAAATTGATAGCTCCACCTTGAATATACGCAGTTGAACGTAGTCGGAGCTCATCACGAAACGAATACGCAAAGTCGATTTCTTCAATATTCATCACCTGATGAAGTTTTTCTTCATTAACAAGTTCCTTGAGAATACCAAACGTATCTTCTTTCGTAAGTTCATCACGGTTTGCGAGGGGAATAAGCTCACCTTCAATACGCATGATAGGTTTTCGCCCTGCTGCAAGGTGTAAATCCGATGCATTTTCTCGTTGTACTGTTAATAATAAATTTTCTAATAGTTTTTTATAATCTGTGTTCATAATATTTTAAAGTTCATTAATCTCACTAAAGGGTACTAGTCCATCAAGTCCCTTGAGAATACCTGCTTCTTTTAAGGTAATCATTCCTTTCTTTCGAGCAGCAGCATAAATTTTTTGCTCTGTTGGATCCTCGAGGATTATTTTTTCAACCTCTTTATCTACCTTGAACATCTCAAGAATAGCAATACGACCCTTCATTCCACTTGGTGCATCTTTTGTCGGTTGCACGTTGTAAAGGTTTCTATCAAGGTTTAATTTTGAACGATATTCTTCTGGTAAATCACTAAATTGATTTTCAATCATTTTCTTGACACTATCTTCACTTTCAACAGGAACTGCCGCACCATCAGCAATTTTTCTTAGCAGACGTTGCGCAACACCTAGGATAAGTGTTGGTGCAATCAAATACGGATCAACACCCATATCAACTAAACGAGGAATAATACCGAACGAACTATTCGTGTGCAAGGTAGCAAATACCAAGTGTCCAGTAAGTGCAGCCTGAATTGCAAGATTCGCAGTTTCCTTATCACGAATCTCCCCCACCATGATCACGTCAGGGTCCTGACGTACAATAGACCGAAGACCTGCCGCAAAGGTATACCCAATTTCAGCATGTACCTGTGATTGGTTAACTCCTGGGAATTGGTACTCGACAGGATCTTCAAGAGAAACAACGTTTTTTGTTTCTCGATCAACTTCCCCAAGCATTGAATACAATGTTGTAGTCTTACCAGAACCTGTTGGTCCAGTAATGAGAATTAACCCATGGGGTCGCTCAATAGCCTCTCGAATCATGGCATTTTGTTCAGGAGAAAGACCAAGTAAATCAAGTTTTCGAATACCTTTTTGTGAATCAAGAATACGAATTACGACTTTTTCACCAAAAAAGGTAGGCATGATAGACACACGGAAATCGATTTTTCGACCTTCAATCATGGCTGGAAAACGTCCGTCTTGTGGCTTACGTCGTTCATCTAGCTTCATGGTCTTCGTCATAATTTTAATACGAGCAACTACCGCACTATGAACAGCTTTTGGAACTTCAAGGTATGTTTCAAGTTCTCCATCAATTCGAAAACGAACACGTACTAATTCTCCAGTATGTTCTATATGGATATCTGATGCTGATTTTTCTACTGCATGACGAATAATGGCTGCTACCATTTTCGTTACTGGAGCATCTTCAACAATCTTTTCTTCTTCACCTGGTTTTCTATTTTTACTATCTTGCAGTTCTTGAGCAGCTGCATCAATATCGATATATTCATCAATAACATCTCCGATTTCACCAGATAAACCTGAATATTTTTTCATTATCTCGTGGTAACCGTATTCCGTTATAATATACATTTCGTATGGAGTACCAGATTTAGCTGTAATAAATTGAAGTACATTTTGCGCTTCGATATTTCTTGGGTCCAACATTCCAACTTCAAGAACACCATCTTCAGTCATACCAAAAGCAACCATTTGATAGGTTTTTGCACTTTCTTCAGGAATACGTTTTACAATAGCATCCTCAACCTCTTTGTAATCGATTTGCTTTTTTTTGATACCAAAATAATCACTTTTTGCTCGAAGAATATCAGCATCACTAATCCCCATATCAGTTAATACGTCTTCGATAGTCTTTCCTTCTTTCGTTGTGATTTCGATAATCTCATCAACTTGGTAAGCATTAATAATTCCTTTTTTAACAAGTGTCTCTAAAAAATTCATAGCAGTAAACGTTACCTCTATAATACCAAAAAAAAACCTCTTTAGGAAAGAGGTTTTAAATATAAAAAATTATTGAGTAAAGAATCCTGTAGGGTCGTTACCATCTTGTTGTAATCCAGTGTCCTCAACAATTGTACCACCTACTTCTAGTTCTTGGGTTCCTCCTGTTTGAGTTTGAACGAGTGCATCAAAACCAATAGGCAGGAATGGATTCGGTCGTCCAATAAGAACTGGTTTTGGGATAGTAAACCGACTATCTTCTAACTCTCTGAAAACAGGATTATTAAAGATATCGTCATCTAAATCAATGTTCTGAATACTTCCTAAAATACGTAATATTTCAGCATTTGCTAAATCGGTGTTTGATTCTTGTACTTGACCTAAATTACCAGACCCAATCAAACTTGTTAAAGAACTTGACCCTGATGAACCACCTTGGTTTTCTGCACCACTTGTGATAACAGCATAAACACCCAACAGAAGGATTGCAACAACCAAACCAATAATTATATTTTTTATTGTTTTTTTATTCTTCATAATGTTTAAGTATTTTAAATGTTATCTTTCAACCAGTACGTATCGATTGATAATTCATACCCGTATTCAAGCCCATCTCCACTTGGTGGATTAATGGTAAGTGATCGAATATCAGTAATTCGTAGGTTTCTTTCAATATCTTTAAGGAAAGAAATTCCCTGTGAGTATCCTCCACTGAGTGAGAAATCAAGTGTAATAACCCCATAATCATTTGTTTCGATATCAAATGTTTGTTGTTGTTCTTCACCACTTCCTTCATTTTCTTTGGTTGCTGATGCTGCTTGGATTTCAAGGTTATATCGTTCTGCAATTTGTTGGAATTCAAGAATCAATTTTACATTATCAGCACTTTCCGGAATAAGCTTCTCTAAACGTCGTATATCAGCATTTGAGATATTGTTTCTCTTTTCTAGAAGAGAATCACGTAACGATTGTAGTTTCCGTGCATTATCTAAGACATCTTGGAGTTCAGTCTCTTGAACCTGCATCTCCTTTATTTCATTGTATTGAGGTTGCACAATTAACACAAATGTCGCTATTGAGATAATTGTAACAATAATTGGAATAATGTTTTTCATAAGACGTTATTGGTTAAATTGATTAAAATTAATATCAACTCCTGTTGGAATTTGATTTTCATCAGAAATAATAACATTATCAGCAACTCCAATATTAGCTTCATCGTTAACAACGGTACGACCAAAGGTAACGAGTTCAGGATTTAATGTAAATTGTAGAGAAAAGCTTATTCTACCTGTATCAGTAAGAGAAAAATCAGAGAATATATGGTTTTGAATATACTGATTATCCTCAAAGATATCTGATTGTTGAGCAATCTGAAGATACCCTCGTGCTTCTCCTGACATTGAAACTTCATTTCCTCCACCTGAGAATGAGAAGTTTGCGAAACTTACATCTGGAAGTGTTGATTCCGCAAGAGATTCAAGAAAATCAGAAATAGCAACGTGATTATTTAACAACTCTGTTCCGGCTCGCAAACGAATATCTAATTTTTTGAGCTCAAGGATAACTGCCGGTTCAAATGCTTTTTCAGCAAGGTTAATAGATTCAATACGTGAGTTAATGACCGCTGCAATTCTAATTTTATAGAGGTATACTCCTATAGTAGAAACAACTGCTGTAACAAATAACAGTAGTGCTAGAACACCAAACAAACTACGACGTGCTTTTGATTTTTTTGATTCCGCTGGTTTAACCTTAGATGTTGCAAGATTTTTTTTCGGAATAAATGTTGTTTTAAATTCTTTATCCATAATTATTTATATTATAGTTCTTTTTTAGAAAAAAAGAAAAGTTACTATTCAAGACCTTGTAATGCTAGACCAAGAGAAACAGCAAATTCTGGACCAGCGTTTTCAAGTACTTCTTTGAGAAAATCTGGTGAGAGAGCTTTCCCAAACGGGTCTGCATATACGGTGGTGATATTATAACGTGACTCTAGTTGCTCTTTAAATTTTTGTAAACGAGAACCTCCTCCTGTTAAAATAATTTTACTAATTGGTTTTTTATATTCTTTTTCATAATCAAAAATAACATTCTTAATTTCAGAAAAAATATAATTAACTCCAGTGTTAATAATATTGTAGGCTTGTTCGTTTTTATTTTCTTTGTCTAATCCTACTTCATGTTTTATCTTTTCAGCTTCTTCAAAATCAATTTCAAGAGATTTTTGTAATGAAGATGATAGATATGCTGACCCTCGATTGATGGCGCGAAATTTGCGCACAACACCATGCTCAATAACACTCATGCGAACACCTGATGCCCCGAAATCAATCATCATTACTGGCGCAAGCTCATGCTTGAATGAACCACGAATAGCACTGAAGGTTTCAATTTCATATGAAGTTTGAGAAAACATACCAAGCGATTGAGAAACCGTGTTATATCTATCTACAACCTCATTTCGTACTGCAGCAACCAGTACATCAATGTCTGATTTTTTCTTTACGATACTTGACTCGTCTTCACCGTAAATTTCTTTCTCTGGAATAATCCACCAATCTAACGAAACTTCTGATAATGGAACAGGGATATATTTACGTGCCTCATTTTGAACAACTCCTGATAACTCACGTTGGTTAATATACGGAATCTTAAGAATAAAAATCAAACTTGTTGCTGAAGAAACTGAAATAACGGCTGTCTTTGCTGTAACATTTGCTTGTTCAATAAGATTACGTAATGCCTCAGCAAGAACACCAGTCTCGAGGGTTGTTAATTGCCCAGCGGTACCGTCTTTATCTTGATATGGACCTAATGCAACTTCTCCGTATGTTTCTAACAAAATTCGTCCCTTATCTTTTTTTAATTGAACGGCTTTAATTGATGACGAACCTATATCAATACCAACATAAGTGTTTGATTTTGCTTGTGTTAAACCGGAAAACACATCCTTCAAACTATCTAATACATTACTCATGTAAAAAAGTATACCACATAATATATATGCTAGACTAGAAATAATGATATCCTTTTTGGAATTACTTATTCATACATTTTTTCCTTCAAAATTCAGTAGATCTTTTTTGCATTCAATCCCTTGTGCACCTGAACCACAAGATAAAAATATATTCGCATTATATGACTACCATTCTCAGAAAGGGAAAAAATTAATTTATTACATTAAACAAAAAAGAGATATTTTTTTATCAAAGTATCTTGCTGAAGAAATGTATAATCATATCCAAGAATATCTATCTGAACAACAATTATTCTCTTACTATATAAATCCGATTATTATTTCTGTTCCACTCAGCAAGAAACAACATAAAAAACGCGGTTTTAATCAAACAAAAATGATTGCAAAATATTTTGCAAAGAACATACACGGTACTTATTCTTCAGCGGTGATTAAAATTAAAGAAACAAAAAAACAAGCATTAATTAAAAATAGAAAAGAGCGATTTAAAAATGTACAAGGTTGCTTCAAGGTTAAAAATATACATACAATACAAGGAGAAGATATCATTATCATTGATGATCTTGTTACAACAGGAGCAACCTTAAAGGAATTAGAAAGTACACTTTACAAAAACGGAGCACGGAACGTAATATCAGTAACCATCGCCCATTAAGTATAAAAGACATTATATTAATTAATGTCTTTTATCTTTACAATGTCTTTTATTAATCCCTATGGTATGGGTGTCCTGCGTTGATTGATAGCGAACGGTACAATGTTTCAATAAGTATCATTGTTGCAATATCATGAGGGAACGTTAATAAGGAAAGTGACCACCTGGCATTAGCACATGATTGAACCTCAGGCACATGACCATTTGGTCCCCCAATAACAAAGCAAAGTTCAGAAGATATATTTTTCTCCTTTTCTAAAAAAATAGCAAGACCATGAGAAGAGAATTGTTTTCCTTGCTCATCTAACAACACAACTTTTTTTCCTTCACATATTTTTAGAATCTTTTCAGTAGTTTTCTTGTTTTCTTTTATGGAGACAAGATCACAATCAGCAAAACGTGAGATACGTTTTAGATATTCATTAATGCCTTCTTTAGCAAAGGAAAGTTGTGGTGATCCGACAGTAACGATAGTTATTTTCATATCTACTACTGTAGCAAAATATAATAAATATTAATATAAAAAGCTGTTATACTAGAATATATGTATTTATTATTTAGTGATATAAATGAAAAAAATAAAACTGAGGCTATAGATTCTTTAATAAAGGATTCTAGTCCTAAACCTTCTTTTTTCTTTTTAGTGGTTATGTCGGTACTCATGGCGACGTTTGGTCTTTTGATTAATAATGCGTCCGTTATTATTGGGTCAATGCTTATTGCACCAATACTATCCCCTATTTTATCAATAGGTTTAGGGCTTACTCTAGGAGATGAAAAACTCCTTGTTCGTTCAACATCAACAGTAATAAAATCACTAATATATTCTATCGGGATTTCAACACTTGCAACATGGATTTTATGGAAAACTATAAGAGGTAGTGAACTCATGACTACATATAATGCTGAAATACTATCACGAACAGAACCCTCCGTTGTATATCTACTTATCGCAATCGTAGCTGGGCTTGCAACGGCATATGCACGTGTTAAGCCAGAATTAAATGAAGCTCTACCTGGTACAGCCATTGCGGTAGCGCTTGTTCCACCTATTGCAACAATAGGAATTGGTATAGCTACTATGAATGTAACCATAATCTCTGGGGCTCTCTCTCTTTTTGTGCTCAATGCCATTGGTATTATTGGTGCCGCAGTAGTTATGTTTTCGCTTATGAATATCTATTCTAAAAAGAAAGTCGTAGAAAAATCTCTCAAAGAAGCAGAAAAAGAGCATGAAAATATTATCAAAAAAGCTGAACAAAAAAAAATAAAGAATTAAAAAACACCGATTAGGTGTTTTTTAATTAAGTGATGCACAATGGTTGTGTCGATAATATGAGCCAAAATGACCTGATGAAGAATATGTTGAATTAACATAATACGCATCAATAATAGGAGAGTTATTAAAAGATGTGATATAAGAACCTCCTGTATACGGATCCAATTCTTGTTCAAAAGTAGTAAAGGTAAATGCATAGGTTTGCAAATTTCCTCCAGGGGCCTGATTAGGACATGAGCTAGGATTATATACAGGACTAAAAACAAAACTACCTTGAAATGAGTTTGGTAAATCATCAAACATTTCATCTAAATTAAAATAAGGTTCCATTTTAGTCCGTAAATCATCATAGTAGAGACCGTTAGCTGTGTTTGTAGGAGTAATTATATAATAATTATGCGCTGAGTCACCATGAAAAGGATATTCTCCATTATCTGCATAATAAAGCTCTAATGCGTTTTGAAATGATCTGATTTCTTGTGTCATTCGTGCAATTTTTGCTTTTTCTCGAGCTTGAGATAGTTCAGAAACAACAATAGTTGTTAGTACGCCTATAATAGCAATAACAACGAGAAGTTCTATTAAGGTAAAACCTTTTTTGAATGTTTTTATCATACCTTTACAGTGTACACAACAACGTAAAAAAAATAAAGACACTAACAACATGTTATAATTTACAAACATGAATATCTTTAAAAAAAGTAACATTATGCACCTCATAAACTCCTTACTTCTTATTGGGTTAATGTGGTTATTTTTTGGTGATTTTTTTATCAACTATTTTAATGCAGAATTAATTGGTGGATGGGATGGTACTTCTCATTATGCTATTACCAAATATTATGCTCAAAATATATTCCCAAACATATACGGATGGGTACCAAATTATTATGCTGGCATGCCTTTCCCATTATTTTATCCTCCACTATTTTACTTTTTAATTGCTTGGATTCATTCACTTACAAATATCTCTATTGCTGTAATTTTTAAAGGAGTGCTCTTATTTACAACAATCAGCTTTCCAATTTTAATATATAGAGGAAGTTATCTTTTAACACGCTCGTACCTACCCTCCCTTATTTCAGGACTGCTAACTATTTTTCTATTAGGGCTAAGCGATAGTAGCGGCGGAACCTTAGGTCTATCTATTGTAGCAAGTTTTAATTCTGGACTTGTTACTCAACTCGTTGGTGGATGGTTATTTTTTTTATGGTTACCTCACATCATCAAACTTTCACATACATCAACAAGAAAAGAAGTCTTAGTATCTATTTTTCTTTTAACACTAGTACTCTTATCTAATGCACATGTGGTCCAAGTCGCATTTCTTAC
The DNA here is from genome assembly GCA_030433255.1 of bacterium. Lineage (GTDB taxonomy): Bacteria > Patescibacteriota > Minisyncoccia > Phycocordibacterales > UBA1006 > UBA1006. The sequence continues at coordinate 218,786 of JAUIMI010000001.1, read as the reverse complement.
TTTTTGCTGTTCGGCTTGTGTTGATATATTTTCAAAAAAATTTGAATTTAAAAAAATATTATTCTGGGTATATCACGGAATTTTCTCGGTTGGGTTAGCAAGTATTTGGTACATTCCATTTTTAAGTAACTATCAATACAGTACTACAAAAACCCTTAGCTCTAATGTATTTGGTTCAATCTCATTGGAGATTTGGATTGTTATCCTTTTGGGAATTTTTCTTTTTATCAAATCACAAAAAATACTCAATAAAAATATTTATATTAAAATATTTTTTGTCATAGCAAGCCTTCTCATATTTTTCTTACCTTTACAGATAATTCTCCCAGGACTTCCTATACAAGCGAATAGAAATATTCCATTTATTTTTCTTATTGCTGGGATATTAGCAAGTACTGGATACGCTCAAATTCTTCTTAATACCCAGATTCAAAAATGGAAAAAAGGAGGGCTCGTAGTGATATCTTTACTTATTCTTTATCCTCATTTTGGTATTCTCCACAACTTTATAGGTACCTACCCTACTTCATCAACAGATATATATAAAGTAGTAGATACACTAGAAGAATCTATTGACGGAAGAAGTCTTGTTGAAGTAATAACAACACAACAACCTCAAAGAATAACTGAAGACCCTTATGCAGCCATGTCAGAAAAAGAAAGACAATCTTTTTTTGAAACAAACAGATTAATAAAACCAATCTCAGATAAACAAATGGTTCCAAGTCATTTGATTGGTTCTATCTCCAGGGTCGAGATACTACCTGATCATTATGCACTTGCTGCGCTCTTAGGTTCAAACCCAGCACATCAAACAATCTGGACGGTATTTAGAGAATCAAGTATTCATTCAATTTTTATTCCGATGCTGCGCAACACCTTCAGTTTAACCAACGAAGATTTTGGTGTGACCTGTTACCTATGTGACGAAGAAAATACAGAATATTTTTCCGAAGAAAATATTAATAGAAAGATATCTCGATCGGATATGTATAACATAAGGTACTTTGTTTTTTTTACTCAACCAGAACTAAAAAGAATTGAAAAATATAGCCTATACCTCAATAAAATATATTCAAGTGATACATGGAATATCTACGAAAGAACGCAAAAGAACGAGTATGCTCAAATTCTTCCCTATTACCCAAATTTAGTTTTTACAGAACTCAAAACCAAAGACAGAGAAGAAAACGGTCTTGATTGGATGAGGTTACAAGAGTTTTGGTTCAGAGAAGGTAATTTTGATTTACCTATGGTATTCCCTAAAGAAAAATATATAGATACAGAAAGTCTTGAGCGCTACAGTTCTATCGTGCTTGTTGAGTACCAATATAAAGATGAGAAGCAGGCATTGAAAAATCTCAATACATACCTAAAAAATAATAGAGCACTAATTCTCTACCCTTCGTCTGATCCACTTTTTAAAAAATTAAGTGCAATCAAAGATAAAAACATAACAATTATGAATCCTGTAGGGGTTTCTGAAATTGATATTCCACGGCTTCTATCAACACTTGAGGTTAATAAAATAAGTGTTCCTAATATAAATACTAATATAGATAACTCGTTTATCGACAACTCTAAAATACATCTTTCTTTATCTGAAATACCAAACAAAGAAATACCAATACGTATTTCTTCAACGTATTTCCCTCTTTGGAAAAATTCAGATATCAATAAAAAGGTATACATGACAAGCCCAGTATTTAGTCTCGTTTTTACTGATACTCAGGAGGTATCATTATTATTCACACGAAATAAATATGATCGTATGGGAATATATATTAGTATATTTTTTCTAACACTATTTTGTTTATTAGTAATAATTCCAAATAAACATGATTAAATTTATTCAACAATTTTTACGATTCGGTATCGTGGGAGTTCTTAATACTCTAGTTGATTTAGGTATATTTAATATTATTTCATTGATTGTTTTTAGTAACACACCAACAACAACAGAATTTATTATTAGCAAATCATTCTCATTTTTATGTGCAGTTATTTTGAGTTTTTATTTAAATAAATACTTTGTATTTAAGAGTAATACACGCAACAAAATACTTGTATTTATTATAATTTCTTGTATTAGTTTAGTTATAAATTCATTTATTGGTGCGATGATGTTCGAATATTTATCTCATTCAAATCTATCAGATCTATTTGTAAAAAATATATCTGCAGTAGCTGGTAGTATTGCTGCTATGATAGTAAATTTCATCGGATACAAATATATTGTTTTCAAAAAATAATCATGAACCTATCAATAATTATCCCTACATATAATGAATCACGTTATTTAGATTCAACTATACAAAGAATTATTCACCATTTTCAATCAAAACATATTACCTATGAAGTAATAATAGTGAATGATGGATCAACTGATGATACTGAAAAAATAGCTCGTGCGATTGCCCGTTCCTATAACAATATCAGTCTTGTCTCTTATGACATAAATAAAGGGAAAGGATATGCGGTTCGCAGTGGAATAGAACAATCGATTGGTGAAAAAATATTATTTATGGATGCTGATAATTCAGTTGATATTAGTTATAGTGATGTTTTTCTTCAACAAAAAGAAGAATTTGTAATTGCTTCAATATATTTAAAATATGCCAAAGTTCATGATGAAAGTTTTTTATGGAGAAGGCTCTTGAGAAAAATAAGTAGGAATATACCAAAATATATTTTACATATTAATGTCCAAGATACTCAACGTGGATTTAAAATGTTTCAAAACAAACACAAGCAATTGTTTCTTGAGAAACTAACTCAAAGTAAATTTAGCTTTGATATGGAAATGATTACTATTGCAACAGAAAATAATATAAAAATCAAAGAAATCCCTGTTAACTGGAACAACCCCAAAAGAAACCATGTTGGGTTTAGAGATTATGTACAAACACTTCAAGATGTTTTCTCTATATATTCAAAAAAGAAGCGAGGTTTTTACAAAAAATAAAACACTACAATGTAGTGTTTTATTTAATCCCTAATTTTTTAGCGATAATGTAGTAGAACGCTCCTCGATATTTTTTTCGTACTCCTGACATTTTTTCTACTGCAAATTCTAGTGCTTTTTGACCTTTCTTTTCATCTTTAACTGCACACTTTTTCACAATAAAATTTTTATAAACAGTCTCAAGCTCTTTTTTATCACTTGCCGCAACGAACATTGAATCAAGTTTATAATTTGCTACGCCAAGTCCTTTTGTAACATTTTCAAGAAGTGCTTTATTTACAGGAACTCCTACTTTTTTTAATTGTGCTGCGTATTTTTCCATTACGAGCTCTTGTTTTGTTGCCATACGTATTATTTAAATTAATTATTTATTAACAAACTCATTATATCAAAACAATACAAGAAAGTGAAAATGAAAAGTCCTTAATATGTAAGGACTTTATTTTTTAAACAAAACCATTAACCAAGGCAAATATACCGATAGTTAGATGAAGTATATACGCAGCAGTAAAGTTATTTTTATACGCAACGAGCCATGCTGTTGGTATTGCAATACAGACTGAAGCAAGTAACCACGATGACATTGGGAAACCCAAATGCGCACAGGTAAAAAATAATACTGAGCAAACCATAAATTTCCATTTAGGATAATCTCTATAGAGAACTCTCGGTTGCAAGGTATAAATAAATTGCTGTCCCGCAACTGATACAGGGTACAAAAGAAACAATGCGTTAAAAGAATTTTTAACAACAACGATGCTAATAACATTCCAAAATTGCAGAGCAAGAACAAAACCAAAACCAGCCAATGCTATAATGAAACCCCATTTTAGATCTCGGAAATTTTTTTTAAGTGAAGATTTAAAGAAACGTTTTAACCGTTTTGTAACCCGTTTAACAAACAACGTTGCAAGTATGATGGTTCCTAGGCCCCACGTAAAAATATAGTATCGAAAAGCATCATCTTCACCGTACACCTTCATGCAAACAGCAGAAATAATATGAGCAACGAGAACCACATATTGGAGTATTTTTCTTCTGTGTAATCGTATTTTTATACTCATAACATACGCTTGATTTCGTATTCCATAAAATAGTTTTTCCATTTGTATGTAATTTTATTTTTTTTATTATATCATTTTTTATTTAAAAAACAAAAAACCACCTTACGGTGATTTAGAACAGATCCCAGATATTAGGATCTTCTTGCCCAAGTGCCCAAAACGAAAGCCCGCGTAGATTTTCTTTTTCTGCAAATTTTTGCTTTACCTCAATACTTTGTTTATTATCACACCAAATAATATTTAATGCATATGAATTATCTTTTGGCTTAATGAAGAGAAATACCTCAGTTTCATATTCTCCATCAACATAAGTACTGAGTACGCCGTAATTTTTATATTTTTCCTGAGTAGCTGCAGAAATTGGATATGTTACGTTAGCAATCTTTTTTGAATTACCAATCTCATACTGCCAACAGTACAATGGAATTCCAAGTGATATTTTATCATCAGGCACAAACCGTTGTGTATAAGAAAGAACATTCTCTAGGTATTCCATAGAAGATACAGGTCCTTTTGATTTTGGATCATCATAAGACATAATGCTTAGAAAATCGCTATGTTCTGCCAACCCTTCATAACCATATCCTGAACTCCAATCTTGATTCAAAGAATTTTTATCATAATCAGTTGTTCTTGGAATTACTGCAACGCTAAATAATAAATCTTTTTTTCGCATTGCTTTATATGTTTTTTCAACAAAATCAACGTACTTTTCTCTATCAAGGTGGTTGATGTTTTCAAAATCATATTGATAACCAATATAGTCATACTTCTGAGCATCCTCAATTAAATGGTCAATGATTTCATCTTGTGCATCTTCATCATTTAATAACTGAGTCATGAGAGATTTATCAAAGTTAGCTTGTATAACAAGTGGCATAACATCAATACGCTTCTTTTCTGCTAAGGTTAAAATTACATCTTCTTCAGATTTTACTAACTGTAATTGTGTTCCAACAAAATATATTTGAGGAGCCAATATATCAATATCTCGATACTGTTTTTCTACTGATTCAAAACCATTTCCATTAGGAAAATAGTAGAAAATATTCTCATCAGTTTTTTTTGCTGAAACAAAAGAGGGTTGTAGTAATAGCGATACAACCACAAACGAAAGTAATTTTTTAGTATTATTCATGCTTTTATTGTAACCCTCGTATATTTAAAAACAAGCCTTTAAAAATATTTTATAATGTAGATTATGAAGGATAACATGATTAAAAAAGCATATATTTCTGGTGGTTGTTTTTGGGGGATGGAAGAACTATTCAGAACTCAACCTGGAATTATTGACACTGAGGTTGGCTACCTTGGTGGGCAAAATGAAAATCCTACGTACGAATATCACCCAGGTCATGCAGAGGGATTAGAATTAACTTACAACATAGAACAGACATCATTTGAAAAAATATTAGATTATTTTTTTAGAATACATAATCCCACAACGTTAAACCAGCAAGGTAATGATAGAGGTCTATCGTATCGATCAGCCATCTTTTACCAAGATGAAGATGAAAAACAAACAGCAGAACATTTTATTAAAACTGTTAATAAATCAGGTAAGTGGAATGATCTGGTTGTAACAACGCTGGAACCATTTACTATATTCTGGCCAGCAGAAAACTATTATCAAGATTATTTACAAAAAAATCCTGGTGGGTATACCTGTCATTTTGAACGGTTTGAAACGTTTACATAGAAAGTAAAAAACAAGTTCAGTGGATGAACTTGTTTTTGTATAAAACGAAACTAGTAACTCTTGTTGCTTCTGCTTGAATTATAATCGGTAGCTTTTTCGGTATCAGAATTATCTATAGGAGAAAAAATCATAGAACCTGAATCATATTTTAGCATTAATACAAGATTTCCATTTTCAGCAATCATATAACTAGTTACTTCAGCAAGAGCCGATCCATAGGATCCTTCCAGGGAACCCTCACAGTACATTAATGTTGAAGCAAGAGGTCCGAACTGCAACTCACGAGCATCAGATACGGTATATGAACCAAAAGTATTATTACAATCAGTTGTTGATGAAAAACGTCCATCATCAGAAAATTCTGCAATAAAACGAGAACTGTCTTCAGGGGTAATAGTTGAGTCATTATTCATAATAGTCTCTTTCCATTCCCATATAGAATCAGCAAGAGGGTTTTCATTATTAATAATAACTGTTTCGTCTTCTACTTCTACAGGAATAGAATCACCATCAGAGTCATCATCGAGTGCATCTGGACCAGTACAGTCTTGATCCATATCGTTACATGATTCGTTTAAATCATATTTATTGGCATCTGGATCACCTTGTTTATTTGACTTTAAAACCTCAACACGTCGATACTGGTAGATACTTGCATCTGCAGGAACATTCTCTCGCTCAGTTCGTGCAACCGTAATTTCATATTCTGTTCCTTCTTCAAATTCAAAATCTTCAATTGAATCATAGAATAATTCCCCGTTTACCACGAGACATGTCATAGGCCCAACACCAACACACTCTTGAGTATACGGAGCAATATGAAATATCAAAATATCCGCAGATTGAATGTGTTCTGTAGTATAAGAGCTTGCTTCAACTTCAATGGTTGCTTCACCTTGATGTTCCCAATACACAACCGATTCATCTTCATTAGTATATTTAGCACCTGAAGCTGATGGCGATCGTTTTAATTGATAGGTTGTTCCTTGTATTGAAAGTGTTGCATTTTCCCTGTCTTCTCCCGAATACATCAAAACACCAGTATCACCAGTATTTGTAGTGAAAATATATTCATCTATATCTGTTTTTTCTACCACCTCATTTGAATGATGAGCATACATATCATCCTGGGAAGCATTAAATTTAATAGCAGCAGCCACTACAATCGCAGCAATAACAAGGATAATAAAAAGTAAAATTGTTTTAAGGGTTTTATTCATATCGTTAAATAATTATCTATTACAACACCATTTTAACATAAAAACATTGATATATATCAATGTTTTTATTACTGCGGGCCACTCGGGTTAAGTACTCACATCTTCAAGCACCACAAGGTCTTGTAAGAAATATTTTTACTTCAATTCTGATGCATGTGGGTCAGATATTTTCATGTATAATAATATACATGAAAATCAACTTCGATTTATTTCATTGCAATAGAGGGAAATCACCAATTGGTAGAATACGTATAAATAATGATAAGGCCTCAATTACACTACCTGAGGAAGAAGGAGATCTACCTCAGGATTGCTGGGAAAGATTTGAAAAAATATTCTTATAAAAAATTACCGTTCACACGTCATGAAGAATATTTTAATGGTGAAATAAATAAAAAGAATTATAAAATAAGAAAATTTAATTATACTTTTACATTTTATGGGGAATTAGAAGGTGAATATAATGAATATGGAGATATAATTGGAAGTTCTTATTCAAGGATAAGATCTGGATGTGCTTATTTAAATTTCTCTCAAATTTTAAAATTAAAATATTTTCATAATGAACTATGGTGTCAGAAAAATAGTAATATAAAGTGGTTAATTCAAATTTTATTTGCTCCTGTTATAGTTTCTCTTATTACCACCTTAATTACCTTATATTTACGTAATTAAATTAATTAATAAGGTAGACGGTCAAATGGTGATTGTTGTATTTGGGATTCATAAATTTTTTGCTCTAGTAGTTCACATTGGTAAGCATTTTCTGGTTTACGACAATCTAAGGTTCTTCCGTTAGAATAATCTGTTTTGTCAGGCCAAATTACACCAGAAAAAACGAAGACCCAGAAAGCAATTACAGCTAACCATATTAATATATCTTTACTGTCAAAAGAAAGTTTCTGTGATTTACTACTTTTTTTGTCATTGGGCTTCTGTTTTTTTAATTGTTCTATTTTTTTAGCAAGTTCTATTTCTCCTTCTTTTACCTTATCTATGTGTTGTTCAAGTATTTCTTTAGATAGAATTTTTCTATCTTCTTGGTTTATTTTTCCCCATCTCTTCTGGCATTCTTCAAGTGATGAATAAAATGTAGAATAAGGTAATGTCTTCATATATCTGTATTTATATTTAAGTGTAATCAGATAATTTGAAGCTACCTTTTCTAAATCCTCATCTTGAGGTATTTTAATTTTCCTTTTATATTCAGAATTATTGTGGTGGAATTTAAAATTATATTGTTCATACTCATCAGGATTTGAATCAACAGAAACGTATATATCACTCTCATATAAAACAGTATTAAAAATGTCTCTTAATTTAATTATTTTTCTTGGTAATTCCATGGTTTAATTTTAACTTAATTCAAATAAAAAAAGTATCTGGGTCACACCGATACTTTTTTCTTACTGCGGGCCGTCTCGGGCTGGAACTTTTTACGGTCAAGCTCTGTAATACTTTTCTCGTATACTTTCAATATATCAAACGAAGGTGTCTCGAGCACCTAATTTTTTGTAAAAAGTGACAAAAGTGACACTGATAGCACATATTACGTTACAGTGTAATGTAACTTTTTTTGAATCATATTATGGCGAATATGCTATATATTCTTTACTTTGCATAGCTTAGCAAGACAAATCATCTCTGGCATTAATAGGATATATGCAAGAGACTAAAACAAAACTCAAATATTGCCTCTACGCTCGTAAGTCAACTGAAAGCGACGAACGACAAGCCTTGTCTATCGAATCTCAAGTAAAGGAAATGCTACAGATAGCTGAAAAAGAAGAACTGGATATTGTAGATATACGAAGAGAGTCAAAATCAGCAAAGGATTCGAATAATAGGCCTGTCTTTAAGGAATTGCTTGAAGACATTTCATCAGGTCGATTCAATGCCATACTTACTTGGGCACCAGATCGGCTCTCTCGTAATGCAGGAGATCTCGGTTCACTTGTTGATCTTATGGATCAAAAACAGTTACTCGGTATTCGTACCTACAGCCAGACATTTTCAAACTCGCCGAATGAAAAGTTTCTGTTAATGATTCTCTGTTCACAAGCAAAACTTGAAAATGATAACCGAGGAATTAATGTGAAGCGAGGATTACGTACCAGAGTAGAGATGGGATTATGGCCAGGGCCAGCACCGACAGGATATCTCAAGGAAAAGAGAACAGACAGAAAATGTCAGTGTTTGATTGATCCTGATCGAGCGCCAGTGATCAAGCAAATGTTTGAGAAAGTGGCCTACGAGAAATGGAGTGGAAGAAAGATATATCATTGGCTCAAGTTTGATTTGAATTTCAGAACCGCCGCTGGAAAGAAACATCTCTCGCTTGGTAACATATATCGTATTCTTGAAAATCACTTTTACTATGGATCATTTGAATATCCCAAGAAATCTAGTAACTGGTATCAAGGGAAACATGAACCAATTATCACCAAAGAACTCTTTGATCAAGTACAGGAGCAAGTAAAAGATTCAAAACTTATCCGTACTGGCGACGCAAAAGAATTTGCGTTCACCAAAATCATGAAATGCGGACTTTGCTCATCAGGTATCTCAGCCACCGAGAAATGGAAGAAACAAAAGAATGGACCACCTAAACGACATGTTTATTATGGTTGTACCAAAGCAAAAGACAAACACTGTAAATGTGGGTATATATCAGAGCGAGAATTGATCAAACAGCTCAAAGATCATATTGATACTCTCAACTTCAAACAACACCCCATGAAAGACAAAATCAAAGATGAGGTAAAGCGTTTCAAAAAGTTTCAAAAGATGTTACTCAATACTACCACTCCTGTATCTGTTGAAGATATTGATATACAGAATTATGCGAAGTTTTTGTTACAAGAGGGGTCTGTTGAAGAACAGAGAGAGTTGGTAGGGTGTTTGAGGGGTGAAGTGGTGTTGGAGAAGAAAAAAGTATTTATGAAAAATTAATTTTAATGGAGACTAGATTCATATAAATAATTTTCAATAATCTTTCTATATTCAGCATTTTCTATTTCTTCAACTGTATCCCCAAGAATACTTCGTTCTTCTGTGAGCAGGTTCAATTTTACAACATGAGACGATTCAAAAATATCTCCGTCACTTATATGGTCGTAGTGGTAAATCATGATAACTTCATCTTCCTCTGTAAATCCAACAATTTCATGGTCTTCTTCGTATGGGGCAGAAAGATTTTTATCAAATAACTCAAGATCACTAAAGACCACTTCTTCTGTTTCTAAGTTGAGGATCGCATCCGCATTCAAGTCGCCTGATAAGTCAGTAACATAAAGCAATCTGTATGGCTCAGGTACTGTAAAGTAATTAGGATCAGCAAAACCATGTCTGATTTCCAGCTGTTCAAAAGGCTTGTTGATTTTTTCCAGGATATCTTCTTCGGTATTCACCGTCTCAGAGGCTAACCTACTTGTCAGACCTAATGGATATTCTAAATACGAACCTTGTTTTCTATCCTGATTACACTGCTCTTGATTTTCCCAAAATGATCCCTCCGAGCAATTATATACATATTTCTGAATGGTTAATGTGTTGTTTGTAATTTCATAATCCATGGTTTCACCACTTCCACATTGGTATGAAGCTTCTTCTTCAAAAAGAACTTTATATTCACCATCAAAGCTTTTATCAAATTCAAGCACACGTATTGTGGTGTGGTGGTAACACTCGTCTCCTCCACCACCAACAATGGCTAATTGAATCTTTTCGCGAGAATTTTTTATATCTAAAATTCTATAGCCATTATCAACTCCATATAAAGCTTTTAGACTTAGTGGCCCACTGTCGTCCTCCCAAAAACCAACCAAACCTCGTGTCCCCGCCTCTACATCCATGTGTCCGATAGTTATAATTCCTCCGTCATATTCCATGATATCTTCACTTGAACCGATTAAAAAACTAGGCCCATTATTACCCCTATCATTATAGGTGCAATTTTCATAACGAATCGAATCACAAACAAAATCTAAAGGTGTCTTCTTCCACCCAATAACATAATTACTCTCGACTTCATCCCAGATTTCATAGAAATTATCGACAGTGATGGTTGCACCTTGTTCAAATAAATCATTTTTAGTAATGGTATCCTGGCGTGGTTGTGGTTGAGTATTAGAAACCTGGCTTTGTGTTATTTGAGTATTCTGGTTTTCGGCAGGTGGAACAAAGCTGCCTTCAAAAAGCTCGTTCCCATAAGCATCTACATATCCGTAAAAATCTTTATCAAATAACCTGATGTTTCCTTCGCCTAAATCAATCTCTTCTTGTGTATAGATGGAAAAAATTCCAACCTCTTGTAGGCTTCGACCATAACTACTATATACATATTTTGGATTTTTAAAGCTCAAATTGAAAAAACCTGAATCTGGAACACTGTATTGCAAGTCTCCCGCCTCATTCACAAGTTTTTGTCCTCCTTGCTCAACACGAACACCATTAACATCTAAAATCTGTGAAGAAGGGATTCTCTCTGCGTCAGTCAAACGCTCAAAAGTTTCAGTAGAATCATCATTTTTATGAACACCAACGATATTGAAAGATCTAACTTCTTCTATATATTGAGTAGTTACATTATCATACTGTGGTTCAACAACTATTTTACCGTGACAATCCATAAGGCCATATAGACCATCTCCTGAGGTAAAACTTGCGTAAATATCAATCAAAGGTAATGCCTGTGTGTAATCTTCTGCACCAAAAAACTTTCTTACTCCTGTTTGATATTGAACAATTGCTACATCAATACATTCCTCAGCTTCAAAAGTATAAAAGGCAACCACAGAATCAGGGAGTTTTTCTAGGGATCCATCTTTTTTATCTAAAAGAGATAGCTCGCCCGACCCTGTTCTGAGTAAAAGATATTCAACACCATCAGAAGAATAATTAATGGAAGAAAGAATTGGCATGTGTGAAAATTGACTAGAGATCACCTCATCTCCTTCTACGTTCAAAACACCCCATAATCCATCTTGCTGATATGGAGCATATCCTTCGACAAAGAGATGTACATTGTCGTATTTCACAGGAATAGTTATTTCTCCCGAAGGATCAATAAAACCCCATTTATTATCAATACGATAAGGAACTGGTTCGCTGAAAGATACCTTATTAAAGTTTAAGTTGTTTTCTTTTTGATTTAATAAAAAGACTCCCCCAATAATAAGAAGAATAATCAGTGCAACAGCGAATAAAATAGCTTTATTTTTCATATACATATAAAGTATACATGTTTCAAGCATATAAAAATAGATACTCAATTATCTATCTAAAAACAGCTAGCACGATAAACCATATATCGTGCTAGCTGTCAATGGCGGAGAGTAAGGGATTCGAACCCTTGGAACCTGTAACAGTTCACTTCGTTAGCAGTGAAGCGCTTTCGACCACTCAGCCAACTCTCCAATACGAATCATCCTATCATCTTTTTTTTAAAAAAACCACATATAGAAAAAAGGAGTTGTTACCCCCTTTTTCTATTATTACAACTATGAAATGTTATTTATTTTATTTGGCCGCTCTCCTCGTTCTGGTAACTCAATTCCCCAATCTTCGAGTTGAGCATGAATGTCTTCGCGACTTGCTTTATCTTCTCTCATTTCTTGGAGAGTTTCTTTTTGAGCATCAGTAAGTTCTGAGAAGAAGGCGTGACCTCGATTTGGTCGCTCTTGTTTGTTTATACTATCAGCACTCGCCAAAGAAACTCCAACCGCCATAAATAATGCCAAAGGAATTACTACATACTTAAAATTTAAAAGTTGTTTTTTCATATTATTTATTTACTTATTTTTATTAAACATCAAATAACAACAAGCGCTCTATGTTATCGACATCTTTTATTACGTACGACAGAGCGTTTTATTTCAAAAAAATAATTATCTTAATGAATAATACTGATACATATCTAAAAATTAGTTTATAATATATGCATGCACAATCGACAAAAAATCTTAATTCTTGAAAATGATGATTTCTTACGCGAGATTATTGGTAACCTTCTCCATAAACAAGGTGGGTATATTCTTAACGGAGCATCAATACAAGAAGGTCTCGATAAAACAGAGAAACATACCATTGATACCGTAATACTTGGTACTTCATGTAGTGAATATAAAGGGAAAGAGACGTTAAAATACATAAACAAACAACTCAACCAACAGGTACCTGCAAATTTTTACCTTATTAATGATACCGAAAAAAGTTTAGAATTTGTGCCAAAAAATAAACAAATACACATAGAACACCTTTCTATAGAAAAAATATTAGAAGCTATCCCTGTATAGTTTTTTTATTTGACGAAATTAAAAAAATAAACCATTATTTTAGTAAACCTTAAATACATTAAAATATGAAAAGTCTTAAATATACTGGTTTTTACACTGGAATTTCTGTTACTGCTTTATTTATTGGTTTTTTAATTTCTTTTATTCTGATTCCTATAGGAATAGTTATAGATAGTCTTTTTTTAAACCCTTATACACTATTTTTTTCTCATCCGATTATGATATTTATCGTATCGTATGTACTTTCTTGGTTTGGAATATTAAGAGCTATAAAATTTTATAGTAAAAAAGAACCCTAAGTCTCAAAACAAAAGTTTTGAGACTTTTGTTTTACTTCACATGATATACTTATCACTATGAAACAAATTTCGCTCGAAACTCCTATTATAGGTAATTTTCGAACAATTGAATCACAAAAAAAGGCACTCAAAAGACTCGGGATTGAAACGGTACGGGATTTACTCTATCACTTCCCTACGCGTTATTCTCATATGAGTGAAATTACCACTATTGAAATGGCACACGTTGATACTCTGGCAACAATTTATGGAATAATTAAAAATCCAAAAACAGGAAAAACCTACACCACAAAGGTTCCTACCGCCACAGCTCAACTCGTTGATATTAACAATGATAGTATTAGTATTACCTGGTTTAACCAAGCCTTCATTGCAAAAAAATTACATGATGGTCAAACGGTAAAATTAACAGGAAAAATTACTGAAACAAAGAAAGGAAAAACGATGGTAAACCCTGAGTTTGAAATTGTCCCAACACTTCCTATTGATACCCATGATTCTCTCTTTAAAACAGAACATAACGAGACCTCAGAATTTGGTTACCCTCTCTACCGTGAATCACGCGGTATCACGAGTAAATGGATATATCACACTATTATAAAAATAATGTCATCTGGAATTCTGGAAAACCTTGAAGACCCCATTCCGGTGCATATTAGAAAAAAATACAACCTGCCAACTATAGCAACAGCATTCATTTGGATTCATGCACCCAAAAAACAATCTGACGCAAATGCAGCTAAAAAACGTTTTGCATTTGAAGAAATTTTTTATATTCAATTACGCAATCAACAAAGACGAAAACTGCATAAGCAAATGCATAGCTATAACCTTGAAATTGAAAAAACAGCAACTCAAAAATTTATCAATTCGTTTCCGTTTACACCAACGAGCGCCCAATCAGAAGCGCTTGAGGCTATCATAAATGACATGACTAGTGATATTCCCATGACGCGCCTCCTAGAAGGTGATGTTGGTTCTGGGAAAACGTTCGTTGCGGCTGTTGCTGCACATACCGCAATACAAAATAAACCCAAAAAAATCTCAGGGGAACGCTACAATTTTGGCCGAATGCAAGTAGCATACATGGCACCAACAGAAGTTCTTGCAACGCAACTATTTGAAAATTTCGTTGAATATTTTGCAAAAACTGGAATCCAAATTGGACTCATGACGGGTGGTGGATGCCGTAAATTCCCTGCCAAAACCCCAGGAGAAACATGGACAAATATTTCTCGAAATCAATTGTTAAAATGGGTTAAGAATGGAGAAATTCCTATTGTAATAGGAACACACGCACTTATTCAAAAAAAAGTTGAATTCCAAGATTTAGCATTAGTCATTATTGATGAACAACATCGATTTGGAACAAAACAACGAATGAATTTAACTCACAAAGATGCGCGTATTCCTCATTATTTATCAATGACAGCAACACCTATTCCTCGTACTTTAGCCTTAACTATTTATGGAGATTTAGATTTATCGGTTATTGATCAAATGCCATCAGGACGAAAACCAGTTATTACTGAAATTGTTCCACCAGTACCAGAGGCACGAAAAAATGTGTATGAAAAGATGAGACAACAACTATCTGAAGGTCGACAATGCTACGTTATTTGTCCACGTATAGACGAACCAGACCCAAACAAGGCAACATCTCTCCAGCTCAAATCAGTAACTGCTGAAGCAAAAAGACTATCGGAAACTGAATTCAAAGAATATCGAGTTGATATTATGCATTCAAGAATGAAAAAAGCTGAAAAAGAAGAGGTCATGAATCGATTCTATAATCATGAAATTGATATTCTTGTATCAACGTCTGTTGTTGAAGTTGGGGTAAACGTTCCAAATGCGACTAATATCATTATCGAAGGAGCAGAGCGGTTTGGGTTGGCTCAATTACATCAACTACGTGGTCGTGTCATTCGATCAAACCATCAGGCATATTGTTACTTGTTTGCTGATGCAAAAACAGAAAAAACCATGGAACGAATGAACGCAATTGTTGAAGCAAAAAATGGTTTTGAATTAGCAGAAATTGATTTATCCATGCGTGGTGCTGGAGACCTTGCTGGAGCAAAACAATGGGGTATGTCAGATCTTGCGATGGAAGCCATTAAAAATATTAAAATGGTTGAATATGCCAGAACTGAAGCAAGGGAAATAATTGAAAACGATGAAACACTCGAAAACTTCCCTGAACTAAAAACCATCATTAATAGTGATAATTATAAAATTCATTTTGAGTAAATAAAAAAGAATAGTGTTATACACTATTCTTTTTCTTCACCTAATTCTGGGCGTTCATCAGAATCTTCTACGATTAGATCAGATTCATCTGCCTCCCTTTTGGCTTCTTCCCTGGTATCAACAACCTCATCATCTTCGTCGACAATTTCTCCAACTAATTGTTCAAGAACATCTTCTAATGTCACCAAACCGCTGGTTCCTTCAAACTCATCTTTTACGATAGCAATTTGTTCTCGCCTTTCCAGAAATAACTGCAGCAAATCATCAACTCGAATATCTTCGTGAACATACAGTACATTTTGCATGAATGATTCAATTGGTCTTTTGTCTTGATCTTTGGCAAGCGCAATTAATAAGTGTTTACGATAACAAAGTCCGACAATATTATCCATTGATTCATCATATACTGGTATTCGTGAATTATTCAAATCATAAATATCTTGTCTAATTTCATCAATCACATCATATTTTTGGAATGCGGTAATAACGGTTCGTGGTGTCATGATGTCGTATGCAGTCAAATCATTCAAGGTAAATACTTTTTGAATAATATCTCGTTCATCTTCTTCAATACTTCCTTCGAGGTGTCCTAATTCAGAAAGCATATGAAGCTCTTCTTCTGAGACAATCTTTCGAGCAACCGTAAATTTCTGCGTTAACTTAGTAAGTAACCAAACCAGTGGGCGCAGCATCTTTATAGCAAATAAAAGAAAAGGAGCTACAAATAAACCAATTTTTTCTGCATTATTTTCACCAATCGTTTTTGGAAGAATTTCCCCAAAAACAATAATGAGAACAGTAATAACCGCAGAAACAATACCAATCATGGTATCGCCAAATACTTGTGATGCAATAACTCCAACAAAAATAGAACCTACAATATTTACAATATTATTTCCAATAACAATAACAATAATAGCTTCTTGTAAATTATCTTTAATAGAAGCAAGAGCCTCTGCTCCTTTTTTCTTTTGGTCTCGCAATAAGAGCACGCGTGAATGTGGAACCGCAAACAATGCGGCTTCAATTCCAGAAAACAGTCCCGAGCCAACAATAACAGCAAGGGCAAGTAAAATGAGTGTTGTCATATATGTTTACAGTATACATAGTTTTTTGATTTTGATAATAAAAAATCAAAAGATATAATGTATATATGGGAAAGATATTAGGAATTATTTGGCGAATTATTTTAGTTATTTTTGCATTTTGGTTACTTGGAAAACTCTTTGAATATTTAAAGTGGTTTTTAGGGTTTTAATCAAGTTGAATAATTATTGTAATTCGTTATTCTATAAAAAGCGCATTTATATAATGTTGTTATTTGCGCCTATAGCTCAATTGGCTAGAGCGCTGAGCTTATTCCTCAGATGTTGGGGGTTCGAGTCCCTCTGGGCGTACCAAAAGAAAAAACCTCTTATGAGGTTTTTTTTGTTTCTGGTAGTTCTTTTATAGGAATACCATATTTTTTAATGATTTCATTGTACTGATCTTGCTCTAAAGTTTCCACCTTGATTAAAGTCTCAGCGATTTCAACAAATGCATCATTATATTCATCAAGAACGTTTCGAGCTCGTTCTAATCCTCGATGAATGATAGCTGAAATTTCTGCATCAATAGTCTCAAGCATTTTTTCACTGCGGCTACTTCCCTCTACGCGTCCACCAAACATGGTTTGTGCTGGTTTTCCGTCAACAACAATAGGTCCAATCTTTGATGACATACCAAATCGAGTAACCATATCACGTGCTGTTGCTGTTGCTACCTTAAGGTCATTTGATGGTCCAGTAGAAATATCACCAAATATTTTCTCTTCAGCAACATACCCGCCTAACCCCATAGCAATATCATCTTCATAAATAGCTCGAGTTGGAAGACGTCGCTCATCAAGAGGTAATTTCATAGTAAATCCTCCTGCACGGGCACGTGGAATAATAGTTACCTTGTGTACAGGATCTGCATCAGGAAGAACAGATGCGACGATGGCATGTCCTGCCTCATGGTACGCAGTTTTTTTCTTTTCGTGTTCGTTTGCAAGATGTGATTGCCGCTTAGGTCCAATCATTACCTTTTCGAGTGCTTCCAGTAGGTCTTCTTGGGTAATTTGTTTGCGGTTATGTAAGGCCGCAATAATAGCCCCTTCATTCATTAATGATTCCAAATCAGCTCCTGAAAAACCAGCGGTTCGCTCTGAAATAGTTTGAAGATTCGTATCATCAGCAAGTGGTTTTTTTGTTGCATGAATTTCCAATATTTTTTTTCTATCACGTCTATCTGGTAAATCTAAAGTTACCCGTCTATCAAACCGACCAGGGCGCATAAGTGCTGAATCTAATACATCACTACGGTTAGTTGCAGCCATAACAATGAGTTTTTCATTCGGTTCAAAACCATCCATTTCTACCAAGATTTGATTGAGGGTTTGCTCTCGTTCATCGTTTCCACCACCAATACCGACTCCACGTGAACGTCCAACAGCATCGATTTCATCAATAAAAATTATTGCAGGAGACATTTTTTTCGCCATTTTAAATAAATCACGAACACGACTTGCACCAACTCCAACAAACATTTCTACAAAATCAGAACCTGAAAGGTAGAAAAAAGGTACCTTGGCTTCTCCAGCAACCGCTCGCGCTAGCATCGTTTTCCCTGTTCCTGGTGCACCTGTCATCAGAACTCCTTTAGGAATTTTTGCACCCATATCAATAAACTTTTTAGGGTTTTTTAGGAACTCTACCATTTCTTCTAATTCCTTTTTAGCTTCACGATTCCCGGCTACGTCTTTGAATGTTACTCGTTTATCTTTATTGTTTGGTAGGATAATCCGCGCCTTTGAATTTCCAAAACTCATTGCTTGTCCGTTGGTACCTTTTACCTGCCTCATAAAGAACCAGATAATAAATATTAATCCGAGTAACGGTAACAAAAATGGAGCTAATTGAGCCAGCCAATATGCAAAGCCAGATGGTTCATCAATTTCAATCGTAAGTCCAGTAAGCTGCTCTGTCGTAACTCCGTAATTAACCAAGGTCTCAGACAATGCCGTTCCTTCTTCTTTTTTAGATATTTTTTCAATAGACTCTGCACCTTCTGTTTCAGGTACAAGGTTAATTTCTAATTTTTCTCCTTTTACAAGAATTTTTTCAACCTTCCCTTCAGAAACAAGCGTAGCGGTTTCTGATAATGAAATACGATTATTTTCTTCCGGTGACCAGAATGAATCAATAACTAGGCTCAATACAGCAAAGAGTAACAATGATGTTAAAATTTGAGTGCTTATTGAAGGAGTATTATTATTTTTCTTTTTTCCTCCTTTCTTTTTTCCTGTTGGTTGTAAATTAAGTTTCATACTGTCGATTATAACGTGCAATGAAAAAGTGGCAATCTAAAACCATTTTATTATTACTAAATTTCTTTATACTGTATGTATGAATTTACTTGTACATAAAACAGTAAAACAAGGTTATGAAATACTGGAAACATTCGAGGCAGGAATAAAACTTGCAGGATGGGAGGTAAAAACACTACGCCAAAAACACGGTTCACTAAAAGAATCATATATCACTGCTGATAATGAAATATGGTTGGTTAATTGTTACCTGCCGCTGTTTCAACCTAACCAAAAAATATATGAAGGAACTGACCCATACCAAAAACGAAAATTATTGCTTTCAAAGCAACAAATCAAAAAAATTAAAGAGTCTCAAAAGAGGCAAGGGCTCACTATTGTGCCATTACGTATCTATGAAAAAGGACAGTTAATAAAAATAGAAATTGCTATAGCTCGTGGTAAAAAGAAACACGACAAACGAAACGATCTAAAAGACAAAACTGCGAAACGCGATGCACAGCGAGCAATGAAGAATTATTATTAAAAAGAGAAAGAATTTATTTTGAACATAGGTAATAATAAAAAATTAAACCATTGTATGGTTTTTTAATTTTAGTATCATAATAACTAACTCCCCTTTGCCTATCTTTTGCATACACTCGAAATCGGCAATCCTTCGGAGCGGGCTGAAACTTCCCGCAGGGGAAGTTTCAGGGGATGACAGGCTTCGCTAGAAAGATCGTTATTCTTTAATTGCATATCCAGTTTGATGTGAACTGGTAAAACACATCAACTTCTTAAATGGAGAAAAATCAATTGCTTCACAGTATAATGTGAACATTTTCGCACTTGCGTAAAAAACTTCGCAGCGAATGCATCCTATATCAGTGTCTGAATGACATAGCGATGTATCATAACCATTGGACTAGAAAATAATAGCCTTCTCCTATTATTTTTGAAATACAGAAGAATCGAGAAATTATCGCTTTTGTTTATCTTTTAGATAATTTCTCTAAATAAATTAAGATAGACTATATATGTAGACGTTAAAGGATTTCCTTTTTACACGGCGGTTCGATTCCGCCCATCTCCACTTGTTGGGGGTTTGCAGTAGCAAATTCTCGAAAAAGACTTATAGCATAAGGCTCAGAGGCGGTTCGGTAACCGTCTTTTTTGCTGTAAGGAATTTTTCCATCAAAAACAAAAAAGAATAATCTATGTTGTTCGGCTAAATCTGCATTACTCCATATTTTATAAGGGTTTTTGAATAATTCTAAAGATTTATCCAAGGCGGTTCGGTAAGGAATATCAGTATCTGCATTACTATCTTGTAAGAATGACTCTAGCCCCTTTCTTTCTTTCATTAATTCCTCAATCACACTTTCATATTGCTCTACTACGAGATCTGATTTAACTTTTATAATCTTTTGAGTAATCAATGGGAGCTCTTTGTCTATTTCGATAATTCGTTTTTTTAAAGTGTTGCCTTTTTCAGAAAACTTTTTAATTTCACTTTCCCATACTTTTTCAAATATTTCTTTAACCAAAATATCAGCACCATCTTCTAGTTGTATTTTTTTAAAGTAAGTATGGAATTCTGATTCTATCTTTTCTTTTTGAATTGATTCTCTGTGAACAGGACAATTCTCATTCTTTCCTTGGCAAAAATAATACTGGTATTTACCACCATTCCCTGCTGAGGGCGATGCAGAAATATGTCCGTCACACTCAGCACAGCACACAAGACCCCTTAATGGAAACTCTGGCGACATAACTTGTCGTTTTTTAAAGTTTCTTTTTTTATTCGCAAGTATTTTTTGATTTATATTAAAGGTTTCCAATGAAATCAATCCTTCGTGTTTACCCATTCTTCTTGCTATATCGCGCTTAGGGTATTCAACATACCCAGCGTAAAACACATCCCTCAACATGTGAGAAAATTTATCTATATATTTATCTGGATTCTTACCACCCCAAAAACCTTCTTTAACTAGGAACCTGCAAGCATCAGCCTTTTGAGGAAATTTACCAGAAGCAAAACCTTCCAATGCTTCTTTTATAAGAGAAGCCTCAGGTTCTTTTGGAACAGATAATTTTCCATGCTCTTGAAAATGAACTTGCTTGTAACCCTTTTTGGCACCAAATGCCCAGTACCCTGCTTCTAGTCGAGCCTGTTGCTTTTGTATTACCTGCCTTCTATTCTGTTCACGCTCTAATTGCCCTTGGGCGGCAAAAATAGTTTCGGTAAAGATCCCCTCAGGGCTTTCATCAAAATTATAATTAAGACATTTAGGAATAACCCCACGAATCCGTAAGGCACTTCTCAGCTTAAAATGAAATTCAGTATCACGAGCAAACCTCTTTAAATCATCAAAAATAACAACAAAATTATGGTGTGCATTGCTATCTAAGTATTTTAAAAGCTCTTTCATTGCAGGTCTTTTCATGAAATCACCACCGCCCGAAACGCTATCAGGGAAAACTTTTTTAACATCATAACCTTCTCTATCTGCATAGTTTTGGCATCTTTTTTGCTGGCTCGTTAACCCGTTACCATCGCTCGCTTGCCCTTTCGAGGAAACACGACAATAAATTATTGCCTTTTGATTTTTTTGTTGCTTGTCTTGATTCATAGTTTTATTTTTGCTCCAATTCTTTTTGCACTACAGCAGTACAAATATTTGTGATAAAGGAAATTCTTTTTTCAATTACCTCATCACTTGTCACATCATCGTTCATAACAGAACGGTATTTTTGTATCGTTATCAATTTTCATAGAAATTGCGATAGGGTCTCAAGATCTTTGATAACCGTTATCTAAAGTTTAATTAATAATGCCCCAACCTTTTCGTTGATAGCAAAAATTACTTCTATAACTTTGTTTTTTCTATGAGTTCGGTAACTTGACCGTAACCTTTTTCTATTCTCGTAAGTATTTCTCCGTATGAACCTCTTGATCTTACCTCTTGAATTAATTTCTTTGACTGATCCCCTTTAATTTTCTTTTTAGTTTTTAAAATATGAGGTTTTCCAAGTTTATTTTTTAAATTAATTTCACTATAATCCCCAGCCCTCATTGCATAAATTATTGCCATTTCAGGTTCTGAAACATAATGCAAAGAAGTAGGTATAGGTATATCTTTTTTAATAACTTCTGATAAAACATGCTTTAAGGAAACTGTCAGCATTGTACTTGCTCCATGAAAAGTTTTTGCAGTTTGTAGTGTTGATTCTTTTATTAAACCAGCCTCACCATTTAAGGTAAGATAAAAAAAGTGATCATCTTTTGAGAAAATAGATTGAACTATGGCAAATTCAAAAAATGGATAGGTTTCGGCTTTTTTATCCCACTCAAAAGATTCTTTAATCTTTTTAATTTCCTCAAGACCTACCCCAAAACTTCTAAAGTGCTCAATCACCTTAATCCAAATTAGATCTAATAAAGTAAAACGTCTCCAGCCCTTTTCCTCATTTCTAATAAATTCTGATAGCAAACCTACCTCTTCCCAATGGTTTATATTTCTGTAAGAAACATGAGCATTGGAAATTCTAAACTGCCTATCCCTAAGGTGACCTTTTAAACTTGTAACGCTTTCATTTTTAGAAAACATATATTCATTAAGTGCTTTTATAAAGCCATCGCTATGGTAAGCGTACATCTCGTGCGTAAGTTCTTTGTTCATGTTAAAATTATACACTGGTGTATAATAATTTACAAGCCCTCACCTCTTTCTTATTTTTATAGAATGATTTAAAATTAAATTAACAATCTAGTGGGCTAACCCTTATATCTCATGTATATGTTATGCATAGGCTATATATAAGGTATGTCTCAAATATGACCATAAAGTCACGTAAAGAATAAAAACCCCATCATCAGGGTTGTTCTTTACGTGCCACATCTTGGAAACTTGTATGTGAGAACTAGCAATAGTTCTATCTGGTGGTGGGCTTTTTGTCTGCCATTAACAGATTGTTACTTATCAAATAATCAATATTAAAAATGTCAGAAATTAAAAAATGTAAGGAATGCCAAGTAGATATTCCAAAGAAAGCGAAGCGATGTTCGCAGTGTACAGCAGACCAAAGATCATGGATTGTTCGTAATCCAATAAAAACTATACTCTTAATTTTTATAGGTTTACCGTTCTTATTTGTCATGATGTCATCATCGTCGAGCGATACAGAAACAAACCTCTCTACGAGCCAATTAGAGACAAATAACGGTATTCCTGAGTGGAAATACTCAACAGTATTAGATGAATTTACAGATAAGCCTCAAAGTTTTGCAAAACTATTTTCTACGAATGAATTAGAGTTTGATTTTCCATACAATGGAGGTTCACAATTTCAACTGATCGTCAGAAATCTTAATGAGGGCGACGGTGAAGAAGTTCTTATTGGAACAACAAAAGGACAATTTCAAACTTATGACGAAACCATCAAGGTACGATTTGATGATGGCGACCCTGTAACATATTCAATCTCTGGCTCTGCCGACGGTAGCTCTGAGATTATCTTTATTAATAAATCCTCTAGTTTTATTAATAATTTAAAAAACAGCTCAACTATAAAAGTCGAAGCACCTTTCTATGACGCAGGAAGGCAAGTTATTCATTTTAATACTGATGATTATATTGGATTGAAAGGAGAATTTCTATAATACAAAAAACACCTATTTAATGGTGTTTTTAATTTACCTGTATTTTACCTGTATTTAAGGAGTTTATCAGGTGATAGGAAAGCACAATAATTATACTTTTAGTTTGTATTTCCTCATGAATTTAGTATCAAAACTTACTCTTCATCTTTAAATTTTTCACCTAAAAAATTGAATATTTTTTCAAAATTTGTAATTGTTTTTTTATTTAGATCAATCTTCTTGGAAGACATTAATAAATTTTGTATTGAAATATTAAACATTTTTTTAGAAAAAACCTTTTGATCAGGATAATATAAATTAATGATTTTCATTTTTTCTGGTTCTGAGGAAAAAACACTTTCGGTTGTTCCGTTTAACCAAGTTTGCGAGATATCTGCCAGAGTAAAAACATTATCTTCAATAGCTACTCCTATCTCATCAATGTACTTTTGTTTTCCATCTATACCAGCACTATCACCGTCTTCAAGAACAATACATTTTTTTCCCCACGCTAAGTATAATTTAATCACATGACTGTTTTTACCAGCTCCAGTCCCTGGATAAAAATTTAAAGTATATTTAGAATTAAAAATAACTTCATTTATATATTTTAAAGTATAGTAATCATTTTTTCCTTCTACAACTATTATTTCTGGGCAATTTTCCAACTTTGAAGGTTGATAATCTAGGCTGTCCAAAATTGGTTGGAAGTAAGTTGCTTGATTTGAGTTATTTACAACAAACACAGGATAAGGAACTAATTCAATATCAGTCATTGACGTACCAAAATCAAATTCATTCTCATAATCTAAGGCTTTATTTCTCACAATAAAACTAGTTTCTAGCCAGTAAGGATTAATTAAATGATGACTATGGGTCGTATAGATAATTTTATTACTATCTGTAATTTTTTTGAAAGTTTCTAGGATTTGAACCTGAGCAGTTGAATGTAAATTAGAAGCTGGTTCATCAATCAAAAATAATGTTTCCCCTGTATCTTCTACTCTTTCTTTTCTAAATAAAATGAATAAGAAAAAAGAGAAAAACCATCTAAAGCCTAAACTCCTTTCGCTAATATTGTATTTCTCAGCCCCTTCTTTTACCTTGATTTCAAGATAAGGAACAGGGCTAATTAACTGTTGAGGAGCTTTTTGTATATATCTATTTTGTTCAATTCCATATGTTATAACAATTTCTTTTTTAGGTCTTGTAGGTGAAGAGTTATCTCCTTCCTTAGTTAGAATTTTTTCCCAATAACTAAAAACTTCTTCAGTTATTTTTTGACTCATTCGACCCATTGTAGCATCAAGAGAAGTTTTCAATGAATCTATTTCATCTCCATTAACATCTCTATCAATCTCCATTATCCTATCTGTAATCAGTTCCTTAATCGAAGCTGATTCCCCTGATGCGCGCAAAATATCCTTAAGAACTTTTCGATATGAAGGTTGCATTTTACCCTCATTTAAACTGGGACTTAAATATATCTTATTAGGAAAATCTGATAGAAAATTTTGATAGAACACAACTCGAGGTGCATTTGTTTTAAATAAATCCTCTAAGATTTTTCTTTTAACATCCTCAGTCAAGGCGTACTCTTTAGTTCCCCTTCTTTTCTTAGCAATAATCACATCTGATTCTATTTCTAATTCAGTATTTTCATGTTTAGCTAATTTATAAGTAAATATTTTAGTAACAGTTATTTTTTCGATACCTTTAACAAGAACTAAGTCTTGTTCATTAACTAACTTTTCAAACTTTTTTTTGTCAGAATCTTCGAGTTCTAAGGTTGCCTTGATTGATATTTCATCAGAAAAACTACTACTTTCACTTTTAGGAATAAGTTTGTGCTTGTCAGAATCTTCAATATCTTCATTCAACAAGCTAATTGCTTCAAGTATTGTAGTCTTACCACTCTCATTTAACCCAACAAGAGTGAATATTTTACCTTCTTCTGTTTTATCTAAAGGAAAAGTTATTTCTTTTATTCCTTTAAAATTTTTAATTTCAAACTGTTTATATCTCATCATTATAATTATAGCATTATATATTTTAATTAATTAGTTCTATAAGTAACATGTGTTAAATAAATGACGTGAATACTTACTTCTAAAGACTACTTAACAAGTACGGTGACCTTTTATAAAACAACCAAAACTCTGAAAGGTATGTTTTTAAACGGTTCGTTAAATTACTCGACAAGTCCACACAATAAAAAACAAGATAATTATCTTGTTTTTTAAATGCCAGCAACTTCCCAAAAATGTTCTTCAGTGAATTTTTCATTATTTTTTCCATAGGAAATTAGTTTTTTAGTCAAATCTCTTTGCAACTGTCTATAGGTATTTTTAGGAATTGTTAAAACTAAACAAGATCTGTCTTTAGGTTCACACTTATCATCTTTATAAACTGCACAATGAGAACCCTTACCTTTAGCAGGCACAACATGTAGACCCAAACCAGAACATATTTTCATCCATTTTTTCTGATCAAAATTTCTCATCTGATCTAATTTTTTACCGTGTTTAATCTTAACTTCTCTATAATTATGCAAGGGCATATTCTGCCTTTTTCTTATCTTGTGATCCAAGTATATTTACCAGAAAACCAGCAGAACCAATATTTTTAAAACTCAAGAGCTGCTCAGAAAGTTCAATATCAATATTAGCTGCTGTTAGTATTGCCTCTCGCATCATATAATCAATCTTTGTTATATCACCTGACATACCTCCAGTAATTATAGCTGGGATTTCATTACATTCAGCGACCCATTCACCATCACTATAATGAGTTACTGTAAAGTTCAAACTTCTACCGTCTAAAAAATTTTTTAACTTTTCTTTCTCTTTTTGAATGTTCATACTAAAATTATTATATAGTAAGAATTTTTATTATCAAAAAAATTATTCACAATTTCTGTCATATTATCAAGCAAAGTCATAAACCCATATAAAAAACCCATTCTCATGAATGGGTTTTGTTTATTCAATTATCACTCAACGGTAACTGTTTTTGCTAGGTTTCGAGGTCTATCAATAGGCCTTCCCTTCGCATCTGCAAAGTAATATGCAAAACGCTGCAGCTGAATATTTGCAAGCAGAGGCTCAAAAATACGGATATTATCATAAGGATAGAGAATACTATCTCCTTCTTCATCAAGAGGTGTATGACCTACCCAAATAATATTACCATCTCGTGCAACGACCTGCCTGGTATTATTCTTTACCTTTGCCAAGCTAGTATCATTAATACCAACAGCAAGGATAAGATAGTTTTGATCAACCAAGGCAATATTACCGTGTTTGAGTTCAGAGGCAGGATATCCCATAAAATGGGCATAGCTGATTTCTCTGACTTTTAACGCAGCCTCGAGAGAAAGCCATGAATGTATATTACTTCCTATAATAGCGCCACTATCAAATTTAGCAGATGTTTGCGCTACTTTTTTTGGATTGTACAAAGGATCTTCCAGTTGTTTCTCAATTACTTGAGGTAACTGAGAAAGCTCTTGTAAGATATTTTGTTTATCCTCCAACCTTAAGGAACGTCTTTCTCCTAAGAAAACTGTCATCAAACCAATAATCGCTAATTGAGAAGTTAATGCTTTTGTCGAAGCAACTGCATACTCAAGTCCGGCATGGTTATGGACTCCTGCATCAGTAATACGAGCTATCTCTGAACCGACTGCATTAACAATACCAAGAGTATTAAGACCTAATCGTTTCGCTTTTTTGATAGCATCAATAGTGTCTTTTGTTGTTCCTGACTGAGAGATTGCAAGGACTGTCGAACTTTTTTTAGTGATGTAATCATTATCAACAAACTCTGTTGCGGTATATACCGATACTGGAATATTGGCATACTTTTCAAACATCACCTTTGCAAATAATCCAGCGTTATAGGCTGTCCCGCAGGCAACAACAATAATCTCATCAATGGTCTTTACCTTTTTCAAAAAAGGCTCCATACCTCCAAGTTTTACTTGTAAGAGTCCGCTAAAATCTGTATAAAGTCTGCCACGTAAGGAATTCCGCAACACCTCAGGTGCTTCATAGATCTCTTTCAACATAACATGAGGATAGCCATCTTTATCCGCATCCTCATAATCACTTTCTGTTTTTTCGAGTTTAGGGATTTGTTTTTTTCCATCAAAATTCCAAACCTCTGCCTGTGATTCTGTAATCATACAAATCTCTCTGTCTTCCAAAGCAAAACCCTTACCGGCAGCACCATGATAAGCGGATTTTGCCGATGCGACAAAATAACCATTGTTTGCCTTGCCAATGTATAAATCACTGCCAAGTTTCGCACACATAATTTTATCAGGCTCAGCGGTAGATATAGCCACTAAACCAAAAGATCCAGTGATTTCTCCTACAGTTTTTTCAAAGGCTTTCTTGAATGATAGTTGCTCTTGATTAACAAATAGTGCAATCATATGAGCTATTATTTCGCTGTCAGTTTCGCTGACGAGAAAAGAATCAAGTTGATATTTTTGTATAAGCTCTTTGTAGTTTTCTATCATTCCGTTATGAACAATAGAAATACAGCCATCATAACTGGTGTGAGGGTGTGCATTTTTATTATGTACACCTCCATGAGTCGCCCAACGTGTATGACCAATACCAATTGAACCAATAATATCATTAGGAAGATTCTCTTTAAATTCATTTAAACCTTTTTCTAAGTTGACCTTTTTATATACCGTTATTTCTGAATTATTCATAACAGCAAGACCAAAAGAATCATATCCTCTTGGCTCAAGTCTTTTTAGACCTATCATGACTTTTTTCAAAGCTGGTTTGGTACCAATGTATCCAATAATTCCACACATAATTTATTTTATTTAAAATTGTTTTTTGTTTAATTTCATTATTACTATTCTCAAAATTAAGTAAAGTCATATATTATTCTGTACCCTACATATGCTATTAAATTATTAAGATTCTTTGTTATTCAAAAACTTTTTGTATATATTCATGAGAATTATAATAACCTCAAAACCTTACAAGATACCCTTTTACTTGGTTCGATACACAGACATGTGTGCCCACAACAAAAACTCTCAATATACATGAGAGTTTTTTCTTATCCATCAATAAGATACAATGTAATACATATGAAATTATTAGACGGAGTAGTTCACAAAACACCTTTGGATGTACAGAAATTAATAACTCAAAAACACGATAGAGAGTTATGGAATAATTTAACTCTCTTAGGAAGAAATGAATTCCTTTGTTGGATTACTTCTGCAAAAAAACAGGAAACGAGAGAACGAAGGATTCAACGTACGATAGAAGATATACAAAAAGGAAAACGACGTCCGTGTTGTTTCGCTGGATGTCCGCATAGAAAAACTAGCTTATAGTTAGATATAAATGATATAATCTTGATATTATTATTAATCATACAATAATCATGAAAAAAATATTAACATATTTACCACATATTCTTTTTTCGGCGGCTCTTCTTTTTGTTGGAGCATTTGGAAAATTAACAGGTGCTGCACCAGCAGTTGCTATGTTTGAACAAATTGACATGTTTGGTTTTGGAGAACAATTTGGACGGATTACAGTTGGATTAGGGCAATTATTTGCAGGTATTGGAATCTTTTGTAAATCAACACGAAAGATTTCTGCAGTGATCGGTATCGCAATCATGGCAGGGGCTGTATTTTACCACCTAACACTATTTGGTGGGTCACCAGCACTTCCTATTGTAGTAATGGTATTAGGGATTTATATTCTCTTGAAAGGAGATTGTAAAAAATGCGAAAACGGAAAATGTAAATGTTAAAAAATAAAAAACACCATGTTGGTGTTTTTTATTTTCTTTGTTTCCATCCAGCATCAAGATACGTCTGTAGTTTCTTTTTTTTCACACGACGAACTTCACCTTTTTTTACTACCTCAATGGTATCAGATTCAATAACAGGTGTATTTTCATTAGCTTCAGCTTGTGTGGTGTCTGCGTGTGCAGATTTTTGTTGAACTTCTACATGCGCCATAAGTTCAGCAACTTTGTGAGTAAAGGTATCGCCCATTTCTTGATAGAGACGTAATCCTTCTTTCTTATATTCAACCAATGGGTCACGTTGACCGTATGAACGTAGGTTTACTGATTGACGTGTATAATCCATAACCTGTAAGTGTTGCATCCACAACATATCAGTCACGTACAGAGAAATCTGTGTCAAAATTTGATTATACTGCTCTTTTGTAAGCTCTTCTTTTTTAGCTTTAATTTTTTCGGTAAATTCATCGTTTACAGAAAGAATATTATGTTCAATTTCAGCAAGAACATCAACATCACCAAAAAGGATTTTTTGTCGACGTTTATAGACCGTGTCTCGTTGGTATGACAAAACATTATCATAATCTAAGATCGCCTTTCTTCCATCAAAATGGAATCCTTCTACTTTTTCTTGAGCTCCTTCTAATTGACGAGAAATCATTTTGTTTTGAATAGCCTCATCATCTTTGAGTCCAAGTGTCCCAACAATATTTTTAATACGATCACCTCCAAATATTTTCATAATTGGGTCTTCAAGAGAAACATAGAATTGTGTTTCCCCAGCATCTCCCTGACGACCAGCACGTCCACGTAATTGATCATCAATACGCCGTGCATCATGTCGTTCTGTACCCAATACAAACAATCCACCAAGGTCTTTCACTGCTTGTTCTTCTTCTTTGGTACATGGATTTCCTCCAAGTTTAATGTCTACTCCACGTCCTGCCATATTGGTCGCAATAACCACAGAACCAGGGACCCCAGCTTGAGCAATAATCTCACCTTCACTTTCGTGATTTTTCGCATTCAATGCCTGATGTTTTACCCCTTCTTTTTTAAGGTATGCGGAAAGCAATTCATTTTTTTCAACAGATACAGTACCAATAAGTACTGGTTGCCCTTTATCTTGTTTTTCTTTTACCTTTTTTGCAATGGCTTTAAACTTTGCTTCTTCGGTTTGATAAATTAAATCCGTTTGATCAATACGTTGAATTGGTCTATGAGTTGGAATAACAATAACATCTAAACCGTATACTTTTTGAAATTCTTCCTCTGAAGATTTCCCAGTACCTGTCATTCCAGAAATCTTGGTATAGAATTTAAAGTAATTTTGGTAGGTAATAGAAGCCATTGTTTTTGATTCAGACTGAATCGGTACCCGTTCTTTGGCTTCGAGAGCTTGGTGCAATCCATCCGAGTATCGTCGTCCTTCTTGTAAGCGTCCAGTAAACTGGTCAACAATAATAACTTCGTTATTTTGAACTACGTAATCTTTATCACGTTGAAATACCGCTTGTGCACGAAGTGATGTTTCTAAATGATGTACTAGTTTAATATTTTCTTGGGTGTAAATATTCTTAATCTTTAATGCTTTTTCAGCCTTACTTATCCCTTCATCGGTAATTGAGACAGCACGAAGCTTATCGTCAACTTCATAGTCTATCCCCTTTTTCATTGATTTTGCGATAGTGTTCATTGCAGCATATAACCCCTCTGCGTTATCTGCGGCCGTTGAAAGAATTAATGGTACACGTGCTTCATCAATAAGAATTGAATCAACCTCATCAATAACTACATAATGATGCCCTCGTTGAACGACCATGTTTTTATTTTGCGTAGTATTATCACGAAGGTAATCAAAACCAAATTGATTATTTGTTCCATAGGTAATATCAGCTTGATATGCTTGTTTTCGGGATGTCGGCTTCAAAAATTCATAAAATACCCGGAATGATCCTAAATCATCACGTTCTTCATCAACATCTTGGTGACCGGCATCATACATAAATGATTGATTTTTATCATTGATAACTCCAACTGATAGTCCGTGAAAAACAAAAACTTGCCCCATCCATTGAGCATCACGTCGTGCAAGATAATCATTCACAGTTACCACATGAACACCTTTTCCTTCTAGCGCATTAAGATAGGTTGGAAGAGTTGAAACTAACGTTTTTCCCTCTCCAGTTCTCATTTCTGCAATATACCCCCAATGCAACATCATTCCTCCAATTAATTGAACATCGTAATGACGTTGCCCTAAGGTTCGCACAGCTGTTTCTCGAATAACTGCAAATGCTTCAGGTAAAATATCATCTAATGTTTTTCCTTCGGATAGCTGCTTCTTAAATTCAACAGTTTTATGTTTCAGTTCTTCATCCGATAATTGTTGAATACTTGACTCAAGTGTATTGATTTGTTCAACGATTTTTTGAGCTTGTTTTAATACTTTTTGATTTTCATCTCCAAAGATTTTTTTTAATAGTTTCATAAAAACGAGTGTACCATATGCATATGAAAAAAACAGGTTGTAACCTGTTTTTTATCACCTCCAATGAGAGCCGATAGGTGCGAGCTCCATTATCATCCTATGTGAGTGCCGCTATCGGCTCTCACTGGAGACGATGGCACAGAGGTGTATATACATTATACACCAAATCTTTAGAATAAATAAAAAACAGAAGGAATTATTCTTCTGTTTTTTCTTCTTTGGTTTCTTCTGATGCTTCTTCAACTTCAGCGGTAGGTTCTTCGCTTGATTCTTCAACAGCTTCTTCTGATGTTTCTTCGGTAGATTCTGCTTCAGCGGCTGCTTTTTCTTCGGCTTCTTTTGCCGCTTTAGCTTCAGCTTCTTCTTTTTCTCGAGCTATTTTTTCTTCATCAATAACTGGAAATTTTTTAGGAAGAACATTTTTTTTACGCCCTTCTACTAAACCTTTTTCAATCAACATATTAAATACAGTATCAGATGGTTGTACTCCATTTGAAAGATGGGTTTTTACCTTTGCTTCATCAACAGTAACAACTCCCATCTTAGGATTGTATGATCCAACAATATCAATATATTTTTGAGATTTTGGACCTTTTGTTTTTTCAATTACTACAATCTTGTAGTGTGGTTCATTTCGTCGACCAATTCGTTGTAATCTTAGCATTAACATATAGGTGAGATACTATCAAAAATTTATTATTACGCAAGTATTATAAGCGCTATTCATAAAGATTAAGAGATACATGTTATACTCTATACCATGAACACAACAAAAGATTTTGAAGGAGTATACTCTCTTGGAAAAAATGGAATTGCTTATATAAAAAATAAAGAGACAGGAGATGTTATCGAGGTACCAAAACACCTTCATAAATCAGCTCTCCATAGAGATATCGTACGAGTAACAATAACAGATGAAAAGAAACAGGAAGGAGAAATTACTGAAATAATCTCTCGAGCACAATCTGGATTCGTTGGAATAATACAGAAAAAAGGAGAACATTATATTGTTACCCCAGATAATTTTAAGATACCTGAAATCCTTGTTCCAAATACATACGCCGACAACCCAAAGGTTGGAGAAAAAGTATTTATCACTATTGCTGAGTACGAACCAAGGCTTATAGGAAAAGTAGAAAAGCATTTAGGAGAACCTGATTCAAATGATGCCTACATGAGAGGAATTGCACTTGAACAAGGTTTTGACTACTCGTTTCCAAAAGAAGTCGAAGATGAAGCAGATGAATTAGAAAAACGTGGTATCACTGAAAATGAACGAACAAACCGGAGAGACATGAGAGATGTTTTAACATTTACCATAGACCCAGCTGACGCCAAGGATTTTGATGATGCACTTTCTTTCCAAAAACGAGAAAATGGTAATTATGAAATTGGAATACATATTGCTGATGTTGCACATTATGTACAACCAGGGTCTGCACTTGATCGTGAAGCCCAAAAAAGAACAACCTCGGTATATCTGGTTGATCGAACTATTCCGATGCTTCCTGAAGTGTTATCAAACGGATTATGTTCATTAAATCAAAACGAAGAGAAACTAGCATTCTCAACGGTTTTTGAAATTGAGCCAACAACAGGAAATGTGGTAAATGAATGGTTTGGTAGAACAATCATTAACTCAAATAAACGGTATACCTACGAAGAAGCTCAAGATATTTTAGATGCAAAGTCTGGACTCTACGCAGAAGAGCTACTTGAATTTAATAGATTAGCAAAAATATACGAAGAAAAACGAAACCAAGCTGGCGCGCTTAATTTTGAAACGCATGAAGTAAAATTTATACTCGATGAAGAGGGTTCTCCTATTAGCGTAAAAGTAAAAGAACGTATTGATACCAATAAACTCATCGAAGAATTTATGCTACTTGCAAATAGTAAGGTTGCAGAATACATGGAAGATGCAGACTTTTTTATCTATCGTGTTCATGATAAACCTGAAATTGATAGAATGGAAAAATTGCAAGAATTTCTCAAGCTTCTTAATTACCATACAAAGCTTGTAGATGGAATAATCCCAGTAAAAGATTTACAAAATATTATAAAAGAAGCGGAAGGTAAACCTGAATACGATACACTACAAACAGTCATTGTACGATCAATGCAAAAAGCTATTTACACAACCAATAATATTGGGCACTTTGGACTAGCCTTTAAATATTATAGTCATTTCACTTCACCTATCCGTCGCTATCCTGACGTATTAGCACACAGACTGCTATTCCATAAGCTACAGAATACCAATTCTGAATATGACCAAGAATGGTTTGAAAAGATGTGTGACCATAGTTCAAACCAAGAACAACGAGCAGTTACTGCCGAGAGAAATTCAATTAAACTTAAACAAGTTGAATATATGAAAAAACAAAACCCTGAACAAATTTTTGATGGAATTGTTACAGGAGCTGGAAAATTTGGAGTATTTGTAGCAGAAGAAGAATCACGCTCAGAAGGAATGATACGGTTGTTTGATTTAGGGGATGATATGTGGGAATATAGAGAACAATCAGGTGTTATTATCGGTAAAAAAACCAAAAAAACATTCAAAATCGGAGATCGCATTCAACTAAAAATTAAGAATATTAATCTTGAAAAACGATTAATTGATTATGTACTTGTTGTAGGCGGAGTGTCTCAAGCGGCACCCCCGCGAAAACCCAGAAAAAATAGAAAAAAATCACAACGTCAGCATACAAAACAACGAGATAATAATTGACAAATTATATTTCTATTGTTAAAATATATTTATGAAAATCTTAAAAGAAAAATCTCAATATGTTAATCTAGCCCTAGCGTTATGCCTACTTGTTGGGTCTTTTTCTATTTTCTCTATTACTTTTGGGTTAAATAAAAATGCAACTATTGCTTTTTATACTAATAACCAAGACCAGCTTATTAATCAGAAATCTCAATCTCGTACATCACAGCTATCAGGAATACAAAATTTATTTGCTTTTGATTCTGAACCAGAGGAAGAGGAAGAAGAAAATAAATATATACTACAACAGCTTGATAGACTTGGGAGTATTCATGCACGAAGTTTTTTAGTTGGCGACCTTGATACCGGAGAAGTTATTTTTGAAAGAAAACCGCATACTCAATATCCAATTGCCTCAATTACAAAATATATGACAGCATACACAGCTGCTCAGACCATGGAGCCTAATGAGCTTGCTGAGATCACTAAAGACAAGCTACAGGTTGAAGGAAATCGTGCTCGTTTTAAAATAGGAGATCAAATGACAATAAGAGAACTTCTCTACCCCCTTCTTCTTGTTTCATCGAATGATGCCGGTGAAATTATTGCACGTCAACGAAACCGAGACTCTTTTGTAACCACCATGAGGTTGACGGCTGTAGAATTAGGCATGAATAACACTGGCTTTAGTGACCCAACAGGATTATCAAAAGAAAACCATTCTACGGCCCGAGATCTATTTACCATGATGCGTGCTGTACGAAGAGACTACCCACAAATTATTGATATTTCTCGACTCTCATTTAAAGAAAATGGAGATTACATATGGAGAAACATCAATAAAGCATCAAGTTTTCCAGAATTTCGCGGAGGTAAAACTGGATACACTAATGCTGCACGTCAAACAAGTATTGGTTATTATCAAATTAAACTTGCAAACGATCAAATCAAAAATATTGCAGTTGTAATATTACAGTCGAATACTCGCGAACAAGATACACGTAATATCCTTGAATATTTAAAAAGATATGTTGCGTATTTATAAAAAACACTATGGGAAATAGTGTTTTTTTGTATAATAGAAAAAGTACGAAAAAAGGATTTACACTTATAGAATTATTGGTGGTGATTTCTATTATTGGAATTTTAGCCACTGTTATTTTATCATCACTTGGTGAAGCTCGAGTTAAAGCAGAGGATGCACGAACAGCAGCAGTAATCAGAGAATTTAGAAATGGATTTGAATTGTTTTATACAGATAATGGGCACTATCCAGATAGTCGTCATGGTGCTGATTGGATCGGAGTATGTGCTCAAGATGCAAGTGTGAGTGGTTACTACAACCAAGATTTTTATAATGATCTCCTTCCTTATATTTCAGGACTTTCTCTATTTGATGATTGTCAATCAATTTATTACTACAGTAAAGGTATGAATATTAGCCCCTACTATCAAAGTGCTTGTAATATTTCACCTTTTCCAAATGAACAAGGGTATCTAATTTCCTACGCAATGTATGAAACAACCCATAATCAGTTCTTCTTTTGGGAAGATGGATCAACCGGAGAAAAGTATCATTGCCGAACTTACGATAAATAAAAAACAGAATATAAATTCTGTTTTTTATTTTGCATATTTTTTGGCATCTTCAAGTCGCAATGATAGTGTGGTTGATGCATCATTCCGCCCGAGCGTAACTCCAAATAAGGTCTGTGCTCGACTCATTGTTTCCCTGTTATGCGTAACCACAACAAGTTGTGAGTATTTAGAAAGTGATTCCACCATGTCACCATAACGCTGTGAGTTAGCTTCATCCAACGCAGCATCAGTTTCATCAAGCACCAAAAATGGAGGGGGATTTACCTGTGAAAGTGCAAATAGTAAAGCAATTGAGGTAAGCGACCGTTCCCCTCCAGAAAGCATATCTAAATCAGAAACCTTTTTACGTGGTAACTGAACATTAATATCAATTCCATATTCAGTAGATTCTTCTTCCTCTAATTCATCGATAATATTTAATTGATCTTCTTGGTTGGATTTCTTTTTTCGTTTTTTGATCTCAGCTGGATTTAATTGGGCCTTACCTCCTCCAAACATGAGTTTGAAAAATCTGTCAAACTCATTATTAATTTTTTGTACACCAATATCAAATTGAGCATTGAGTGATTCCTTTAATTCAGAAATAATTGATTGCAATGACTCAATGGATGTTGAGATGTCAGTAATTTCTTTTTCCAAGAACTGATCTCGTTCCATTGTTTCTTCGTATTCTTTAATTAATTCAACTCCAGATCCACCTCCTATATCTTCAAGTCGAATTTTAATTCGTTCAATCTCTCTTCGTAATTGCTCTTGAGTTTGAGCAGTTATTTCTAATTCGTGTTCAACTGCAATAGATTGATATTCAATACTATCAACACCTAAAAGAACTTTTGCTTCTGTGTATTCTTCATTACGAGCGTTACTTCGAAGACCAAGTGATTCATCACGACTCATAATTATTTGCCTACGAGCATCAAGTTCTTTCTTTTTAGCTACGTATTCATAGTATTGTTTTTGTGACTCTTGATATTGGGCACGTTTTTCATGAAGAGATTCTTCCCAATGCTTAATAGAAACTTCAGTAGAATCAATAATAAGTTGAAATTCACTAATTGTTTTTTGAATACTTACTTTACTGTTTTCTAAAACAGAAATTTCTTTTGTGTTATCAATTTGCCTACTTTCTGTTTGTATCTCACTAACAGGAGTCTTAATAAAGTCTTCTATACTTTTCTTAATGGTTCCAAATGTAATACGTGTACTTACCCCCATTAAATCAATTTGAGTAAGAAGATCAGTGAGAAACTCACGTACAACCTCAAAAGAAAATCCAGGGTGAGTTGTTTCAATCTGTGTATTATTATTACTCTGGGCATCACGCTGTTGTTTTTCAAGGAGAGAAATCATTCCTTCAATTCTTCCTAGTTCTTGACGTTCTGAAGTTATTTTACGATTAATTTCATTAATCTGATTTTGTGCTTTTTTAATTTCTAACTCCTCTGGAAAAACATCTGTTTCATTTGAATCGCCGTAGTTGTCAATAAACCTTTGAACCTCAGCGTATTCTTTTTGAACCTGCTCTCGTTCAATATCTAAATCACTTCCCAACTTCCTCCGTAAATAGTCTTCCTGGGCAAAATAAACTTGATACTGACTCATTAACTCGATACGTAAATGTTTTGCTTTCTCAATTTTATCAACCTGACGTTTTAAGAAACGAATGTGCGGAGCAAGTTCACGTCGTAACAATTCAGATTCTCTCATGTTATCTTCTGCTCGTTGGAGTTTACGTTCAGATTCCTTAATACGGTATTGATAAACCTTTAATCCAAGAGCTTCTTCAATAAGTTCACGTCTATCTTTAACGTTTGCATTTAAATAACGATCAGCTTCTCCTTGAGAAATAATATGGTGACCAGATGCACCAATATTAACTGAAGCAATAAGCTCATGAACATCTTTCATTCGTACCTCATTTCCATTAATAAGATACTTATTAGATCCATCAGAATAGACCTCCCGTGTGATAACTACTTCATCGAAATCAACATTAATACGATTATTATTATCTTGGTGTAAGTGGAAAACCCTATCAATATTATCAAAAACAATTGATACTGATGCTCGAGACATTTTAGGAATCTCACGTGAACCTTTAAAAATCAAATCAGCACCTGTTTTTCCACGCATTGATTTTACTGATTGCTCACCTAATACAAAACGAATGGCTTCTACAACATTTGATTTACCTGAACCGTTTGGCCCAACAATAGCGATAATAGGAACATCAAAAACAAATTCACTCTTATGAGCGAATGATTTAAATCCATTTAATTCTAAGCGTTTTAAATGCATAATTTCTTGTTGAGATAATTATATCACATATGGTCTTAAGCAAGAATAGTTGATAGAATTTAAAAAACAAAGAAATCCATGAAATCAAGAAATATATATCCGAAAAGACGACTCGAGAAACTTATTAAATTAGTAAAGAGAATCCGTAGTAATAAAATAAAGATTCCTAAATACACACCTCAAGAG
Source organism: bacterium (assembly GCA_030433255.1). Lineage (GTDB taxonomy): Bacteria > Patescibacteriota > Minisyncoccia > Phycocordibacterales > UBA1006 > UBA1006. Next base: position 179,931 of record JAUIMI010000001.1, on the reverse strand, counting down.
TGGCGTATACGACAATTTATTAAAAAACACCAGAATTAATTTCTGGTGTTTTTTAATAATCTTCCCAACCCTCTTGGGTAATTGCATTTTGCGCTGCATCTTGTTGAGCTTTTTGTTTACTGTTTCCAGACCCTTCAGCAATTTTTTTATCTCCAAAATAAATTGCCATAATAAAATGCTTATCGTGATCAGGACCTACAGCAGAAACAAGTTCATAGCTTGGAGTTTCGCTATATACTTCTTGAGCTTTTTCTTGTACAAATGATTTAGCATCACGCCAGGTCCCATCTGCAATAATAGACTCTATATTGGGAAAGAGTGTCTCTGCAATAATATTTTTTGCAGCCTCATATCCTAGATCTATATACACAGCACCAACAAAAGCCTCAAAGGTATTCGCAAGAATATAATCACGTGCCTTACCTTGGTCTTGAGATTCACCTTTTGATAACATGAGTAAGTCATTCATGCCCATCTTTCGTGCTGCTGCGGAAATACTCTCGGTACGAACGAGAGCGGATCGATATGCGGTTAATCTTCCCTCGGGAACTGAAGTATATTTTGTAAAAAGAAAATCGGTAACGACTAATTCCAAAACCGCATCACCAAGAAACTCTAAACGTTCATTATGTTTTAATTGTGTCCCCTTATGTTCGTTTATATATGAGCGATGAATAAAGGCTTGTTGCAACAAATTCTTATCAGAAAAAGATATATGTAATTTTTTTTCAAATGATATGTATTTATTCATAGTATTAGTAATTTCACCTAAATTCTGATCAGGTTCAAGAGACTGTTGGTTGCCCAAAAAATCCTGTTGGAATAAAAATAATATAAAGATAATAATAAAAGATAATAATAAAAGAGGTATTTTTTTACATTTATTCATCTTCTTGCAAGGAATCATCTTTTGTATCATTATTTCCTGTTATTATTTCAATAGATTTAATAAGCATCTGAGAAACATCTTCATAAATATTTAAATCAGAAATTTCACCAAGCTCAAACCAACGCACATCATCCAGTCCACCTGAACCAACTTCTAATGTTGGTTGTGTGTAATCAGATTTACCGAGAAAGTATTGAACTTGTTTTCGAACTGGTCCACGCTCTGGATGATATGCAATATATTCATTTTCTCCAAGTAACGAGACAATAGATATATCCCAATCAGTTTCTTCCTTTACTTCGCGTATTGTTCCCTCTTCAGTGGTTTCACCTTCTTCAATTCCACCCTTTGAGAGGGTCCAATAACCAAAAATATCATGAACCATACCAATTCTTATAACACCATGTTCATCAATACTATATACAACAGCTGAACCCTTTTTATCAATAGGCATTTCTTCAAACGGCACCTCTGGCATTTTTGTTTTGGTGACTTGATCTTTTCCAGGTTCACCAATTTCTCGATACACAGCACCTAATATACCATTAACAAATTTATTAGATTTGGACCCTCCGAAACGCTTAGCCAACTCAACGGCTTCATTAATAGCCACCTTAGGTGGTACCACTTGGTGATCCCCAAAAAGTAATTCGTATAGCCCAATACGAAGTACGTTTCTGTCAGTAATAGAAATTTTAGCAAGAGGCCAATCAGGGGCGGCCTTTTCTATAATTTCATCAATAACTACTTGTTTTTTTCCAATGTTTTGAGCTAGGCCCAATAACTCAGAAATATCTTGCTCTGAGAGGTTATTAAAAGAATAAACAACATATTCAAGATAGTTTTGTATACGTTCATTATTCAAACCCTGTATGTCCCATTCGTAGAGCGTTTGTAAAAGAATTGATCGGTGCAATGTTCTGTTTGCCATAGTAGATACAGTATAACGAAAAAAGAACTATATACAAAATATATACGTTCTTTTTTAATCATTGTATTAGGCTTGTTTTTTTGCTTTTTTAATTGCCTTTTTTGACACGTCAATAACTTGTCTCCCTCTATACATTCCTGTTTCCATATCAACTCGATGTCGTTGCCCTTCAGCAGTAATTGTATTTTTGGCAGTTTTTAGTGCGTGATGCGAGCGTCGATTTTTAGTATGCGCTCGTGTATGTCTCATTCGAATTACCATAATGTTTTCTAGTATACGTATAGAAGTACTTTTGGCAAGAAAAAACTCACTATTTCTTTAAAAATAGTGAGTTTAAATTTACATGGTTTGTGTTTTTTGAGCATTCATAATAAACCCATTAATTGCATTCTTATGCTTATGAGCAGTATTAATTTCTCTTTTTGCAGTCTTACCATCTTCAGAATAACCCCTAGAAACATCAAGAATATCTAAAATTTCTATTTTATCTATATCCATGTCTCTACAGAAGAAATCTCTATCATTCTCTGGTATATCACAAGAAAAATCTTTAATTTCAATAATTGAATTACGATCTTTATTGTATGTATACGCTGTTCCAATCGTAAAAAAATATTGACTGAAAGATTCGGTTATTTCTTGCTCTAATGCAAGATCTAATTCTACAGGAATAATTCCTGTCTCTTCAATCATTTCAACAACTAAGTGAATTTCTTGTGGTGTTGTCATATTATTTACAACATAATCTACAAGAGCCAAGAAATTATTTTTGTGATTTAGGTAGGTTTCCTTACTGTACGATTTTTGTATCGTATTTATAAGCTTCTTTTTAACATCTTTTTTTGAAAAGGGTTATAAAAAGCACCACCTTCACCTCGGACTTCCCAATTTCGTAAATCGCCATTAAAAGTTCCTCCAGGTAACTTAGTTACCGAGTACTTTTTATGAAGTACCGTAAGTACATTCATATTTTGAACAAAGAGCCCTGCACTGAAAAAGTTTGGTAAATGAGTATTCATTTGTATAAAGAATTTAAAAGTTATGTCTTGACCCTATGTCTTGACTTCATGATATATAATATCATAAATATATATATTGTCAATATAAAACTCGTTAATTTAAACAATTAACGAGTTTCTTGAGTTTCATTAAGGAACTTAATGAAATTTTTTGCCTCTTCTTTATTTTTAGAGGATTTTTTTTGATTGTAAAAAATAATAAGTTTCTTAAGTAGGATGTAATATGCCTGAAATTTCCCCTTATAAATATGATTAACTGAATAAGGTAAATCGAACATACCTACACTATAGGTATCTGTGAATATTTTTCTAAACTGATAATACTCACGTGAAGAAGACAGAAGATAAACACGCTCATTGTTCATAAAAGTGAGACACTCTTGAATATAAAACAAATGCTTTGTTAGGCTCTTGTCTCTACCTTGAACATGACCAATGTATGTCATATGTAAGGGGTAGGTTCCTGTTTTTTTTAAAAAATTAAACACCGCAACTCGAAAGTAAGGGGCATATTCGCCACGTTCACTATCCCGATTACGCTCATTAACAAGTATTTCTTCCTGTTGTTCTTTTGAATAAAGAAAATTATTATTATCACATAATGATTCTAGTAAAAAACCTAATGCTTTAAGATAAATTTCCACATCAAACCATTGTTCATTTTGTAATCTTAATGTTCCTCCGATAGGTCGTAATTCATGCATTTTTTTTATAAAAGAGATTTTGGGAATACCCTGATTTTCTTTTATAAAAGAAGCATATACATATGAATTATCTTCAAAATCAGAAGGAAACATATTATTGAATACACTCATGATTCATTTTATTAAGGTTTCTAAATTAAAAATACATTAATTAATAATATTTGTCAATTTTTTATCCACGTCTTCCTATGAATCTTGGTTACCCCATATGTATCTATAGCATCCTTATGTTTTTTTGTTCCATACCCCTTATGTTGTTCAAATCCATAATGAGGATATTTCTCTGCGTAATTAATCATTTTTTTATCACGAAGCACCTTTGCAATAACAGAAGCAGCACTAATATGTAGAATGTTACTATCTCCTTTTATAACTGTTTCCTGATCATAATTTTCTGGCGCATATAAACCACCATCCAAATAAATAAATGTTGTCTGAGGGTTTAAATTTATTTTTTGTAATGCAGTTTGTAATGCAGAAGTAAGTGCGGTAATAATCCCCTTTGTATCAATACTTTTTGCAGAAACATGTGCAATAGCATATCCACATTCACCTTTTTTGGAAAGCTCTTTAATGATATCAAAATATTGCTCCCGTTTTTTTTCACTCAGTTTTTTAGAATCTGTAATACCATCAAGCGCAAGTAAAACCTTTGTGTTGTTTTGGCAAGGAATATAAAAAGCACACACCGATACTGGCCCAGCTATTGGACCTCGACCTACCTCATCAATCCCAACAATATGTGTGTATTTTTTATTCATAGATATATGCACTTGCTTTAAGAGTATCACCCTCGGTGATAAAAAATCGGGTAGTATCAGTAATACAAATATCTGGAATAATTATTTCTATATTTTGATTAATAAAAGTCTGATAGCAAATTTCTCCTTCCCAATGAGGTTTACTTTTTTCAATATACACAACCAAAGAGCTAGTATCAGAGTATTCAGAATTAAGAATCTCTAATTTATTATTGTCTAAATTAAAATTGAAAGTATCCGCTACTAAAAGATTATATAAATAATCAAATTCTTCCCGATATTCAGTTACTAGGGCATCAATATTGGTTACGATAATAGATTCATCGTTGTAGAAAAAACCTCCTTGTGTCCAATTATTACTTCCAGCGATAAGATTTGTATCATCAATAATAATGACGTGATGGTGCAAAAAAGGATTAAAATTATCAGATATATTTTCTTCGTTAAAATTAATAATGTTGTCTTTTATGACATGCATATAAGAATCACTCGCTACCTGTATTACGTTACTGTTTATTGTTCTTTGAGAGACAGACAACTCATCCCACATATAATAATCATCAACAAGAATTCTCACCCCCACCCCTCTTTTGGTACTTCGAACAAGTGCGTTCAAGATATCAATATCATTAATACGCCAACCAATAATATCAATAGAATGCTTTGCTTCTTCAATATCTTTTAAAATTCTTTCTTTTATTGAATTTTTTTGAAAACCAGGCCCAAACCAAGTTTCCATAAAACCATTTGAATATATTCCTTTAGAGGTAAAGGGTTGGAATACTCCTGATCGAATTTTCTTGAGACCATTAATATCCCTCTTAAGAAGTTTAAATTCTTCGAAAAAAGAGTGAATCATAAAAGCATCTCGAGTATATAATTGAAAACTTGAATCAAATTTTTGCTGAAGATATGTTAGGTTTGAACTTCCAAATAAAAGCTGTCTATTATCCGTATCGGCATCTACAAGTATGAATTTATGATGCATTAGTTCCCCATTCATACCACTATCTGTTGATTCATTCTGAGAAGAAATACTACCTACTTCAATAGGTTCTAAATCAGTAAGCCCAAAGGTATATTCATGTTGAACCCCCTTACTCTTGGGAATAATGATTTGCACATCTACACCAGCTTGTTTTTTCTTATTCAATAGCTGAACAATATTTTGATCACTAATAGAATACATTGCCATATGTATTGAATCAGAAGCAGAATTTATGACATCATACGTTAACTGAGAATATGCATCAAAACCATCCATGTCATTAAAATATATATCTCCAAAAAAATCATACGAAAAGTGTTCTTCTGTCTTAGCGCTATGAGGATATTCTTCCAAAAAAGAATCACTTAATAATAGTGATATAAAAAATAGAAAAGATATGACGACAAAAAACCACACAAAAACCTTTTTGAGTATTTTTTTTCTTTTATTAATTTTATTTTTACTAAATTGTATAAATGACATCATAATTTTGCGGAGGTTTTTCTAGATAACTAAAGGAAATAATAATACCTCTTGATTGTGAGTTTAAAATATCAAGAGCTTGTCTGATTTTTGGATAATTAATATCAACTACACTTGCATCAATAATAATTATTTCAGGTTGGTGAATCAAACAGTATGCAATTTGTAATAAGCATACATCAGTAAAACTTGTACGTTCAGAAGTTAATATTTCCCCAAGAAACCTTTTCTTCTCAAAAATAAAATCAAAAATAGAAAAATCTTTTAACACCTCAATATCAAACGTATTATTAAAAAATTCATAAAGACTTACTTCACTCTCTATACTTGGATTAATCATATAGATAGATTTATCAGACTTGTTCCATTGATTATAAGTTAGGCGTTTATCATTAACAGTAACAACCCAATTTCTTCCTATTGATTTTGGTGCCATGCCTGGAAAAAGATATTCAAGATTATTAGAGGTATGAGATCCATCATGAAATAGGTAGCTTTTACTATTTTCAAACTGAAATGAGAGATTTTTAAAATACTCTCCTTGATTGTGAAGTCGCACCTTTTTTGCATGAAATTTTAAAGAAGAAATATTGGATATTTTTTTAGACTTTTTATTTATCGCATGAGGGACACATAAATATAAACCCAACTTTAGCGGGAAATAAAATAACCCAATACGTAAACTAAGATAAATAAGTTTTAAATGTAATGCAAAAATAAGTACCTGGATTACCGAAGCAACAGTTGTATCTAATGAAATAAAAGGAAAGTATAAATATATTAAATACATAGCTGCAGAAAGTAAGGTTACTACTACAAAAATAATTTTATTACCCAAGTTTAATACAATTTCTCTTTTTATTCGGAAATAATTATCTAACTCAACAATATGCTTAACATTCTTAAGAAATTCATTCTCTTTTTTTAATGCTTTTATAAGCTGAAAATTATTAAAGGTATCAGAAATATATCGAAGTAATTTAGAGTAAAGAGTTTGATCTTTGGCTAAATAATGTGCAGATAATACATAGCTAATAAAAAGAACAATAAGATTAAGTGGAATAAAAAAAAGAGAAATAACAAACAAACGAGTATCTAAGACAGCAGTAACAACCAAAAGACCACTCATAAATAACCCCCATTGAAAAAAATTAAAAAGTGAGTTGTTAAGACCCATTTGCAGTAAAGAAAGGTGATAGCTTATTTTCACGTAAATACTCCCCTTATCTCTATTATTAAAACGTACCGGATTTTTTGTTAAATATATCTTTAACCAATCTTCTCGTATTTGATTAATAATATCTAAACTAATTCTTTTTTGTATACCAATAGCAAAATAATTAGCAGTAATATACAAAATAAGAATAAGTACAAGAATAGAGAGAATAATGTAAAGATTTTGTAACTGTAAGTTAAAACCAAATCTTTCTAAAAAAACGTTAACAACAAGCGGGATAACTATCTCAATTACACTAATCAACAATACAATCCCAAAAAGAGATAGAATATTTTTTTTATATGTTCTGATGAGTTTTTTTATATAATTTCGAGCATGTCTATCAAAGGTAATTGGGTGCATTTCGGTACGAATCTGACTTCGTTTTTTAAATAAATTTATTTGTTGTTTAATAGTATTCATGGTTATTTTATGTACTTTAAGTATTTACCTTTGTATGCTCCAGTATGAAATGCAATATAATACTTCATTAATGAAGGAGTATTAATCTTTTTATCTTTAAGAAGTTTTTTGGTTTTTCGATGATTACGAGGAGAGTAAGAACCAAAGAAATAAATGACTACTCTTTTGTAAAAATACTGAGAAAGGAATTTAATTTGCTCAACATCATTCACATGATTATACTGTCGAATAATTTGTATAAAATAATGTTTTAATGATGTTCCCTGAAAAAGATTTTTTTTAAATAATGTGATTTTTTCTTGTTGAGTATTAAACTGATAAAATGCTAGAGATTTTCGAATGTGTATTTGAATATTTTTAATTGATTGATGGGGGATAGAAATTACACCATTACAAAAAAGATACCCTAAAAAAGTAAATGGTTCTGATGTTTTTTGAAGAGATATTTTTTGATATTCTGGTTGAATTTTAACATTAACTAGTAACGCAACCATTTTTTTATGAATACTCTGTAAGTTTTCGTATGTATCAAATGCAATAAAATCATCACCTACCCGACGATACAATGCTACCTGCCCGCCAATTTGTTTATCAAAATAATCTAAATATAAATTATTAAACATTACGGTAATTGGCAAACCCGTAATAATACCATGAGGAGATGACGAGATGACTCCTTTTTCAATCAGTTGTGCGTCAACGTATAAATCAAGTAGTGAGTTTACCTTTTGCTCAAAACCTATTTTCTTAATTTGTTGTTTTAAAATATCTGGATTAATAATATCAGAATAACTTGATATATCACCAATTATCATATATCCAGAAAGGTCTCTTTTATACTTACGAACAATCGTTCTAATAGCCTTATAATGAGGGTGAGATGTTCTATATGAAAAAAGATATGGGGAAAAATAATCATCAAAAATAGGAGCAATAACACGATAGATTGCTTGTGCTTTAACCCTCTCTTTTATTGTATGAATGTACACGGGCCGAGTTCCTGGTTTGTTTCTTTTTGGAATATGCATTTCTAATGCAGGAGTGATCTTTTTTTCTTGTATTATCTCTGTTTGAATATCTTGAATAAGTTGCTCAGAAATAAAATCATAATCACTCAGAGTATAGCCATCTATGGCACGGTAGCGATACGTACGGTTTGATTCTTCGAGTTTTTGAACCACTTCGAGGTATGCTTCTCGTATATTATCAAGTTCAATTATGTGTTCGTACGTATTCATAATAATAGTATTATAATGTAACAATCCATATATCACACACTATATACGAGGTATATAGTGTAGATAGAATGTCCTAATAAGACACTTTTTCTTCGTAATTGAAGGAATTTTTCGTTAAGAGAGCCACTACGGTGTTGTACTGGAGTCATGGGATCTCCCGATCGGGACCCCATGATAAAAGGTATGACACCCGGTTCATCAAGGCGATTTAAATTATTTCATATGTTAATTATGTTATCAGACATATTTTTTATAGCATATCAATAACTATTGATAACTTTGCATAAGAGCAAAGAAGTGAATATATAGATTGTTACATTAGAATACTAAAATTCTAATGTTAAGAGTATTATTGTTGACACGCAAACACGTTAGCTGAAACGACTTCAATTCCTGGTCCAACAGGGTCTTGTCGCGCATCGCCATTACTATCAAGCTGAATAGTATTATTTGATGTTTGCACACGTCGCCCATTATCAAAACAAATATATCCTTCAATTGATTGTGCATAAGCAGTATTTACCAATGTTGATGAAGCAAGAACACCTGCGTCATAAACATTAACTGATACTACCCAACTTTCTGGAGAAATTGCACAAGTTGCGTCATAAGGATTTGTTGCACCTGCCTTCTCTTTAATTGAATTAATAAGTGCAAGTCCTTTTTCTGTACCTAAGAATCCCCATGATGCATCTTCAGAGGTAGGGCAATTTGAAATTGATTTAATTCCAGGTGCATATTCGAAAGAACCTGAATAATAAATTTCACCCTCTTGGTACACACTTCGAACTTCAGCTAAAATAGCCTTTTCTTTTGCCTTATCTCGAGCATCATTCAATGATGAAAGAACAACTGTTGTTAATACCCCAATTACTGAAACAACAACAAGTAACTCTACTAATGTAAAACCTTTTTTCTTCATAATAATAAATAAATTTAAAATATTCTATCAAAAAATAAAAATAGAATAATTGCTATCTATTATATACATAAAAAAATAAAATATAAATGAATTACACAATCTCTGATATACTCTTAATATGTCTCAAAAATTTATACATTTACATAACCATTCACACTACTCACTCCTCCAAGGGTTATCAAAAATTCCAGATATGATAGCTAAAGCAAAAGAGGATAAAATGAATGCCTTAGCCATAACAGATTACGGATCAATGTATGGATGTATTGAATTTTATAAACAGTGTCTTAAAAACGATATTAAACCCATTATTGGTGTTGATGCATACATGGCATTTAGAACCATGGAACAAAAAGACCATGGTATTGATAACAAACGATATCCATTCACACTTCTTGCCTACAATCTAACTGGGTATAAAAATTTAATGAAATTGGTCACCCAATCATACATAAAAGGTTTTTATTATCGACCACGAATGGATAAAGAATTGTTACGTGAACATTCCGAAGGTCTTATTTGTATGTCAGGGCCTATTTTTGGTGAAGTCGGTCAAGCAATTATTACAAAACAATTTAATAAGGCAAAAGAAATAGTACAAGAGTATCAAAGCATTTTTGGTAAAGAAAATTATTACCTAGAGATTATGTTTAATGATCATATAGATGGTCTTGAAACAATAAATAAAGATATTGCTCAATTATCACAAGAAACAGGAGCTCCTCTCGTTGCTACAAACAACAACCACTATATTAACCCTGATGATCGCGAGGCGTTTGATACCCTATTAGGTGTTTCTACAACAGGAAATAAAATTGGTTCCGGTTTTATGCGTGGAGATTTTCATTTTGCTTCCACAGAAGAAATGTTAGAAAAATTCAAAGACTACCCAGAAGCTATTGAAAATACTGTGAATATAGCAAACCGTTGTGATTTAGAAATCGATATTGATTCTTGGTACTTTCCTGATATTGATATACCAGAAGGTAAAAATTATGATGACTATTTAAGAGAAGTAACGTATGAAGGGATTAGCAAACGAGGTATGGAACGTACACCGGAAGTCGAAGAAAGAATTGAATATGAACTTGGTATTATTCAATCAAAAGGATATTCTTCATACTTCTTAATCATGGCGGATCTTGTGCAAGCTGCGAAAGATATGGGTATTTATACAAACACTCGAGGTTCTGCAGCTGGGTCATTGGTATCGTATTTAAACTTTGTTACCAAAGTAGATCCATTGGAAATGGGATTACCGTTTGAACGATTTATGAATCCCGGACGAAAAGGTATTCCGGATGTCGACTTGGATATTTCTGATATTTATCGTGATAAATTAATTGATTACGCACGTGAAAAATATGGGAATAAGGCAGTGGCCCAAATTGGAACTTTTGGTACGATGGCAGCTCGTGGTTCAGTACGTGATGTTGCGCGTGCTCTTGATTACCCATACGAAAAAGGAGATGTGATTGCAAAATTAATCCCAATGGGAGCTCAAGGATTTCCAATGACCATAAAAAGAGCTTTAAAAGAGGAACAAGAACTGAAAGATTTATACAACCAAGATGCTGATACAAAAAGAATTATTGATTTAGCACAAAAAATAGAAGGTTGTGCTCGTCATATTTCTGTTCATGCTGCGGGAGTGGTTATCTCCCCTACCCGCGTCGATGATTTTTGCCCAGTCCAAATGGATCCGAAAGGTGGGAAAATTATTACCCAGTATGACATGTATACAGGAGATCGAGATGGTGTTGTAAATATGCCAAAATTTGATCTTTTGGGAATTAGAAACTTAACAATTCTTGCTAACGCAGTACAGCTTGTTAAAGAAATTAGAGGTATTGATATAGATTTGAATACGGTTAATCTTGACGACCCAAAGACATATGAGTTACTTGCTCGTGGTTCTACAATGGGTGTATTCCAAATGGCTTCATCTGGAATGACGAAATATATCATGGAATTGAAACCCTCAAATATCTATGAAATCTCAGCTATGATTGCATTATATCGACCTGGACCATTAGAATTCATCCCTGATTATATTGAACGTAAACGCAATCCAGAATTAGTTGAATATCTTGATCCACGAATGAAAGAAATTCTTGAACCTACCTATGGAATTATGGTGTATCAAGAGGACGTGATGCAGATTGCCGTAGATTTAGCTGGATACGATTGGGGGATGGCTGATAAATTACGAAAGGCGATTGGAAAAAAGATTCCTGAAATGATGGCCGAACAAAAAGAAAAACTTGTTGGTGGATGTATAGAACGAGGTATGGATAAAAAAGCTGCAAAAGAAATGTGGCGACAAATTGAAGTTTTCGCAGCCTATGCATTTAATAAATCTCACGCTGCAAGTTATGGAAGAATTACCTACGAAACAGCATACATGAAAGCTAATTATTCTGTGGAGTATATGACCGCCATGCTTACCGCTGAATCAGGGGATACTGATAAAATTGCGGCAATTATTCATGAATGTGAGAATATGAATATTAAGGTATTTCCTCCTGATATTAATGAATGTTTTGGAGGCTTTACGGTTGTCGACAACCCTGAAGATCCAGAAAATAAAGCAATTCGTTTTGGTTTTTATACCATTAAAAATTTCGGTGAATCAATTGCAGATGCAATTATTGAAGAGCGAAAGCGAGCTGGTAAATTTGAATCCTTAGAAGGTTTACTCAATCGTATTCGCCATAAAAACTTTAATAAAAAATCACTTGAAGCACTCATTATGGCAGGAGCACTTGATTCGTTTGGAGAACGAGGGCAATTACTCTACAACCTAGAAGAGCTACTGGCTTATAACAAAGGGCAAAAATCAATGCATGCTGACCAAGGTTCCCTATTTGGAGATAATACTTCTCACATAACGCTCAAAGAAACAGAGCCGATGTCTCATGAAGATAAATTAGCAATGGAAAAAGAAATTCTTGGCGTCTATGTTTCAGGTCACCCTCTTGAGTCATTCCGAAGTCGTTTTGAAAAATCAAAATCCAACATCAATATGATTCTTGAGGATGAAATAAAAGATAGTCAAAAAACAGTTATTGGTGGAATTATTGAACAGGTAAAGGAGATAACAACAAAGAAAGGACAAAAAATGGCATTTATAACTCTCAGTGATTTTACTGGAACTATAGAAGGTGTTGTTTTCCCAAAAACATATGAATCAAATAAAGACATTATAATGCCAGACACTATAATTGCCGCTCAAGTTACCGCTTCTGATCGTGATAATCAAAAAACCATAATCATTAATGGTATTAAAAAATTAGAAAAATAATATATTTTTCTAAAAAAATATAGTATAATAAATGTACTTAATAATAGTATTTATTCATTAGTAACCATAAATTATTTATATATGACTGCGCTCTCTTTTATACGACTCTTGGCCGTAGCAACAATAGCTATTCTCAACGGGATATGGGTTAATACAGAAAAAGTATATACTCTCCAAGAAATGGAAAATTCTTCAAAAAATGTACCTCAATTTGAAATTAAAAAAGTAACAGGAAATATCAATACCATTGATTCAATAGCACAAGAAAATCAAGCTATTTAAAAAACACCGATATTATATCGGTGTTTTTTACAATAAAATAAAAATTTTAGGAAGATAAATAAACAAACCAGTTGCAATTGAAATAAGTACCATAAACAGGACAGAACCTGAAGCTAAATCTTTAATATCTCGGACACGCTCATCATATTCTGGTTGAACCAAATCCATTGTTTTCTCAATAGCAGTATTTACTAGCTCTGAAAAAATAACTAAGCCAATAACTGCTGTTTGTATTGCCCATTCATCAAAAGAAAGATTAAAAATAAAACCAGCAACAGTAGCTAAGAAACCAAAACCAATCTGAATATACAAGTTATATTCATTTTTTAATAAGACCTGAAAACCACGAGCTGAATTTTTAAAACTTTTAATAATTCCAGGTAGATTAAATCCTGATTCATAATTTTTCATAATACGTGTATCATACCATACTTACATTATTGATAGCTTCACGTAATATGATATTCTATAGATATCAGAGATTGTTATGGCTACCAACCATAATTGAAATAATTTCAAGTTCACAAAAAGAACCTAATCTGGATTCTCAAGTGCTGGTTATATATAATCAGAAGCTAGGTGGAACCGCGGTTATGTAATCGTCCTAGCAAGATGCTTTTTGCATACTTGCTAGGCGATTTTTTTGTTTAGCAAATTATTGAGAAATTATGTATAACACTATGAACAATTTAGAAAAAAAACGACATTCACTTGCTCACCTATTAGCTGCAGCTGTACTTAAGCTATACCCTGATACAAAAATAACCCTCGGACCTGCTGTTGAAAATGGATTTTATTATGATATGGATTTTACTCATCCTATTTCAGATAAAGATCTAAAAAATATTCAAAAAACCATGAAAAAAATTGCAAATTCATGGACAACTTTTGAGGCAAAAAAAGTTACTCCAGCTGAGGCCCGAGAATTCTTTGCTGGAAACGAGTATAAACAAGAACTCATTAATGAAATCGAATCTCGTGGTGAAGATATCACACTCTATACCTCAGGAGATTTCACTGATTTATGTCGAGGTGGACATGTTGAAAATTTCAAAGAAGAAATTGACATGAATGCATTTAAACTTGATCGTGTTGCAGGAGCGTATTGGCGTGGAGATGAAAAAAATAAAATGCTTACACGTGTATACGGAATTGCTTTTAATACCAAAGAAGAACTGGATGCATATATTCATAATCAAGAAGAAGCAAAAAAACGAGACCATAGAAAAATTGGTAAAGAATTAGGTCTTTTTACCTTTTCAGAAAAAGTAGGACCAGGACTCCCTCTCTTTACCCCAAAGGGTACAAAAATTAGAAATCTTGTTGTAGAAAAAATTAGCTCAATCCAAGAACAGTATGGATATGAACAAGTGTGTATTCCTCATATCACCAAATCAGACCTCTACAAAACATCAGGACACTGGGAAAAATATAAAGATGATTTATTCCACGTAACCGGTAAGTCAGACGCAGAGTTTGTGATGAAGCCGATGAACTGCCCACACCATACACAAATCTTTGACGCAGAACCTCGTTCGTATCGTGACCTACCATTACGCTTTGCAGAAACAACAATGGTATACCGTGATGAACAGGCCGGTGAACTTATGGGTCTATCACGTGTTCGTTCTATCACTCAAGACGATGGGCACATTTTCTGTACGCCAGATCAAATTCAAACAGAAGTAAACAACATTGTATCTATTATCAAAGAATTTTATACTGCAATGAATATGTTTAATGAAGGTGATTATTGGGTTTCCCTATCAGTTCGTGATACACAAAACCTCGATAAATATATCGGAGATGATGCACTATGGGATACCGCAGAATCAATTCTTGAAAATATTGCGAAAGAAAATAACTTAAACTATAAACGTATTGAAGGAGAAGCAGCATTCTATGGACCTAAACTAGATTTCCAATTCCGGGATGCCCTCGGGAGAGAATGGCAGCTTGGGACAGCTCAACTTGATTTTGTTCAACCAGCTCGTTTTGAGTTAACTTATACTGATAATGAAGGAAATAAGCAAACACCTGTAATGATTCATCGAGCTATTGCTGGTTCATTAGAGCGATTTATGTCACTTGCTATTGAACACTTTGCAGGATACTTCCCATTATGGCTTGCACCAACACAGATAGCAATTATTCCTGTTAAATCAGACATCCATACAGAATATGCGCAATCGCTGTATGATGAATTAAAATCTATTGGGGCACGCGTTGAAATTTGGAGTGATGACCATGACGGATTTGGTAAAAAAGTTCGTCGTGCAAAAACTGAAAAACTGCCATACTGGATTATTATTGGAGACGAAGAAATGAATTCAGAAACCGTAACCATTGAATCAAAAGATAATCAACAAAAAGGGATTACCATTCAAGAATTCATTGAAAATATTAAAAAAGACCTGAAATAATCAGGTCTTTATTTAATAAATTATTTTAAAGCACATTTATTTCACACGTATCTTCTCTAAATTGTGTTTTTCTTGCTCTAAAAGATATACATCATGTAACCACTGAATATAAGGTATTATATACCAACGAATCTGCATGAGTAATGATTGATATTCTTTTTCTGATGTAATTTTTCTTGATTCTTTTTTATAAAGAGAAATTGCATTAATGAGTTTTAAATAAGGTTGATTAATTGATGTGTAAGATTCAATAGAATCACAATACTTTTGAAGTAACTTATCTTTTGATCTACCTGTATAATTCAAAATCTTTCGTGGAATATGTTCAACAGATCTCATTATTTTTGATAACTCTTTTACATCTTTAGAACCTTTAACATAAAACTCTAATGCTTTAGTTAATTTTCTTAAAAGAAACTGCAGTAGTGGGTCACTATTGCATTTTGCGTTTATTAAAATTTCTTGATATCCAGTTATATACTGGTTATTCAACATTAAAGTATTTAAATAATTTTGCTCTTTTGCAATTCCATCTTGCAATAATGTATATGGAATTAAATTCCATTCAATTTCTGTTTTTCCAAACTGGTTTGCAAGGTAAGCTGATTCTAAATTGTGAATAAATTTGATATCTTGATAAATAACAAATACATCAATATCAGAATACTCATCGAACTCTGGAGTAATGACCCCACCGTAGAAACAAGCAAAAGCGACTTTTGGATGATTTTCTAAAAATTTTTTAACCATCTTTTTAGAATCAAAAATATCTTTTCTATCAATTTTCCCAAGTTCATTAAAAGGTAATATTTTCATAATTTAATTTTTTATATTATTACATACCTAGTGTCAAAAATTTAACTAGTTCAACAAGACTCTTTAGGTCTTCAGGTTCTTTCGCATCTGGCATATAAATAGCATTTGCATCAGCTAAATCTTGACCAGTAAGAATTTCTCCATTTTCTTTTTTGAAATACCATGTATTTCTTGCCAATGTATTAAGATCCATTGCTATTTGTTTATTAAAAAAATTTTCATTTTTTAATTTTTTATTTACATCTAACAATGTCATCCTAATATCAAAAAGTAACATAAGGTGTCGTGTTATTTCTCTATCTTTGAAATAATGACATAAACCTAAGTTATAATCCTCAAGCATATCAATAATGATATTCATCTTTTCATTATTTTCTTGAGCCACAAGTTCCTTAAACTCTTGAAAAGTATTTTCAGTAATATCCATATTTTAATTTTTTATAGTTTTATTAATTAAAACATATACAAAAATAATTACAATAATTATTAATTTCCAAAAATAATAATATATGTATACTAGTCACATATGGGAAAACGATTAAATTCTGTGGGAAACATGAAAACTACAAAGTCTCACAAAACAGCAAAACGATTAGCAATTAAAAAAGAAATGCTTGAAGTAGCAAAAACACGTCGAAACTCTCGACACTACGCAGGTAAATAAAAAATTCGACATATGTCGAATTTTTTATTTATAGGTGTTAAAAACCTGCAATGCACACATTGTTGCTTCATCCCATAACAATTCCCTATCATCTAACATACGTTGAAATTCAGTTTGATGTACCCATTTTGTATCAACAATAATATCACTATCTGGATTTTCAGGTGCAGTTTCTAATATTGTTGGATTTTCTGCAACATAAAAATGAGTTCCACGATTCCCAAAAATCTTTGGTGCAGAATATATATGATATACATTATTTGATTGCATTGCTACTTCTTCTGCTAATTCTTCAATAGCATGCTCTCTATTACTTTTACCTGATTTATCGATTCCACCACTCACAAATTTCCAGAAAGATTTTTTATAATGATGAATATGTTCTTGTATTAAAAATAACTCCTGCGTATTAGTGTTAAATGGATACACAATTACAATCTCTCTTGGTTTTTTCTTAGGACAAAAATTTCGACACAATCTATTTTTTATATATTTTAACATAGCTCTACTCTACCAAAAAAATGATATACTGCATGTATATTATAAATATAATAAATACAAATTATGAACAATCACGATTTTAATATTATTAATCAACTTGTCCAAGAACAAAAATCTCTCTGGCGTATTGAAGAACATTATCTTCCAGAAGCAACAAAAAAAGACGATAAAAAAATCTGGACAAAATTACGTAATCAAAAACGTAAAAACATTGCAGAACTTTCAGCACTTGCTAAAAAAAGTTTATAAAAAACCCAGCACATGCAGGGTTTTTAGTTTACTAGATTGGCATTATTAATTCTTTTGTCATATGTACCACTTCGTCTTCTAAAATACGATTTCCAAATGCTAATTCTGCAAGAGTATTTAATACTTGTACAACACACTGATTCCATTTTATTTTTTTAAAGGAATCACTTAATTTAGTTGAGAAGATTTCATCAACTTTTTGCTTAAGAAATGAGATGCATTCAATTTTCTTCTCTCTAAAGAATTGAATTTTTTGTATAAATGAATCCATAAATTGACTATCAATCATAGTATATATATTTAATAATTTTACTTAATTTAATCACATATAAATAAATATTCAAATTAAAAACACTCAATCATGAGTGTTTTTAGACCTAAATATCAATTTCAGCTAATTTGGCATTGTTTTGAATAAATGCCTTACGTGGAGCAACATCTGATCCCATCAGGGTATCAAATATAGCATCAGCTTCCATAGCATCATCAACGGTTACTTGTTTTAATGTCCGTGTTTCAGGGTTCATGGTTGTTTCCCATAACTCTTCTGCGTTCATTTCTCCAAGTCCCTTGTACCGTTGAATATGAACTCTTCCTGATTTTTTCTTTGTAGTGATTTCTTCATTTCCATCTGTCTCTTCTTCATCATCAGAATCAGATTCTTCAACCTCTACACCTAAATCTTTCAAAATAGCATCGCGCTCATCATCATAGTAAGCATAATGTAAAGATTTTCCTTTTTTGATTTTATAGAGTGGTGGTTGCGCAACATACAGATAACCTTCATCAATCATTTCACGGAAGTATCGGAAGAAAAATGTCATAAGTAAGATTCGAATATGAGCACCGTCAACATCCGCATCTGTCGCAATAACAATTTTTTTATAACGAATTTTTTCAATATCGAATGTTTCACCAATAGATGCACCAAAAGCAATGACCATTGACTTAATTTCGTTGTTACCCAACATGCGGTCAAGACGCACACGTTCTACGTTTAATGGTTTACCGCGTAACGGCAGGACAGCTTGTGTCCGTCTATCACGCCCCTGCTTTGCAGTACCTCCCGCTGAATCTCCCTCTACAATAAAAATCTCAGCTTCATCTGCATTTTTTGTTTGGCAATCAGTTAATTTACCTGGAAGTGTAAATCCTTCCAATGCACCTTTTCGTAAAATAGAATCTTTTGCTGCCTTTGCTGCTTTACGAGCTTTTAGTGCTAACGCTGCTTTACGAAGAATTGATTTTGCATCATCAGGGTTCTCCTCAAGAAACTCTCCAAAAGCATCAGAGAATATTGATTCAACTGCTCCACGCGCCTCAGGAGAACCAAGTTTATCTTTTGTCTGCCCTTCAAACTGAATTTCTTTCATTTTTACTGAAACAACAGCCGTAATACCTTCGAGTACATCATCTCCTGTGAGCGTTCCATCTTTTTCAGAAAGTATTTTATTTTTTTTATTATAGGTGTTTAATAATCGTGTAAGCCCTGATTTAAATCCAGTTACATGCATTCCACCACCTGGTGTTGAAATGTTGTTTGCAAATGGAACAATACGAGGGGAAATATCATCAACGTATTGCAGTGCTACCTCTACTTGAATTCCATCTTCAGATTCTTTTTCAATATGAAAAATATTATTATGTACTGACTTTTGATGTGCGTTGAGGTAACGAACCATTGAAACAATACCTCCTTCAAAATAAAAACTTTTTGAAGGAACTTGCATATTTAAATCTTCTAAATACACAGTATCTAAATCAATTGTTCCTGTATATTCTCGAGCATCAATTAATGAAACCCGGAGGTTTTTTACAAGATATGCTTGCTGTTGGTAGTGTTTTACAATTCTATCCCAATTAAATACCACTTCAGAAAAAATAGTTTCATCAGGTTGAAACATAATAATTGTCCCATTGTGGTCTGTTTTCCCTACTTTTTTAACATTAGCTTTTGGTTTACCGATTGCATACTCTTGAATATATTTATTTCCGTCTCGGTACACTTCGGCGCGAGTATACGTTGAAAGAGCATTTACCACCGATGCACCAACCCCATGAAGACCTCCTGAGAACTTATAAGATTCATTATCAAATTTACCTCCAGCGTGGAGTGTAGTCATAATAACTTCTAGTGCTGACTGCTTTGTTTTTGGGTGTTTGTCGACAGGAATACCTCGTCCATTATCAACAACACGAACCATATTATCAGGTAATAGTGCAATCTCTATGTGATTACAAAAACCACCCATCGCTTCGTCACGAGAGTTATCAAAGATTTCACGAATAAGATGATGTAATCCATCTGGACCTGTGGATCCAATATACATCCCAGGTCGTTTACGTACCGGTTCTAAGCCTTCAAGAACTGAAATATCTGCTGCTGAATATGCTTTTTTTGTCGTCTTTTTGTCGTCTTTTTTTGCCATAAGTTTGAGTAAAAATTATATAGATATTATAACACAGTTCTTTCTAAAGACCTTATAAAATAAGGTTTTTTCTGTGGTATGATAAAAATATGAGAGTACAAATAGAACCAAGTTGGAAACAGGTTTTACAAGATTATCTTACACATGATGCATTCAAAAAATTAACAACTTTTATTAAAAGTGAGTATAGAACAAAAACAATTTACCCACAGCCTAAAAAAATATTTAATGCCTTTAACACAACTCCTTTTGAGAACGTTTCGGTAGTAATTATTGGGCAAGACCCATACCACAATAAAGGACAAGCACATGGGTTATGTTTTTCTGTTCCTGATACTATTACTCTACCACCTTCATTAAAGAATATTTATAAAGAAATTAAAAATGATCTACATATAACGAAAGATAATAAAAGAGGAAATCTAGAATCATGGGCACAGCAAGGAGTTCTCTTGTTGAATTCTGTACTTACCGTAGAACAAAATAAACCAGCCAGTCACGCAGGTAAAGGCTGGGAAGAATTCACAGATTATGTTATTCAAAGTGTTTCTGATAGAAAAGAACATGTGGTTTTTCTCCTTTGGGGAAATTATGCAAAACAAAAAGGTAGAATCATAGACAGAACAAAACATTTAGTTTTAGAATCTGCACACCCTTCTCCTTTTTCTGCACACTCTGGTTTTTTCGGAAATAGACATTTTTCTCAAACAAACAAATATTTACAAAAACATAATAAAAAACCAATTCAATGGTAAAATATACTGTATGCAATCAATTCAACAAAAGAAAACTAAAATAGTCGCAACTATAGGACCAGCATCTCGTAATAAAAAAGTACTCACAAAAATGATTCAAGAAGGATTAAATGTTATCCGAATGAATTTTAGTCATGGAACACATCAAGACCATGCAGATACATTAACTCTTGTACGAAGTGCAGAAAAATCAGCAAAAAAATCAGTCGCAATACTACAAGACCTTTCAGGTCCAAAGATACGTGTTGGTGTTGTAGAAGAAGGGACTTTTTTAAAAAAAGGATCAATGTTTATTCTTACTACTAAAAAATGTGTTGGTAATGAAAAACAAGCTTATATAAATTATAAAAAACTTCCTCATGAAATTTCAGTTAATTCACGTATTAAAATAGATGATGGAAAAAAAGAACTACGAGTTACAAAAATCACAGGAAATGATATTCACTGTATTGTCGTTGTTGGTGGTCCACTTTCATCCAATAAAGGGGTTAATCTTCCTGACAGTGAGCTCTCCATTTCATCACTCACCACAAAAGACAAAAAAGATGTTGTATTTGGAATCCAACATGATGTAGATTTTATTGCCCTATCATTTGTACAAACTGCACAAGACATTAAAGATTTAAGAAAAATATTAGATAAAAATGGTAGCCGTGCAAAAATAATAGCAAAAATTGAAACAAATCCTGCCATCCAAAATATTGATGAGATTTTGAAAATTGCTGATGGAGCAATGGTAGCACGAGGTGATATGGCTGTTGAGGTTGGTGTAGAGAAAGTTCCTCTTATCCAAAAAATGATTATTAAAAAATGTAATGAATTAGGTAAACCAGTTATCACCGCAACACAAATGCTTGATTCTATGGAGAAATCACCGGTACCAACACGTGCAGAGGTTTCCGATGTTGCGAATGCTATTCTTGATGGAACAGATGCTATTATGCTTTCTGGTGAATCAGCTGTAGGTGAATTCCCTGTTGAATCAATTACCACGATGACTGCTATAGCAAATCGTACTGAACATGCATGCAAAAATGTTGATTTACATTATTTAGATGAATCTCGAGATGTTGTTGACACCATGTCAGTATCAGCAGTACGTATAGCAAATAATATTCGAGCCCGACTTATTATTTGTTTAACAGAATCTGGTGGTACTGCACACATGGTTGCACGATTTAGACCACATCATGGAGTAATTGCGATTACCCCACACCAACAAGTTTTTAATCAATTACAACTTCTCTATGGGTGTAAACCAGTATTAGATACCATGTCTGGAAGTATTACCGAAGTAAGTGGTAACATTCAAAAACTTGTAAAGAAAAACAAATGGGCGCTACCCGGAGAAAAAATTGTAGTCACGGCAGGAACACCATTCGGTGAAATTGGCTCAACGAATACCGTATTTGTTATTGAAGCAAAATAAAAAAACACTATATTAGTGTTTTTTTATTTTTTAATATAAACATTCCAATAGTTTCGTTTATATGATTGACTTCCCCATCTTTGGTATCCTGTTTTTCGCTCCATACGAATAACTTCTAGATACTGATTATATAATTCTTTGAAATCTGGACCTGAAAAAACCCTTTCAGTAACTCCTAGTTGTGGGTGCGTGTAGGTATCATACTCTCCACCTGGAAATTCTTTAATCATTTTTTGTGCATTTTTATCCCCTTCACGCGCAAGTGTTCGTACATACATATATCCCTGTGGTTTTAACACACGTGCACATTCTTTTAAATAGAGATTTCGTTCTTTTTCATTTAACGCGTTTGACGCTGTGACATCAAGAATAATATCAACTGAATTATTTTCTAATGGGAAAGATTGGGCAATATTTCGTTCCTCAAAGGTTACTAATTCATGCTTATGAATGTGGTTGGCTTTATTGATTGCATCGGACGAAAAATCATACGCATATACTTGCGCACCATAAGTATCAGCCATGTAAAAACTATTACGGCCAACACCGCAACCTAAATCTAAAACTGTAATCTCAGAATATAAATCTATATGTTTATTATTTTTTATCCATTTTATAAACCGCAGGAAATCTTTTTGTGGTTTATGTGACTGAGTTACAAGCTGTGGTTTTTGATATTCTTGGTTCCATGATTGCTGGTTGTTCATGTGATAACTATATCAGATTACAACAAAAGACCTATAAAAATATCTATGTATAATAGAATGCATGAATACACTTTTAACATATATTAAAAAATACCAAACAACCCTTGGGTTAGGACTTTTGTTCGCAGCAATCAATCAAATATTTTCTTTGATGAACCCTCAAGTATTTAGACTTGTTATTGATAACTATGCATCACAATACGAAACATTCACACAATCTGAATTTATTACTGGGGTGGGATTGCTACTCCTACTCTACATTGGAGTTGCATTGATCTCACGAACAGGAAAAGCATTTCAAGATTACTATATGAATGTTGTTTCTGAAAAAGTAGGTACCGGAATGTACAATGATGCAGTGACGCATGTTTTTTCTCTTCCTTTTTCAGTATTCGAAGATGAACAATCAGGAAGTATTTTACAAAAACTCCAAAAAGCACGTGATCACGCCAAAAAACTTATTGGAGATATGGTGAATATTGGATTCTTTTCAATTATCGGAATGTTGTTTGTTATCATATATGCATTTTCTGTACATTGGTGGATTGGATTAGTCTTTTTATTATCAGTTCCTCTTGTCGGGAGTATTATTTATTTCACCGGAAAATCAATCAAGAACGCACAGACATTAATAGTAAAACGAAGTGCTGACCTTGCCGCGTCCACAACTGAAACATTACAAAATGTTGGCTTAGTGAAATCTCTTGGGCTAGAAGACCAAGAGATTAAACGATTAAATACGGTAAATCAAGAGATACTAGAACTTGAATTAAAAAAGGTAATCATTCTCAGAAAACTTAGCTTTATTCAAGGAACTCTTGTAAATGCAATAAGTACCTTAATTGTGTTTGTTTCAATGGTTCTTATTTTTCAAAACCTTATTAGTTTGGGTCAATTTTTAACACTCTGGTTTTATGGATTCTTTGTGTTTGGTCCACTTGGACAATTTGCAAGCCTTGTACAAAGTTACCAAGAAACAAAAGCAAGTGTAAATGAATTAGAAAATATTCTAAAACAAAACAATGCAACAGTAATTTCAGAAAACCTTATTCCTATAAAAGAACTAGAAACTATTTCATTCAAAAATGTATCTTTCAACTATCAGACACAAACGAAATCATTATCAGATATTTCTCTTTCTATTCAATCAGGAGAGACGATAGCTCTTGTTGGACCAAGTGGTTCAGGTAAATCTACCTTCCTTAAATTGTTACTAGGGTTATACAAAGAAAGTTCAGGTTTGATAACATACAACGAAACACCATCTAGAAACATTGATCTAAATACACTGAGAAACCGCGTCGGATATGTTCCCCAGGATAGCCAAGTGTTTGCCGGGAGCATTCGTGAGAATTTACTTTTTGTAAAACCTGACGCAAGCGATGAAGAATGTATCAAGGCACTAGAAGATGCCCAAGCATTTTCAATAATAGAAAGAACGGATAAGGGTCTTGATACCATGCTTGGAGAAAATGGAATAAAACTATCTGGAGGAGAACGTCAACGTATTGCTATCGCACGTGCATTATTACGAAAACCAGATTTATTAATTTTTGATGAGGCTACATCAAGCTTAGATTCGCTTACCGAAAAAGAAATAACAAACACCATTAAAACAATCAAGAAACATCAACCTAATCTTATAATGATTATTGTTGCTCATAGATTATCAACCATAGAGCATGTAGATACTGTTTACGTATTACGAAAAGGTTCGATTGAAGAATCAGGAAATCATAGTGAATTATTAAGTAGAAAAGAATTGTATTACTCTCTTTGGAACCAACAACAATAAAAAACAGCATGTGCTGTTTTTTATTAAGGACAAATTACTGCAACTTCGTTATCGCTATAAGTAAAGAAATCACCGTCTGGACCCCCTGTGGTAACTCCAACGACATCACCAACATTTCCCTGACACTTTGAGGAAGGAATAACATTTCCTGATGTACCACAGTGAATATCATAATCAAATAAATAATAATTACCCCATGGGTCGATTAATGCCTCTTCTGAAACATATGGACCAGCCCAACTTGAAGGATAGGTATACGTTGACCCTGACGGATATAGACGAGCTGTGTTACAAATAAGTCCTCCACCACACTCTGGTGTTGTTGGTGCAAAACTATATTCATCGTTGGCATTACAAGTTCCAAGCGGAAGACCTCCAATCATCACATTAGTGTCTAACTCTAAAAGAAAAATTGCATCACGAAGAGAATCTAACTCGACGAGCGCATTTGCACGTTGCGCCTTATCTCGTGCTCGCCCTAAAGACGAAAGAACAATTGTTGCTAAAATTCCAATAATCGCAATAACAACAAGGAGTTCAATCAAGGTAAAACCTTTTTTATTCAAAGAATTAGTCATTGTCTCGTACTTCATCTTTCAATTGATCTAGTGAACGATCAATCTTTTCTAATCCTTTTTCTAGTGTTCTATTAATATCACGTAAGGTATCAATTAATAGTTCTGTTTGCCTATCATTCATATAAACTATTTTACCAAAAAATAGAAATAAAATATATATTACACAACCTCTTTTCCAGCCTGGTCTTTATTTGGAGAAATATCAAAGACTCTAGTTGGTGTAAGAACAAGGATACCCTTTACCTTGTTGTTATTATTGTAGGTTTCTTGTACCCATTTTTTAGTTGTGTTAAATACATTTCCATTTTGTTTGTATTCTACTGTTGCTTTTATTTGATACCCATGGAAACCACTCCAACACACCAATGAAACATGTTGATTTTTTTGGAGATTATCGAGAGTTTTACCCATAAAATAATCAACCAAAATAATATCATTATTAACAATTCGCACAGTAGAAACCGGAACAACGTTAATAGTATCTCCTGATGTCGCTAATGCCTTTGATTCTGCATCAAGTATAGTCTGTATTATTTCTTTAGATAACTTCATAGAGTATTAGCTAAAATGAAAGAATTTTGTTCTACCGTGACCAAAGAAGATAAACAAAATAGCTGCTGAATACACGACAAGGTCTTCAACTTCCCATAACCCAAAACCATGCAACATTGCAGTAACAGAAATTGCAAAAAAGACCGCAATAAGAATAGTTGTCATACGTGTTAAGTACCCCATAATAAATAAAATTCCAAAAATCATTTCTGCAAAACCAACACTTAAAACAAATAGCTCATTTGTAAAAGCAGGAAAAATTAATTGCATAAAATTCCAGTTATGAATATTTAAAAATTCAAGACTCAAACCAGGGTGCAGAAACTTTTCAGTAAACGCAAGAGATATTAAGGTAATACCAGTTGCAATGCGAACAATCTCAACACCATGTTTGTAAAATTTAGAAAAAATCCAAGAATCTTTAGGTGAATAATTTACCAAAAAATAGAAAGCAAGGGCAAGAACCATAAGATTTTCTAAGGTAAATAATACAGAAGATTGTAATGCTACTATTACGAATAACAGTATTGTACCTACTGACGCTAAACGGGTCTTAATATTAAACACAAACATTAAACCAAGTAACCCTTGTATATATTGAAGAATAGTAGTGAACGTATTAGAGACCATTAAATCAGGAGAAATAATTAACCCCCATAATACTGTAATAGAAATCAAATACATACCGAAAATAATTCGAGCAACACTATTTATCTTGTTTTCATTTTTATACCCATAGGCAAGTATTTTTTTAGGTTCACCTATTTTTTTATCAATAAATGCAAATATCAATACTACGAATAAGGTAATACATGACCATATTAAAACCTCAGTACTATTCCAATTGAAAAAAGTACTTGTAGTTCCTGCATATTTTATAAGCACCGATTCAGTGTCTACAAACCATTTTACGTGTGCTAATGCAAAAGATGGAATAGCTGCGAATAAGCCTAGTAATACAAATTTAAGTTGCTTTATCATGGTTTAATTATATCAAATTAAGCTTAGGATTTGAATAAAAAAATACCATTATAAATAATGGTATTTTCATTTGTTCCACTGATTAGATGAAGTTTGGAAAGAGATGATTAAATAAAAAAGAACCAGTCTTTAGAAACTGATTCTTTTATTTAGTTAAAATTATTTAATTAAAAGGATGAGGAAATAAATTTAATTCACCTTCAACCAAATCGAACCTTTTTAAATTCATTCTTTTGGGAACATTATAAACCCTATCCATACCCAAGGGCTCATTTCCAAAACCATAACTCAAAGGTACGAGCCCAGGAACAATACATCTTGAAACATATCTAAATTCAGGTAATAAAATATCTATTTCCCAATCACTTGCATCGACTTCTAAAATATCAAATCCAAGATTCTCTAGTTTTATTAAAATATTCTTCCCAAAAAAAAGATTTACAAAATCAGAAAAGTTTATTATATCAAACTCCCTAAACAAGAAATCAGTTTCTGCTTTAAAACTAGGTTGTTGATGTAAACTCTCGTGATCAATCAAAGATATAACATTCTCTGGTACCAATAAAGAGGTTTTCTTTTTTTCTAAATTAAGAACGTGCAATAAGGCAACTTCAACCTCTGACAACGCAGAATCAAGCACCTGAAAAGGATTAGATCCAGAAGCAATACCAGACGTCATATATACACCGCTAGAATCGCGAACGGCAACAAAAATTACAGGATGTATATCTAAGCCTATACTTTTTATTGAGACATCGTAACCTAAGGTAGTAATATTATTAACCCTTTTTTTAAGATCATTCGGAATAGTATTTATTCTAATATTAGGTAAACAAAGTCTATTTAGCCAAAAAATCATAAAAGCATCTCTTTCTATCAATTCATAAATAGAATGATCAATTAAATTATTTTTAATTGAATGAGCTGCAGATCCAGACGATGTGCTATTGGTATAATCTCCGTTATAAGGAAATAAAACATGATCAGCTAAAATATAAATTTCTCTATTATTTACAAGACTTATAGCTTTTATCCAACCATAGACAGAATCCTTAGAGAATTTTTTGAATGGAAAATTATCTCTACTGTACTGATTATTACCATACGTAACGATACAAGATGGATGCAAATAGTTAATATCAGACGGTTTTTTGTATTCAACATACTGAATATTTGACCAAACATTCCACTCAATAATTTCAGAGATAAGTTTTTTTCTAGCAATAGAAATATCCTGATCCTTACCACAAGACCATATACCCTGATCGCATCTTCCGTAGATAATCTCATAAGGAAGTTTTAACTTTGATTTTGTTTCTGAATTAGGAAAAACAATTTCAATTTTTTTAGATGTATTTTTTAAATATTTATTGATTTCTCTAGAGTTAACAATTATTTTTTTTCAATAAATAAATCTAAAATATAACTCACCTGCTCAGCATTCCAATCTATTGATAATTCTTTTATAACACCTAAAAGATTATTTAATCCTGAACATGTCGCCTCAATGACCTCCATTGTTCTTGCTTCAGCTCCTTCTAGTGATATGATATCAGTAATAGAATAAATTTTTACACCCCAATCAAAAGATTTCCAAGATGCAATGAATTTAGGAAAATATTTTTCTTCTTCCATACTATAAATTTTAAGTTTTTAATTTACTATGAATAATATATTAAAAAAACAATATAAACAAGAACTGTCAATTGATACTAAAATAAAATATCTATATACAGACGTTACTCCTCAGGAAAATATAGATAAGTCACTCGAAGAAATTTTTGATCAAATAAAAAATACTTCTTATTTCTCTTTAGGTGAATACAAAGATAAGAATAAATTAAAATCAGACCTGAGGCGAAAAATTTTTGGTAAATCCAAAACCGCATCAAACCTTCATCCATTTACAAAAAAAGATTTACAAAAAATCATTGAAATAAATGAAAGTA
Source organism: bacterium (assembly GCA_030433255.1). Taxonomy (GTDB): domain Bacteria; phylum Patescibacteriota; class Minisyncoccia; order Phycocordibacterales; family UBA1006; genus UBA1006. The sequence continues at coordinate 150,943 of JAUIMI010000001.1, read as the reverse complement.
TCTTTAAAAAATCTTTTGATTCACTTCCAATTTCAGGAGATATAATTGTTTACGTAATACCCTTCTGCAACGAAGAAGCTAGCCTCGACCTAAAAGGAGTAAATGCATTTCCTGTTGAAGGAAACATTCTTTATTTATTCATTGACACAAAAAATAATGAGTGGGAAAAATCTCTCAAAGAAACAATCCCTCACGAATATGCACATCTCGTATATACATCTGTTTTTGAATGGAATTCAATCCTTGATGGTTTTGTAAATGAAGGTCTCGCAGAAAAATTTAGAGAATTCTTGGTGGGTGGTGAAATAGCACCTTGGTCTAAAGCATTAGATAAAAATTATGCATTAAATGAACTCTGCAAGTTAAATGAGAAAAAAGTATTAAATTTATTTATAGATGATTCAAATGTTGATTTTTATATTTCATATTTCTTCGGGACAGAAAAATTACCAAAATGGTATGGCTACTCTATTGGTTACTGGATGATTGAAGAAATTATTGAAAATAAAAAAATAAATCTTATAGACTTATTTCAAAAAAACCCCAAGGAAATATATTTATTATGGAAAAAAGACCAGTCTTCCTAGAAGACTGGTTGTTTTAATGCGCATTAAGAATATATCTAAATCTTAATGTCCACACTTACAAGCATTTCCACCACAATTCCCACTCTTAGGAGCTGCGGTTTTAGGCGCTAAAACCTTTACTGAAAAAAAAATTGTTTTTTTCATTTTTATCAAATTTTAAATTATATTAGACACTATTATCTAATAAATTAAATATTACCACATAAAAATTCTAAATCAATATTTTTCGAACATCTAACTTAGGTTATAAGAAAAAGTACTATAATATAGTACTTTTTCTTGATACTCCCAGAACAGGATTCGAACCCGTCTTGAGCTAGCTCAAAGTAGGTATCGTAAAAACTATTTATTTCTAATACCTTCAGTAATTAAAATTTCTTCACTCGCTTCAATTATCTCTTCTTCATTCTCTGTGAGTTTCTTTTCCTGCCATGAAGTATTTTTAAACCAAATATACGCAATAACAAACATGATGACATTACTTATCGGAAATGCATACCAAATACCAGTAAATTCAAGAGAGGTGTGTTTAGATAGTATATATGCTAGAGGAAATTGAATTACCCACTGAGAAATTAAAGTCATCATCATAGGAGCTATCATATTTCCTGAAGCTCGAAGAACACCATTATACGCCATTTGAATTCCAATAAATCCAAAACTTAATGACATGATACGAATAAATCGAGCAGCTTCTGTTATAACCTGAGTATCATCAGGAACGAAAAATGTAGCTAAAGATCGCGCAAAAACGAAAGATAGAATACCACATAGTGTAAGTATTCCAAAAGCAATCAAGGATCCGATACGTGCAATTTCAACAGCACGTTCTTTATTTCCTGCCCCAATATTTTGACCTACCAGAATTCCAATAGCAATAGAGATACCTAAAGCAGGAATAATAACCGTCATCAATACATTCCCTCCAACACCATATGCCGCCATGGTTAAGGTTCCAAAACTTGTTACTAAAAATGACATCATAGTAAAACCAAGTGCTCGTGCTGATTGTTCAATAGATGCTGGAAAACCCAGTCGGAACGCTTTTTTAACAAAAGAAAAATCTGGCTTAAAATTCTTCCAACGTAAATGAATCCCTTGTTTTCCTCTTAAAAGAATAACAAGACCAATAAAACTTGCGAGAAATTGTGTTCCTAATGTTGCAAATGCAGCCCCCATCACTCCGTAAGCAGGAATAGGTCCAAAACCAAAAATAAAAAGTGGATCAAGTATAAGATTTAAAAGTACTGTACATAAAACTATAATAATAGGAATTTTTGTCTTTCCGACAGCATTCATAAGTGATTGAAACATGGCAAAACCAAAAACAAAAACAAGTCCAACAAATGAAACTCGTAAAAATCCTAATGCATGAGGAAACACATCTTGACCAACTCCCATAAGACGAAGGATATTTGGTGCAAAAATGAACCCAACAGACCCAAGTAAAATTGAAGTGAGCACAACCATAATAAGTGTTTGTGCAGATACATGATTTACTTGTTTTTGATTTTTAGCACCAGTATATTGTGCAACCAAAGTCGACCCTGCAATAGAAAAACCAGCACCGAGCGCAGTCATGAGAAAGATCAAAGGAAAACTTACTGATACTGCTGCAACTGACTCAACACCAAGCCTTCCAACCCAGAAAGAATCAATAAGCTGGTAAGCACTTTGTAAAAGATTAGTTAAGACAATAGGAAGTGCCAATACAAAAAGAGCTTTCGCTATTGAGCCTTCAAGGAAGAGTTTTTGTCTTTGTAGGTGAGAATTCATAAATATCTTATCAAAAATAATAAAAACACCTAAAGAGGTGTTTTTATTATTACACCACGCTTTTTGAGCTAGCGCAATAGTGCTCCAGCTTGCATACAAGTTCAGAACCCAAAATTGGAAGAAAATTAAGAGTAATTTGCAATTCAGTAAGATTTTGGAAATAGTTTAATCAGAACTATTTTTTAATTCATTTATATCTCTTTCTAACCCACTTACCCTAAACTCAAGAAAACCTCGTGTAGTTTTATACAAAAGTCTATTGTAATCACTCCATTCTTTTGATAAATCTTCCCATTTTTTATTTAACGTTTCACTTTGTTGTGAGAACCTTCCCAATGTATTTTGTGTTTTATGGAGAAGTTTTTTTTGTTTTTCTAATTTATTTATCTCACCAGAAAGGAGTTTGTAAGAAAAATCATCATTAAATTCTTTTTCTAGTAAGGACTTTAATGACTCTAGCTGTTCTTGAATTTTTTCAGTATCTGGATTTTCTTCTAAATGTCTCTGGTAGGTATAGTCAAGAGCGTCTTTAACTTCTGACCAATCTTCTTTTGAAAGAGATAATGGAATACCTAGACCCATATCAAACTCTGGTTTATACGTATCAAAAATTAACTCTTTTTCTTCTAATCGATTTTCTTGAGTAGAGCTTTCTGGTAATCTTGAGTTTTCTTGAGTATTTATTTCTTCAGATGAAGCAAGTCTATTTTCTTGACTATCTCCTTCTAGTTGAGCAAGTTCAATTTCTTGATTTTTAATATCCTCCTCAAGAGCAGCAAGATGCTCTTCTGGAATACCAAACTCTCTATCTTTTCTTACATTTTCTTTCATTTGATTGATTTGCCATCTTAAAGTATCAGCTCTAGACATAGTCTGACTTTCAGTTGAAGCACCAATAGTATTTAGATTTTCTTCTACCGAAGTATCTTTTTTAGCATTTATTTTTGGGAAATTTTCCATATATTTATTATAAGTTATTTAAAATTATAAAACAAAAAATGTCTTTCGCTTTTTATTTTATATTCCAAGCGTATTCATTTTCTCAATAAATTTCTCATCATCAATTATTGAATCAAAGAATGGTTGTATCTGTGGTGCGTAATGACCAGTATCTTTCACGTAATTTTTCCTTACATAATCAAGATGTTCTTGAGTAAATTTCTCATTACCTGACATACCAAAATAATTTTTGACTTGCGACATACGTTCCACTATTTCCCAGGGAAATGCTAGGTATTCACGATAGCTCGATTCAATTTCCTCTTTTGAATCTTCCATATTGTTAATCTTTCGTATGTCTTTAATAGTTTCTTCGGAAAATGAAAAATTCTTAAAATTAAACATTGATTGTAATTCTTGAGAAAAGCCTGAATCCATATTGTAATCTCGAATAGTGTGCCCTTTCTCGTGAGCTTCAGTAATATTTTTACTTAATGTTGTTTCATTGAACTGATTTCCTGATTTATTGTTACAAATTTCAACATAGCCTGTACCATTATCACCTTTTTTAGATTTCAAATATCCATACTCTGAAAATCCTATTTCTGTTGATTTCGAGGTTGTATCAAGAACTTTCTGTAGTTCAATTTTAATATCTTGTTTAACAAAGTATTCATCACGCTCAAGTGATTTTACATACTCTGGGTCGATATATTCGTAAGTTGAAAAATCTACAGATGTTCTATCTTCGTAAATATCGTTTACTAGTTTATTAAATACATCAGGGTTCTGTAAGCGTTCAAAAAGAAGTAATGAATGATTACCTTCATAATTTGCTTGCTCCTCAATGCTTTTTTCTTGTTGTTCTTGAGAATTTTCTGCGTTGTTTTTTTGTAGATTTTCAAGAGGCATAAACTAGGAAATTTTATTCAAAAATTCTTCTGAATCCTGTTTTAATGTATTTTCAACACCTTCAAGAATCATTGACTTAATAAGCTTATATTCCTCAAGGTATTCTTTTTCTGCTTGTTCTGTATCAGTTCTATCTTGATATTTTTTATCCAGCTCTTTTTCTTTTGTTTCTAGAAGCTTTTCTGCTTGCTCTGTTACAAAATCAACTCGATTATGAACCGTAGTTAGTTCTTGTTGATATTGAATCATCAAATCAGCAATAGCATTTTCAATTTGTTCTACTGTTTCTAACATATATTTATCGTGCAATTAGTTGTCGAATACCTATTTTTGCTGCCTTACCTGTAGTCTTGGCTATTTCCCACATAGTTTTCAGACCCATTCCTGTAGCTTTAAATGCTGCTTTTGTTCCATCCTTCATTAAATTATCAAATCCATACTTTTTATTAAAAGCCATTTTTGCTGATGAATTAATAGCTCCACCCATAACTTTTTTGCCTAGCCCTGTATATACAAAATCAAGAGCACTATTTCCAGTCTCTTTTAGTTGGTCTTTGAACTCTCTTTTTTCACGTAACATTTCAGCTTGAAATCCAGGCGAACGAAGTCGAGCTTCTCGGTTTCTTATTTGGTCTTTTATAAATGTTTCTATTCCCATAAGTATATATATTATATCTCTCAAAACTTAAACTCACAATGAATATTATGAACTTAAAAATTGAGCGTATTTTTAATAATAGGCATACGCAATTTCCCTGTTAACTATGTTAACGTTTTTTCTTTTTTTTCTTGAACAATCCAAAAGCTGCAAGTATAAGCATAAGTGCTATTATTTGAGCTGCTGCATCTCCAAAGCCAGGCATATATTTTAAACAATACATAAACCCTGCGACAGCGACAACTCCTGCTGAAAACTTTGGGTAGTCAGAGATAATACTTACTATTCCTGAAAAGATTGCTTCAATAATTCTAAATATTCCTCTGAATATTTGACCTGTAATGTTTAAAAATGTATCCATTTGTATATGTTTTATTTTGTTGAATGTACTTGATTTCTTAAATATATATTATCATATAAATATAACTGTGTCAATGGTAATTTTACATATACTATTTTTTTTAAAGAATCTTTTATTGAATTTATATGTAAACCAATGTAAAGTATAAATATGAAGAAATACTCTACGGAAGATTTTAAGAAAAAATACAATATTCTTTTTGAGCGATTGGTTCAGAAAGAAGGTTTTATGGATGAAATAAAAGAACAAAGGAAATCACTAGGTATCCCAGAAAATGGTTTTCGTGATACGCCAGAATTTGCAGAATTTTTATTTAAAAAATTAAAAAAAGATGAAAAAAGGTCTCTGACATTTTTAGCTTTTCTTGATTCATACGCTATTAAAAATAAAGTTAGTATTACTGAAGAAAACAGAGAAGAGCTAATTGAAGCTTTTTTTAAGGAAGGATATGAAGAAGGAATAAGTATGTTGGCAGTTATGGTTCATTTATCTTTCAAAATAGAAAATCATCATACCCTATTGAGCCAGCAACCTTTGTTTATTAAAAGTAAAAAATTATCAAAGTTTTCGATAGTTATTAAAGAGCTTGTTAGTAAATATTGGGATGTAGATTTACTAGACTCCCATATTTATCCATACTATCTCGAAAGCTATTTTTTTCTTGGTGAATTACTAAAGAAATCTATGACAAAAAACATCAACAGTATGCTGACCAAATGCAAAGGTTAAACATGGAAAAAGAAGAGCATCGAAATGCAGACTACGAATACCATACAACCGTTGCTACGCTTATTAATGTAGCCAGAAGAGCTAGTGATATTTTTGAGAAATGTTCTGAACCTATCGAAAAACGAGCATTTTTGAATTATCTACTTCAGAACCCTTCCGTACAAGGAAAAAAGCTATATTTTTCAATAGCTTCTCCCTTCAATCTAGTGCTTGATTTAGTTGATTGTCCTGATTTGCTCCACTGGTTAGATAGTGTTCGGAAAGAGTTAATCAAATAAACTCTCTAGTTTATTCTTCTTTTTCAATTCTTCTAAAAGAATCCAATCAGCAGTATAAGCAAGATATTTCTTTTTTATTTCATCTGGTAACTTCCTCCAAGGGAGGATTTCTCCGAGGCAATTTTCTGAACCACAAAGACATGGACCATCATGTTTCCAATCAGAGTTACAGAATAAACTATATGAATAAGTAAGCTCTTCTCCTTCTTGTATATCTCTCATTGTTGTTACAAAAAATAAATCTTTTACATAACAGTTTGGTTCACAAGAATGATTGAGTAAAACAGAACTAGAATTAAAACCATTTCGATATAGTTTTTTATGAAAAGGAATAGCATGATTTTCTGCATATAACGAAACTTCTGATTCTTTCTCTGCGAAATGAATTTGACCATCTACATATGAAACTATTGTATCTTTTGGAATAAATTCTTTAGCATAAACTCCAACCCCCTTCTCTTTTGAATTTTGTACCTCAATTCTCATATCATCTTGATGTAATGGGTCGGGTAACTCTTGATATGAAAAATCTTCAACCTGAAATTCTTTCTTTATGAATTCAATTACTGACTTTGAGTCAAATTCTTTACATGAGTAAATATCAACAGTACAAAAATTTGAATTGGTCCAAATATATGTATTCACACCAGATTCAGCCCATACCAAAGCACCTTCATATCCATCATGAAGTGGTACTGATTTACCTGTTGCACTTGAAATGAATGGACCAGCGATTATCGTCATATCCATGAATTCAGAAAGCTTATTTAGGAAATTTGAAACAAATTCTTCTGAATCAATTGATGTTTTATATTTTGCCTCAACAATAAGGCGTTTTCTAAATATGTTCTTTGCTAGATTTGAATGCATAAATAAAGTATATCAAAGTTCGAACATCCAACCTACGTCATGAGAAAAAGCATTATATTATAATGCTTTTTCTTGGTGCTCCAACGGCTAAATTATGTTTGGAAATAAATCTTAGTTAGAGTAATTCTTAAAGATATCAAATGAATTAAAAAGGTTTGAATTTTCTTTACCAAGCTGGATCATAAGTATTCCGTTATCCATATTAAGAAAACTAACAGAAACAGAATCATCATTTTTAAGATCTTCAATAAAATCTTGCATACGATGTTTGAAATTTCCAGCATTATCTACAAAAATAACGCAATTCTCACTAAACTTTTCTTTTATTAAATTATAATAAGTTAAGTAGTTTCCCTTGTCTGCATCCATAAAAATAAAATCATACGCAACAGTTGTATTATCAAGGTACTCAATGATTTTCCTTTTGTGAACGGTGATTGTTTTTTGTAACTCAGCCTTTTGAATATATAAATTGGCAATTTCAATTTTGTCATCAAAATACTCAAGAGTATCAATCTGACCACCATAATTCTGTGCAGCAATACCCATCCATAATGTTGAATATCCAATACTTGTACCTAATTCAAGTATATTACTCGGTTGAAGTAAATTAACTATGAAGTATAAAAATTGCCCTGTTGTTTCTGGTATATGCCAAGCTTGGATAATTTCTGTTTTGGAATGAATACCATAGTCGAGAGGGTCTTGGTCTGATTCTGTAGGATAAAACCATTCTTTAGTTTCACATACCTCTTTTAATTCATTTATTACATGTAATTGTTTCTCTAGTTTATTCATAAGGTTATTTTTTATTTTTGATATAGACCTCAAAGAGATTAAGATTTATATTAGATGTATATTTTGGAGGATTTTCTTTATGAAAAACTGTATATCCATAATCGCAAAGGATTATAAAGAGCTCTCGCCAATATGAGTCTTGGGTTGATATAACTGATTCTACAAAACTTACATAAGTATCTTTGTCTAACTTAGGAATCTTGTTTCTGATTTCTTCCTCAATACTCAATAAATCACTTAATACACCCGTATTAAATGAATTCATAGGAGGTACTTCTACTAATGTTTTCGCTGATGACCAAGGATTAACAGGGTTCTGTATGTCCTTTTCTCCACGTAGATGAATAGTACCGGCGCTGTAATAAAATCTACCCAACTCCATTTCAGAAGCTACACATAAAAGTTCATGTAACATAGTAAATTCAAATAGATTATATGGTAGTAACTTCTGAGCATCATTTGCTCTCATTTGAAGTGTCATGTTTAATGTGCTACCCCTTGGTTGAAGTAATGCCCCAGTAACACACGGAATATCTTTTGAATCTCTGAGAAAATCCTCTTCTGTGAAGATTGGGAAATATAACCTCTTTGAGTTAATCGTAGTTTTTAGCTTTTGTACCATTTCCCAAAAATTACCATTACCAAAAATCTTATAACCATACGAAGAACCAAATAAATGTTTACCATCATCACTATACTCTTCTGCTCCAGGAGCATAGAAAGATATTTCCTCAAGTGTATTTATACCTCTTAATAAATAAAATAAACGAGCAATAGCAAAACCAAGATTAAAATTTGGTGAATCAATAAATCTTGTAGTTGGGTCTTCAATTGACCCACTAAATACTAATAACTCCTTAAAAGAACCTTGAAAAACTGATTTTTCTGAATGAGAAGAATCATAATAAGTTCCACTAGATTGTATATTCTCCCATGTTGATTCAAGGAATTCTTTTATAAAATGTTTTTCCATAAACTGATTATATCAAAATAAAAGAACATTACTCTAAATAGAATAACGTTCTTCTTTGTTTACTTTCAGTTTTGAGAGTACTGGGTTCTTGATATCTTCAAGAACTAACTCAACTTTTGAATCAGTAATGAGAGTTTTAATGAAATCAATTACTTGATTTGGTTCTTGTTCGGAATGAAGAGCAAACCTTACAGTGTTTTTAACATCACTAGCATTTTCAGTTAATAGCTCTATTTCATTTTCTAGGGCAAACTTTCTAATTCTTCCTCTCATCATAACTCCATGAATCGGCGTTAATTCAGTGGTTATTTCAAATATGTTCCAATTTTTCATAATGTATTTATTTTTGGTAATTATATATCTAAAAGATGATAAATATCAAAAGCAACTTCTTCATAGGGATGTGCCTTTTTGATGATATCAATTACTTCTTTTACTTTATCCTTAGAACAAATAAATTCAATGCGTTCTTCTTCTACCTGCTCGGATTCTCCAATAGTTCCGATTGTTGGATTTGTACCTTCAAGGGGTTTGAATCTACCAAAACCACGAGATGAAAAACTACAATGAGAATAGTTCCCTATTGTTCCTGCTCCAGTATCACCAATAACTTGTCTTAGTTCGTCTGCATTTTCTATTGGTACAAATACTACTATTTTTACGTTTGTATATTCCATAATTCAAAAGATTACTTATCAACAATAGCTGTTACTTCAATCTCAATTTTTGCACCAGCTCTTGTCATTCCGTTTACTTCAACAAGAGTGCTTACTGGCATAGAGTTTTTGAAGTACTCATCTCTGATTTTTGAGATGATATCAAAATCATTCATATCAGTAACGTAAATAACAGCTTTTATTACATCATCAAGCGTTGCACCAGCAGGTGCGAGGATTTTTTTAATGTCTTCAAAAACAAGTTTTGTTTGTTCCCCTACATCAATAGTTATCACTTCGTGATTATCATTTTTTGGAGCTTGTACACCTGATACATAGATTTGATAAAAATTACCCATATCAATCTTCTTTGCTGGAGTGTAACTACTGCGTGTTTTGTAGTCATCAAGTGTTATGTTTTCTATATATTCTTTGTTCATAAATTGTTTTCAATAAAATCTCGTAATGCTTCAAGGTCTTTTGTCTCTGGGTCGTAATGATACGTGGTAATCCCTACTGATTGAGCACTTTTTACAGCATCTTTATTGTGCTCAAAATAAATAACCCCATCAGCTTTCAAATCAAAATGCCTCAACATTGTTTCAAAATATACTGGGTCTGGTTTATTAGGATTGTGTTTGAGAGTGAATACTTCGTATGGTAAATCATTCAAACCAAACTTGTTCATTTGATCATCGTCAGCATTAGTGAGGACAATCTTTTTATTTGGATATTGTTCAAGGAGCTCATACATTTCTTGGAACATTCCTGTTTCTTTATCTACGAAAGTGTTTACAGCGTCAACGAGAATAACTTTTTGAGAATTTTTGTATGCTTCCATAAACATCAAATCACGTCGTGCCATATATTGAAGAGCTATGTCATCAGGTATATTTGATTTCATCAATTCAATAGCTTCATCAACTGATATCCACTGAAAAGAAAAGTCCTGTCTTTGTTCTGCTGATGTGTATTCTGGTTCTTTCTTTTCACCTTCTACTTCTGCAATATAACAATATGATTTTTGAGTCATTTCCCAGCTTCGTTTTGCTTCAAAAATATATCCGAGTTCAATTGGATTTTCTTTGATATGAACCCCTGCTTCTTCCATACATTCTCGTTTCAGAGCTTCTATTTTATCTTCACCTTTGTCTATTCCACCTCCTGGGATTTTGTAGTAATTATCACGACCCACGTGAACCAATGCGACTTTTCCATCTTCATCAACTACGATAGCCCTGACAGCTTCACGGTTTCTGAAATCTTTGTATTCTTCTTGTGTAAGAGATTCTAAGTTAAGTTCGCCTATTTTCTTCATAAAATCAGTATACCAAAATAAAAAACATTACTCACGATAGAATAAAGTTCTTTCTTATTTCTTCTTATTTCCTTTTGATACTGTTTGACCTTGATTTGGGGTTGGTCTAGGTGCTAGGGTTACCGGTTTTGGGTTTGATTTTGGTTGATTACCTTGTTTATTGTTATTAGTCATAATTAAAATATATATAAAATTGCTATTGATACTAATCCTATTAAAAGATACTTGAGGGCTTCTTTATAGTTCAAATTTTTCTCGTTTAAGATTACATCGTTATTTTCAAATGCTTCTTGATAATCAGAAATCAATTGCAATACAAGTTCATCTTTATCCTTCATACGATAACCTTTTTTATCATCAAAAAAATCAACGACACCAGTATTATATTCTCTACTGATAAGTATTTTCCAAAGATGATACCCAGCAATAACCATAAAAACTAACGGAATGATCGTTATTATATTAAGATAATAAGAGATTGATTCTAAATAAAAGAAACTGAGACCTCCAACAAAAGCTAAAATTACTCCAGCCTTTGAATCTAATCCATTATCTGCAGCAAGTTGATAATCTAGCTTGTTTCTAGTGGCAGTAAGCATTATCTCTCTTGTTCCTGTTTTGTATGTTTCCATATCTTTATCCATAGAGAAATTATACCCTAAAGAACATAATTTACTTATTCCAGTTCTTAACAATTTCTGGTTGTAATTTAAGAAAATCATTAAGTATTAGATCAAAATCCTTCAAGATTTTTTTAGATTTATTTTTTGGAATCAATTTGATTAGTAAACTCATAGAAAGCAGAATGCTATTTACATAGGTGTAGGCTACCCAGAAATGCTTATTTTTTGAATCTATTAAATTTGAAATCGTAGAAAGATGAACAAAAGAATTACCATACTCATAAAATTTATATAAAGTCTGTGCTGAATTCTTATACTCAACCATTTTCAAATCCTTATAACTATTTTCTATATTAGGTAATGATTTTTTATGAATAGATGACATATCTAGATTCACAACCGATAGAATTTTTTTTCTTTCCGCCTTATTATATTTTGAAATATCAGGTTCAGTAGGAAAATCTAACTTAATTAAAACATTTTGATTATGAGACATTACATCTGAAAACATTTTTCTAGCCTCTTCAAATTCTATATCATTTTGAGCTCTTTTATAGAGCTTCATCGATTCAGATAAACTACTTGCAAGTAAATAGCGACCAGATTCTTTTTGATTAGTATAAGTAATATAATGCATTTTAATTGTAGCTTCAGTCACAGTCCTTGAAAGAGCAAACATTGCATCCATGCAATTATGATTATCATCTTCCTTAAAGATAATGTTAAATATAGACAGACTGGAACTGAACATATTAAGAGCAGATCCAATATATTGAGAATAAAGAGCAAAAATTTTTCCTACATCTTTTACATCAAACTCTTCTATGATTTTTAATATATAACCATTTATTTCTCCATTTATATTCTTAGGATTAAATGAATATAAAATCTTGCTTTTATTCTTATCAATTAAACTTCTCAAACAATTTGATATGTTCGCAAGCTCAAAAATTATCTCATTCTTATTCATATTTCAATTATATTCTTTACAAAAACCTCTGCAAAAAGAAAAGATTATGTGTCCGATAAAACGCAACTTTACTTTACAGATTCTACGTATTTTTTATTACTAAACTGTCCGATTCAAATTATCTTATTTCGTTATAATATAAGGGTTTTTTGGAAATATATGCGACCTGAACGGACACTCTCTATGATTCTTGGGTGCCAAATAAAACGCCACTTTATCGGACACTTTTTGCAAGAAAAAAGAAGTAGAAAACTACTCCATATTCAATACTGATTTAATCTCTTGTACTTGTTCGTAAGTCATAAAAATATCACTATTGAGCATCATGTATTTAATTCTCTGACTTTCTTGTGCTGTATCTAGTTCCCAGTACATAAGAAATAGAGATAGTAATATCAATAAGATAATTACAACATCAACGATGTTAATGCTTCTAGGTTTCCAAAAGTTATTCATATTTTATGTATTAAAGATTCATCATTGTTACCCCAATAAAAAATAAGACTACGAGTAGTATCCACGGAAATGCAATCAAAAACTTTATTGATAAAACAATGACGATAATAAATCCAATAGTTCTTATAATATCTATCATGATTTTCATTGTTAATTACTATGATTGTGGAACTAAAAAATCCCACCACCATAGTAGAAATAAATTTCTCATTCACAAGTTTCCAAGGAACGGCACGAACAAGCACACCCATGATGATGGGGTTTTTTAGCTTGTTCGTGACTCACGTCATATTTGGAACATATCCACTCAAAAGAATGGGGTTAGCTCACTAGGTTGTAATCTAAGTTTAACTCATTCAGAGATAATTGAAAAATGAAATAGATAGAAAAGAGTGACTGGAGTATAATATAAACATGGAAGAATATATCAATGAAAAAACTGATATTGATTTTTGGTTTTTACTATTTCTCAAAAAGCTAAAGGATGAAAAAAGAAATGAATTTTTTCTGAGTGAAATATATCGAGAAGAATTCTATAACTCCAATACCTTTCTGAATGAATTCAAAAATGATGGATCAGGATATGCCACACTAGAAGAATTTAGTCTGAACAGAGTAAATGAAATTCTTTCAGATTGTTCTTTTGGAAAAATAGATAAGCTGGAAGTTATTGATACAAATAGTATTCCACTAAAAATAACTAAAGAGTTACTCACAAGAAAAGAACACCTTGATGATATAGATGAATACATAATACAAGACCAAACGGACATGATTTACAAATATGCAGAGCTTGAAGTTGCAAAAAATACACGAGATGAAAACTCTGAGATTACAGTATTTTCACTACATGAAATATCAAATCACCTAGGAGAACTTATTTCTCTTGTCCCCGAATACACAAAGATTTATATAGAGTGGCACGATGTTGCAGAATTTGATTTTCAAAGCCTTGTAGAGCTAAATAACACCCAATTAGAGAGTTTCTATAAGCATGTAAAGCAATTAAATGCCTTTGAAAATAAGGTTAATATACCAATTAACGCTTTTCAAGAAAAAGATTTTGATATAGCAAAAACACTCTATTACCTCGATTCAAAAAATAAAATAAAGGTTATTGATTTCTTCACTCGAAAAAAATGGGAAGTAGAGTTCATCGGTGGCATTCCTGAAATCAAAGAAATTTATAATTATAGAATTGACCAAAGAGACAGTGAGGGTTACTTTTTTGTAGTTGAAGGTGTTGGAGAAATTTTTGTTGGTAAATCAAATAGAGATGAAGTTAAATTACTTCAACAATTCAAAACGTCCAGGGACAGGAAAACAAAAGATGAACTAGGTTATCCTGGAAATAAATTTAAGGTTAGTTTTACCAATCAGAGAAGAAGAATAAATGAAGGAATAACTGATAAACATAATGGGTTAAATTCACTTGAATTTGAATTAAGGTCTCAAAAAATAAATAAAGAATTTGTTTATTTAATTGATAAGATAATCAAAAATAAAAAAGATACCTAGGTATCTTTTTTTGTACATAAAGCTAGAAAACCCTTATTTATAATGTTTTTCTCTCGACAAAGAAAGAAACAAAAAAGGATATCTTAACGTCCCGGTAAGAAATAACAGATACTAACAATGCGAACCAAAAACGCATTAGTTATGAATCTTTCAGTACAAGCAAAAACTGAACTTAAAGAAATTCTACGAAAAGACATTGGTCCAGAAGTAGATAATTTTAATGAAACTGAACTTGAAGAGTTTGGTGTTTTCTTGCTGACAATTGGGGCTACCTCACTAAAGGTTCGTGCTCGACAACAATAAATATCATCAATTGAGATTTATCTCGACTCGCTGGGGTATAAATTTTCAGTGCGAGTATAAAAAGGCTGTGAGGTGACTACGTACGGCACAGATGACTTCATTACGTTAGAGAATGAGGGGAAAAACTGTAAAAGCAATGTGGGCTCTATCTGGCTCTTAACAAGATAGGGGTTGTGGAAATGAGGATATAAAAGAATTTGTATCTTCATATCTCTAACTTTTCTTTATCTCATTGTTATCCAATACCATTCTTTTTTGTTTGGTATTGGGGTAGCTATGAAAAAGGGTTATAGAAAGTTATTGATTTATAAATCTTATTACAGTATGTCTGTAATAGTTAGTTAATAAAGAAGAATATATGTATTACCAAGAAATAGAATATCAAAAATATAATTATGGCGGGTACGCTCGTAAATCTTCTGACTCTGAAGATAGACAAATTCAATCAATTCCAAAACAAATAGGGATTATAGAAGGAGATATTGATAATAACAACCTCAACTGTATTCAAATTTTCAGTGAGCAAAAATCAGCTTTTTATAGAAACAATAGACCTGAATTTGATAAACTAGTAAAAGCTACAGAGAAAGGCGAAATAAATGCATGGATATGTTTAGACTCAACCAGATTATCTCGTAACCCTACTGATGCTGGTACAGTTATTAGGCTAATGGATGAGGGTGATTTACACCACATAAGAACTCGTCACAGAGTATATACAAATAGTGCCCGTGATAAAAAGAATCTACAAGATGAATTTACCGATAATAAATTTGATTCAGGGAAAAAGAGTGAAGATGTAAAACTAGGATTAAACGAAAGATATAAGAAAGGTCTACCAAATGGTAAAGCCACGCTTGGATTCATTAACGATAAATCCAAAGAAAAAGGAGACCGCGGATGGCTTGTTGATAAAGAGAATTTTCCAAAACTAAAACTGATTTTCAAAAGATTTCTCAAAGGAAATGATTCAATAACAAGTATTTATGAATATGCAGTACATGAACTAAAACTCACAACACCAAAAACAAAACGTCAGGGTGGAAACCTCGTGCATAGATCTCATATCTACAATGCACTTATTAACCCAATCTATGCCGGATTCTTTTACTCAAAAGATGAAGATGGAGTAGATACAACAAGGCGGGAACTCGATCCTTCTCTACCGAGAATCATTACAGAAGATGATTATAATAAGATTCTTGGGTACCTAGGAAGAAAAACTTTCTCAGTAGTTCAAAAGCATGAATACGCTTACACAGGATTTATTCTGAGCGAGGACGAGGGTTTTATCGGTGGAGACCCAAAGCACCAAGTGATATGTGACTGCAAAAAGAAATTTGCATATAAGAATAAAACAGAGTGTCCTCAATGTGGAATCAAAATTGAAAAAATGAAATCTCCAAAATATCTTGATTACGTCTATTACTACAATGTAAAAAGGAGAAAAACGAAAGGTATAAAAGCAAGAACCCTAAGCGAGTCAAAAGTTGATGAATTCTTAATTGATTACGTGGATCAAAATCTATTGCTTTCTCCTGACCTTGCTGATTGGGTCCGAAGACATATTGATGATCTAAAAGATAAAGAGCTAGAAGAAAATAAAACCATCGCTGAAGCTCAAGAAAACTTTTCAGAAAACTTAGAAAAAGAAAAGAAAAAGCTGCGTGACATGTATCGAAAAGAGATGATCAATGAAGAAGAATACAATTCTGATTTAGCTGAAATAGAACTAAAACAAAACAAGAAAAAAGATGAAAGAATAGAAGTTGTAGACTGGTTCAAAGAGCTTCATAATATCGTTAATCTTGGAGTTGAAATGAAGAATGTTATAGAGAATGGGACCGTAAAAGAGAAAAAAGAGTTAATGTCTCGATTTCGTTCGAACCTAGTCTGGAACGAGGAAAACCTCAATGTTTCCAACGTTTCTTGGATAAACAAGTACATAAATGGACGTAAACGTATACTAGCCAAATATAGCCCGTTCGAACCTGAAAATAACCTTGTAAATAAAGGAAAAAACACTGATTTAACAGTGCTTTGTCCAACTTTGCTCCCCGGGTAGGATTCGAACCTACGACCAATCGGTTAACAGCCGAGTGCTCTACCACTGAGCTACCGGGGAATCTGTTCATACTTGATATTCAAGTACAAAGAAATAATATCATAGAGACTAAAAAATGCAAAAGAAAAACTATCATGAAAACGATAGTTTTTCTTGGTGTTTTTAATATTGATAATACGGTCGATAATCATTATGTTGACTATAATTACCTGTTGTATTTCTTGGATAGTATCCAGATTGATATTTTAATCGATTGTGTTTACGTGTTGTAATACGTGCCAGCACAACAAGAATAATTAACATCATTACAATAATAAGTAATTCCATTCCGCCGAGATCTGTTCCGATATTCTGTCCTGTAGCATTTATAACTGATGCTGTTGCAAGGTTATTTTGTTTTGCTGCAATTACTATATCACCTCTATCGGTATCATTTGTAGCGCTATTTTCAAAATTCGAACGAACGTAATTTTTGTCTTGTGTAGCTGAAACAAAAACGGTACCAGAAGTAGTATGAGAATCTCCATCAATAACAGTAGTATTTGTATTACCTGTAGTTCCAGACCATGAAGGTGGAATATAATCACGCATACTCAATAAGGTAGGAACATTATTTTCGGTGTTAATCTTCTCGTTCTGTAATGCATCATACACAACTGCTCGTGGAGATTTACCAGCAAGAGCAAAAGTAAGAAATACAATAACAACAAAGGTACCTAAAATTTGTAATACATCATTCATAATTAAATAATATCATAAATATATTATTATGTCAATAATTTATAAATGGAAATTACCTACTTGAGAACGAGATATTTTAACACAAACACCCCCCACCCCAAGTTCAATTCCAATATTATGAATAAGAGAACGAATATATGTACCAGACGAGACAGAAAATTCTGCAGTGTATAAGATTATATTTTTTTTATGATTTTGTTTATCAAATACGTCTTCCCACTTAGAAATAATATCTGATTGTCTGAAATCTCCCTGAACATGCGTTAGTGGATAAATGTATTCTTTTTTAAAATCATTAATTGAAATTACTCGAGAAGAAATATACCGCGAGCGTTTTACAGATATATTTTGTTCTGGTGCTGTAATATCTGAAATATGACCATCACGAGACCATCGCCACATAGGCTTCCCTTGTACTGTTTTTGATGAATATGGTGGGTATATTTGAGATGTTGTCTTTTGTGTATCTATGATTTTTTGGTGTAGTTCCTCTTGGTCTATATTAGTACTATTTTGTATACTTGTGATTAACCCTAAAATATCATAACTGTCAGTCTGGTAACCTAACATAAACTCAACTTGGTATGTTTTATCCACTAATAAGAATTCTGGTTTCTTGTGTACATCATTATCAGTTAACAAGAGTAGCAACCCTTCTGCTAAAGGATCTAGTCTCCCAGCATAGGTTATTTTTGAAGACATGTATTTTTGATACTGAGAACGAAAACGATTCACTGATTCACCTAATGTTTCTCGGTATTTTTTATTCCACGTAATAATTGCCATATATTTAGTGTAGATGTATACCAATGAATTGCAATATAAAAAGAAGATTACTCTTCTTTTTCTTTCTTTTCTGCATGCACACAATGACGGCACACAAGATACGTTTCTTTTTTTAGTTTTTCATACGACAATGCATAATGAATAACAAACATTGCTACTAGTACATAAGCAAATCCACCAATAATACGTACGACACTATTAATATTTTGAATAAAGCTCAAAATATCTAAATTTAAAGTAATAGCTGCACCCAAAACAACCATATCTAACCCAACAATAACAAGAACAATTCTAAACCATTTTTGGTGGTACCAAGAATTACATAATTTTTTATGTTGTGTATTATTTTCTTTCATGTTTTTATTATACCCTAAATCAATAAAATACCATACTTTTAAGACCAAATAAGCCATATTCTATTGACTTCTAGG
This sequence comes from bacterium, assembly GCA_030433255.1. Taxonomy (GTDB): domain Bacteria; phylum Patescibacteriota; class Minisyncoccia; order Phycocordibacterales; family UBA1006; genus UBA1006. Next base: position 132,195 of record JAUIMI010000001.1, on the reverse strand, counting down.
CTAAATTAGCTAATATTTTACTTATATATGAGTGGCTTTAAATAGAGCCCTTTTTTACTGAAACACGTAAAAGATTGCATATACGGTTATTAACGATTAATACATACAACATCACATTGAGTAAAAACAACAAACAAGATAATAGATTGAAAATTAATGAAGGTATTCGAGCGCCTGAATTACGCGTCCTTATGGATGATGGTGGTTCAGAAGTAATGTCTCGTGATGACGCTTTATCGTTAGCATACGATCAAGGGTTAGATTTAATTGAGGTAACGGCAAAAGCAAAACCTCCCGTTGCTAAAATCACTGATTATGGAAAATATGTCTATGATCAAAAGAAAAAGCAAAAAGAAATCAAATCACGTCAAAATACCGTTGAAGTTAAAAATATCCAAATCCGTGTTGCTACCGGTGAAGCTGATTTAAAATTAAAAGCTGAACGAGCAAGTGAATGGCTTTCAGAAGGACATCGCGTAAAAGCCGAACTCTATTTACGAGGTCGGGCAAAATATATGGACAAGGAATTCCTACACAATCGATTAAGTAACGTATTATCATTTATCAATCAAGAATATAAAGTTGTTGAAGACTTTAAGCAGAGCCCTAAGGGAATTGCTATCTTGATTGAACCAGTAAAGAAAAAGTAATTATGAAAACGAATAAATCACACACAAAACGTATCAAGGTTACAAAAAACGGTAAACTAAAGGTACGTAAAAAAGGTCAAAACCACTTTAATGCAAAAGCATCTGGAAATACAAAACGAGCAAAACGTGGTACCAAAGAAAACTTTATCCTATCGGCAAAGCAAGTTTCACGCTTTATGCCACATAACTAACACACTATTATGTCACGAGTAAAAAGAGGAACAATCAAAAACAAATCACGAAAAAATACCTTAGCACAAGTTAAAGGTTACCGATTTGGAAGAAGTACTAAAAAGAAAATGGCTACTGAAGCCATTGCACATGCAGGAAATCATGCCTTTGCACACCGTCGAGATAAAAAATCTAATTTCCGACGATTATGGAACGTGAAAATTAACGCAGAAGTGCGAAAATACGAAATTTCATACAGCAAATTCATTGATATGCTTAACAAAAAAGATATCAAAATCAACCGAAAGATGTTAGCTGACTTGGCTGAAAACAATCCAGATTCATTCAAAAGAATTGTTGATACAGTAAAATAAAAAACCTGTATAGGTTTTTTATTTTTTCTCAATGTGGTGAACCGCAGCCTTATGTTCTTTTGCCTTTTTGATAAGCTGTTCCACTAAACGATTTGGATCATTATCAAAGATGATTCTACTATGATCAAAAGTAGATTCATGTCCACGTAATAATGAAAATAAAATTTCATCTGTCTCCCACTCCCCTTTTAATATCCCAATAGGTTTATTTTCTTGGAATGCTACCCAAAACTCATGGACTGTCTCTAATCCACCATAACCAAAAATAATTGCATCTGATGAACGAGAAAGTAACAAATCACTTCCTGCAAAACCAAAACCAGAATATATTAACATATCCATATATTGTGTCGGAAGATTATATACTTCGCTGTGCTCTGTTTCACTGACTGCTGGAGAAAACCCAATGACTTGTGTACCTGATTTATGAGCGCCTTTAGCTACCCAAAAAGGAAAACCAGTTGTTGCAGGAATGGTTACAATACAATCATGCTCTGCGATAACCTTACCTAAATGTTCTGCTTGTTCTAATACGTCGAATGATTTTGAATACCCAGTGTTTCGCGCACCATATACCGAAATTGCAATTTTTTGAGAACCTTTATTCATGAACGAATTATATCACATTTGATTTACCTAATAAAAAAGAACCAATTAGTTCTTTTTTATCTTAAAATTAAATTAATTCATATCAAGGACAACACTCTCATCTACATCAGGTGCAACTGCGTTTACACCTAAATAGTCACGAACACGCTGAACGAGAAACAATGAAGATTTTGTTTCCCCCATACATACAAACACTTTTTGCAATCTATGTGCCGAATGACTAATAAACTCAACAAGATGTTCTGAATCTTTATGAGCTGAGTATCCAGAGATAGTTTGTACTGTTGCTTTTATATCAATTTCTTTCCCTAGTAAGTTAATTTTTTTAGCACCATCTTGGATAATACGCCCAGCTGTTCCGACAGCTTGATATCCTACGAATAACAACATATTTTCAGGATCATCAAGATATTGTTTTTCATGATGAATGATACGCCCAGCATGACTCATCCCTGCAGAAGAAATAATTATTTTAGGATTAGGAACTCGTATGATTGACTTAGAATCTTCAATAGAATACGTCTCCTTAAGCCCTGGAAAATCAAATACATCATCATCAGACTGCAACTTTTGCTGTACCTGTTCATTCAATAAATGTGTATGTTTTTTAAATACGTCAGTGATATTAATTCCTAACGGTGAGTCCAGAAAAACAGGAATATGTGGGATTTCTCCACTTTCAACTAAATCATTTAAAATATAGAGAAGGTTTTGTGTTCGCTCTAAGGCGAATGATGGAATCATAAGTATTCCCTTCTTAGCAACGGTCTCCATAATCGCATTTTTTAATTTAACAATACGCTCTTCTCTATCTTCGTGGTTTCTATCTCCATAGACTGACTCAATAATCATGTAATCTGCATCATCAATAATTTCAGTATCACGTAATAATGGATCTGGTGAATTTCCAATATCACCCGTAAATACAATATTTTTATCGCCATACTTAAATTTTGCCATCGCTGAACCTAAAATGTGCCCAGCATCATGCAGAGTCAAACTAAACCCTCCTGGTAATTCAAGTTGGTTATGATATGGGATATGTTTCCATAACTGCATTGCCCGTTCTACATCTTCGCGTTCATAGAGTGGATCAATGTCTTTTTTCTTGGCTTCATAAGAAACAATCTTCAAACTATCTGCTAGCATAACCTCTGCTAAATCATAACTTGCTTCAGTTGAATAAATTTTCCCTTGGAACCCATCACGTACCAACTTTGGTACACGCCCAATATGATCAGCATGTGAGTGAGTAATAATGAGAATATCAATATCAGCAGGGTTATAGTGAAATGGTTCGTAATTCATTCCACTAGCATCCTCTCCACCTTGAAACATTCCACAATCAATGAGAATTTTTGTTGACTTTTGACCCTCAGGAACAACATTTTCAAGAAGGAAATTTGCACCTGTTACCCAACCAACACCTCCATAAAACGTTACCTTTATTTTTTTATTATTCATGTAAACATTATACCATGATGAATATTTACAATAAAAAATACCTCACACAATTATGAGATATTTTTTATTGTAGTCATTGAACCTCAAGAACAATTGACTAAAGGTCAAGTGGGATTCAGAAATCATAGACCAAAATCCATGACTATCAAGATTCCCCTGTTCATAACGTTTCAAAGTCTTATAGAACAACGAACTACTTTTCTATTATATCAAGAAATAATAAAAATAAATAGTTTTTATCTACAGTCTATAGGGTATAATCAAAATATGAATAATGCTAAGAAAATTGTTATTGCTTTTGATGGGCCAGATAATGTTGGGAAAAGTACCCAGATAAAATTACTACGTAAAAAATACAAAAATATCCCTTTTCTCATTATTGATGTGGATGCTCCTGTTGGAGAAGATTTTACAGAAAAATTACATTATGGAAAAGAACATTCAAAGATTACACTGGATACAATAAAGAAAATACCGTACTCACAAATTCACGATCGTATTCATTATACTGAATACGCTTATTCTTTTTTTCGTGGAGGTCACACTCTTGATGATATTATTGAAATTGAAAAAAAATATGAAGAAATCCATAAGGATTTATTAATTATTACCTTTATTGATAGAGTTGAAAATATTAGCGCAAGAGATGATGGGTTATCACAATTCAATAAAGAAGATCATGAAAATATAGTAAAACTAGTACATCGATTCAAAGAAATAAGTAACATGTCAATATTTGATAATCATATCATTGATATTCATGGAAAAGATATTGATACTGTCCATAATGAAGTAATTCATCATGTAGAGCAAAAATTTCCTTTTTTAAAATAAAAAAAATACCATAAGGTATTTTTTTATCTAGAAATCTTCATGAACATCAGAGTAAATCATTACCTCGTCTGCACGTTTATATGTATGTAACTCTTCTTCGTTAAAGAATCGAGCTACTTCAAGTTCTCCGTTTTCAGTAGTATCTGAAACATGAACAATGTTTGATTGAATAGACATAGAAAGGTCTCCACGAATTGTTCCTGCATCAGCTTCATGACCTGCTGTTTGACCTGCAATTAATCTTCCAGCTGCTGAAGCATTAACTCCTGAAGCTGCAATTAACATAACTGGTGATGCTGTCATAAACTTTTTAATGCCAGCAAAAAATGGCTTGTCTTTTAAATGTGCATAATGTTCATCAAGGAGAATATCTCCGAGTTCAATCATTTTTGTACCAATAATTTTGAACCCTTTTCGTTCAAAACGAGTAAATACTTCTCCAATCAAACCTCGTACAATAGCGTCTGGTTTAATAATAATTAAGATTTTTTCTTCTTTCATACCACGTCATAATAACAAAAAACCTCTCTTTATGAAAGGTTTTTAAACATAACGCCGCATAATATCATCAGTCACTGCTTTTTTATCTTTACCATATTTAACATAAGATAATTGTTTTATTTTCTCCGTTACGCCAGCAGGATTTCTTCGAGCTACGGACTCGAGTGGTAGGGTAGAAATATTAAATGGTGCGAGTGGTTTTCCATTCCCAATCATTTGTAGATATGCATTACGATTTGGAATCTTCATAATATCATCAGCATTGAATTGTGGTAAAAAACGTTTTTCTAAATACTGAGCATCTTCAAATGAAATACGAAATGTTGCCATCGAACCAACGTTACCAAACACTGCATTTTTAATCCCTTCATCAAGCTGAGCAATAAATTGATGAGCAATAGTTAATCCTAAGCCATACTTACGAGCTTCAGAGAGAATTTGCGAAATAGAGTCAGTAGTAACATTCTGAAACTCATCAATATATAAATAGAATGGAGGAAGTTTTTGACCAAGTGAATCAACACGAGAAAGCGCTGCCATTAATATTTTACCAACGAGTACTAAACCAATAAGGTTTGCATTGATTTCCCCAAGTCGACCTTTTGAAAGATTAACAAGGAGAATTTTCTTGGTATCCATAATCTCTCTAAAATTAAAGGCTGATTTTTGCTGAGCAACAACGGGACGCATGATTTCATTTGAAATAAAGACATCAAATTTTGAGGTAATGTATGGAATAAAATTTTCTAAACCTTGCTCTCCTGTTGTTTTTTCGGCGTTTTGCCAAAACTGTTTAATAATTGGGTTATTACAATAACGTAATTTCATATCACGAAAAGATTTATCACCAAGAACTCGCCCAATCTCAAGTAAGGTGCTTCCAGATTCTGGATGTTCCATAACCAACCCAGCAGCATTTCTGAAGTACTGTTCAAACATGGCTCCACCACCAACCTTCATATCAAATAATTTATTAAAAATTCCCATCATCTCATTAATGACAAATGATTTTTGCTCTGGGTATCTCAAATCATATTCAAGCATATTTAAGCCCATAGGGCGTTCTGTATATGCTGGATCAAAATAAATAACATCGTCAATTCGTTCAGGTGGAATATGATCAAGTATATCTTCAATGTCAGATCCATGAGGATCAATAAAACAAACACCATCGCCATTCTTAATATCTTGAACAATCATTTGTTTTAATAAATGTGTTTTACCTGTTCCTGTTTGCCCTATAACATAAAAATGACGGAGTCTATCTTCGGGAGTAATATGAACCATCGTTTCCTTATGCCGAAAAGAGTTCTTACCAAGAATAATACCTGATGTTGGGGTGTCAGAAGGCGCTGGTGCAATTTTATTACTTTCTTGTTTTAATTGTGACGTTTCTGATATTTCTAATGGAAAATGGTACATTGTTGCAACTTCTTTTAAATTAAGAAGAAAAATGTGTGGTTTATTAAAAATACGGAAAATATATTCATGAAGAGTTTCTTCAAGGTGATGTCCTGTTGGTCGTTTGAAATGAATTCCATTACCTTTAGTGTTGTTAAACTGCTGAAATGCTGACTCTAAATTATGGAGAATTTCTTCTGAACGCTGTCGTGTTTTCGCAGAAGTAACAATACGAATATTTGTCTGGACAATAGTACTATTTAATTTTTCTGAAACTGAAGTTACTGCTTCTTCGTCAATAGTTTTTTCACTTTCTTCTTCTGGTTTTTTTGCACCTATAAAGAAATCATGAAGTCCTTTTCCTACCTCTTTACTCAGAGATGGGCTCACGACTTCTTTTAATTTTTTTCCTTTTTTAAGATTATCTAAAACATCTCCATATTCCTGTATATGATAATCTCCATTTGGCCGAATGATAAATTGAATAGCCGCACCCTCACCAGAACTTTCTAATTTTGAAAAAGCGTTAACAATAACATTCATTGGGTCATGATCAAAATCATCATAGACTTTTGTTTGTAATACGTCATGATCTGATGCAATACCGTACGAAGCAGAACTTACCCCTTCATATGCAAAAATATTATAATCATCATACACCTCAGTAATGCGAACATCTTCAAAAAGACCTAATAATTGCTTTTCAAATAAATCACCTCTCTCTTTAGGAACAGTGACAAACATAGACATATCATCAGTCCCCTCTGCTAAGGCAAGTTCTAAGGTATAGAAACTTCGTTCTCTATTTTTTGGATCGCTTGCTACTGACTGCATTCCAGCAATAAACTGCTCCATGAGTTTTACTGTTTGTTTATAGTCGCGTTGTTCCCCGTTCTTTTTGTTAGGAAGAATAATTTCATAGATACGTAAACCAAGGGATTTTGCTAAATCTGTTTTTGGTTTTAACCCAGGAACTTCATAATGAGAAGCAAGGTATTGCACTAAAAATCTATGAAAATCATCTTCAACATGAGGATTATTCATTCTCATAACTACGTTAAGAGCATTTTTTATACCCTTCTCCATCATAAAACCATATAAATCAGAAACAACATCGTCATGTTGTTCAGGAGATAGTTTTAAGGTAATCCCCTCTACCTCTTGTTCGGGAATATGCATTGATTCATGAAGTGTTGTATGGGTAGGTATTTGTTTATAACTCTCAATGATGTTTTCAGCAATTTGCTCTCGTTTTTGCTCAAGAGGAGTAGATTCAGAAGACCGTTCAGTATGATGTTCTAATTGATTTCTAAGAAACTTAATTTCTTCTTGTGGATTTTTGAACTCAGGAGTTTTTTGCAATTTTTCATAAAAAGCTTGTTGCATGTAATTCATTATACTATGAAGAGAATAGAAAAGAAAAACACCTATTTAAAGGTGTTTTTTATTTTTTCTTTGGAGCAATTTTTTTAGCTACTTTTGTTCGAGTTTTAGTAACTTTTTTCTTTACTTCTTTTTCAGCTTTTTTAACATCGCGTTTAACGTGGTTAAAACGAGATTTAAGTTCTTTTTTAAGCTTTTCCGTTTCTTCTTCAGTCGTTGATTTTAGTTTTTCATACTTTGCCATTACGGTATCAACAATTTCTTCGTACTTTTCTTCTGAAACTTCTTCGAGTTTTTCTAATTTTTCAAGAACCTCTCCTTTAGCTTTTAGTGTCCATCCACGAACCTTTGCTCGATTTTCTTTACCCTTAGGGCCAAAGAGATAGTATCCTGCAAAAGCCGCTGCGGCTGCTGCAACTCCAAGCACGAATCCTCCTTTTTGTGATTTTTTTTCTGTTTCTTTTTTCATATTACTACTATTATACCTTAATTATTTTTTACTAAAAATTTTTTCTACAATTTTCTTCATCACGGCTGCACTTGCAACTCCACGGACAACACTAATATGTTGTTTCACTGCTACGCGTGCCTCTTCAACGTCATTTATTATTTTTATTGTTTCAGTTTCAACGGTATCAGTAATGCGATTTACTTTTTTGATAAGCTTAATCATGTATACCAATAATACAATCAATACAACTGTAATAACAACAGAAGAAACGGCCGTAATAAGGAAAAATATATTTGTCATTAAGATTTCATTCATAATTTATATTCTAACACACTTAAGTAAATTCTAATTAACCCCTAAAAAAATAAGGGTAATAACATCAGCAATACCAGAATTTGGTAATAAACCATAAGACGATTGAAAACGAAATACGGATGCTTCAGTCTGACTCCCAAAAATACCATCTTCCATACCTGCATCAAAACCTCTTTGATTAAGACAAGATTGTAGTAATCTTACTGATGCTCCCGAAGAACCATATGCTAACTGAGTGGTGTATGACAGATTACATTTTAGACCAACTACTTCAGGCATTGAATTTTCTTTTTCAGAATATTTACAATGAGAAGGTTTATGTCTACCAAAACGTGTTCCGTTATAGTTGGATGCTGTCTCATCCTTGCAAACATATCTGATGGAGCCAGAGCGACTCGAAGAAGTAGATTCTGAACCAGAGCTTCCTTCGTTAGATTGAGTAAACTCATAATCACCAGTTCCTGGAGAGGGTACACAATCATCATCCCAATCAGTATCAGTTCCTGTATCTTCACTGGTATTTCGACAAATTGACTCACCATTTCCTGCAGATGCAAATCCGCCAGTTCCCCACATAATCTCATCAACAATAGCTCCTGCAGCAACAGAACCATTACGCAAGATTAAATAATCAGAACCAGTATTGTTGAGGCGTAAACAATCAGTGTCGGTATAACAACCAGACGCATCCATATCAACATTAGGTGTAATACCAGGATGTTCAGCATTAAAACCAATGGTATCATTTGTCACCACAAGAAATTCACCCGAATTAATAGTTACGCCAGAAAACTCATAATAAGAACCTCCACTTTCTTCAACCGTCCATCCACTTATATTAATTGGTTCATTTGTTGGATTAAATAGTTCAAACCACTCTGATTCTGCTTCTGGTCCAGATGGATTATATTCAACTTCTGTAATAATAATATGGTTTGCTGGTGCTGCAAAAACAAGTGGTGAAAACCCTATTAAAAGAGCAAGAAGAGGTAATTTATATATCTTTTTCATATATACATAATAACATCTAATTTAATGAATAACCTTCTCTTCTCCCCATAATGAGTCAGTCTTTGAAATAGGTCGTAAACGTCCATAGAGAAATAACCCAATGGCAATTAATGCAAGATTTTTTAAAATATATTGTCCTACTAACGTTGGTTGTAAAAAACCATACCAAGTAATTTCAGGAAGTACAAACAACGGAAATGCTGTCGCAATAAAGTGGAATAATAATATAGTAAAGGTGATTCTTTCAAAACGAGGAAGTAGCACAAGAAAACCAGTAATAGCCTCTAAACCACCAAACCAAATAAGAAATTGTTCAGGAGAAACAGTATCACCAAACATGACTTCAGTTAATGAGACCACTAAAGGACCTGCAGGACTAACCCCGAATACTTTTAAAATACCAAACCAAAAGAAAATAATAAAAAGAGCAATACGTGCAGTAACATTGGAATTTTTCCAAAAGAAGGTGATCATATTCTTATCAAGACGCTCTATCGCATCTGGAATATTGTTTCTGTTCTTATCGTAATTGTTTTCAAAGATAGTTAATATTTTTTTCATAGGAAGAGTATACCTTTTTAAAAATAAAAAACGAGTTATAGTAACTCGTTTTTTTTATACACGTGATTTTACAATTTCATCAGCAACATTACGTGGAACAACATCATATCGTGCAAACTCCATAGTAAAGTTTCCTCGTCCTGACGTCATTGAACGTAAGTTATTAATATAACCAAACATTTCAGCTAATGGTACCATTGCGGAAATAGCTTGTACAAAACCTCTATCCTCAACACCTTCAACTAAACCACGTTTTGATGAAAGATCTCCTGTTACATCTCCAATGTATTCTTCAGGAACAACAACCTCGACTTTCATCATTGGTTCAAGTAGTACTGGTTGAGCTAATCTTGCTGCATCTTGAAATGCTTTTGAAGATGCAATCTTAAATGCAATTTCTGATGAATCGACATCATGGTAAGTACCATCATATAACTCAACAGAAACATTATTCATTTGGAACCCAGCAACTGTACCACGCTGCATTGCTTCCTTAAACCCTTTCTCACATGCAGGGATGTATTCGTTTGGAATAACCCCTCCTTTAATATTATTAATGAATTCAAAACCATCTTCGTCACGTTTAGTATTTTTAGGAAGTTCTTCACCTTCTGGAAGTTCTTCTAATGGCTTGATTCGAATCTTAACATGACCATATTGACCACGACCTCCTGATTGTTTAATGTATTTTTCTTCAGCTTCAGCAGTACCTTGAATTGTTTCTCGGTAAGCTACTTGCGGAGCTCCTACATTTGCCTCAACATTAAATTCTCGCTTCATTCGATCAACAAGAATATCAAGGTGTAATTCTCCCATACCAGCAATCACGGTATCAAGAGTTTCTGGATCAGTTGAAACTTTAAAAGTAGGATCTTCAGATGATAGACGAGAAAGAGCAATACCCATTTTTTCTTGGTCTCCTTTTGTTTTTGGTTCAATTTTTAATGATACTACTGGCTCAGGGAATGTAATTTGATCAAGGATAATTGGAGCATCAAGATCACAAAGAGTATCTGACGTACGAACATCCTTTAATCCAACCGCAGCTGCAATTTCTCCGGCATACACTTTTTTAACTTCTTCTCGGTCGTTTGCATGCATTCGTAAAATTCGCCCAATTCGTTCTTTGTTTCCTGTTCGCGTATTAAGAATATACGAACCTGCTTCAAGAGTACCTGAATACACACGGAAGAAAGTAATTTGCCCAACAAAAGGGTCAACAGCAAGCTTGAAAGCAAGTGCAGAAAAAGGTTCAGAATCAGAAGGTGCTCGTTCAATAACTTCTTCTGTTTTTGGATCAGTTCCTTGTACCGGTTTAATATCAACAGGTGCTGGCATATATTCAACAACTGCATCCAGCATAAGTTGAACTCCAATATTTTTAAATGCAGAACCTCCAAAAACTGGAACAATATTGTTAGCAATTACCTGTTTTCGTAATTCTGATTTTAACTCATCAAGTGCTAATTCTTCTCCTTCGAAGTATTTATTCATCATTTCTTCGTTGTTTTCAACGATTTTTTCTACCAAAATACCACGTTTTTCTTCAGCTTTTGCTTGTAATTCTTCTGGGATATCAAATTCTACAATTTTATTTCCCATATCACCTTCAAACTTATAAGCTTTCATTTTAAGAAGATCAACAACCCCTGAGAGGTCTGATTCTACCCCAATAGGAAGTTGTGCCATAACAGCATTTTCTGTTAGACGTGCCGTAATTGAACCAAAAGCCTTATCAAAATCAGCTCCAATTTTATCGAGCTTATTAATAAAACACATTCGTGGAACTTCATACTTATCAGCTTGTCGCCATACTGTTTCTGATTGTGGTTCTACACCTGCGTTACCATCAAACACCACAACAGCACCATCAAGTACTTTTAGTGATCGTTCTACTTCGGCCGTAAAATCAACGTGACCTGGAGTATCGATAATATTAAATCGATGCTCACGTTCTTTGTTTACACCCTCAAAGGTAGGTGTCCAAAAACACGTTGTAGCAGCAGAGGTAATAGTAATTCCACGTTCTTGTTCTTGTTCCATCCAGTCCATTGTTGCAGCACCATCGTGTACTTCACCAATTTTATGTGATCGTCCGGTATAGTACAAAATACGCTCTGTTGTTGTTGTTTTACCAGCATCAACGTGAGCAACAATACCAAAGTTTCTTGTTTTTTCTAAAGGATAATCTCGTTCCATGTATATATAAATAAATAAAAAAATTAATAATTTTCAGACAAAATCTGAACCAAAACAAAAAGACCTAAAGGTCTCTTTATTACTGTTTATACTACTATAGTTTAGTGTTTTTGCAATAAATATTGCTACTTAATTGGACCTAATTCCTGCGATGATTCTTTTATTCTTTCCGCAAGCATCAAATCATCATCAATAAATCCAACTTCAAAACCAAAAGTTCCACAATATTGATTAATCTCATCTGTTTGGATTCTCTGGTTTTCTATGTAATTAGAAATGTTATAAACAGATCCATCAATAACAACCCAACAGCTTTCCAAAGAAGTATGTTCCTCAAATTCAGCCAATAGTACACCTGTTGGTTGTACTTCAGGTAATGACCCTGAAGAAGAACTACCACTACTTCCTCCTGAACCACGTCGCGGACTTGATGAAGAAGATCGTGTTGGTGTAGATGATGTTGTAGATGATGATTGTGCCGGTGTTTCTTGAGTAACCTCTTCTTCTCCGGTTGAATCAATAGGGTCTGGAGCAGGAGGATTGAATACTCGATACAAAATAATTCCTGAAACCACAATCACAACCCCAAGTGCTATTAATAATTTTTTTTCAGATTTTTTTAAAGCCATAATAATTTTAAATTAACATAATGCATATGGAAGAATAACCGTAATATTATCAGTTCCTCCAATACTTTGATCAGGTCCAGCTGAAGTAAGTGTATTCACACTACATACGCCACTTTGTTCATTTGCTTCTAGTAAATAAGGTGTCCCCCAGGCGTCAACATAAAAACCTTCTGGATCTTGTGATGAATCGTATGCCGCTGCAATTGCATCAATTGCATTTTCCCAACCATCAGCGCAAAGACTCGAGGTCATACCTCCTGTACAATCATTTACAAATCCATAGGTACCAACAATTTGACCTAAATATTGGTTGTTATTAATTTGAGCACCTGCAACAATAGTTTTCATTTGTGTCATTTCTGCAAGAGTTTTTGCGGATTGAGCTCGCCTTCGTGCTTGTCCTAAAGACGCAAGAACAACTGTTGCTAAAATTCCAATGATAGCTATCACTACCAATAATTCAATAAGTGTAAATCCCTTTTTCATACCCTATAGTATACCTATTCCGTGAAAATATGCCAAAAATAAAAAACACCTACAAGGTATTTTTTAATATTGACGCATTGCAATCTGTGCATCTATTTTTTTAATAAGATCAAGTACTACTGATACTACAATCAATATACCTGTACCTCCAATAGCAACAGCGGTATTACCAGTTGTTGACAAAAGCACGATTGGCAAAACAGCAATAATACCAAGGAAGAGTGCACCAACAAATGTTAACCGTGATGCAACCTTAGCAAAATATTCTTCTGTTGAAGCTCCAGGTCGAATACCCGGTACAAACGCTCCAGATTTGTGAAGATTTTCACTCATTGCTTCTGGATCAAATGTAATAGCTGTATAAAAATAAGTAAACCCAAATACTAGTACAAAATATAATACTGGATACCATACATTATGTTGTAATACATAGTTTACAGTATTGGCAGCTGATGCAAGCCATGCAATAGATGAGTCAACTAACCATCCAGCAATCATTTGAGGAAATAGTAGGATAGAGAGAGCAAAAATAATTGGCATCACTCCAGCTTGATTTACCTTCATTGGAACGTAAGTATCTGAACTTCCGTACGTAGACATTCCGCGTACTTGCTTTGAATAGGTAATAGCAACTCGACGTTCAGCCTCATTAACAAGTACCACAGCAACAATTACGATAAGCACAACAATTCCATAAAGCACATAATTAAAAAGTTCTGATGGAATATATGCCTGTACTAATTGACTTAGTACACTAGGAACAGATGCAACAATACCTGCAAAAATTAGTAGTGATACACCATTACCAATCCCAAACTCCGTAATTAGCTCACCAAGCCATGTTACCAACATTGCCCCAGCAACAACAACTAAAACATTGGTTACCATTCCAAAAGTTGAAAGTTCTGGAAGAGCTCCTTGATTAGATAAAAGTGTTAAGATACCGATTCCTTGCACTAAAGCGATTGGAACAGTTAGTAAACGTGAATAGTTATTAAACTTTTTACGTCCAATAGATCCTTCCTCATGGAATAAGGTTTTTAACTTAGGAGAAACCGTAGTCATTAGCTGCATAATAATTGAAGCAGTAATGTATGGACCAACCCCTAATACAACAATAGACAACTGAGAAAGTCCTCCTCCTGAAAATAGGTTCAAGAATGAGAAAAATTGATTGTTTTCTAAAAATTGAGCCAACACCCCAGGGTTTACTCCTGGAACAGGAATAGACGCAAGAAAACGAAAAGCAATCAACATTACCAAGGTAAAGAGTATACTATTTCGTAAATAACGGTCATTAAAGAGAATATGAAGTTTTCGTTTAAATGTATTCATAGCACTATTATGCTACAGATCCACCGGCCTTGCTAATTTTTTCAGACGCTGAAGCAGACACAAGACATCCTTCAATAGTTACTTTTTTTGTAAGTTCACCATTTCCAAGAATTTTCACATCAGCCTTTCGTGATTGTGCACCACCAACTAAACCTTTTTCTTTTAAAGTTGCAGGATTTACTGTTTCTCCTGCAGCAAAATGTTTTTCAATTGTTGCTACATTAATAACAATATTATCAGCGTGAATAGATTTGTTTGAGTTTTTCCCTCGCCCTCGTAACTTTGGAAGTTTTTTAATTTGGTCTCGGATTTCAGCTCGGATACCATGACCTCCATGTTGTTTTTGACCTTTGTGACCTCGTCCTGAAGTTTTTCCACGAAGTCCTCCTCGCCCAACACGTTTTGATTGTTTATTTGGATTCTTTCGTTGTAATTGATTCATTTGCATATGCCTATATTAATTAGCTTTGAAAGGTCGCCGACTTCCTCGACGATCTTTTCCTTTATTAAATCGACCTTTTTTTTCTTCCTTAGGTGCTTCAAGAGGTTTCATAGGAACTGAAAATTCTCTTAGAGCTTCAATTGCCGCTTTAGCGTTATTCAATTTATTTTTTGAACGAGAATGAACACGTGCTGATACATCTGTAATACCTGCTAATTCAAGAACTGTTCGTAGGGTTGAACCTGCAACAAGTCCTCGTTCTTTGTTTGGCATCATTTCAATACGTGATGCAGTAACCTTAGCATGAACAGCATAAGGAATCGAATTTGTTTTTGTACGTTTAACTTGAATAAGATTCTTTCGTGCCATATTAAAGGCCTTTTGAATAGCAAGTGAAGTATCAGTTGCTTTTCCTGATCCTAATCCAATACGTCCTTTTTTATCTCCAATAACCATATCAACTCGGAATGACAAACGACGTCCTCCTTTTACAACACGTGTTACGCGTGAAATGTTGATAATTTTTTGTTCAAATTCTGGTTTTGGTCGTTCAGACCGAAACCGTGAACCTTTCCGAAATGGTTTTTTACCACCAAAACTTCGGCGAGCTCCACCTCGTCCTCGTGATCCACGAGAAGACGATTGAGTATCTGCTCCTGCTGGTGCCTCTTTCTTTGATACATCTTTTGGTGTATCTGTGTTTTCAGCAACCACTTGTTCTGTTTTTACTTCTTCTGACATTTAGTATGTTCGTTAGTTTTAATAATTAAAAATTAAGTCCAGCAGACCGTGCGGCTTCGGCTAATGCCTTTACACGTCCTGCATAAAGATACCCACCACGATCGAATACAACTGATTCAATCTTTTTTGATTGTGCGGCTTCAGCAACTGCTTTACCAACTGCTTGTGCTCTATCTGTTTTTGAACCTTTTGATTCTTTTAAGTCGTTTGCAGCAACAAGGGTTGTCCCTGTTGTATCATCAATGATTTGTGCGTAGATATTTTTGTTTGATCGAAAAACGGCCAAACGTGGTCGTGCAGCAGTTCCAGAAACCTTTGCTCGTACACGTGCATGACGTCGTTCTCGTTTCATTGTTTTATACTCTGAATTGTTCATAGTTTATATTAATGAATCGTGCGATTACGCAGATTTCTTACCTTGCTTACGACGAATAATTTCTCCTTCATAGCGAATACCTTTCCCTTTGTATGGTTCTGGTTTCTTTTTCGCTCGAATTTGAGCTGCAAATTGCATTGTTCTTTCCTTATCAATTCCTGATACGGTAATCACATTTTTTTCTGCAGTAACTGAAATCCCTTCTGGAATTTCCATAATAACTGGGTGTGAAAACCCAAGTGCCATTTCGAGATTGTTTCCTTTTACTTCTGAACGGAACCCAACCCCTTCAACGATAAGTTTCTTTTCGAATCCTTCAGTTACTCCATGAATCATATTTTTAATATGTGATGCATATGTTCCTACAAGGGCTCGAGAGAAGACAGTATCAACGTGTTTCTCTACAGCGATAGTACCATTCTCAATAGTGAGTTTGATAACATCATCTTTGAAACTTCGTGACAATTCTCCTTTTGGACCTTTCACTGAAACAAGTGTTTCGTTTTTAGTCGCTTCTACTCCTGCTGGAATAGCGATTGGTTGTTTTGAAAGTCGTGACATAAATGTGTGTTAGTTAATATAAATGTAATGATTACGAAATTTCGAATAAAATTTCTCCTCCTACTTGTTCTTTTTTGGCTTGTTTCCCTGTCAAAATTCCTTTTGGTGTTGAGAGGAAAACTGAACCTTGTCCTTGTTTTACAGGCTTGATTCCTTTCACGTTTGTATATAATCGTCGTGATGGTTTAGAAATTCTTTTTACCTGAGAAATTTTTGGTTTATTGTCCTTATACACAAGGTCAATTTCAAGGACATCACCTTTTGCGGTGTTTTCTTGAGAATATGATTTAATATATCCTTCTTGAAACAGTGCTCGTGCAATATTCATTTTGTATCCAGAAAATGGAATTGATACTGATTTTTTTCCAGCATTTCCACCATTCTTGATTGTAACGAGCATATCTCCAATTTTATCCATAATAGTTTCTGTGCATGATACATATCATGCTTATTAATTAAGTATTGCTAATAGTCCTTGAGTTTACCAAGATGATTTTCGTACCCCTGGAATCTTTCCTTCGTTTGCAAGTTCACGGAAGCAAATTCGGCATAGACCGAAATCTCGCATATATCCTTTCCCTCGCCCACATTTGAAACATCGATTCTTTTTTCGAGTTGAAAATTTGGCTTTTTTCTCTGACCGTGCAATAACTGATTGTTTTGCCATATCAAATAAATGCATTAAGAAACAAGATAGTATCTTGTTTTCTTTTTCTAATAAAATTTTGAATGTAAATATAACATCCACTGCAATGATATCGCACGCATATTCTTAAAACTCTTTTTTAAAAGAACCTTAAGGAGAGGCACGGATCGAATACAGTTAATAAATATACTACTTATTATTATGGTTTAGTAAAGGTTTTTATTAAAAACAACGAAAATATTTTAATTAAAAGAAAACTATAGAAAATATAAAAATCAATACTTGAAACAAGGCGTAACTCTAGATACACTAGAGTATATGAATGTTTACTTATTTGAACGAATTTTAGGAATTGGTATTTTAATACTCCACGTCTTTTTAGTATTACTTATTGGTTATCTTATCTATCGAAAAGCCACGAAAAGAAAAATTAATATTGTTGAAAATTTCTTATCGCATAATGGTATGTGGTTGGTTGCTGGAACATCACTACTAGCAATTATAGGGAGCCTTATATTTTCTGATTATTATGGTATCGAACCATGTAAGTTATGCTGGATACAAAGAATTTTTATTTATCCCCAAGCCTTAATTATGAGTATTGCAGCTTATACTAAAGACACTCGTGCATGGACGTATTCACTATGGTTATCAATTATTGGATTTATTATTGGTATATACCAAGTTAATGGACAACTTGGTATTACCGAGGTAATCCCAGAAGCTGAATGTATTGCTGGCGCTGATGCAGCGTGTGCACAAGTGCACATGTTAGAATTTGGATATATAACCTTCCCACTTGCTTCAGCAACATTGTTTCTATTTATTATAATTTTATATTTCTTTAGAAAAAAATAACAACCATACATGGTTGTTATTTTTTAATTCTTTTGATACATATGTACCACCTGATGTGGGTATGGGATACCAATTCCCTGCTCATCAAAAGCTAATTTTATATCTTCTAAAACACCAAAATAAACATCCCAATAGTGTTCTGGTTTAACCCATGGTCGAATCGCAAGATTTACAGAACTATCTGCGAGTTCACTTACGTTCACTGTTGGAGCCGGTGTTTCAAGAACATGAGTATTTTTTTTCAAAACTTGTAACACAATATCTTTTGCTTTTTTAATATCAGCATCATAAGAAATACCAACAGTCAAATCAACTCGAAGTTTTCCTTCTAGGGTATAGTTCGTAATGCTTCCATTAGAAAGTTCTCCATTTGGAATTATAACTGTTTTATTTTCTGGTGTAATAATAGTAGTTACAAAAATTTGAATATGTTTGACTGTACCAAGAAACCCCTGTGCTTCAATTAAATCACCAACCTTAAAAGGTTTAAAAAATAAAATAAGTGCTCCTCCAGCAAAATTAGCCAATGAACCCTGAAGAGCTAATCCAACTGCTAATCCAGCAGCACCTAAAATAGCGACAAAGGAAGTTGTCTGGATACCTAATTGCCCTAGCAAAACAATAACCAACAAAACCTTGAGTCCAATAGATACAAGACTTGTAATAAATGATTGTAATCCTGGTTCAATGCTTTGTTTTTTTAATACTGTTGTTGTTAACCTAACAACGCGTTTAATAAGCCATAATCCAACAATAAGAATGATAATTGCAAAAAGAACTTTCATCCCGTATTGAGTTATTATATTTGTAATATTTTCTGTGATATTCATATCTATATATAGTATAACAAAAAAAGCCTATTCGGCTTTCTTTTTAAATGGAACCCCAAGGAATCGTAGGTACGCTTCTGCAGATTTTTTATCACCAGCTGTTGTTACAATAGTGATAGATAGTCCAAAAATATTTTGTAGCTCCTCATTTCCTGTTTCTGGGAAAATAGTGTGCTCTTTAATTCCAAGTGTTAAATTACCCATAGAATCAATTCCTTTTGTATCAAGACCACGAAAGTCTTTCGTTCGAGGAAGTGCAATATTTACCAATTTATCAAAAAATGATTTCATACGTTCACCTCGCAGTGTTACTGATTGACCCACAACATCACCTTCACGCATTTTAAATCCTGCGATTGATGATTTTGCAGCTCGTCCTGCAGGTTTTTGACCTGCAATAATAGCTAATTGACCAGCAATGAATTCATTTGTTTTACGATCTTGTTTTTGACGTTTACCAGTACCAACATTAAGAACAATTTTCTCAATCTTTGGCGTCTGCATTACGTTTGTTAATCCAAGTTCATCTTTCAATGATTCAAATACTTTTGCTTGTTTTTCTGTAAGTGATTTCATATGACTATTTCAATTCAGTTCCGCTTGCTTTCGCTACGCGAACTTTTTTACCATCTTTTGAGATGTATCCAACTCGTGTTCCTTTTTTTGATGTTTCGTCATAGACCATAACATTTGAAGCGTTGATTGGAAATTCAACGTCAACAACTGTTTTTTTACCTGATGGATCACGAGTTACTTTCTTTTTAAGATTAACTCCTTCAACAACAACGGTATTAGTATCAGCAAAAGTTTTTAGTACTGCTCCTTGCTTATTTTTGTCTTTTCGTGATCCTGAAATCACAATAACATTGTCTCCTGTTTTTATTTTCATAAGCTTAGATAACTTCTGGTGCTAATGAGATGATTTTTTGATACCCTCTCTCTGCTAATTCTCGTGGAATTGGCCCAAAAATTCGAGCTCCACGTGGTTCTTTTTTCGCATCTATAATAACAACAGCGTTATCATCAAATCGAATATATGAACCATCTTTTCGACGAAATTCTTTTGTTTGTCGTACTACTACCCCACGAACTACGTCTTTTTTCTTAACAAGCTTTCGTGGTTCTGAAGTTTTAATAGACAAAACAACAATATCCCCAAGGCGAGCGTATCGACGCTTTGAACCTCCAAGAATCTTGAAGACGCGACCAGTTTTTGCACCGGTGTTGTCTGTAATTTTAACATTTGTTCCTACTTGGATCATAATGATTAATTCTTACCGAGATATATGGACTACCCTAATTAGTATACTAAGGTCTCTCATATAGAGCTCGTTTTGTGTATAAATAAATTGAGATTATATTCTCTCGACTATTAGTCGTTGTAAACAACAATGAATGATTTTTTCTTTGAAATTGGTTTTGTTTCAATGATTTCTACATCATCGCCAATTTTATATTGATTCTTTTCATCGTGTGCGTGGTATTTCTTTGAAATTGTGTAGAATTTTTTATATTTTGGGTGTTTAACAAAACGACCAACTTCTACTACCACTGTTTTATCCATCGCATCTGACACGACGGTACCTTTCAAGGTTTTCTTGTTTGTATCTGTACTCATATTGTGTGTGCTACGGATTAATAAATATCATTTGTGCTAACAATTTTTGATGTTAACGGTAATTTTGTTCCAGCTTTTCGAAGTGCTTCTCGTGCTCGTGCATCAGAAACATTTCCAACTTCAAACAAAATTCGTCCTGGTTCGGCTTCAAAACAGAATCCTTGTGGATCTCCTTTACCTTTACCCATACCTACTTCGGCAGCTTTTCGAGTAATTGGTCGATCAGGGAAAACACGAATGTAGTATTTCCCAAATTTTCCAACTTCTCGGGTAAGAACCTTACGTGCTGCTTCAATTTGATTTGAAGTAATACGTGCTCCTGAAGTTGCTTTTAACCCATGAGAACCATTTACAATTCGAGTTCCACGAGATGCGTTCATTCGTTTGTTTGGGTTCTTTCGAGCTGTTTGCCATTTTCGGTGTTTTACTTTTTTTGGAAATAACATAATAGTTTATCGGTTATTTTGTTTATTCTCAAGAGAATCTCCCTTATAAATCCAAACCTTAATCCCAATAACTCCATATGGAAGGTTTGCTCGATAGGTTGCATAATCAACATCACCTCGAATAAATTGTAGTGGAATTCCTCCCTTTTTAACTTCTTCTCGGCGAGCCATTTCGTTTCCTCCTAGTCGCCCAGCAAGAACAATCTTAGCACCTTTTACACTTCGTTCTGACATAACCTTATCAAGCATTTGCTTCATAACACGCCGGAACGGAAGACGTCGTTCTAATCCTTCAGCTACTTGTTGCGCAACAATCATTGCATCAGTATCTGGATTTTTAATTTCAACAACATCAATAGAGAAATCAGGTGCAACAGCAATATTTCGTCGTTTCATTTCTTTTACAACTGCTTTAGTAAGCGTTGCAATACCTTCTCCTGATTTACCAATAATAAATCCTGGTCGTGAAGTTGAAATAACAATTTTGGTTGATTTTTGATCTCGTTTAAATTCAATATCTGAAACATATTTTCCTCGTAATTTCTTTTCAAGAAACTCACGAATAAGAACGTCATTTTTCAAAAAATCTCGATATTTTTGACCTGTTGCAAACCATTGAGATTTCCATCCTCGTAGGTTTACTAGTCTATGTGCATATGGATGTACGTTTTTTGACATATAATTATTTCTCTACGCCAAGTGACACGCTAATGTTACTTGTTCGTTTATTAATTCGTTTCGCTACTCCTCGAGCCCGCGGACGGTAACGTTTCAAGGTAAGACCTTGATCAACTGAGATTTCTTTTATAACGAGGTCATCTTTCGAAACCTTAAAGTTGTTTTCTGCATTTGCTGCAGCTGAGTTAATGAGTTTACTCATAACTTCTCCTGCGCGTTTTGGTAAAAAATTTAATTCAAGCAATGCTTGGTTTACCTTTTTACCTCGCACAAGATCTGCGACTAATCGTACTTTACGTGGTGATTGTCGGTAATTTTTTAGACTTGATTTCATAATACTCTATTTAGATTAAGCGTTACGAGCTGCTTTTGCTGCTGCAATTTCAGCTTCTCGTTTTTTCTGATCAAGTTCTTTTTGCATTTTTCCTCCGTGTCGGTGGAACGTACGCGTTGGAGAAAATTCTCCCAATCGATGTCCAATCATATCTTCTGATACCAGAACATCAATATGTTTTCGTCCATTGTGGACAGCAAAGGTAAATCCAACCATTTCTGGTGAGATAACACATGCTCGAGACCAAGTCTTGATTGCAGGTGTACTCATTGGATCCTTCCCTTCAATTTTTTTAAGGACGCGTTCGTCTACGTACGGTCCTTTTTTCAGTGATCGTGTCATATCTGTGTATAACGATATAAAACAAAAAAGAGATATAAAATACCCCTCAATGTTATACATCGCTAACCTAAGGGTACCAACGGTGTTTTTCAACCGCTCGTAATTAAAGTTAATAAATATACAAAAATCCTTGAAAATCAAGGAAATTCATACTGTGTATACTACTTTTTTAATTAAATCGGTCAAGTCCAGAAAGTATTATATATATGTATATTACAATATACCATAAAATACTTGCTAATTTTCATATTAAATGATTAAATTAATAAAAATATAAATATATAAAGATATGGAAGTACAATTATTAGAAAATGAATTAAATTTTCTAAGATTTGAAATAGAACAAAAAATACAAGGAAATATAAAAATTAAATGGAACACAAATACAGCCAATTATTTAGAATTATCATCTTTAATTGAGAAAACGACAGGGAGGAAATGTGTAGCTAGTTTTTTAAGAAATTTATTTACAAGTAAGATAGATAGACTTAAAAAAGTTAGAGAAAGTACCATAGATCCTATTTATTTATTTTTGTTTAAAAAAACAAGAAGAGAAAAAATTCAAATAGATCTTTTGAGTTTATTAGATTCAAAAAATGTACCACAACTTAGCAAACTAGAAATACAAAAGAAAAACTACCAACAAGCAATCAGTTTGTTTAATAACGAATATATTCCTATTGAAAAGTTCATAGATGCCTTACTCTTTTTTCATAATTTTAATTCTGATGAAAAATAACCGTACCAAACTTCAAGATTATTTATCTTGAAGTTTTTTTAGGATTTAATAAAAATTTCAATAATTTTTTGTGCATAGTTTTGGTCAATAAACCCAGGACTTGTTGCAATACAAACTACATCTGCATTACTCCATGCCAATGCGATAGAACGAACCTTATCTTTTAATTCTGCAAAATCACCCTCTGGTCCAAAAATATCTATATCTAGTGAAAGAATGTATGGTTGTTTTGGTGGAAGAAAAAATTCCAAAGAATCTGAATGGGTGACTACATGGATATCTTGAATAATATTTGTTTCAGAAATAGCATCAAAAAAATCAGAAATTCTTGTTTTTTTTATATAGTTTGGGACATTCTCTAGGGTTAAGGTCTGTATTTTCTCTGCTTGAAATTTTGCATCATCAGGATGTGCATCAATATGAACAATATCGTATTGATGTTTGGTAGCAGTGAAAATTTCAACCAATGGATACAACATCTCATTATGGTTATCAAAAAGGTACACTAAGGTATTATCTTTCTCTAAGACTTGATATCTCTCTAATCCAAAATATTCTCCATAATCATCAATAAAAACTGATTCTTGTGATTGATGAAAATGAAAATTATCTACCTTGTGGAAAGGTGAATAATATTTTGAAACACCGTTTTCATAATTTTTAGACACATCAATTGTTGTTTTATCACGATACTGATAATACTTCTTCCATAATTCTTCAATTTTCCAGAGAACTTTTTCATTCATAACAACATCATATATTTTTTAAAGCAAAAAACTACCCTATTTGGGTAGTTTTTTCATCATAATTGATAATTCAATACAGGTTTATATTCCAGAACAAAAACTTTTGTTTCGTTCTATGGCCTCATGATAGATTCAATTGTTATCTACCATGCAGGTCTTCGATCCAACGTAACGTTCTGTCAGATACACGGGTAAGGAGTTAGAGTTCCAATTACCATGACTCATGCACCAATAGTAGTAGCATATCAACCAATTCTGACTAAAGTTTACAAACGATACAAAGTATCTTGCTCTTCTTTGTCATTATATCTTTGAATTGATCCACGACCAGCTTCCGCTAGCCGTGCCTTGTTACGACTTAGTCCCTGTCACCAAGTTTACCTTAGGCCACATAAATGCAGACTTCGGGCACCCCCGGCTCCCTTGACTTGACGGGCGGTGAGTACAAGACTTGAGAACGTATTCACCGCGGTATAGCTGACCCGCGATTACTAGCGATTCCGACTTCAAGAGGGCGAGTTGCAGCCCTCTATCCGAACTGAGGATAGGTTTGAAGGATTGGCTCAGGATTACTCCGTCGCGACCCGTTGTCCTACCCATTGTATCACGTGTGTAGCCCGAGATATCAAGGGTCATGCTGACCTGGCGTCATCCTCTCCTTCCTCCCCCCTCATTGGTTACGAATATGAATTCATACTCAATGAGGGGGCAGTCTCGCGTGACACATATAACACACGATGAGGGTTTCGTTCGTTACCCCACTTAAGGGAACAATTCAAACCACGAACTGACGACGGCCATGCAACACCTGCTTTGCCACAATATTGACCATGTATTTCTACTGCGCCACCTGAACAAAGTTTCTAATCTCGGTAAGGTTCTTCGTTTATCGTCGAATTAAACCACATGATCCACCGCTTGTGCAAGTCCCCGTCTATTCCTTTGAGTTTTAAGCTTGCGCTCGTACTTCCCAGGCGCTCGATTTAACGCGTTAGCTACGTCTCTGAGAGGGTCGATACTCCCAAAAACTAATCGAGATCGTTTAGGCCCTGGACTACTGGGGTATCTAATCCCATTCGCTACCCAGGGTTTCGTCCCTTAGTGTCAGTGATGCGCCAGTAAACTGCCTTCGCTTTTGGTATTCCCCATGATATCAACGGATTTCACCCCTACACCATGAGTTCTGTTTACCTCTCGCACACTCAAGTCCTACCGTTTCAATCGCGGTCCCCATGTTGAGCATGGATCTTTCACGACTGACTAATAGGACCACCTACGGACCCTTTACGCCCAATAATTCCGGATAACGCTTGAGGTACTCGTATTACCGCTCCTGCTGGCACGAGTTTAGGAACCTCTTATTCTTACGCTAATGTCAATATACTTCTTCACGTATAAAAGATGTTTACATCCCGAGGGACTTCATCCATCACGCGGCGTCGCTCCGTCACACTTTCGTGCATTGCGGAAGATTCTCGACTGCAGCCTCCCGTAGGAGTTTGGACCGTGTCGCAGTTCCAATGGTGGGGGTCAGCCTCTCAGCTCCCCTACGCGTCATAGCCTTGGTAGTCCATTACACTACCAACTAGCTGATACGAAGCAGGCCATTCCATGAGCGATAAATCTTTCCCCCGTAGGGATATCGTGTATTAGCTACAGTTTCCTGCAGTTATTCACGACTCATGGGTATGTTCCTACCTGTTACTACCCCGTTTGCCACTTTCCTTATGTAAACACAAGGAACGTTCGACTTGCATGCCTTATCCACGCCGCCAGCGTTCATCCTGAGCTAGGATCAAACTCTACTAAAAAATAGCGGAGATTTAAATCTCGTTTATTCATAGAACGAAACAAAAATTTTCGTTTCGTGTTTGTACTATCTCTGTGAGGTTTTCGTGGATATGAAAACCTCCAAAAAATACTGGAATATATAGGTGTTTTATTGCTCTTGTAAAACAATAAAACTAATTTGCATGTTGTTCCGTAATCTGGAACAACACTAGGTTATTACAACAACGTTTTTGAAATTGTTGTAATGATCATAATTAATAATTTGCATGAATTATTAATTACCTGTATTGAATTATCAAAGTACGACAGGGAGTATTATACATAGAACCTAAAAGCGTGCAAGTTTTTTTATTAAGCTTATTACGAAAGCGATAATTTATGTGGATAAATTGTATTCATATACCAAATATGAGATACTTAAAACATGTTACATAATGAAACAATCGCATTTGCGTGGGAAACTATTGAGTTTGAATTTAAAGAAAAAAGAAAAGATTGGTATTGGATTGTTGGGATTGTTGCGGTTATTTTAATAATAATTGCAATTATTCTCCAAAATTATCTTTTTGCTTTTCTTATTGGAATAGCAGCATTTCTGATGGTAAACCTCGCTGCAAAAGAGCCTCTCGTAATACCAGTAGAAATTAGTGAACAAGGTATTAAGGTTTATAATGACTTATATAAATATGATTCACTCTATGGGTTTTGGATTACCTCTAACAAAAAAGAAGAACCTATTCTTCTCCTTCTTTCAGACCGTAGAATATCTCCAATTGTTTCATTGGTCATTCATGAAGACATTGATGTAATGGAACTACGAGAGTATCTTTCTAAATTTATTGAAGAAAAAGAAATGAAAGAATCATTGACTGATAGAATTATCGATAAGATTGGTTTTTAACACCTTTACTTACCATGGAAGGTGTTTTTTATTTTCACAAAAAAATAATTAATTGGTATAATGTATACACTATGAGTATTGAAAAATTTTTAGTTGATAGAAATATCGCACGAAACAAAAAACAAGCTGAAGGAATAATGATTGCGGTTATTGTCCTATGTCTTATTTTTATAGGAATTAAAATGTTTGGAGGAAAATCTTCAGGGCAAAATTTATCACCAGCAGAACTTGAACAATTGCAGGCTGAATTTAATGCAGGTTTTCCAAACGGAAATTAAAAAACTAGTACTTAAAAGTACTAGTTTTTTAATTACTCCATGTGCTCTCACCAAGAATCGAACTTGGATCGTCGGTACCGCAAACCGATATTCTATCCATTAAACTATGAGAGCAATACAAAAAATATATCACAGCAATATTTTTTGAAAAGAAAAAATCGCTTAAGCGATTTCTTTGATGATACGAGATAATTGTGATTTCTTTCGTGCAGCTGTATTTGATTTAATCACTCCACGTTTAGCAGCCTTATCAATTGCTTTGTATGCTGCTGGAAGAGCTTCGTTTGCTGACTTAGCATCTTTCCCTGCAACAAAAGTTTTGATTGTTTTAACTGCTTCTCGCATTGTTCGACGACGTCGGTCATTAAATACCTTTCTTCGTGCTGATTGTCGAACTGATTTTTTTTGTGCTTTAATAATTGGCATAATATATTTTGTACGCAAAAGAATGCGTTTAATGTCGTGTATATTAACAGAGTTGTATTTTTTAGCAAGTAAAATTAAAAACCCTAAGTTAGGGTTTTTAATATCTAAAATAATTCAACTTTGATTATATTATTTTCAGATTCCCAATTCTGCCAATTATCACTACTTTTTCTTGTTTCTTCATTTATTATCAAATTCTTAATGTCAGAATCATAATTGAAACTAAATTCTTTTTGAACACTATATTCATTCTCTTCCCAACCATAATTAAAATCATAAACATTCTTAAATGAAATTTTATTATCTTCTATTTTTAATAAAACTATTGAACCTATCTCACCTCCATCATCAACGGCCTTAATACCCCTATAAGCAATAAATACCACATCATTTTCTTTTATAATCTTTGCTTTATTTTCACAATTGAAAAAACTAGATAAAACAAGTGGTGAGTTTTTTTGAAATTCTAATTCAGCAGATTTATCATCTTTAACACCCCACAGCGACCATATCATATGACCACCGCCAACAGCTTGGCTTGGACCAGGAACATTAATATTCATAGGAAGTAAATATTGATTATCAAAGATTTCAATATAACTATGTTCTTCTTCGCATAATATATTTTGAAAAACAAATATCGCAGATTTTGGATTATCAAAATCATTAAAATCAACATGATCAGCGTTAGAGAAGTATAGATCAAGGGCATCACCCTGTAACCATTGTCTTTGCCAATCAAAGTCACTTGATAAACTTCCAACTTTTTTGAAAGATTCAGAAATTTGAACTTGATCAGGGCTATCACCCCTTATACCGCCAATATTTTCACCTTCTAATTGTCCCCAAATACCATTTTGAAGTGAATCCAGTGTTATTTTTTCTGAAACAAGATCAGCTTTTGGGTCATTTTCTAAATTAAGTTTAATAAAAATATTATCTAAAATATCACTAGTTTTTTCATAACGAAGATAAACAATATCGTCTGTCCAATACCAATCTTTCATCCTATAATGAGGTGAAGAATCACGTTCTGTGATAGATAATTTCTTTTCTGTGTCTTGTAAATCAACAATGTGAAGAATATTCCAATTGATATTAAATTCATAATAAATAATTCTATAATCTTTAACACCTAAAATCTTACCAGCATTAAAATCAATATCTTTTGATGGATTTTTGTAATTTTCATATTTTACTTCACTGGAAATGCCTTCATTTATTTCAAAACAATTTTCATCTAAAATCATACAACTTTCTTTTTTCAGGGTAGTATCTATTTTCACAATTTGATTTTGCCTATTCGAAGTATATTCTTCTTCGGTAATATATGAAAAATTATCTGATGATACTTGATTATTGAAGTCAACAAAGTTATTTAATTTGATTACTTGAAATGTAGCAATATCAATAACACTTTCAGGTTTTTGATGAATGGTATATCGAGTATTATCTTTTTGAATTCCGTATCTAACATAATCTTCATTTGAAGCATCTTTATAAAATTCATGTTCACCAATTATTTCTTTTGGTGAATCTATTGGAAAAGAACCAAATTCATCATCAAATTCAAAATTGGATGTAATTTGAACCCAGGTACCATCAGAGAATGTGACGATACGATATGGTCCTGTTGCCATTTGCTCGTCCATAACTATGGTAACTTCTTCTGGTAAATCAAAGGTGAAACTTAATGTATCAAAAGTAAAATCTTTTTTTATTAAAGGTTGTTCAGTATTATTTGTTTGTATCTGATTTTGTACGTTAGTAACAATAGGTTTTTCTGTTGATTCCGAACCAAAACTTTGACCAATATAAATAGCTGAGATTACGAAAGCAATAAATGCAACAATTGCTAGAATTTTTGAAATAGTTTTAGTTTTTTTCATATACCTATTATACACAAAATGAGATAAGGGACTCGGTCACCGCTTTGGGTCACGACTAGAATCAAAGATTCGTCTTTGACCTCAAAGCCTCGGCCCCGCCACTCGCGACAAGCACTCGCTATCGCTTGTCTTGTATACCGCTTCGTTCTTTTCGATTCCTTATTTTCCCATTAAAACAATATCGCCCGAATGCTGACGCATCCGGACGATTTGTTTTATGTAAGAAGTGTAAATCGAACTGGAACTATTTTGATAAGTATCCGTTGATACTTACGTATCAGGATATTGATCTCGAACTAAGAAATTAAATCAATATAAATATAGTAAGAACTATTAGTATTTTTAGCACTTTTTAGTATGTCAGTATCATCATATTTTATTTCTATAACAAAAGCATTTTTTGAAACCCAAAATAATCTTTGTGCGAACATCTCTACAGGTAGTGTAATAAATTGACCCAGTGAATCAGAATATACTTCATGAACTAACATATCTTTTTTTTCAGAATCAAAAGTAACCAAATATTTTCCATCTTGAGAAAAAGAGCTATAAACAGGTAATGAAATTTTTTCACCCGAGATAGATATTTTAATATAATGAACTCCTCCATCAAATTCATGCAATAGGACTGCAAAATCTTTATTCTCAGCAATAATTCTATAAAAAGAATAACTTTGGTCCAATGAACTGGGATAAAAATCACAATATTTTTTACCTTGACCAAAAGAGACAATAAGACAGGAACCATTTCTTTCTATGTTTTGATAGTTTGCTTCTTTTAAATACTCTTCATCTAGATTATGTAAACAAGATCTAGACTCTTGCCAATTATCAACATCACACAGTTCACTCATAAAAGCGTTCGTTTGATCATTAAAGTTATCTAAATCATCTTTTTCATTAATAAAAGATTCAAACTCTGGTCTACTTAAAATTTTTGCTTGCCCCTTAAATTTTGAGATGAAATCAGTAATGTTTTGATTTATTTCTAAGACATATTCTTGTCCTTTAAATTCTTCTAAGTTATTCCCACTAAAAACAGCTGAAGTATTTAAATCATTATTTTTTCTCAGCAACGTTACCTGCCCTTCATCATGGACAGTAGATCTCTTAACAAGTAAGTACCTTTTACCAAAATGTAAAATTTTAAGTACATGTTGATCATCAATGTATCCCTCGTTATTCATTTTTCCTATCCTAATAAAGTTATTTTGTTTACCTTTATACTGTGTTTCCCTTAGAAGATAATCTTTATCAACTATGATGTCCTGATCAGTATTTTTTTTGACAAATCTTGAATCTTCAAAAAATAACCAGCTTTCATCTTGAGCTTTCCATTCTGTATTTTTTAAACTACTCTCATATTCTTGGAAAGGAATATTTTTTTCAAGCAACCAGGGCTTTTGTATAAAAAATATCACAAAAGCAATAATAAAAACTAACGAAACTATTATAAAGGTTTTTCTTTTCATAAATTCAGTATATCAAAAATAAACAAAGACAGCCTGTCTACAAGCTGTAGACAGGCTGTCTTAATGTAAGAAGTGTAAACCGAACTGGAACTATTTTGATAAGTATCCGTTGATACTTACGTATCAGGATATTGATACAGGATTAAAAAAATAATAACTTAATCATTAATAAACCCACCAACCTGAGAATTCCATAACTGTGAATATAGCCCTTCATTTTTAAGTAAATCTACATGCGAACCATCTTCTACAATTTTTCCATGTTCCATAACTAAAATACGATCCATCTTTTGAATAGTTGAAAGTCTATGGGCAATAACAATGGTTGTTCTACCTTCTGATAATTTTTCAAATGATTCTTGGATATATTGTTCACTTTGACTATCAAGAGCCGAGGTTGCTTCATCCATAATTAATATAGGTGCATCTTTTTTAAGCATTGCTCGTGCAATACCTACTCGTTGACGCTGACCACCAGAAAGACGAATACCACGCTCTCCTACTTTTGTTTCATAACCTTCATCTAGCTTTGATGCAAATTCATCTACATATGATGATTTAATAATTTCATTAAATAATTGTTCATCTGCATTTTGATTTCCATACATAATATTTTCTTTTAACGAACGATGAAATAATGTTGTTTCTTGTGGAATGAATGCTAAGAAACGACTTCTATATTCTTGTTGTGAAAGATGTTTAATATTATTTTTACCTATATATAATGACCCCTTGTCAGGATCATAAAAACGAAGTAATAATTTAACTAAAGTAGTTTTTCCTGAACCTGATTTTCCTACTATACCTATTTTTTGCCCTTCTGGTATCTCTAGATTAAAGTTTTCAAATACATGATCTCCATTTGGATATGTGAAAGATATATCTTTCAACCTAATAGCACTATCGTCTTCTATAATTTTTTCAGGATTAATGTTTGAAACAGTTGGAACCTCTTCTATAATTTCGATTACCTCTCGAGTATCAGAAACCGCTGATGATAAATTAGGTAGAGCTTTCCCAAGATGACGAATACGAGCCATAAGAACGCGAATATATAACAACAATAATACAACAAAACCAGTACTAATAGCTTCTGCGTTCCATAACCAAACCCCCATTAACACAACACCCGCTTGAAAAAATACATTAATAAATGAAGTAACTGTTAATCCATGAACGAAGGTATTCCAATCTTTTCTTACTAATAAACCCCAGTTCTCATTTTCTGATTCAAAATACTTTTCTTCATATTGCTCCTGACCAAAAGATTTTACCTGTGCGATATTCGAAACACCATCAGATAACTGACCAGTAAGTTTTGAAAAAGATTTAGTTCTTACTAGAGATGTTTTTGCTCGTTTCTTTGACCAGAAAGTTGCAGCTAGCATATATAATAATGACCAGCCACCAAAAAGTAAGACTAGATACCACGACTCTCTAGCTAGGATAAAAAAGATAGCAATTAACCCAATGAAAGTACCGATAATATTATAATTAATAATGTCATATATCTTAACGACAGCAGAAGAAAACTTTGAAAATTTTGCTACTAGTGACCCTGAAAAGTTATCTAAATAAAAATGATAATCTTTATTAAGAAATTGATGAAATACTTCTTTGTTTAATTTTATCATTAATCGAGACTGTAATTGAGCGTGAATATAATCTCCTATGCGATAAAAAATAGTAATAATAACAAATACAGCAATGGCAGCATAAGCATATCTATACAACACAGGGCTTCCTATCATTTCAGGAAATAGATTATCAATAATTTTTTGATAATAGACTGGTATTATTGCCAGAGCTAAAACCTGAGCAGTTGTATGAAAAATGAAACCAAAAAACATTAAAGGATAAAGTTCTTTAATAAAAGGGTTTATATAACTAATTAACTTTTTTATTGATTTCATAGTAATAATTATAACAAAAAAATAAAAACAGCCTGTCTACAAGCTGTAGACAGGCTGTCTTAATGTGAGAAGTGTAAACCGAACTGGAACTATTTTGATAAGTATCCGTTGATACTTATGTATAAGAATATAGATCTTAAGATAAGAAAATAATTTTTATTTACTAAAATCAGGAATAATAATATTTAGTTCTGCAACAATCTCATCAAAATTTTCCTGATTATATTTTAAATAGTAGTCTGACTCTGTTTCTTCTACAGGTTCGTACATATCTTTTTTCTTTCCTGTATATTGTTGTAACCATTTATGGCCTTGATTATTTCTATCTCTCTCTTTTAATCTCTGTATTAAAACTTCTTCATCAACAGAAACCTCAATAATAATGGTTACATAATTACTATTGTTTCTCACCAATTCAAGATATCGTGTCCTGGTTCGCTTAGCCACACTAGAACCATCAATTAAGATAGGTTCTTTTTTATTTATTAATTCCTCTAAAAGAGTTAAACGAAATTTATCTGTTATCTTATTCATCGACGCTGCTTTTTCAGTAAAATATGAATAATTAATATCTGAATAATAATCTATATTTTTAATTATTAGATCACGCACAATATCTCCATTTACTCTATTTAACCTAAATTTTTCAAGAATTTTTTTAGTAAAAGTACTTTTACCAGAGGCATTGTGACCAAAGACTACTATATAAGGAATTTTCATAAATTAAGTATACCAAAATAAACAAAGACAGCCTGTCTACAAGCTGTAGACAGGCTGTCTTGATGTGAGAAGTGTAAATCGAACTGGAACTATTTTAATAAGTATCCATTAATACTTACGTATAAAGATATTGATCTCAAGATTAGGAAATAATTTATTTGAGGTAAGTCGCCTTGTAAATTTCCATACTCACAACCTCCTCCTCTTTTAATTCCTCTTGTGCAATTTTCTCTAATTTAATTCCATTCTTTTCTGAAATCTCTTCAAGAAGTTCATAGTGTCCTAAATCATCTGAGAACCCGAGATACAGAGCACCTCCATCTTTAAGAAAGTGTTTACCTTCTTTTAAAAACTTTCTTGTTGCTCTATATCCAGGATCGAATACCTGCATCTCTGTATAATCAATCTCAACTCCTGGATCCAAGAATCCAAATGGTAATGCCCAGAAAATTGAATCAAACTGAGAATCTTTTGGTATTCCATCAAATACATCTCCATTGTAAACATGTACTTGCGATGAAAGATTATTACTCTCTACATTCAATTTACTCGTCTCTGTCGCAAATGGATTAATATCAGAAGCTACGACTTTTAATTCTTTATTATTTAATGCAGCTAGACAGCTAATAACTCCAGCTCCACAACCAATTTCACAAAAATCTTTTTGATTCTTAGTAATTTCAATAACTCTATCTGCAAACCATGCAGTTGAGGGAAACATACTTGGGTTAAATACTGCAGGGTGAACCTTAAATGACTGCTCCTTTATTTTAAATGATGTCCAATCATCAATTTTTGCTTGCTGCAAGAATGTTCTTGTTTGTTCAATACTAGCCTCTTTAGGATCATCAAATCGTAAGAGTTGGGTTATATATGTTTTTGTTTTCTCCATATCAAATCCACCTTCTGTTTTGAGCTTCGATTCAGCATCAATTGAAAAATTAATCTTATAGTACCTACGTAATTCAAAGTAGGTATCTAAATCATCAGGACCAAAACCTCCAAAGATAGCAATATCATTTAATCCATAACTCAAAAGTGTTTCAATCTTTTCCATCAAAGATTCTTTTGACTCTTTGATTCCTCTTCCTTTACTATTATCTAAAAGCAAGAAAGCTTTTTTCTCTTTAATGGTTTTCCTAAACTCATCATTTTCAACCAAACTAAAGTTTTCATCAAAAAGAGGAATGTCAGCTAAGAATAACTCACAAGCTAACTTGATAGCAGAAAGATCATCAGCAGGTAAATCATTTGTCTGAAGATATTCTACAAATGGCATTAGCTCTTTGATTTTTCTTATATCAGATTGAGTATCAGAACTTTCTGAAAAACTAAAGTGAAGAATAGGGACAAAACCTTCATAGAGAGAACAAGTACTGAATACTTGCTGAATCTCTATTACTCTTTCTTCATTATTAAATACTGAATTATTAACTCCAACTCCTACACAAATCTTTAACAAAGGATCTTTTTTCTTATCTTTAAGAAATTGCCCAAGTTCGTGAACTTGATCTACTGAATCAACATGAAACTGATAGAAATAATAACTAATCTCTTTGTGAAAGAAATGTTTAAACTTATTCTTTTTTGCTTCAAAATATCG
Organism: bacterium; assembly: GCA_030433255.1. GTDB lineage: Bacteria > Patescibacteriota > Minisyncoccia > Phycocordibacterales > UBA1006 > UBA1006. The sequence continues at coordinate 97,471 of JAUIMI010000001.1, read as the reverse complement.
TTCGTTATGAATATTCGTATCCATAACAAGAGGTATTCTCTCTTCTACTTTAATACCTAACTTTGCTATCTCAGAAACTTTTGAAGGATTATTTGTTAGCAACTTCACCGATTCTATATCTAAATCTTTCAATGCTGTTTGAGCATGTTCGTATGTTCGTTGATCTGGACCATGACCAAGCAAAACATTAGCTTCAAAAGTATCATATCCTTGATGTTGTAATTCATAGCTACGAACTTTTTCATACAAACCTATTCCACGACCTTCTTGTCTAAGGTAGATGAGAGCACCATTTCCACTTTTCATAATCATTTTAAGAGAAGTATCTAATTGATCACCACAGTCACATCGAAGGCTACCAAACATATCCCCTGTCATACACTCACTATGTACTCTCACAAGTGGTATATTTTTTGGGTCCAGTGACTCTGTATATAAAACTATAGTTTCCTTTCCTTGCTTATCTGCATAAGTACGAAACATAAAATCTCCATACTTAGTTTGTAACTTAGTTTCAACAAATTTTTTCATAGTTTTAGTATACCAAAGATAAACAAAGACAGCCTGTCTACAAGCTGTAGACAGGCTGTCTTAATGTGAGAAGTGTAAACCGAACTGGAACTATTTTGATAAGTATCCGTTGATACTTACGTATCAGGATATAGATATAAAATTGAGAAATTAATTATACAATAATTATTACCTTATCTGTGTAGAATACTGAATATTCAGTATTCTACACAGATAAGGTTTAATGTCAAATCTATTGTATATTTTTAACAACTTGCTATACTGTAGTTGACTCCTTAGGGGGTCAATTGGGAGTATACCGTTGGTATACTTGTTACCATACCCTTTCTGTGGGATTGTTGAGGGAGAATCAACAGTCCCATATATAAAAGACTATGAGAAATCATAGTCTTTATATTTTGTAGGATCTTGAAACCTATCAAAATAATTAACATTTTTGGCTAAATACTGTGTAACCATAAACAAAAATAATTTACCCTTATTTTCTGCACAAACAATAATGTAATTATTTTTTTGAGAGATGAAAACAATATTTTTAGTTTTTAAATTTTTCTTAACAACCCTTTCAGACTCTGTTAATAAAATATATTTAATCCATGAAAGAGTTCTCGCTCTAGAATAATTAATTTTTGATTTACCCTTTCCACATAGTAAATGAGTGCAGTCTTCTCTTTTATCAAAGAAAAAATATACTTCTTTTCCCTCAGGTAAGGTAACCCTTGCTCCATTAAGATTCTGCTGTAAATAATTAATGTAATACTCAATATCTTCTCGATAAGGTAATTTGCTTGGAATTGAATTATTACCCATAAGCTAATTGTCCAAATTTATTTTAAAGATATTAAATTTTTCTTCATTTCTAGGAGACCTAAACGATAATTTGCTCTGCCCAAGTAATTTAGCAATTTTCTTAGCTAGTCTATCCTTAGAAGTATTTTCAGGATAATCGTTATAATGATAACCAACTGCTCCAGTAAATAAGTCAGCGATTTGAATAAGTATATTTTCAGCAGAATCATAAGCTTGAAGATGCTTAACCTCAGTTTCTGATTTATAAAAATATATGTGTTTTTTTAAAAAAGTATCTAAAGAATTTACCCTTTCCTTGCTGGTGGGTTTAAAATCAAGAAAAATATAATATTTAGTTAAATTCCTAATTCTTTGTTTTAGTAAAATATAAATATATTTGAAAAAAGCTAATTCCCTATCATTTTCATGATATCTCTCGTAATCAACATCCTCTTTATTTATAACAATACAATTAAAAGATAACACCTTAGGATTAAGTAAGATTAAATATTCTACAAGTTCTTCAAGAAATTTAATTTTCCTTTCATTCACTGAAACCCATTTAATTTCCTCAGAAAAATTATGCTTGTTTTTTATTTTTTTAATATTTTTTTGAATAGATCGAACCTTATCTCTACGCACAAAAATACCCCCTACAACCATATAGTTATCTTCAGGATTATCAATTCGACTTTCATCTATGTATATATTGTATGTAGGAATATTAACCATATGAATATTATATATGTTTTATTTACCTTTTAAAAATTTACTCAAATTGATATAGTTTTTTTATGAGTCAAAATGAAGATAAACTAATCAAAGCTATAAGAAAAATAGAAAAAGATTTTGGACCAGGAATTACCATTTCTTTTGGTGATTCTGAAACTGGAGTAGATTTTCATTATACAAATAAGATTTCTAAAAAAAACTTACCTGAAAACATAGAAGAAGTTGAAATGGTTTCAACAGAAACTAATGATAAAGAACTTTTACATAAACTTGTTACTGAAACCAAAAAATAAACACCATAATGGTGTTTATTTTTTGCAAAAATTGTAACATTTTACAACATTACCTAATTATACTAATCAGCAAAGAACATCAAGAAAGAAAATAGTACAATTACAATTATAGCTATTTCATAAAAACGTTTTTGTTGTTTTCCATCTTTCTTTATAAATGAAATAACATTTGAAATTATAATAGATATTGTAAAAGGTAAAGCAAAATATATAAACAATGAACCTACCAAACCACTCACAGCAGACAATAAACCAAAACTAAGATCAAAATCTAAGATCTTAAATAAATATATTATTAGATAGACACCAAGCATGGTCCAGTATATTTTTTTGTTTGAATCATTGTTTCTTTCTTTCTCTTTTAAGATAGGAATTTCTCTGTTTTTCTCCTTTGTTTTTTTTGTTTGTATTTTATCTTTTTTTATACACCTCTTGCTTTTGAGATAATTAAATATTCTCCAGATAATCATTAGAATAAGAGTAACTAAGAGTACTATTTGAATTAAGGGTAAGTACGAATAGATATCAAATAATGATTTTTCTGGCTTATTATATCTATAATTATAATCATAAGAAAAAGATTCTACTATTTTATAAAAATCAATTTTATCTTCTTCAAAAAAAGAATTTTCTGTGAAAAAATCTATTTGCGTTACAAAATCCTTACTGGGGAATATAGCTGAAATCTTAGGCTGGTCAAAACCATATCCGTGAACAAGAATAACTCCACTTTCTCTTTTTATTTGTAAAGAACTTTTTGAAAGAATTTCTAATCCAAAAATATTTTCTTTATTTCTATAAATTTCATTATAAATATCTTCAAGATATATATCTTTAATATTAATATGACGTATTAAAATATGAGGGGAAGATATCTTATGAGAAGGTAATAATCTACTCCTACCTCTATTTTGGACTGTCTTAGAATACCCATCTTCATAATTCCTTGAAACTTCATCAGAAGAATATTTTGATTCTAAGTTTATATCTTCAATGGAAGGATAATAAGGGATTCTTTCCCATCCCTCAGGTACAGAAATATCATATGCTTGCATATATGCCTCGTATGCGTTTGCGAACGAAGAAACACCTAATAGAAGAAAAGTTGTGAATAATATAATTATTTTTTTCATAATTTCGTTAGTTTTAAAATGGTTGAGATTGATTAATTCAGGCAAACAAAAATCTCCCCACGAGGTCGACCCAAATTAATGAATCCATGCTCATTCCTGAACACGACTAACGAAAAGTAACCCTCACGAGGAGGTTTTAATTTTCGTTAGTTTTTTGAACCACTCATCACATTGATGGTTGGGCTCATTTTTATAAATATTCAATTACTATAATTATACTTAATTCAGGACAAAAGAAAAACCATTAAACTTGTAATGATTTTAAATAAGTTCTTATTTTCTCACTTACCTCTTTTCTTTTTTCTTCCGACTCTAGATTAATTGTTTTAGGTTTCTCCTGAATAGTTCTATCTAAAATAATTTTTCCTGCCCTTATTTGGTCCGATTGTTTTTCAGCATTTAACGCAAGATGGACCATGTTTACTAATACAGGTTGTGCTTGTTCTTCTAAATACTCTTGGATGTTAAGTTTTGTTAAGTTCTGACTTCCAATACTACGAGCAGAAGCATCGTTGGAGGTCTTGTAAGCCTTTTTAGCAGCCTTTGTTGCATTTCCTGACTCCATATAACTATCAACAAACTTTTTTTGTTTTTTAGTGAGTTTTTTGCTCATATCACTATGATATCATTTCTCTTTCAAAAAAGTGAAGTCTTTTTCTGTTAAACTATATACATTACATATAGTTCTATGTAACACTTCCCTAGTATGAAAAACAATGAAAAAAGAAAGAAAAGAGTAGCAATTTATATAAGAGTATCAACTGAGGATCAGGTTGAAAAATATGGACCGAAAATCCAACGAGAAGCGATAATGAACTTTATTGAATCGCGTAAACACACAGACACCCCCTTCGAATTTGCTGGAGAAAATTATGTTTATTTCGATAACATTAGTGGAACTACTAAACTAGAAGATAGACCAAAATTCGCTAAGCTTATAGAGGATATTGAACTGTCTTCCTCAGAAAACAGACCTTTTGACATTGTCGTTGTGTATAGAATAGACAGATTCGCAAGGAAGCTAAAAATATTACATGAGGTAATAGATTTTTTTGAAGAAAATGAAATTCAATTTGCTTCCGTTTCAGAGAATATCGACACATCAACACCCTTTGGAAGAGCCATATTGAGTATCATTGGGGTTATTGCTGAACTAGAAATTGAAACTATAAAACAAAGAACTCAAGGTGGAAGAGAGTCAGCAGCAAATGATGGGGTGTTTATGGGAAGATCTACACCGTATGGATATAAGAAAAAAGATAAGAAATTAGCTATCTTAGAAAACGAAGCAGAGGGAGTACGAACTATTTACGATCTTTATATAAACCAAAAATATGGAATAGGTAAGATTGCTAAATATCTAAGAGAACATAAATTCTTGTCGCCAGAATCTTCTGCTAAGAAAAACAAAAAGAAAGGTAGTTTTATAAAGAAACAAAATTCTATCTACCACTGGAATGATCAATCTATTCGAAGGATACTAACCAATGAAATCTATACTGGGGTTTATTACTATGGCAAACAGAAAAAAGGAAAGAAACTTCCAAAATCAAAATGGAAAAAATCTGATTATCTTATGCCAATCATAATAGATATCGTTAACTTTAAAAAAGCTCAGGATATTCTAAAAGAATCAAAGGCTAGAAATACCAGCTCCCTTAAGCGATCCGAACCTTATTATCTAGGAGGGCTTTTAACCTGTGATAATTGCTTTCACTTAAAGGAAAATAATGGAAGTAGAAATAATTGGAATGGAACAGGAAAGAAAAACCCTAAAACTGGTAAACATTCATACTTCTATGTCTGTTCACGAAAACACTGTTCAAAATATGATGTTAGATGTACAGCTCTCCCTCTGCCAGCAAAAGAACTCGAGAAATTTATTATTAAAAAATGTTTGGAACTTATAAGTAGTCCTTTAGCTGTCTATAACCATCAACAAAAACTTAATTCTTCAAAAATTGAAATAAAAATACTAAACAAACAACTTGAGAAAATTAACAAACTTATTTCAGGAATACCAGTTCGTAGGAAACACATTTCTACTCAACACGAACATGGGTTAATTTCTGATACAGAATTAAAAAAGAGAGCTAAGGAAATAAATGAGTCCGAACTAACGTACCAGAAAGAACTTAAAGATATTCAAGTGAAAATTGCTCAAAATAATATATCTGAAGGTTATTTAAGAACTCTAGATCTTTTTAACAAAAAATACCAAAAGGTACTCAAAAATGTTTCTAAGAATAAGAAGCTAGTAGACGAGATTGTTCATATGCTCATTGATGAAATAGTAGTTTATTCAAGGAACCGAAAAGATACTGATGTTATTGCTGGACCAAAAAAAGAAGATCAAAAAATACCCTTTAGATTATCTATAAGACTAAAACTACCTCAAGATATTTTGAATGAAATATCTAAACAAGAACATCTTATTGAGCCTACATTCTATGGAGCAACAGAAAAAGCATCTGAATTAACAGATGCCAGTTCTAGTGCTATTAACACTTCTCGTGGGCGATAAGGGACTCGAACCCCTGACCTTTTCGGTGTAAACGAACTGCTCTAGCCAACTGAGCTAATCGCCCGAATATTTGTTTCATGTCCTCCCACTAGGAATCGAACCTAGATCTAGGGATTAGAAGTCCCTCGTTCTATCCGTTGAACTATAGGAGGAATTCCCAAGTAAGGTTGGACAAGAACAAATATAGCATATTGGGTTTTTTGGTCAATAAATATAAAAAATTATTTTTTCCAATTTTTTAATGCTTGCGCAATAATCGGCTGATATCTATAACTCTCATTTTTGTGCAAAGAAAGAATATCATGAAATATATATTTTGTAGTATTTAGAATATCCAATTCTGCTGTGGTTATTCTTAGAGATTGAAATAGGTAATCATGAAAACCAAGAATTGGTTGTTGTTCAAAAATCACATGAAGTGATACGGATTCTTTGAGCTTTCTTTTTGAAAGATATTCAATTAACGGAGACATTGAACGAGATAATCGTGTATATACTTTTTCGTCTTTATGTGAACGAAGAAGTCCATGTTTTTTTAAAATTAACTCTGCTTCTTTTGAAGAAGTATTAATATATTTCTGAATATCTTGAATAAATTGTTGGTACGAAACTTGAAAAGTTTTAGATGATATAAACATTCCAGATTTAAATTCAGCAACACGTGTGTAATTATTCGAAACAAAAACAAGGATAGATCCTTCATCAGAAAGAAAATCATCAAAAGCTAGAATATCTGAAGTTAAAGACGAAATCTGGAACCCAGCTCGTTTACATACATGTACATAACTTTTTTGAATATCTTTTGGTAAACACTTAAACAACACCTTCTCTCTACCCTGCAGCGTATAGGTGGAGAATTCACATATATGCGTCTTGTGCCAAGGTTCATTCGTTGCTGTTGTTTTAAAATACCGTTGTACACGTTTTTTTAGTGAGTCTTTTTTGTCTGTATCACCGAGTGTTCCATCTGCACATAAAAAATATTTATGAGGCAATACAATATCAATATTCTTATTTGAAACAAGTCGTGCAATTTTTTTCAGCATTTGAAAAAGAATATCCGCCTTTAAAATTTCACCGTCTTGAATAACACCTTCAGGAATAGTAACGGTTTCATATTCTTTAATAAAAAAACCGTTGTTATCTTTTGCTAAGGTAACGTATGAAATAGATTCATCAGTAATCGCGATGGTTGATTTTGTTGTCAGTTCTTTTCTTGAAAACATACACACAGTATACCAAACATTTTATAAGTCTTGGAATGAAAGAATGAGAATTATTTTATAAAGGTTCTTATGATAATAAAGCCAACAATGGCAATAATAATAACAAAAGAATAAAAATTAATATTTTTTAAAATATGTTTTCCTGTCTGTTCGCCAAAACGATATGGTAAATACGTTTCTGCAAAAAAACGTAATCCTCTTCCAAGAATGGAAGCAATGATAAATGGCGCCAAGGCAACATTAAGAGCTCCCCCTGCAATAGTAAATACCTTGTATGGAATAGGAGTAAAAGCAGACATAAACATAACCCAAAAAACATTACTATTAAAAAGTTCTGTTACTTGAATAAACTGTTTTTCATATCCATAAAATTGAATTAACTGTTCTCCAAAAATATCAAAGAGATACATTCCTAAAAAATACCCACCCAAAGCACCAAGAACAGACCAGATTGTTGCAACCGCTCCATACGTTTTCCATTTATGCGGATGTGCTACGGCCAAAGTAAAGGTAAAAATATCAATAGGAATCGGAAAAATAATAGATTCTAAAAAAGAAACTACAGCCAAAAAAGGAATGATCCACTTCTTATCTGTAATATTTTTAAACCAAGTAACAAAACGTTTTTTCATAACAGCCATCATACCAAGAAAAAAATAAAAAGAGTATTAACTCTTTTTATCTAACGCGTGACCCAGGTTCAATGTCTCCTTGTGGACCAAGGAACACTGGATTCCCGTCAATACCATCAACCGCCATAAGCATTCCATAACTTGTAACTCCACGAATTTCACGAGGTTCAAGATTTAAAATATACAAACCATGTTTTCCTTCTAGCTCCTTGTATTCTGGGAAAAATTCGCGAATACCAGAAACAATTTGCCGTACATCTCGACCGCTATATTCTTCTTTTCCAAAAGGAATTTCTGATTCCTCTGAAACACACTGACAATTAATTTCGCAAACACATTCATTTTCACAAACTTCTTCTTCGCATTCTGTCTTTTTACACTCCCCGGAACACGCTATTGCTTTTTGTTCCTGCTCGCCAAAATCAATTTCAAAACGTAATAATTTATCGGTTCCTTCTACTGGTTCTACAAATCGGATTAAGCCAACTCGCATATCCATTTTTTTAAATTCATCATATGTTACATATTTCATATTATTAGTGTACGGATTCATGTTATGAGCGCAAGTATTTGATTTATATATAAATAAATGTTTTAATTAAATAAATTAAAATTTTAATAAAAATGAAATCAAATACAGAAGACAAAAATGAAAAAGATAGAGTGGCAACAATATCTGAAATATTAGAAGTATTTTCTCTAGGATTTTATTTGCTATATATTATTTTTTTTAATCAAACTAAATAATAAAAAACCAGATAATTAAATCTGGTTTTTTTGTTTATCTAAATATCTCTGGAGAATAACTGCTGCAGCATTGGCGTCATTATGTTCACGTTTTTTAGCATTATCTTTTCCTGTCCATTTTTCATTTGCAATATTTCCTTTCCCATATAAATGTGAAGCTGCAGCGACAGAACTTCCACGTTCATCTTGTTCTATTATTTCAATTCCATCTTCTAAATCATAAGAAAGTTTTTTAATAAAAGTATTAATTTCTCGTTGAACCAAGTTTTCACTTCCCCATGGATCTACTGACTTACCAATAACAATTATTTCAATCTGTTCATATTCAACAATATCTAAAATATCCTGAATAATATCTTGTGAATTTTTCAATATCTCTTTGGGAAATGCTAATGTACCTTCATTATTTGATATAGCAATACCTATTCGTTTTGTTCCATAATCTATACCAAGATGTTTCATATCAATAGTGTATAAAGTTATACATAAAGTACAAGTAATATTGCAGAAAATAAAAATAATGTTAGTATTTTCTATGTACGGAAGTGTGGCTGAGTGGTTGAAGGCAACGGTCTTGAAAACCGTCATACGTTAACGCGTATCAAGGGTTCGAATCCCTTCACTTCCTCATAGATAAAAAACAGAGTGTGTACTCTGTTTTTTATTTTTTAAAATCCAAGATTCTGTAAATTTTCTAGGCTTTCACGGAGACTAGGATTTGATACTACTGTTTCTGAATATGACTCAGACCCTTCAAAAAGATTGAGACTACTCGTAAAGGTGTTCATAATTCGAGGTAAGGCTATAACTACAAAAATTAAGGGTAAAATAAACACAACAAGATTAGCAATACCTGTCCATAACATAATTTTTCGTGTTTGCTCTACTGATTTATAAATTTTAACCAGTGCTTCTTGTTGTATGTGTAATTGCTCTTGAAGTGAATTTTGATTTACTTCTTGTTCTTCGGTGTTCATATTTACAGTATACCAGTTAGTTGTTTATTTTATATTAAAAACCGTACTAACACGCACAGTTTTTATCTCCATTACATACTCCACACTTTCCAGAACCCTTATTGGTAGAAAGATTAAATAATTTATAGAGAGGGCTGTTTCCGAATACCGCAGTTGCTAGCAAGTGTCCTGCAAGAATAAGGCCAACAATATGCCATGTTGTTGGATTTGGGTTTGTATAATAAATATATGCTAATACAAAAGCAAGGTCGGTTCTAATAACAGCATCAATTGATCCAATATTTTTCTTGTTCATAATATACAGATTATAGCAAAAAAAATAAAAGCAAGAAATAATGGTATGATAAAAATACTATGACACAAGAATCAGCTCTCTCACTCATGAAAACTGGAAAAAATTTTTTTCTTACTGGAGCTCCTGGAACAGGAAAAACATATGTAATTAATCAATATATTGATTACCTTAAAAAACATGGAATTGAAGTAGCTATTACGGCACCAACAGGTATTGCGGCAAGTCATATCAATGGAGTAACACTCCAGAGTTTTTTTGGAACAGGAATTCGTGATAGTTTGTCTCAATATGATATTGAAAATCTCACGGAAAAAAAATATCTTTGGGATCGAATGAAACACCTTCAGGTTTTAATTATTGATGAGGTATCTATGCTCTCCCCTCAGTTATTTGAATCAATTAACCAGCTTCTACAAACATTTAAATTTAACCACGAACCATTTGGTGGAGTACAAGTAATCCTTGTTGGGGATTTTTTTCAACTGCCGCCCGTAATGAAAAACCAAGAAGAAAAGAGATTTATATTTCAATCTCCTGTTTGGAATGAACTTGATCTTGGTATTTGTTATTTAACAAATTCATTTCGTCATACAGATGAAATTCTGTTAAACATACTAAACGAAATGCGTAGCGGTTTTGTATCAGAGAGTTCAATGAATCACTTTCGAGAAAGATACAAAAAAGAACCTAAAAACAACGAGCAGATAACAAAACTATACACTCATAATGTAGATGTTGATGCCATCAATAATCAATCACTTCGACTTCTTGATGCTCCATTACAAATATTTGAAGCCCATACTACAGGGCAAAAAAAATGGGTTGAGCGAATATTTAATAATTCACTCTTCTTACCAAAACTTGAATTAAAAAAAGGGGCGCTTGTTTTTTTTATTAAAAATAATTATGAAAAAGATTATATTAATGGGACACTTGGGACAATTATTGATTTTGATGTCTTTGGTACCCCTGTTGTTGAAACACGTGATGGTCGACATATTAAAGCTGAACGTATTGAGTGGACCTATACTGACAATGATGGAAAAGCCTTAGCAACAATAAAACAAATACCGCTTCGACTTGCGTGGGCAATAACTATTCACAAATCACAAGGAATGACACTTGAATCAGCTGAAATTGATTTATCGCAATCTTTTGAACCAGGACAAGGATATGTTGCTCTTTCACGAATTCAAGATATTAAAGGCCTTAAACTTATGGGTCTTAATGCGCAAGCATTAGCTGTTAATAAGACTGTGCTCGAAAAAGATATACATATGCGAAAGAACTCAGAAGAACTCCATTTATATATAGAAAATACAGATACGGAGTCACTAGAACAATCTCATGCAGTCTTTTTACAAAAACTTGGTGGAAGCACTGAAAAGGGGAATAAAAAAGAAGAAGAACATAAACAACAAAAACCAAAAATAAAATCATTCTTAGAGTCAAAGAAATACTTTAAGCGAGCATTATCTATTAGTGAAATTGCTAAAATTCGAGATGTAACAGAGGCAACTATTTGGAAGCACTTATACGACATATTAGATGATGATCCTGAATTTGATATCACGTACCTGCAACCTGACAGCAATATCATTGAACTTGTTGAAAATACCATTCATGCAATAGAGAAAAAAAGAAGTCCAGAAGATTACCTTGAAAATGGAAGTATTCGTCTACGCAGCATATTTGAAAAATTGGATGAAAAAATTTCATATGATGATATTAAATGTGCAATGTTATTTTTAGAATAAAAAAGAACCTATGTAGGCTCTTTTTTATTCTGAAATTAACTGTTTTTTTGTATAAGAAAAAATTTGTGTTTTTTCAAATTCAGGGTCACAACCATCATAATTATTATTACCACAATTATATACATCATAATTTAAAATTAAGTTATCGTCAGAAATAGTAGATATAATTGACCCTCCATTACCACAATCATAAATGCGATTATCAGTAAATAAATTTATATATTCTCCTACAAAATTTTTATCAATACTAATAATATCTATAGCATTTTCATAATAACATTCATCACCAAAACCGCCTTGAATTGTAAATAAAATATCATCACCAGAAAGTCGCACATCAGTCAAACCTCGTGAATTACCAAAAATTATATAATCAATAAATTCTAATTTAGAATGTGTGTTTTTCTTAAAAATATAAATAGTAACTGGATCCTTGTATCCTGAACCTGAAACAACTATATAATCAGTTCCTTTAATTTCCCAAAATTTATCTGCAAAATACCAAGAACGACAATTATCATATTCAATATTGTTGCATTCAACAATCGCTTTTTTATTATTGAGATTACTTAACAAACTTTCATTATAGTCATAATATTCACTATCAAATTTAACTGAAAAACCATTAATAAGTAAATTTTGAAGTGTTATATCATTATCATTTCTAACAGATTCTTTTTTCTCTTTATTTGAAATAAAATTTTTACTATATCTTATACCTTCATCGATATCAGTCTCACCAAAAAATAATTCATTTCCATATTGATCTAAGTAACCTTGAAATCTTTTATTATTATAAAAACTTAATATACCGTTTCCATAAGGAAAATTTGAGTTAATTGTATAAGGTTGTTCTAATTTTTTTTCCATTAATATCTCTCCAGAATGTATGTTTTTGTTTATATAGTTGGTTGTAATTATTTTATTATTTTCATCTTTTTCAAAACTTAATTCCAAAGAAGTTGTACGTTCAGGATTATTAAGCCCTAATTTCACATCAATATTAATAATTTCACTTTGTTGAATTTGGTTACTTGTATTTAATTCTATCACAGCAAGTGTCCCATCTTTATGTGGTCTAAATTGAACATATTTTTCAGCAGAAAGAATAATGTTTTCATGACAATCCATAATTCCTTTTTTACCAGTATAAATATTTTCGAAAACAATCTTATTATCTTGAGTAATACGACTACTAGAACCATAGATAACATTCAAATCATTATATAATGAAACCCTTCCAGTGTTATAAATCACAAGTGCATTATTTTTACACTTTTCAGAAGTAAAAAAGTCAAAATTTTTACCAAATTTAGGTAATTCAATTTTTTCTAAAGTTCTTGACTGAGAACTAAATAAGAAATTTTTATCAAATGTTTGAAAAAAATCACCTGTCACAATATGATAATCAAAATTTTTATATTTAATTGGATAGTATCGTGGTCTTACTTCGAATTGCTCTTTAATAACCTCTTTCCCATCCTTATCTAGAAACCCCCATTTTCCATCCTTTTTAAATAGATATAAATCATAATATTTAGGATCTATTACATCATATTTAAATTCTGTCAAAAATTCTTTTTCGGGAGAAATTAATGCCCATTTGTTATTTAACCTAAAGGGCATTGGTTTATCTATGGAAATATCTTTAATTTTATTTTCAAAAGAAAAGGATTCAATTACATCAATAGCTTCTGAGTTAAAATTATATGATATATCTTTTCTAGACTCTTTTATAAGAAAAAAACCTGTGATAAAAGCAATGATTAAAATTATAAGTATTTTTTTCATAAAAATATTGTAGCATTAAAAATAGTAAAATTAGAAACTAGAAAATAGACTTTTTAAATTAAATGAAATTCAAGGCAAAAAGCACGCAAGTGTCTGAGCTGTAGTTTCCTACAGTGATGACACGAGCGTACTTTTTAACGCAGAAGTTCGTTAATTTTAAAAGTCTTAAAAAAGTTTACGTGCAACGATGCGAGAATTCCCAACTTTTTCAATAGTTGGAATTGGTATCTCTCCTCGACCTGTTCCACGTTTAATTTTTCCACCATCACGCCGTTGTTTACCATGTCGTGATGATTTTTTACTGTTTCGCTCTTTGTATTTTCGTGATGATTTTTTATTTTCAGATTCAACATCATTTCCAATATCATTAAGAAGCAGCAACACCTCTTCATCTGTTTTTCCTATCCCTGATGTTTCAATAAGTGTTTTTTCTAACAGAGAGACAAGTTTATTTGCAACAGTATTAGTATCAGAATTTTTTGTAAGTGCCTCTAAAATAACATCTGATGTTTTTTTAGTTCGTTGTCCCTTAACCATAGAAAATAAGGTTTTCATACGATCTTCAAGGGTACTATTTTTTTGAGGGATAGTAGAAAACTGAAGCTCTGAACCTACATCTTTTTGAATACGCTTTAATTCACGTAACTCATGTGGTGTTACCAACATCATAGCGATACCATCACGTTTTGCGCGTCCGGTTCGACCAATACGGTGAACATATGATTCAGCTTCAAATGGAATATGGTAATTAAACACATGAGATACATCCCGAACATCTAATCCACGAGCTGCAACATCAGTTGCCACTAAGATACGGTACTCATTACGACGAAATGATTTCATTGTTTTTTGTCTATCCCATTGTTCCATATCACCATGAAGTGCGGCTGTCTTATACCCTTGCCCAGAGAGGTATTCTGATAGTCGTGCTGTTTCTCTTTTCGTACGACAAAAAACAATAGCTTTTTTAGGGTTTGAAGTGTCAATAAGTCGCAACATAGCATCATCACGCTCATGTTCATCAACAACGTAATAATACTGCTTGATATTATTATTTGTAACCGCCTCTTTTTCGACTCGGATAAATTGAGGGTCTCTTAGAATAGTATGTGCTAATTCTTTTATCTCATCAGGCATGGTGGCCGAAAACATAAGAGTCTGCTCTCGATCCTCAAAATAAGTAAAAATACGACGGATATCTTCTAAGAATCCCATATTTAACATTTCATCGGCTTCATCGAGTACAATAAATTTTGGATGAATATCTATTTTTCCACGAGACAATAAATCAAGGAATCGCCCAGGTGTAGCAACTACCACACCAGCATTAGCAATATGTTCAATCTGTCGCTTGTATGACGTTCCTCCATATACCGTTGCAGTTCGAATATTTAAGTTTCGTGAAAATTTATAAAACTCATCAGCAACCTGAGTTGCAAGTTCTCTTGTTGGTACGATAACAACAGCACCGACACCATCTTTCTGTGTAATTTTTTGTAAAATTGGAAGCGCAAAAGCTGCTGTTTTACCAGTTCCTGTATGTGCTTGCCCTACCATATCTTTTCCCTCTAAAATAATTGGGATTGATTGTTGTTGAATTGGTGATGGTTCAACAAAACCAGCACGCGAAATAGCATACGCTAATCGCGATTTGAAATTAAAATCTTTAAATGTAGTCATTATATTAGGAATTTGAGTCTACATAAAAATAAAAATATCTATAAAACGAGATATAAAAAAGACTCAAATATATATTTACGATAACATATTTGTTAGTATAAGCAATAACAATGCAAAAAAAGCAACAAAATAGCTAAATCTAACTCTTTGAACAAAGCGAAGTAGTAATTCAATTGTGAGTAACCCAAAAATGAATGCAGAAGATAGCGCAATAAGATGATTCCATGTAAATTGAGCAAATTCTGAATAATTTAGAATAATATTTGCTAATAACACAATAGGTATAGAAAGAATAAATGAGAGCTCAAGTGCACGTTCCTTATCAATTCCAAGCAAGCCCATACCAGCAATTGTTGATCCAGAACGAGAGATACCAGGTATTGCAGCAAACCCTTGGAATAAACCAGTAACAATACTTCTTCCTGGATTGAGCGATACTTTTTTAGAGATTTTTCTTGTTTCAGATATAAATAAAAGAATGGCAGTAATAATTAGAAACCCAGCAACAATATAATTAATACGAATTTCATTACTAAAAAAACCATCATATTTTTCAACGAGATTAAAAAAAAATAACCCAACAGTACCAGAAATAATCGTTGCAATTATAATAAAATTAATATATTGTTTATTACTTTTTTCCAAAGAGCGATATGAAAAAACTTGATGAAATAAATTTGCAATCTTTTTCCAATAGTAGACAACAACTGCCAATAGTGTTCCTAAATGAAGAAAAATAGCAAAAGAAACCATCTCAGAAAAACTCATTCCTGTTGGGAAAAAATTACTCTTTACCAAAATAATCATTGCTTCTGATGAAACTGGTAACCATTCTGCTACCCCTTGTACAGCACCAAGAATAAAAGATTCAAACATAAATCATAGTATAACAAAAAAAACACCATATGGTGTTTTTTTGGTTACCCTTGTCGTTTTGACTTTCGTCGTGTAACAATTGTATTATTTGAGTATTTCTTTGAACGACGAGTTTTAACTCCGTAAGCTTGCTTACCTTGTCGTGTTTTTGGACCTCGTCGTAATCCAATACCTTGTCGTCCTTCTCCTCCTCCATGTGGGTGATCAACAGGGTTCATAGCGGTACCTCGAACCGTTGGTCGAATTCCTCGCCATCGTGAACGTCCTGCTTTTCCTCCTTTAATTAATTTATGGTCAGAGTTAGAGACTTCCCCAACACATGCAAAACATTGGTCTACAACCTTTCGTACTTCCCCTGAAGGAAGTTTAATATTAGTGTATCCATTATCATGCGCTGTAACCTGAGCATATGAACCTGCAGAACGAACCATTTTAGCTCCTCCATTTAGTTTTAGCTCAATGTTATAGATAAATGTTCCTACTGGAATTTTATATAACGGTAATCGATTTCCTGGTGTAAGTGGAGCCTTTTCTGAAATAAGAAATGTATCTCCAACTTTTACCCCTTTTGGCATAACAACATACCGTCGTTCACCATCAGCATAACAAACCAGTGAAATAAATGCAGATCGATTAGGATCATACTCAACCGTTTCAATTTTTGCTGGGATATCTTTTTTATTGTACAAGAAGTCAATATCTCGATATAATCGCTTGTTTCCTCCACCTTTGTGACGAGTTGTAATTCGCCCTTGATTATTTCTCCCTACGTTACGTTTACCGCCTTTTGTTAAAGCCTTGTGAGGTTTTGAAGCGGTAAGTGATTTACGGTAATCAAGAGTCACCATATTACGTCGTGATGGAGATGTTGGTTTATATGTTTTCATAAATAGTACCTCGACATTTATCGGCTGTCGTAACCATAGTTAATTCAATATGTATCAGCTATTGAGAACTATAATTTTTAATGTAAAGAAATTAAGCTAATTCAATAGTATCTCCTTGCTTCAAGGTTACCATTGCTTTCTTTGTTCCTTTTTCATGAACTTTTCGTCCACGTTTAATAGTTTTTCGAGCTTGTTGATTAATAACATTTACTGAAACTGGAGTAACTCCATATTTTTCAATAATTGCTTGTTTAATCTGAATTTTATTTGAACGTGTTGCCACATCAAAAGTAAATACGTTATTCCCTGAAACCATTGCAGCTTTTTCTGTAATACGTGGAGCAATAATTACCCATGAAAGGTCTTGTGATCCACCAGTTGCTACTTCTTTTTTCGAATCTTTTTTAAACAATGCCATACTTATTTGTTAGTTAGTTTTGTTTGTAAAAATTCGACCGTTTTTTCTGGGTTTGCCATAACAATATATCGATGATTGAGAATATCAACTACGTTTATATTTTCAGGAGCTCGAAGTGAAACATGGAAAAGGTTGTCTGTTCCTTGTTTTATTTCTTCATTAACTTCTGATGAAATCATAAATGCATTGTTATGTTTTTTAGTATTAAGTGTTTCAAAACCATCAACATGAGCAAATGCTTCAAATACGTCTTTCATATCTTTAGTTTTTCCACTTATTCCTTCAAACCCATCAACAAATAGAATTTGTCCGTCTCGCAATTTTTGTGATAAGGCTACAAGAAGTGCTTTACGTCGCATTTTAGTGTTGATTTTTTTATCGTAATTACGTTCGCTCCGTGGACCAAATGTAATACCTCCTCCAACCCAAATTGGAGATCTTTTTGAACCGTGACGTGCTTGTCCAGTTCCTTTTTGTCGCCAAGGTTTTTTACCTCCTCCGCGTACTTCTGAACGGTCTTTGGTGTGAGCAGTATTGGCACGTGCATTTGACTGCATACCAACAACTACCTGATGAACGAGATCAGCGTTCCAGTTAAGTCCAAAGATATTTTCAGGAAGATCAATTGTGCGCGTTTCTTTCCCCTTGTGATCGTATACTTTCGTTTTCATAATCGTTTTTGAACTTAAGCAGAAACTACCTCAAGCAAGGTTCCTCGCCGTCCAGGTAGTGCTCCTTTTACCAATAATTGTCCATTTTTTGAATCAACAGCAACAATCTCAAGATTTTTTACTGTGATTCTATCTGAACCTGTTCGACCTGCCATACGAGTACCTTTAAATACTCGTTGTGGACCTGTTGCACCAATAGAACCCGGACGACGTGTATCGTGTCGGTGTCCATGTGACGTTGGTGCTCCTGAGAAATTATGTCGTTTTACAACACCTTGGAACCCCTTACCTTTTGAAGTACCAGATACCGCAACAACATCTCCTGCTTCAAATAATGAAGCATCAAATGTGTCACCTACTTGTAGTTCAGAAGTTTCATCGTTTTTTAAACGAAATTCTTTTACAAATCGGAAATTTCCTTTCCCCGCAAAATGTCCACGTTGGGCTTTGTTAATGTTTTTTTCTTTTCTATCTCCACTCGCAATTTGCACCGCATTGTATCCATCAGAATCAACTGATTTTACTTGTGTTACGGTCGCTTGTGGAACAGAAATAATTGTCGCAGGAACAACAACACCTTCTTCAGTAAAGAATTGTGTCATTGATTCCTTTGTTCCTAGAATAAATTTCATGTTCGTATATATGTTCATACCGAGAACGAAGAAGTTCTCGGTAGTGGAACATCTAAGTGGTTGGTAAAAACCAACATTAGTGAATAAGTATAGAAATAAATTACATCATCTTTACGTCAATATCGACTCCAGATGGTAAATTCATATTTGTTAACGCTTCTACAACTTTAGGAGTTGGATTGATAATATCAATCAATCGTTTGTGTACTCGCGTTTCAAACTGTTCACGTGCATCTTTGTAAACAAATGATGCTCGGTTAACAGTATATTTTTTAATTTCTGTTGGAAGCGGGATTGGACCTCGTGTTTCAGCTTCATACGATGCAGCAGTATCCATAATTTGTTTTACTGATGTATCAAGTATTTTGCTTTCGTATGCACGAACGCGAATGCGTAATGTCGATCCTGCTTTTTTTTCAGCTGCCATAGTGGCGCAATTATTACTCGAGCCGAAGCTTAAGCAATAATTTTAGTAACAACTCCTGCTCCAACTGTTCGCCCTCCTTCTCGAACCGCAAATCGTGCGTTGTCATTAAGCGCTACAGGTACTCCAAGTTTTACCTTAAGAGTTACTGTATCTCCTGGCATTACCATTTCAGTTCCTTCTGGAAGTTCGATTTCTCCTGTTACATCAGTAGTTCGGATGTAGAACTGTGGTTTGTATCCTTTAAAGAATGGTGTGTGTCGTCCTCCTTCTTCTTTTTTCAAAACATAAATTTCAGCTTCGAATTCAGTATGTGGAGTAATTGACCCTTTTGCAGCAAGAACTTGCCCACGAGTAATTTCATCTTTTTTAAGACCTCGTAATAGAATTCCTGCGTTATCTCCAGCAAGACCTTCTTGAAGTTGTTTGTTAAACATTTCAACTCCTGTAACTGTTGCTGGTTTTGTTGGGTTAATTCCAACAATTTCAATTTCTTGTCCAACAGTAACTTTTCCTTGTTCAATTTTTCCTGTAACTACTGTTCCTCGCCCTTCAATTGAGAAGATATCTTCTACTGGCATAAGGAATGGTTTATCAAGTTCTCGAACTGGATCTGGGAAGTATGTGTCCATTGCATTAAGAAGTTCAACAATTTTTTGTGCCCATTCATCTTCTACTGAAGATGCTTCAAGAGCCTTAACAGCTGAACCTTTAATAACTGGTGCGTTATCTCCATCAAATTCGTATTTTGTAAGAAGATCTCGCATTTCCATTTCTACAAGGTCAACCATTTCTTCTTCTCCAGCCATTAAGTCCATCTTGTTGATGAAAACAATAATGTTTGGAACACCAACTTGTTTTGCAAGAAGAATGTGTTCTCGTGTTTGTGGCATTGGACCATCTGTTGCAGCACATACGATGATAGCACCGTCCATTTGAGCTGCACCAGTAATCATGTTTTTAATGTAATCAGCGTGACCTGGAGCATCGATGTGAGCATAGTGTCGGTTTGCTGTTTCGTATTCATTGTGAGAAATCGCAATAGTAATTCCTCGTTCTCGTTCTTCTGGTGCGTTATCAATATCCTTAACATCACGTAGTTTGTTATGTTCTGGATCCATCATGTGTGAGACATAAGAGATAGCAGCAGTAAGAGTTGTTTTTCCGTGGTCAACGTGACCAATAGTTCCCACGTTTACGTGAGTTTTTTCTCGGTTAAATTCTGACATGTTGTTTGATTAAATAAATTGAGAAGTACATAAATCGACGGCTACTTCAATGATTGTGATTTAGTGCGCGCTAAATACGTGAAGTATGTGTTGCATCCATCTAGTGGTACTTTTCTCGTTAAGTAATAATTTTTCAATGCATTTTTAACGCAAAGAAAAAATCACAACAACACAAGCTGTGATAGTAAATATACTAATTTTTTGGGTATTTCTGTCAAGGGTTTTTCCCCAAAAAACCCTTGTAAAATAAGGTTTTCAAGGACATTTATTGTCTTTTATAAAGGACATTTTTTATTTTCAAAAATGTCCTTGTTAATACCTTATTATATAAAGAAAAAAACAGAATTTTACAATTCTGTTAATATTTCTGGACCCTGTTCAGTAATTAATACAGTATGTTCAACATGTGCTGAAACCATGCCATCACGTGTTGAAACAGTGTACCCATCATCATGAAAAACAACATCTGAGGCTCCTAAATTAAACATAGGTTCAATAGCTAATACCATTCCTGGTTTAAGCTTAGCACCACTTCCTTTTTTCCCATAGTTAGGTACGTATGGATCTTCATGAACTGCTAACCCTACACCATGCCCTGATAGTTCACGTACATTTCCATATCGTTTGTTATTAAATGATTCAATTGCGTACCCAATATCACCAACTGTATTACCTACTTGTGCTGCCTCAATACCACGCATAAGGGCTTCACGGGTATCATATACCAGTTGTTTTTTTTCTTTTGAAGTATTACCAACAATGACAGTTCGAGCTGAATCAGTAAACATTCCTTTGTATTTTAAACCTAAATCAATAGAAACAATATCACCATCTTTAACAATCATTTCTGCTGTAGGAATACCATGTACAATTTCTTCGTTTATAGAAACACATAATGATGCTGGATAGAGTGGGTAGGTATGGTCAGGTTGATAATGTAAAAAAGAAGGCTCAGCTCCAATAGCTCGAACTTTTTCTTCAGCAATAGCATCCAATTCAATGGCTGTTACCCCTGGTACAACCATTTTTTCAAGTTCGTTTAATATACGTGCGTGGTGTTTTCCTGCTTCTCGTAATATTGTGATTTGTTCTGGTGTTTTTATCGTAATTGACATGATAATACTCTATCAAATTTAAAAAATAAAAAAACGATTATTGAATAATCGTTCCTTCAAATTCATTTCCATTAAGATAGTTTTCAAGGTTTTGAACAGAAGCTCCTAAAATCGCAACGGTAATGTTTGATTCCTCAGCAAGTTCTGCTGCCACAGGGTCAAATGGTGCTGACATTCCAGGGGTCCATTCTTGCGGAATAATATTTCTATACTCAGACCAAGAAAGCGTATTAAAACGTTGTGCGTCTGAATGTATACGAGGGTCTTTGCTATATACATGTGATGTGTTTGAAAAATTAATAACACGACGAGCATTCAATACACGTGCCATTTCAACAGCATCTTTATCAGAAGAACATCCAGGCTCCCAAGCCCCCACAATAATTAATGAATTACTAATCCCAACAACATCTTGCCATTTTTCAATAACTTCACTGTGTACATCACTATCGGAAAAAATACGTAATAATAATTCACAATTCAGGCGGATAGTTTTAATACCAATCCAATCCAAATCAGTATTGGTCACATGATTAAATTCTTTTGCTGCTGCTTGATAATAACGACATGTTTTTCCTCCTCCAACAACAAGAACAATTTGATATCCTTCATTGGTAAAATAATTAACCATTTCTTTTAATGATTTAATAAAGGAGACATCAATGGTCTCTGGGATTAAAAGTGACCCACCCATTGCTATAACAATAGTCTCTTTGAAATCTGACATACTTCTTTATAAGTTATAAATTAAAAGCGCTAATAATATCATTATGAACAGACTCAATTTCCTGTTCCCCATTTATGTGTACTACATGATATTGGTCTTGAGATTCAAAATATTTTAATGTTGGGATAACATTATCGTTGTACCACTGAATACGGCTGTTTATTACATCAATATTGGTATCATCACTTCGTCCACGTTCAATCATACGTCTCCTTACTTCATCTTCCGAAACATCAATATGAATAACATAAATATTAGTTCTTTTATAATAATCCATTGCTGAATCTAAAGTGTATGCTTGATTTTTTGTTCGAGGAAAACCATCAAGAATCAATAACTGTTCTTCTTTTGTCATATTTTTCACAAAAGCATCGGACAGTAACCACTCAGTAATAAAATCAGGTGCAAGTGTACCCTCAGCAATAACTTCACGCATTATTTCGCTTGTATATCCTTCGTCTTTAATAAAATTTCGAAAGTGTTTTCCTGACTCAAAATGGAAAATATTGAATTCGGGGTGTTCTGTTTGTAAGTATTCTTTTAAAAGATTAATCTGTGTTCCCTTTCCCGAACCAGACCGTCCCATTACTATAATTGTATCGTTTGCATTCATGCCACAGAGAGTATACCAAAGACATTTTAAAACAACAAAAAAAGTTATGGGTACAGTACTCTTTGTGAAAAAATCAAGAAAAAAAGCCCTATTCGGCAACTTCTTCTTTTTCTTTATTTGGTTCGTTAATTTTTACATTCACGCGTGCTTGTCCCTTCATTCCACATACACGAACAAGAGTACGAATGGCTTTAGCGGTTGCACCTTGTCTTCCAATAATTTGTCCCATATCTTCTGGGTTCACATCTAAAGTAAGGAGTACCCCCATGTCATCAATAGTTTTTGTTACTGCAACATCATCTGGGTTATCTACTAATCCTTTTACAAGGTATTCAAGAAATTCTTGTGGTTCTGTCATAATATCATTCGGTAATTAATTTATTAATCATTTAGCAACAGATAGCTCTGCTAAACATATTATATAAGGTATTTCAAAAAATAAAAATCCCAAAGGGGATTTTTATTACCAAGCAAAATGTGCAAATGCTTTGTTCGCTTCTGCCATTTTGAGTACGTTTTCTTTCTTTTTAACTGCTTCTCCTTCTCCTGCTGCTGCAAGTAATAGTTCATCAGCTAAGAATTCTTTCATTTCTTTACCTTTTTTTGATCGAGCTCCGTTAATAATCCACCGCATAGCAAGTGCTAATTGACGTTCTGGTCGAACTGGAACTGGAACTTGGTAATTTGCACCTCCGACACGTCGTGATCGAACTTCGGTAGATGGACCTGCGTTTTTTAACGCGGCTTCAAAAACTTCTAGAGCTTCTTTATCAGGTTGTTTTTCCTTAATAATATCAAGAGCTCCGTATACAATTTTTCGTGCTGTTTCTTTTTTACCGTCTAACATAATGTTATTAATAAATTTAGCTAACACAACTGAATTATAGACTGAGTCTGGCCCTGGTTGTCTTCGGTTTTTTACTGGTCTTCGCATAATGTTTTATTTATATCTATTCGCCTTTAGGCTTTTTAACTCCGTAACGTGAACGAGATTTCTTTCGTCCATCTACCCCTGTTGCATCAAGAACTCCTCGAACAACAGTATATCGTACCCCAATAAGGTCCTTTACACGACCACCTCGCAATAATACTACTGAGTGTTCTTGTAATGAGTGACCCATACCTGGAATATACGCAGTAACTTCCATACCATTCGTTAACCGTACACGCGCAATTTTTCGAAGCGCAGAGTTAGGTTTTTTAGGTGTCATGGTTGTTACTTTTGTACATACTCCACGTTTAAATGGAGATGGATATCGTGTTGGATGATTCTTTAATGAATTAAATCCTCGACGAAGCGCAACTGCCTTTGGTTTGGTAGTCGTTTTCTTGCGACCTTTTCTAATTAATTGATTAATTCTTGCCATATAAAATCTAATGAAAAGCACTGCAAATATACAGTGCGTTTATGCTTAGGACATTACTACAATCAATAAAAAATGCAAGAGCTATAAAAGAATATTAGCGAGCCCCATAATAATAGGAGAAATAAACTCCCATCCATACATTACAAAGATAATTAATATAATAAAAGAGTATTTCCTAAGAAAATTTTTAATATGGTTGAATCGTGTAGGGATTATACCAAATAATAAATGATGACCATCCAGCGGCGGTATAGGAACAAGATTAAATACAGCAAGAGCGATATTAGTAATAATAAGACTCATCAAAAAATAATTTCCACCTGCTCCAAAAATACCAACATGAAGTAATAAAGACCCCATAATAGCTAAGAGTAAATTAGTAAGTGGCCCAACGATAGCAACAATCATTGCACCTGTGCGAGGATTTTTCATATTATATGGATTAAAAGGGACTGGCTTTGCCCACCCTAATACAAATGGAGCACCTGATAGTACCAAAAAAAATGGCAAAATAACTGATCCAATCCAATCTATATGAACAAGCGGATTTAACGATAGTCGACCCTGTAGTCGTGCTGTTGGGTCACCTAGTTTATCTGCAGCATATCCATGCGCAATCTCATGCAAAATAATCGAGATAACCAACACGACAACAAAAATAATATTTTCAATATTCATAGAAAAAGTATATGACAGTTCGATGAGAATTAAAAGTTACATAAACCACTTGCATAGTTAAAAACCTATGCTAATATCAGAAACATTATAAGCGGGTCACAAAAGGCCTGTAATCATAAAAAGTATTATGTCACGAACATGTCCAATAACAGGAAAAGGATCGCAAGTTGGTGGAGGTTACAGTAACCGAACCCGTGCTACTGAGTTTAACCCAACAGGAAAACGACGACGGTTCCCTAACCTACAAAAAAAACGTGTATACGTTCCAGAACTTGATCAAACATTTGTTATGAAAATTTCAACTGAAGCAATCAAGAACATCAAAAAGAACGGAGCATACAAAACACTCAAGAAAGCAGGTGTTATTAAATAAGTAAAAAGCGAAGTATTAAATACTTCGCTTTTTACTTATAAAGTTATTTCTTTTGCCACCCTTCTCCATTACTCTCAAAAATAATATCTCCCTCATTACAAGTATCTAAAACCTGAACTTGTGCAGAAAACAGTGTAGCCAATACATTGCCATGTGGATGACCAAACCGATTGTCACATCCAGCAGAAATGATTCCGTATTGAGGGGACACTGTTTGAATAAATAAATCACTCGTCGAAGTCTGTGAACCATGGTGCCCTACCTTAAGAATATCTGAAGTTAATATGTTTCCATATGTATTAACTAACTCATATTCAATTGATTTTGTTGCATCACCAGTCAAAAGTACCGAAGTATTCCCGTACACCAATCTCATAACAATAGAATAATCATTTGCTTCAAATGAAGCTAAATTAATATGAGGTGAATATATCTCAAGATACACATTTTTATCCAAGGTAATTACTTGACCTGCTTCTCCTGTAATCGTTGGGATAGTATGTTGTTTCACCTTCTCTGCAATAGCAGAATATATTGGTGCACCTGCCAATAAACCAGAGTGCATAATTACATCAATATCATAACGATCTAAAAGAGAAATCATACCACCAACATGGTCCAAATCAGGATGTGTCATAACAACCATATCAATCGACCTATCAGATACCGACATGTATGGTGCTAATTTTACACCAAGATTATTTTTAGCCCCTGTATCGACAACAACCTGTCGTCCATGAGGCGTTGTAATTAATATCGCATCACCCTGCCCAACATCAAGAAATACTATTTCAAGGTTTGATGATATATAAAGAGCACGGTATCCTAACCAAACACTAGATATAATAAGAGTAATGATACTTATATAAAAAATATTTTCTCGTATCCATGTATTCATACTATCTATTATGTCACATAAAAAACACATATTTGTATTTATGTGTTTTTTATATGTTCTAGATAGCCATTAATAATTTGCTTAACAACCTCATCAAGATTATTTTTTGGATCTCCAGTATTAATAACTAAATCAAAATGTGCGTGATCAGTATGATTCAATTGATATAGATTTTGATAGCGCTTAATATCACTTTCATGTCGTTCTATCATATTTTGTTTCATTTCTGAGAGGTTTTTTGCATGTTCAGATTGTTGACGACTTTCATTAGTATCTAAATCAATAAGCATACGTTCTGCTGCAATATCAGGATCTATTTCAAGATACACCTTAAATGATTTTGGTATCCAATGAAAAGCCAATCGAGAATCAATAATCAAATTTTCTTCATTAGACTTACTCTGTAAAACAGCATCAATATCATAATCAATCTGAGGGTCGGTTTCAGCTGCAATCATAAGTTCTTTTATATTCATTCCTCGCTCTGTCGCAACTTGACGCAAAAAATCTCCTGAAGAAAAATGCTGCAAATTTAGCATCTTTGCAACTTGTTTTGCAGCACTACTTTTACCACTACCTAGTTTTCCAGCAATAGTAATAATTTTATTAGATACTTCCATTGCCGTATCATATCATATTTTATGAGTATATGAATTATGTATTTTAAAAACCCACCAAAAAATTCCAACGTATAAAACCAACATGATTACCCAATGAAAAGGAGGAATAGTAATATGTGCAAAAGGTATATCTGCAAATATTTCAACAACCCATAATTGATATTTCAAGAGATAGGTAGAAATAACTGCTAATACATTGGCAAGAGATGGAACAATCATCCCACTTACTGCGGTGATAAAACCAATAAGCATAGCTATAGGTACTGCAAACAACACAAGTACATTAACCACAGGAGAAATTAATGAAAATTCACCAATACTATAAATAATCAGAGGTGCAACCATGATTTGTGCAGAAACGGTAGCAACAGCACTTTCTCGAATAGCTAAAAATTGAGGTAATCGCTGTAACCAACGTTCAACAATAGGAGACACGACAATTAAGCCGTATGTTGCCAAAAACGAGAGTTGAAATGAAATATCAAAGTAGAGAATCATAGGATTCCAGATAACCATACATACTCCTGCAACAAATAAGGCACGAGTGATATGGTAACGTGCCCCCAATACATCAGCAAGAACAATAAATACTGCCATAATAGAAGCACGAATAACCGTAGGTCCTGCACCAACCAATAGTGCAAACCCTGCAATACTGATCACCGCCAAAAAAGAACGTATCCCTCGTGGTAAGAACCTTAAGGCTTTTGTAAAAATTTGAATAACTAACGACACATTATATCCAGAGAGTACGACAATATGCATCAATCCAACAATTCTAAATTTTTCTTCGAGTTCATTACTCAATGCAGATTTTTCACCAAACAGTATACCAGCGAGAAGTCCCGATTCTGGTTCTGGGATATATCGATATATTTGATAGAGAAATTTTTTCTTAAAAGAAAACAAAATTCTCTGGATACTCTGTGGACCATTATTTATGATGTTTGTTTCTGCAAAACGAATTACGTAATATACACCATCTTTTGATAAATAAGATTCGTAATTAAAAACTCTATTCGTATCAGTAATAAATGAATCTGGTTTTTGAATAGTCCCATATACCTCAACTATTTGACCATACCCATACTGAGTATAATTATCTGTAGTAATTAACACACGAGTTGGTGCGGATAATAAATTACCTTCTCTTGTTATAATTCCCTCAACATCAAGATAAAACTGAGTATACGAGGGGGTATTAATGGGATCTGATGTAATACTTCCGCGAACAGCAATGTCCTGATTTTCAGAAACAAATACATCAAAAATATCAGCCTGATTAGTGTTTATTGAAGAAGAAAACCTCAAACAACCCAAGGAAAAACCAATAATAAAAACACCTATCAAAATAATAATATGTTTTTTAAACAAAGATAAAATAACTCCAATGGCAATAATGGTTGTCATAATTATTAAAGAAAACTGCTCCGAGAAAAATATAGAATGAGCAAAAACACCAGAAAGAAATCCAATAGCAATTGACGTTAAGGTCTTGACCAACATGTATTTCATTATAGTATGAATAATGAACAATAACTAAAAAATTAATAGCAAATTATGAATGAACATATTTTTATATCTTTGTATGCAATAGTACATACACAACAATATAAAGAAAACGTACAAGCAATTATGAAATACCATGATTTCTTAAAAAAAGTAGCAATGCCATATGTATCGGAAGATAAAACACAGCTGCGTGAAGATACTCCACCATCAATTAAACGACAATACACGCTTTTTAAAAAAAGGACGGTGCAACGTTTTACCCATATTCAAAAACTTTTTGAGAAATTTAATGTAACAAGAGAAACTCTCAAACATTTTGAAAACTGTCAAAAATACATTGGTGCAAGTAGGGTTAGTAGAGATTTATTAAATCTATTTTATAATTTTGAAAACCAAAAATTCAATGGGAAAATTGATGCTAGAATTATTGAATTAGGCGGTATACAAAATCTCACTAAGCGAATTACGGCACTTCTTGAAACAGAATTATTTTCATAAATAAACAAACAACAAGCCAGAATTTCTGGCTTTTCATTTATAAAAAATATGCTACATTGGAAATCTAAAATTTAATACACGATACGATATGAGAACAACAAACTTATTAGCACTTAGTGAAGCACAAAAAAAAGTATTTTCTGATTATTTTAAGGAAGTAGAAAAAATTAAATACCTTAAAATAAACGCAGAAAAATTAAAAAACGCTGCTGAAAACAATAAGGTCGAAGCAGGAATTATGTTGAATGAACAAATTGCAATCGCAAACGCACTGAGAAATATTGAATTCAATAAACTAAAAGCTGAATTTCAAGACATTATGATCACCTTTAAAAAGGAGATTATAAGTGAAAATGCAATGAGTATATATCCTATCGTAATGGGGTATACCTTTGCTGAAGGAGCAAGTATGGCATACAATGACTTAAAAAATGTTTTAATTGAATTAAACGTTTTCGAGAAAAAATAATAAACAAAAGCCCTAGCTAAGGGCTTTTTTAATTTTATCGGCTATATATTCAAAATCTTTTTCAGTTCCGTCATTTTCAATTTGTGGACGTAAATGCACGTGTGCATGGGGTACTTCTTCTCCATGAACCAACATAAGTATCATATCAATATCAAATGCTTTTTGTTGTGCCCTGGCAATTGTTCGAACAAGCTTGAAATATTCATCATATAAATTAACATCCCATACCCATAATGTTTCTTGTTTCGGTATAACAAGGGTGTGACCTGGGTTTTTAGGAAAGGCATCTAAAAATACAAGAAAATGTTCATCTTCATAAATTTTATGACATGGGATTTCACCATCAATTATTTTTTTAAATACTGTTTTTTCTAACATAATAACATCATAACACTTACCATTTAAAAAGTGCATGCTCAGAATATAAGCATGCACAAGAATTAAGCTAATTGTTTTTTACGGTTATGAACCTCTTGTTTCAGAGAACTAATATTTTTGCCTCCTGGGTCAACTTGAAAGAAATTTTGTAAAATTTTTCTCATAATTAATATTTTAATTAATGATCCGTCAGGAGCAGTAAACCACGCCTCAACAAGAGCAGGTATCCTTTTTTCTAAGAGGATAATATTTAAAGCATTAGACATCATTTTTTGCGAAGTTTTTTTGCGAAGATTAAACGCACTAATTTTTTCGCTTGAAAATGATAAAAATTCAATAAAGTCAGATGAAAATTCTCGATATTTTTTAGTTTTTTCGAGATCAAGAGATAAGAAAATATATCTATCTAAGGTTATATTATCAATAGCTCTATTCTTGCCCTCTAAAAGTTCTTGAGTTTGTATTGAATCAAATAAAGAGTATAAGTCTTCAAAAACTTTACCTTCCTGAATTTTTTCCAAAATAATTTTTAACTTCTGCTTTTCTAATTCTTGTCTTCTTCTTTTGATTGGTAGTTCAGTTAGTCCCATAGTATATATTAAATTTTAGATTAGTTTTCAGTATACCAACTATTTTTAAATAAGCAAAATTACAGCATGGTATACTATGACACATGAATCATTACTCTCTTGCAAAAAAAATTCCAAAAGAACATGAATTATTAAACCACTTCTCTCCTCTTCTTTCGCAATTACTATTAAATCGTAATCTTGAAACACTACAGCAAGCCAACGCGTTTATTCATCCTGATTACGAGAATAACTATGACCCTTTCTTGTTATATGATATGAAAAAGAGTCTAGAAAGAATACATACCGCAATCCAATCAAATGAAAAAATAACGATTTATGCTGATTATGATGCAGATGGAATTCCTGGTTCAGTAATTCTTGCATCTCTTTTTGATAAGATTACATTTACAAATTATGATATCTATATTCCCCACCGCCATGATGAAGGATACGGAATTCATGTTGATGCATTAAAAAAAATAAAAGAATCTGGGACATCGCTTATTATTACAATTGATGTAGGAATTACTGGTTATGATGCTGCTGATTGGTGTATGAAAAATCACATTGATTTAATTATTACCGACCACCACCTACCCGGAAAAGATAGTAATGGAGACGAGAGATTACCAAACTCATTCTCACTCATTAACCCAAAGCGAAATGAATGTCGTTATCCAGACCCTATGTTATGTGGGTGCGGTGTAATATATAAGTTAATCCAAGCATTCGTTCAAAAATACAACCAACAATACGACATTCATACTGGTTGGGAAAAATGGCAACTTGATATGGTTGGTATTTCAACAATATCTGATTTAGTACCACTGCAAAATGAAAATAGAATACTTGCAAAATATGGGATGCAAGTAATACAAAAAACAAAGCGGCCTGGACTTAAAAAACTTATTTGGGACGCAGGAATAAGTATCAACCACATGAACGCAGAAGATATTGCTTTTGGTATTACTCCTAAAATAAACGCTGCGTCACGTATGAGTCACCCAGAGGATGCTGTAGCAGTTTTTCGAGCACACAATGATATTGAAGCAGAAACAGCAGTTAGGCACCTTGTTGATTTAAATAACAAACGAAAAAAACTAGTCGCACAAACAATGAAACAAGCCTATGCAAAATTGTCGAACCGAACCGTTGGGGATGTTCTAGTAATAGGTTCTCCTGATTGGCAGGCAGGTATACTAGGGCTTGTTGCATCAAAACTCGTAGAAAAATATCATGTTCCTGTTTTTGTTTGGAGTGAAGAGCATGGTGAAATTAAAGGATCATGTAGAACGTGGAATGGAATACACCTATTAGACATCATGAATGCAGCTGAAACAGGTTCGTTTTTGCAATTCGGTGGTCATGCTGAGGCTGGTGGATTTAGCTGTGATAAAAAAGAAATTCATTTCCTACAAGAACGATTAGAGAAAGCACTTATTGCGGTTTCAACCAAGAAAACAATAGAAAATAAAAAAACAATAACGATTGATACAGAAATGCTCTTAGATAGCATAACCAAAAAAACATTTAACGAAATACAAAAGCTTGCTCCATTTGGTGTGGCAAATGAAAAACCATTATTTATCTGGAAAGATGTTATCCCAACAGGTGTTAACCAATTTGGAAAAACAAAGGAGCATATTGATATTCGATTTAAAAATAATTTTGGAAAAGAAGTGAGAGCAATTGCTTTCTTTAAACAACCAGATGATTACCCTTGTGCACCCAAAAGAGGTCAGCCTATACATCTTGTTGGTCACATAGAACACTCAGTATTTATGGGTAAACATGAAATGAGGATTAAAATAGTAGATATTATTTCTACACTTTAAAAAAATTGACTTTTAAAAAATAAAAGTGTTTAATAATATTAAGTTAACATTCAAAATAAATTGATTATGGCATTAACAGCAACTGGATTACTATTCATTATTTCAATTATCTTGTTAAGAGCATACTTTGCAAGACAAGAAAAAAAGTACCAAAAACTTAGAAAAGAACTATTCTTTGATGAACAAGGTAACTTTCTTTTAGAAGGAAAAGAAATTCGCTTTCCTATGTAAAAACCTCAGACCGCTTTTTATATAATATAAAGAGCGGTTTTAAAATAGATTTTTTTTGAAAAACTGTAATAATAATAAAAAAATAAGACATATATTATGAAGAATAAAACTCACGTATGTACTCTTCATAATGTGCATACAAAAAATATCATAAGCGTTTTTATCAAAGACATCTCTCAATACGCTATTTTAAAAAAAGATGATGATAATAATTGGTGGATTGTATCTTTCACCTTTAGAAAAATTTTAAAAGGGAAAGTATACACGGTTACTGTGTTCAATAAAGAACCAAGATACTGGCAAGGTAATTTTTTCTTTAAAAATACATGGACAATGTTTTCTCAAAAATCTTTTTCAGTATTTAAAAAAATTGCCTATTTTGAAGAAAGAGGTCAAATACCTCAACAATACATAAAAACAATTTAAAAAATACGAACGACGTGTTCGTATTTTTTCTTGCGAAAAATATACTTCCCTATTACTATACACTTATATGTTGAACTATAATGAAATCAAAGAAAGAAAATATATATTACTGGATGATGAACCGTATGAGGTAATATCAGCACAAGTATCGCGAAAACAAGCCAATAAACCTGTTAATAAAACAAAACTAAAATCACTGATGAATGGTCGTGTTGTTGAACACACCTTCCACATGTCAGATAAGGTTGATGAAGCCGACATGTCTAAAAAGAATTACGTGTATATTTATTCAAAAGGCACTGAACTCTGGTTCCATGCTGAAGGCGATAAGTCAGATAGATTCCCTATAGATAGTGAGGTGATTGGAAACGCTATTAATTATATATTAGAAGGAGATACTGTTGAATTTTCAATCTTTACCAATGATAACGATGAAGAGGTTATTACAGGAGTAAACCTTCCAATTAAAATTGAATTAGAAGTTACCGAAGCACCACCTGCTGTTAAAGGAAATACTGCAACAGGTGGAGATAAACTCGTTACTACAAAAACAGGATTAAAGGTTACCGTACCTTTGTTTATTAATGTTGGAGATATTATTGCAGTAAATACTGATACAGGAGAATATACTGAACGAGTAAGTAAGGCATAAAAAATAACAACCATGTTCATGGTTGTTATTTTTTATTATGCGGCAAGATTAATATCATTTGTATTACTATTTTTAACTGAACCGGTTTCTAGTTCTGGTGTTTTGTTATTTTCTACTTCATGATTATCGTAGTATGTTTTTACTTCATCAATAGTATTATCCATAGGGTTTGGTTGTGGAATAGATCTATCTAAACCTAAGGAAGTTTTTTTGATAAATTCTTTGTGTAAATTAACAGGAGCTTGTTTAATAACTTGAGTGGTTTTTTTAATTTTTGAAATAAAATTTTCCATATATAGGATTATACCAAATAAAAAACACTATTAAGAGTGTTTTTTATGATCGAATATATGGAAGAAGTCCCATAAATCGTGCACGTTTGATTGCTTGAGCCAATTGACGTTGCATCTTTGCAGATGTACCTGTTCGTTTGCGACCCATGATACGAGCGTTTGGGGTTAAAAATTTCTTTAACAGCTCAGTATCTTTATAATCAATATGCTTGATGTTGTTTTGCTTGAAATAGCAGTGTTGTTTCATACAAGTATAGGTTAATTTTTAATAAAAAGTAAATTGTTACCCTTAAGCAGGTGAATGCCTAAAAAGGAATATCTTCTGGGTTAATATCTTCTTCTGGATAATCAATAGAATCAATTGGAGTATCATCTGTTGGTGCTGAAACTGGATTTTCAGACTGTGGTGACATATTTCCAACTCCTTGTGGTCGATTTCCAAATTGTACACTATCCGCAATAACTTCAGTACGGTACATTTTTTTACCCGTTCCGGCATCGTCCCATGAACGTGTTTGCATTCGCCCTTCTACCATAGCTTGTGAACCTTTTTTAAGGTATTGAGCAGATGTTTCAGCTTGACGACCAAACACAACAACATTGTGATAGTCTACCGCTTCTTGTCGTTGACCGTCTTTTGTCCAAACACGATTCGTTGCTAATGAAAAATTAGTAACCTTGATTCCTGAAGGAAGAGTTTTTAGTTCTGGATCTCTTGTAAGATTTCCAATAAGTGTTGCTTTGTTTAAATACATAGGTAAAAAATAATTAGATAATAACTATATGCAGTATACCATTTTTACGATGGTATCAATATGAGAGTACTATGCTTCTTTTCCACCTATTAATTCATCTTGGAGTTTTGCAAGATCATCCCATTTTTCATTCTTAGCCAATGTTCCTTGTTTTGACCAAGTTTTTGGATCATGACCTGAAAGACCTGCATCTGCAAGATAATCACGTAAGTCTCCAACCTTTGATGATGATAAATCAGCATAGGTGTGGATTCCTTTTTTATTTAATAGTTCAGCAATAACTGGACCAATACCTTCAATTTTTGTTAAATCATCAGAAATTGATTGTGGTGCTGGTGATTCCTCAGAATCTTCTGATGAATCATCAGTATCTGGTTCATCAACTAATTCAGCCCCTCCGAAATCTTCTTCATCTGAATCATCTAAGCTTTTATTTAATTTAGCTAATTTGAATGGTTGATCAGAAGTAAGAGTATTTTCTCGAACTGTCTTTGTCATGATTGAGCGAATTAATGATTCGCCTTCTTCAACTTCTTCAATAAGAGAATCAATTGCATCTGGAGTTACGTCAAACTTAATCCAACCAAAGTATGCTTGAGTATATGTTTGCTTCTTGTTGTTGATAACTTTTGACATATCATATGCCAAATCAATCAACTGAGGTTGCCCTTCTGAAATAACAATTCCTTTAAATTTAGTAATAAGAGCCACAAGCGCATCGCGCTCTGTTTCTAGGTTCTCTTCATTTACGCTTGGCATAAGTAAATATCCCAATTCGTAAACACGTGGCTCTGGTGTATAAACACCGTCTTGAGAACTCTGTGTATCTTTATTATTCATACGCTACGTATACTACGGATTTTTAAATAAATAGCAATAAAAAACACACCTTTAGGAAAGGTGTGTTGGAATTAATAATTACATTTAGTTATTACAGAAAAGCTAACCATACGTCCACGCCAATTGCCTCATTGGCAGAATTACCAGATTATAATTACATTTAGACATACCCGTTGACGTTCCAATGTTATTTACCAGCAAAGGAACAGTTACTTTGTACACTTCTTCAACGAGTATTGGGTGTTCATATATCAAAAATATATCTTGATGATGTTTTTGTATTTCTTTTTGTTCTGTTATGTCTGCAATAATAATGGTTGCAGGCATTTCGTGAGCATGTGTTTTTGCAGCAAGTTGTGCAGCACTTATCCCAGCAAGAGAACCTATACCAATTATTAGTACATTCATAATACTATTCGTTTACATTAGATTTAAAATAATCATATCATACATAATAGTAAAATCAAAAAGACTATATCTGGTATAGTCTTTTTGCATTTTCCATGACCTGCCTTGCCATTTCTTCTTCGTCTATTTTTTTGATTCGAGCAATTTTTCCTAACACCTCCCTTACATGTGATGGTTCATTACGTTGACCGCGAAACGGATGCGGTGTTACATAGGGAGCGTCTGTCTCAGAAAGAATTCTGTCCACCGGAACTGATTTAACTAATTTTTCATACATTCCTGCAAAAGTAATAACACCTGTGAATGAAATATAAAAACCTAAATCAAGAAATTCTTGTGCAATTTCTTTGGTTCCTGCAAAAAAATGAGCTTGTCCACGTAACCTTGGATTACCAGCGTATTCATCTAAAATTGATAATACATCATAGTAAGCATCCATTGAACCTTCAGATGGTCTAATATGTAACATTAACGGTAAGTCTAATTCAAGTGCGATTTCAATTTGGTCTCGAAAAGCTTTTTCTTGGGCTACTCGTGATTCTGCAGTATTACGATAATAGTCTAAACCACATTCTCCAATTCCAACGACTTTGTATGATGAATTGGCAAGCTCTCGATAGTAATTGACATCAAAAATCTCAGCAGGTGAAGCAGACTCATTGCTGTCTTCACCTACTTCATCATCGTTATGGAATGATTTTGTAGTATGAATAGGGTGAAGACCAATAATAGCATACAAATGATCATACTTTTCAGCCAATTCTACTGCTCTTTGTGAGGTCTCTTGCCCTGTTCCAACATTAATCACCATTACATCATCTTGTTTTGTGCGCTCGATAACATCTAGCCTATCGTCATCGTAGATAACAAAATTCATATGTGCATGAGTATCTATATATTTCATATATAACAGTGTATGTAGTTTAAAATTTTGAGCAAGAAAATACTATGAAAAAATATGCATTTATGTACAATATTTTGATATTCAATATTTCTTATGGAAAAACAAAAAAAACAAAAATATATTCTCTACGTTGGAAGTATAAAATCATGGCGTGAAAATTTGGAAAATCATATTCAGGCAAAAAAACTTCCATGGAAAATAATTTCACTTGTACCTAAAAAAAGGGGAATAGTAGAAAAAGAAGAAACGATTTTTTTTAAGGAAATTATTGTTGATTTTGAAAAACCAGAAAAAATAAAAGAAGTAATTAACACCTTAGCTCCATCACTTATAGCTGTGGTAAATCGTGGAGAAAGAAATATTCCCTTATTTCAAAAAATAATACCGTATCTTCCATCTCATATCCGTGTACCAACTGTTGATGCACTTAAAAAAGCAACAGAAAAAACCGAAATGCGTAAGGCATTTTGGAAATATGATAAATCAATTACTCCAAAATTTGAAATTTTAACTGAAATTTCTGACGAAGAAATTACACGTATAAATAAACGCCTTGAATTTCCCGTTATCGTAAAACCATCTGGTCTAGCTCAAGCTGTTCTTGTTCAAGCTGCACATTATCCTGCTGAGCTTAAAGAAATTTTACTTAAAATGCAAAAGTATATAAAAAAGACTTATAAGGAAATGAAAGGTCGAGGCAAACCTACAATTCTCATTGAAGAGATTATTGATGGAGACCAGTATTCTGTAGAAGCCTTTGTTGATGATATTGGTAATGTCCACTTTTGTCCATTCGTGAAATACATAACAAGTGGTCAAAAAGGTTTTGATGATTTTTTCAGCTACGAACAAACAACCCCTGCAACTATTTCAAAAGACTCGGCACAAAATGCAAAGGTGGTTTGCATAAAAGGACTAAATGCACTTGGATTAAGAAACTCCATAGCACACATTGAACTTATCCGAAAAGAAGGAGAATGGAAAATTGTTGAAATTGGCCCTCGTATGGGTGGTTTTAGATCAATGATGTATAAAAAATCATTTGGTATTAATCTTGATATTCAAGATATCAAAATCCACCTTGGACGACCTGTAAATTTACCTAGAAAGAAAAAAGGGTATACTTCAGTTATTAAATTTTTTGCAAAAGAAGAAGGGATTATTACAAAAATTACAGGAATCAAAAAAGCAGAAAAACTACCGAGTTTTATTGAAACTGTTCAACAACTCAAAAAAGGAGATAGGGCACGGTTTGCAAAAAATGGAGGTACATATATTTTTAGAATTACCTTATTTAACGAAAATAAAGCGCAATTCATCGAAGATAAACGAAAACTAGAAAAAATGATACACATTGAAACAACGAAAATGCGAAATAAAAAATAACCTGAATAGGTTATTTTTTATTTAATCTTTTCGTGCGAACAAAGGCTCTTTTGGTAGCTCAACATTCGTTAAACACGATTGAATCTTCTCTGCTGTTTCTGGCATTACTGGATATAAACTAATAGCCAATCGTGATAATTCACCAGCAAGATAATGTAGATCCTTGTGCGCAGCATCCTTATCTTCTTTTACCTTTTTAAATGGTTTATTAACTGCAATAAATTGGTCCATATCTCCAATCAATCGCCAGATTTCATTCATCATTTTATTGAAATCATATTCTTCCTCAATGTGTTTTTTATGAAAAGAAAGTATGGGAGCATGGTCAAAGTTAATATCAGCAATATCAACATCGTATGAAATAATCATCTTCATAATTCGCTGAACAAGGTTCCCTAACCCATTCGCAAGATTTGCGTTATATGCCTCATGAAACTTTTCCATGGTCATATCTGAATCTTCAAATGAATGCATATGACGAAGAAGATAATAACGTAATGCTTCAGCCCCATATTCATCAACGATATCATAAGGATTGATAACATTTCCTAACGATTTGGACATTTTCTGTCCTCCAGAATTAATAAACCCATTAATAATAACTTGATGTGTGTTTGGTAAACCTGCAGCATAGAGCATTGCTTGCCACATTGCTGATTGTTGTCGTAGATTATCCTTCCCTGCATACTGCACTGGTTTTCCTTCTGTCCAATACGTTTCAAATGAATCTAAATTATGTGGCCACCCTGTAGTTGAAATATAATTCACCAGGGCATCAAACCATACGTACATCACATGCTCCTCATCACCAGGAACAGGTATTCCCCATGGCATTTTTGTACGTAAACGTGAAATTGAAAAATCCTGTAAGCCATCAGAAACGAAACGTTTAATTTCATTAAAGCGGAAACTTGGAATAACAAAATCTGAGTTTTGTGAATAAAAATTTTCTAAAAATTCCTGACATGCAGAAAATTTAAAGAAATAGTTTTCTTCATCAATAAGTTCTAGTTCACGGTTTGGGTGAATTTCACATCTACCATTAACAAGCTCTGAATCTGTTTTCGTTAATTCACAGCCAACACAATATTTTGCTTGGTAATTTTTTTTATAGATATATCCATTATCATTGCAACGTTTCCAAAATTCTTGTGCAGCCGCAATATGATTTTTATCAGTTGTACGGACAAAATGAATATCCTTTGAAAGGTGTAGTACTTTAGCAAGCCCCTTAAATTCAATAGATAATGAATCAACGTATTCTTGTGTATTAATACCTTGTTCCTGAGCAGTTTCCCATATCTTTGTACCATGCTCATCGGTTCCAGTATTTAAAAATACATCATACCCCTGGAGCTTGTAATACCGAGCCAAACTATCTGCACGAATAATTTCCATAGCAAAACCAACATGAGGTTTTGAATTCACGTAAGGTAATGTAGTTGTAATATATTTTTTTGGTTGCATAAGATTAATTAATTTGAAAGTGAAATAGTTACCTCTTCTTCTGTATCAATAATAGGATCACGGAGTGCCTTTTTTTGCTTTTCTGATTCAGCAACAAGCTCCATAACAAAGAGTGCTAAAGGCATGGCAAGAAGTAGCCCATATAATCCAAATAACTTAGCACCAATAAATACTGAGATAATAACAACAAGAGATGGAACACCTGTCATTTTTTTTACAATGAGTGGTTGTAATCCTAAATCAAGAACTTGTTGTAGTAAAACATACCCAACAACAACACCAATCCCAGCCCAAATACCTCCATGACCAATTGCAATAGCAATAGCCGGAATAACGGCCAAGAAAATACCGTATGGGACTAAACCAAATACACCAGCCAATAAACCAAGGATAAATGCATATGGTATACCTGCTAATGCAAGACCTGCATACGTAATGACTGTTAAAATAAGAGCAATAATAAGCTGCCCTCGAAACCATGATCCTACTTTTGTTTGGACGCGATGCCAGAGAGACAAAACCATTTCTTCATACCTTAAAGGAGTAAAAATTCGTAACATAGAATCAATACCTTGAGTATTTACACTGAGATAAAATGAAACAACGAAAATAACTAGTATATTAATAAGACCTCCAAAGAAATTCAAAGCTCCATCAAAAATTTGTTCTCGTACCGCTGTATCTTGTAACTGATCAAATATATTACTAATGGTAATAGTGTCAGTTGATTGGGTTAAAAAGGTGTTTGTTTCAATGAAGGTTTGAATTTCAGGATACACAAGTGCTAATTCTCCGATCTCACGACCTAGTACAGGAAGAACAAATAGCAACACGGCTCCAAAAACAATGATGGTTAAAATATAAAAAATAATAACAGAAACTACTCGAGGAATCTTATACTTTTGTGCTCGCACAACAAAGTCCTCAATAAAAGTTGAGAGAATTAATGCTGCCCCAAGAACAAGAAGAAAATCTCCTATAGTCCACAGAGCGTAAATAATAGCACCGATAAGTGCAACCTCGAATAAGTTATGTTTATCAAAATGAATACGTACATCTTTCATATATACAATCATAGCACAGCCTATATCTTTTACGATTTTTTCTCGATATACTTGAATGCAAGAAATGGTACAATGGCAGCATGGAATTTATTGAATTACTTACAATGCTTGTCGCAATTATTTTTACTTCAAAGGTAATTGCTAACATAACAAAAACCGTTGATATTCTTTGGTATATTATATTAGGACTTATTGGAACGCAGTATGTTTTTCATATTGACCCAGTACAACTCGAAAATTGGGCAACACTTGGTGTTATTTTTATAATGTTTTATACCGGATGGCGTGAAGATTTACTTGTTTTCATGGAAGATTTATGGAAAAACAAGTGGATTGCATTAACAGGAGCCGTTGGTCCGTTTCTTGGAGGGTTGATTGCCTATAAGCTTTTAAATTTTTCAACAACAGAAGCAATAGTTGCCGGATTTGTTTTTACATCAACGGCAATACCATATACTATTGGTGTATTACGTAGTCTTGGGTTAGATAAAACAAAAGCTGCGAAGGCTGCCACTTCTTCTTCTGTTGCCGATAATTTTTTATCAGTTCTGCTTGCTATTGGAATACTGCCTGCCTATGCCCTTCTTGTGAGTAATACCACAGGAGATATTTCTTTTACAACTATCTGGTTTGATTTATTTAAACAAATAGGTCTTATCTTTGCAGTCTTTGGTATTTTTGGAATTCTTGGTTTATTTATTTTACCCGATGCTCGTATGCATATGCGAATGAATGTTCCTGATGTGTTCCAAAAAAATGGATTAATGTCGAGGCTTACGTATATGGTTTACAAAATTCGTAAGGCTCCAGGATTTTATGAAATTTCAAAAAAACTGGAAAAAACAAGGATTGGTATACCAATGACATTATTACTTATTTTTGGATTAGCATGGTTGGCCCACAATATGGGTCTGCATCCAGCTATTACCGCATATCTTACGGGATTAATATTACATGTTGAGATGTATCATGAAACAAAAATCAGTGATATTACCCACGAAGAAACTCCAATTACTCATAAAAATTTAGGGGTATTTTTCTATTTTGTTCAGGAATGGATTGGTCCAATTTTTTTCATTCACCTAGGATCACAACTTGTTGCCGACTG
Organism: bacterium; assembly: GCA_030433255.1. Taxonomy (GTDB): domain Bacteria; phylum Patescibacteriota; class Minisyncoccia; order Phycocordibacterales; family UBA1006; genus UBA1006. Next base: position 56,038 of record JAUIMI010000001.1, on the reverse strand, counting down.
GTCTGAAGCAGGAAATGTTATTATCATGGCAATAATTGCTGGTGTATTTATAGCATTTTTTCAATTTTGGTCAGCGTATTTTGCAGGTATCAAAACATCGAAATTACCAGAACATGAAGCAACTCTACTGGGTCTAGGGATGCTCCCTTATGATATTATTGCCTTTGTCGTACTTGGTATTGCAAACCAAACAGGACTAATTGGAACTGAAGGAAAATTTGTAATTACAATTATTTTAACAATTTTTATTATCAATGTAATTACATCCTTATTTATGTATTGGTACAAGCCACAATATCTACGACAGCAAGCATATTTAGATGCAAAAGAAAAAACCACTACGTAGTGGTTTTTTTATACAACTGTTCAAAGGAGTAGGTTCCCAAAAAGATAAATAAGGTAAAGAATATCAATGTCATAAAGAATACAGGATCATGATAATGCTCTGTAATAACTTTTATGATTGCAGTAGCAAGCTCAACAGGAGCAGTAATAACATCCCAAGAATTAAATCGTATGTGTCGTCCTATATAAACCCCAAGAGCAGAAGCAAGTGAAACAGCAAAGAGAAAAATATATTGTGAATTTTTCTTTATAAATAAATTTTTTTTAAAAAGTATAAGAGAATACGCTGTTACCATACTTCCAACCAGAGCGTATGCAAAAATCATCATCCCATCAAACCACAACATTGATTGGATTCCAACATCTCGCAAATGAATTAAATCAGATACCAGATAAGGGGCATTTGGTAGGAACAGTAGCCATGCAAAAAATATCAAAGTTTTAAAAAAAATATTATTACTCATCAAAAACAACCATGTTAAGAACAAAGGAACAAGAGCCAAGAATAAATTCCAATTCATATAAATATATGAAGGTACCTCAGCAATAAAATAACGAGTACCATTCATGAGTAACGCGAGAACAATCCATGGACCTATTATCGAGAAAAATTTTCGATAGCTAATCATATAGTTATTGTAACCAAAAAGAAAAAAACACCCAAGGTGTTTTAAGAGAGTTTATTCGTAAAATAAGTAGATAAATCTGAAATAGCTATACGTTCCTGTTCTCCAGTATCACGATGACGAATAGAAACGGTACCGAAATCAACATGTCCTTCTTCTAAGGTGTCGTAATCAACAACCACACAAAACGGTGTACCAATTTCATCTTGCCGACGATATCGTTTTCCGACATTTCCGTTATCATCCCATGTGATATTTCCAAATTCTGCCTTAAGTGTTCCAAAGACTTCATTCGCTTTTTCTACGATATGTTCTTTGTTTTTAACTAATGGAGAAACGGCAATTTTATACGGAGCAACTTGTGGCGTTAGTGCTAGATACGAACGCATATTTCCATCAATTTCATCTTCTCGATACGCAGACACTAAAATAGCTAAAATAGTTCTATCTAATCCCATAGACGGTTCAATTACATGAGGAGTATATGTTTCGTTTTTTTGTGGGTCAGTATACTGTAATTTTGTTTTTGAATATTCAGCATGTTTTTTTAAATCATAATCACCACGATACGCTAATCCATATAGCTCTTTCTGACCAAATGGATACTCAAATTCAAAATCAATAGTTCTCTCTGAGTAATGCGCACGATCTTCTTCGCCGATTTCTACTTCGTGAAGCTTATTCATATCTAAACCAATCATTTCAGCCCACTCGTTCATTTCATCTTTCCAGTACTCAAATTCTGATTCCCAACTCTCTGGGTGAATAAAATATTCAATTTCCATTTGCTCCAGTTCTCGTAATCGAAAAATAAAGTTTCGTGGAGTAATTTCGTTTCGATACGCCTTCCCTATTTGAGCCACTCCAAAGGGTACCTTTGGATGCATCGAATCCATGATGTTTTTGTAATTTACAAAAATTCCCTGAGCTGTCTCAGGACGCAAGTATGCAGTTGACGATGAATCAGATGATGAACCTAATTGTGTTTTCAACATGAGGTTAAACTCACGAACTTCCCCAAGTGAATTACCGTCTGGAGAAAGAATATTGTTTTCTTGCAACGATTCTGTCATTTGTTCAATAGTCATTCCTTCTGGATTAATTCCAACCTCCTCTAATAAATGATCGGCACGGTATTCTTTATTTGTTTTAACATCAGAAACTAATGGATCAGAAAATCCACCAACGTGACCAGAAGCAGTTAATGGTTTTTCTCCCATTACAATTGCTGAATCTAACAAATAGGTATCACGACGTTCTTCAACAAATTTTTTAATCCAAAGGTTTTTAATATTGTTCTTTAACAGTGAACCTAGAGGCCCGTAATCATAAATTCCTGCTGTACCTCCATATAATTCTCCTGCTTGAAAAATAAATCCACGTGTTTTACATAGTGAAATAATTTTTTCCATTAATTGCTCATCATTATTCATAGAACTAGTGTACCTGAAGGAATAAAATATTCAAAAAAAACTACCCTATAAAAGTAGTTTTTAAAATATATACATTATTGAATACGTCCGTCATAACCATCTTTTTTGGTATTCAATAATCGTGTCGTCATTGGAATTTTTTTGAAGGTAAGTGTTGTTCCGGTAAATTCATCAACTCCAGTAAGAATAACATCATCAGTAATATCAAGAATCTCTCCAACATGGACCGCAGACGGAGTCACCGCAACCTGAACAGACACCTGACGTGGTTGACTATCACCAACCCCTAACCCTGAACGTAGAGTATTTAAATCCCATGTGAGTTTACGGGTAACCGTATCATAGGAAACAGTATTTCGCTCTACTGAAGGTGAAACATTGTTTAACCATTCTACGTATGGCGGTAAAAATGTTGTTAACTCAGCATCATTCACTGTGTTTGAAGAGTTTGAAACTTGGAATACCAAGGTATATTCAGTCATAGCTCCCGCACGCGGTGGCATAGTCCCTGAGTTATTAAATGGACCTTCATAATGTAATGTTTTCGGTACAATAGAAATATCAGAGTTTGCGCTCACGGTATGACTTGCAACAGACAGTGCCTGTCGATCATTACCGTTAATTTCTGTTCCTTCAACATCAACACGCAACTCAATAGTTGGGTTCGTCAAAACCCCAGAAGATGATACGAGATCATGTGTTTTAATTGTAAAGTTAAATGTTCCTTCTTCACCTGGTTGTAGTAATTGCAATCTATCGCTTGTTGTTTGGTCGTAGACAATAGTGTTTTGGCTTGAGTTATAGTACCCATTGTTTGCATTAATACTATCCTTGTTATACAAATCACCATCAAGGTGAACACGAATAATAGCGTTCTCTAATGCTTCTTCTAAAGTGTTTTTGTATTGTAATCGTACATTTACATCAGAACCACCACGAAGTGTACTCGTTTGTTCTGACGATCCATTTACGGTCAAAATAGTTTCAATAAATGACTTTTGAACTTCAATAGTGTGAGTAAGAGCATTAAAAATTGTTTCAAATTGATTTTGATTGAGTTGGCTTTGTTTACCAAACTCAACATTAAACGATTGACCTTGCCCTTCGAGAGCCGCCAATCTTCCTGTAATTTCTATGGATTCAGTGTAATCAGCAATGGTATCAAAATACCATGTATTATCACTAAAATCAGGTGTAACATTTGCACTGAGAAATTCAAAACCTCGAGGGTATTGTACTTTCAACAGGGTGTTATTTACTTGTTTATTTGAGTTTGAAGCAATATCAACAGAAACGGTTACTTCTTGGTTACGAACAATAGAATCAGGTGCATTAATCGCAACCTGAGTTGGTGTTGATCGTATGATTACTTCATGGTTAGCTTCTTTAACAAAAATCGAACTTGAACCTTCTATTCTATATTCAAAAACAGCTTGAATATCTCGAACGTCACCCTCTTGACCAAAGAGAATCATATCAAATTCTTCAGTTATTTGCTCTTGTGGATCGACGTCTTGTAATGATCGTCGTAAAAATACCCGTTCTGAATCAATTCCTGAATCTTTTGGATATGAAATTACAATATCAGTTGATTCAAGTGCTTGTTCATTAAAATTTTGAATACGTACTTGTAATTCCAACTCTTCACCTCCATCCACGAATGGCTGACCAAGTATCTCAAGCGCAATTAGATCACTTGATACCGTGGTTTTCCCTTCGTATAGGGAAATAGCCGCAATAGCAACCGTAATCAAGAAAAAAGCAGATATGGCAAGAAAAATCTTTTTGAATAATGAGGTAGGAAGTTTATATTTTGCACGAGCATTTATTAAACGTTCATATTCATCATCAGTAAAATCCTTTTCAAGATCAATATCTCTATCATGAATTTTTCGACGGTCTCGTTGGTCATGTTTTTTCTGAGGGTCATAGAGATCACGTTCTAGCGCATCAATTCTTTCGTTAGGATTTTTGGGTTTAATATCATCGTTCATACTTATAGTATACTTCAACAAGAAAATGAGTAAAAGCCAATACTATAACTGAGAATCTTTAATTCCCTGATTAATACTCTGTATGTATTTTTTTCTATTATTCAAAACGGTATTAAATAACTCAGTAGTTAAAAAATTTTTAGGCTCTATGCATTCGGTATCACCATTCCAATATCCCAAATAATACAACAAACGAACTACAACAATAATTTCTAGAGCCTGATAATCACTCTCAGTTAACGTATCTTTTGCTGTCGTATAGAGAAAAAGTAGGTCATCCCATATTTCTGTATGTGATTCTTCTCCCTGAAGCATTCGCAAGAGTAAATCAGCAATGTTATTCATAAAAGGGTAAAAAGATGTCTCAACAAAACCAAGAGATGGCTCTCTTTCGTGTATACCGACGATACGCCAAATATCTCGACCCTGAATAATATCAACATCAACCAAAGAGAGCGTTTGAGTGTGGAATTTCATTTTAGACTTTAGCTCTCTAATAGATTGTAAGGTTCCATATATTAAACCAAATCGTTCTGTATACAACAGAACGAGTTTATTAGATTCACGCATATTTTTTGTCTTAAGAATTATTGCGGGAGTTTGATATATTGCGTGCGACATAGATAAAGTATACGTTTTGAAATGGCAAGTAACAAGCATCTTGTTTCATTAATATTTGCATTTAAACGAATGTGTGTTATTTTAAAAAGAAATAAGTTAAATTAAAAACCAAATAGATTATGCATGTAAAAGCAACTGAAAGAAAACCGGAAAATGTTCGTGAATTACTTGTTTGCCAGATGGCAAAAGGGAGCCAAGAGTACAGAGCTTCTCTTGTTGAAATTGATAAAAAAACAAAAACCGTAGTAAAAGAAGTGTCTTTCTATAAGGCAAAAGAATTACATGGCTCTGATGGGTTGATTCAAAAAATTAATGCACAAGGCGGTATTGATTTAAGTCGCACGACAGTAGTACAAAACGGCTTTCGTTGTAAAAAAGGTAAAACAACAGGTAAACTAATGAAGACCAAGCAACAATGTGGGAAAATCAAAAAATATGATTTATCTCAATTTACAGAAGGTATTTCTAAACTAACCTATGCCTAACAGTTAAAAATGAAAAACAAAAAACGATTCATCTTTGAATCGTTTTTTTTATTTCTCAATAGCAATAATAAATACTAAATCTTCAACAGTAATTTCATCACCATCATTATGGGTAAAATTAAATTCATTAATTCCAGCGGTTGATTTAATTTCATCACTAAAGGTTTCCATTAACACCTGCCCTTCTCTGCTCGTTTGAATGTGTAAATTGATAACATCATGTGGCTCTAGCCCTGCGCTTTTTCGCAAAGACTGAATCTGACGCAATAATTCACGCATATTTCCTTCAGCTTGAAGTTCAGGGGTAATTGTTGTGTCTAAACGTAATTCACCATCGAGGACGTCTTTTACGTTTAGTTCATCAGCAATCAGTTCAGAGTAATCTCTTTCTATGTTATTTAGATCACAAGTAAACGATTGTAATGGTTGCCGAACTTTAATTCCAGCGTCACTACGTAACTGCAAACCTTGGGTGATAAGTTCACGTATATTCTTCATGGTTTCAATACCTTGAGTGTTATGAATATCCATTTCAGTCCACTGTGCTAAATGTACTGATTCTTCCATTTCATCATTTTTTAGTGTCTGCCAAATCTCTTCAGCAACAAACGGAGTAAATGGTGCAATAATTTTTGCTGTTTCTATTAACACGTAGCGTGTTGTACCTAATGCTAATATCTTATCTTCATTGTCATCACCTTTGAATCGATCACGTGAACGACGAATGTACCATGTTGAGAAATCATCAACAAAATCAAAAATTGGTCGTGCTGCTCGGTCAAGTTCGTAACTTTCGAGCCCTTTCCGTACCTCGTTTTCTAATTCAGTCAGTCGAGCCACAATCCATTCATCAAGAATGTTTTTTGAATCTGAAATCGTATCGTGTTCAACTTCATTTTTATACATCTCATAGAGTGAGACGATATTTCGTAAGCGCCCCATTACCTTTGATGAAACTTCACGTACACCTTTTTCCGAAAAAGCAAATTCTTCGGCACGCACCACAGGTGAGTTAATCATGTACAACCGAATTGCATCTGCCCCAACCGAATCGAACATATCATATGGGTCAGGATAATTTTTGAGTGATTTTGACATTTTTTTACCATCTTCTGCCAAAATTAATCCATTCACAATTACATTTTCAAAAGGAGTTTTATCAAAGAGAGCATTACCAATTACGGTCATAACATAAAACCATCCACGTGTTTGATCTAACCCTTCTGCAATAAACTGTGCAGGAAAGGCGGATTCAAATGATTCTTTGTTTTCAAATGGATAGTGTTGTTGTGCATACGGCATTGATGCGGAATCAAACCATACATCAAATACATCTGGAACTCTTCTGAGTTTTTCGCCTGATTCAGAAACAACGGTAACATTATCAATATATGGTTTATGTATATCAATAACGAAATCCTCATTATGCGGAAACGGTTTAAAATTAAAGAGTAACGGATGTGCATTTTTTGGTAATCGATACTCATCCCAAAATGCATGAGCCATATTCGGTCGTCCATATCGATAATTAGCAAATTCCATAGCTCGTAAAATACCACCATGAGAAATGATTAATATTTTTTTATTGTGATACTTTTCTTCTAATTCAAAGAGAAAACTCATTGAGCGTTTATATACATCATTAATAGATTCTGCATCTTCATCTAATTTTAAATCAATGAAATCTGCATTGCTGGCAAAGTACTCTCGGTTGTGTGCATCTTCCCATAATTTACCTTCCCACTGTGAACCAAGATTTGTTTCTGTGATGCGCTCATCAGTAATCACAGCATCATCTGACAATTTTAAGTGGTTTTTAATAATATCTGCTGTTTCTTGTGTTCTCTGCATTGGAGAAACAAAAATATAATCAATATCTGTTGGAATTTCTGAAAGCGCATCTGTAACCTGTTGACGTCCTTTTTCAGTAAGAGGGTTATGAATTCCTAATTGGGCATTAATAATTCCTTTTACGTTTGATTCTGATTCACCGTGACGTAATCCAATATAGGTATTTCCAGATGTTTGAATACGAGAAAGTAATTCTTCGAATGAACCAGCAACAAAGGTTTCTTCTCCGTCTTGTGATTGCCAAATAGGGAGTGGTGTTCCCCAAAATCGAGAACGAGAAAGCGCCCAATCACGTGCACCATCAAGCCATTTTCCAAAACGCCCTTGCCCAACGTGCTGTGGGACCCAATGTACCTTGTTATTTGATTCAATTAATTGGTCTTTAATTTTAGGTACATCAACATACCATGATGATGTCGCATAATTTAACAGTGGAGTATCACAACGCCAACAGTGTGGATAGCTGTGAACTAATTTTTTCTTTGAAAAGAGTTTCCCATCGTGTGCGAGTCGTTTAATGATTTCGATGTCAGTCGACATGAGATCGTTTTTTTGTTTTACCAACATGCCCGCAAAATCACCGCCATCAATGGTTTCAGCAAACACATGTTTAAAAGCTCCTGATTTAGCTACATGTTGAATAAATGGTAGTGCATTATCTTGCCCTAACTGCATATCATCAGTACCAAACGCTGGTGCAATGTGTACGATTCCCGTTCCATCTTCGGTGGTTACGAAATCTGCTGCGAGAATTTTCCATCCATTTTCACTATTTTCAACTTCTGGGTCATTTTGATAGTAATCAAAAGGTGCGACGTATGATTTACCAACTAATTCAGAACCTTTAATTTCTTCAATTATTTTAAAAGTATTATTCGGTTTTTCTTTCCAAGAATAAAAACCATCATTTAAATCATCAGAAGAATTTTTTAAAAAAATCTCTTTGGAAACATAGTAAAAATCAAGACTTGGAGAGTTATATTCACCAGATGGAGGTGTGTTAGTTGTTATTTCTCCCATATCTTGAATTTTTACATATTCAATATCAGCACCAACCGCTAAGGCAACGTTCCCCGGCAGAGTCCACGGAGTCGTCGTCCATGCCAAAACGTATGTTCCAGGTTCATCTTTTAATTCGAATTTTGCTGTTACTGAAATATCAGTAACATCTTTGTACCCTTGGTTAACCTCAAAATTTGCAAGAGTCGTTTCACACCGAGGACATAAATGCATTGCCTTGAATCCTTCTTTGGTGAGGTCTTTTTTATACAACTGTGAAAATACCCACCAAATAGATTCCATGTACGATGGATCCATTGCCATGTATGCATTATCCATATCAACAAAACGTCCAGAACGTGGAACATATTTTTTCCACTCTGATTCATAACGTAACACTGAGTTTCGTGCAGCTTCATTGAATTTTTCGATACCGTACTCTTCGATATCTTTTTTGGTTTCAAGCCCGAGTTCTTTTTCAATCAGGTTTTCAATTGGTAATCCGTGACAGTCCCATCCCCATTTTCGTGGCACGCGGTATCCCTGCATGGTTTTATATCGTGGAATAATGTCTTTAATCGTTCCTGCAAGGAGGTGTCCATAGTGTGGTAACCCAGTTGCAAAAGGAGGTCCATCGTAAAAGACAAAATCACCTTTAGTTTTATTGTCTAAAGATTTTTCAAAAATATTATGTTCCTGCCAAAAAGAAAGAATAGATTCCTCTGATTGAGCTGTTTTTGATTTTTTCGACGTGTTGTTTTTTTCTGTATTCATAATGTTAAATATGCTATGTATTTTACCATACTAAACAAAAGGAGCGCCCATACTATGGGCGCTCCAACAATTACTATTAATTATTAAAAGAAACCCGAATACTATGCGGTTGTTTCAATAATAGTAATAATAATTGCGTTTATATGCATACCTCTATCGTATCAGGATTTGTTTTTGTGTAAATAAAATTTAATTCAAAATATCTTCTAGAGAAATTAAACCAAATGCGACAAAATATTCTAAATGAGGAATTTTTTGTATCTTTTCTTGTGGAGTTTTAAATTCATTTAACAATCTTTCTACTCGAGGTTTTTCCACTTTTTTTAAATATTCTTTATACCCACGAAGCTCTCTTCTAACCTTAATACCCTTATTATTAAAGGTTTTATGTTTATAAAACAAAACAGAAAAAACAGGAATCATAAAATATGATGTTTTAAATAATAATTCTGTATCAAAGGAAAGTGGGTTTTTAATTACGAAATAAAGATAAAAAATAAATAAGAAAGAAAAAAGAATTATGGTGAAAGTTTTTTTGAAAAGAAAATCTTTTTGCAAATAACCTAAATCAAATAAGTGATTTTCAATTCTTTTTTGTCGTCTCTTCATGCTTTTTGGTGTAATGTTCATTCTTACATAATGAGTGTTGTTAAATAAATTATTAGATAAGATATAAAAAATTTCATGGTCATTATCTATTCCATGCTCCATATTAAGTTCAAAATAATTATTATAAGGTGAAAATGCCTGTGACGGTTTTATGGTAAGAATTCCTTTTTTGTAAAAAGAAATTGCTGCTGCACCAATGTCATATTTTTGGAAAACTCCATCAACTAGATACCCTATTTCATAAGCGTATAAATCTTTTGGAGGCTGGTATTCTACATAGTCGACTGTTTCGGCAAAACCTTTTTCTTTAAACCTTTTTAATTTAAAAGCTAAAATTAGAAATATACAAAAGAAAGTAACAGCAATAAGGTATTCAAAATAAAAAAAATCTATATTAGGGAAAACATGTTCAAGCTTTAACATAAAAACATTATAACAAAAAACAACCTTTTCAGATTGTCTTACCAGCTTCCGCCACCTCCTCCTCCGGAACCTCCTCCAGAGAATCCACCACCTGATGAACCAGAACTACTTGAGCTACGGGTAGCTGATTTAGAAGAAACCGATTGAGTAAACGCAGACATATCATCTACAAAATGTGACGCAACAAAGAGAGAATCCCCTTTGTACCAATCTGGTTGCTCAATGGTTATGTTTTTAAATTGTTCTGCCCATTGTTTCTCAACACCAAGCGCTATTGCGTATGGTAAATAGTGCATAAATTCTTGAGGGTTTTTTTCAGGAGCATTGTGAAATGTATATCGTTCTTTTTCAGTCATCTCGAGAAAACGTTTAAACCCTTCTATGGCATGCTTTGTTCTCCATCCTTTCTGTGTATAGCGACTATCAATCATACCCATAAATATTCCCACAAAGAAGGTAGCAAAAAACGAAACTATTCCAGGAATAACCATCTGTACCGCAAAGAAACCAAAGGCAAATAAAAACGGTATGAGAATAATCCAATTTCCAGACATTCCTCTTTTTTCAAGGTAATCATTATCAAACAAAAAAGTATTTACCTGATTTCGTAGTTTTCGAATATATACAGAAATAAAATTAGGAGAAATATCACTCATTTTCTTTTCCCTAATCTCAGTTGGGTTTAATTTAAAAATATCACCAAACAAAATATCCTTGAGAATAGTATTAATACCAGCATCATTCTCTGCTGTCTCTTTTTTCAAAGTAAAAATATAATCATCAGAAGAACCAAGGAATCCTTTTTTTTCTGTTTTTTCAATAGTAATATACCCATCTATAGCAAGCTGAATAATACCTGCAGAAATATCTCGTGGGTGGATTGTCTTATCAACCATTTTTCCTACCAATAGTGGATGTAAATTCTCTGGTGGTGAATATCGTGCATGAATCGGATCATGAACAAAATATTTTCGTTGATACTTACGAATCATCAAATGAATAAAACCACCCAATGCAACCAACGATGTTGCGATTGAACCCAAAATACCGAATAAAGATAATCCAACTAATTCCTTTTTCTCTACGAGACCTTTATCAAACGAAGCTGCTACGGTTAGACCTTCGTATGCTTGTAAATTTTGATGTGAAAATACCAATGATTGATTTCCATCAAATTGAGAGAAACTACAAGGCTTATTTGACTCTAATGCTCCTACGTAACATGAAGATTCATTAAAACGTACCGCATCAGAAGTAATTGTTATGTCTGCTCTTTCAATAGGAACCTGCCAATCTAAACCAATAGCATTCCAATATATCTCGTCATAATTTTCAAAATAACGAAGAGAACCATGAACGCGGTATGAAATAGTATAGGTGTGTAACCCAGTAATAGTCTCATTTGCGTTTCCAATTTTCAAAAAATAATTTCCATTAGAATCTTTTTTCTCTGTTGTAAAAGGCTCTGGTTGTCCATCACGTAGTACCTGGATATTATCAAATGTTAATTTACGCGTAAGTAATCCAAATAATTTCTTCTGACCATCAACATCAAAATGAACTGGTATAAATCGAAAAATTCCATGACGATGATAACCTCCAAAATCGTAGTTAATAGTTTCAACCACATCCATTGATGAATCTTGATTGAGAGTAATCTCAACTGAATAATCAGATATTTGCTCGGCAGCAAAACTATTACTCGAAATAAAAACAGCACAAATAATAAGGGTAGCTTGAATCAATTTTTTCATACCCTTATTATAGCAAAGAAAAACCACTGTTTGATAACAGTGGTTTTATCGTATTAAAATGTAAGTGTTTGGCGTAAAAAAAGTATTGAACCATTCGTCCATTCTCCATGGGTGTCATTAAGATACTCTCGTGTCTGATTCCATTTATCAAAAGCAAAAAAATACGAATGTACACAAATACCATCATCAGTATCAAGAAAAAATAAATACCTTCCATGGAAATGAATACCAGATTGTAATTCCATGTTTCGACGATTTTCAACGATAGATTGAATATTGTAATCTTTTGGATAGACATTGTGCTCAAAAAATCCTTTCGTTTCTAATATTTCTTTAAGTTCAAGTGAACTCAATCTTTTCCCTAATATATATGGAAAATGTAATGTGCCACCTTCTTGAACAAAATCTGGGTTTTCAGTACCAAAACGTAACCATAACGATTTCAAATCAGAAACCTCTAGTAAATGATTAATCATATGGTCAAAATTACCTGAATCTTGAACACATTTCAGCATTACGCTATTTGGTTCAAGTCCAAAACCTTGTAAGTGGGCGAAAAATAAACCTATGAATTGATCACGGAGGTCGCTATCGATAGTGATTTCTTTAGTCATACTATATAATTATTTTTAAGTTTTATTTATTAAAACAAATTTAAAAAATAAGTAAAGAAAAAAACAACGCTCTGGTTGTTACATTTCTTTTGGTGCTTCAATTCCTAATATCCATAAACCGTTTTTTATCACCTGAGCAACAGCATCAGTAATTGCTAGCTTATATGGACTCGTTTCGTTATTTACATCAACAATTTTAGTATTTCCATACCAACTATTAAACAACTGTGCTAACTCGGTAACATAGGTTACTACCATATGTGGTGCCAATTCAGTAAATGCTATTTCTACAATACTTGGGAATCGATATAAATATCGTTCAATATCAGTCGTTACCCATTCCTGTGGTTGTGTATGTGATAGTGAGATATTCTCTGTTTCTGCCTTTTGCAACATTGATTGTGAACGTGCATAGGTATATTGCAAATATGGACCAGAATCTCCTTCAAACGACAGTGATGTTTCTGGATCAAAATTAATATTTTTTCCAGCCTGTGTTCGCAAGACAGCATATTTTACCGCAGCAATAGAAATCATGTCAGCTTGTTGTTGTGATAGTTCTCGTTCCCCTGCTCGCGTATACACTTCTTCGTTTACCGCGTCTAAAATATCAGAAACGATTGGTGTGTTTCCTAACCGTGATGACATTTTTTCTCCCTTGAATTGCATGCGTCCATGGGTTTTGTGAATTGTTTTTTCCTGCCACTCTTTGTTTATTTTTCCTGCAGCAGTTTTGACTACTTCAAAATATGGACCTTGTTCAGAATCAGTTACAAATATTGAAGTATCAGGTGTGTACCTATCGAATTTTAATTGTAGTAACCCAGTGTCTTTTGCTTCGTAGGTTGGATTACCATCTTTGTTAATAAAGACTCGCGTATGTAATGATTTATTCGTTTCAAGGTCTTCTTCCGAAGGTTCAAAAATAAACGAAGTACCTGATTGTGTATACACTGATGGTGTATTGTCGAGAACAAGTTGTTTCCCTATTACCCCAGCTTCTGATTCAAAAATAAACCCATCGAATGAAGAACCTAATCGTGCTGTCATACGAATAAAATATTCAAGGTTTAAATCACGACCAATTTTATAAGCATCATAGGCATTTGTATCACGATGTTCGTAGATATCTTGGGTTATTTCTCGGACACGTGGTTCAATGTTTTCATCGTCAATGAATGCTTGTGTTCCCTCGGCATAACAACGTCCCAGAAATGACATTTTTTCACCAAGCGTTTCAAACTCGTCTATTTTGTCAGTACCGTATTGTAGTAATTGCCATACTGCCTTTCCAATACCAAGCGAAACATCAGATGGATATGAAATAACTGATACCTCTGCTCCTGATGTTTTACATAAACGAGCCATTGATTCACCAACAGTGTTATTCATCATGTGCCCAATGTGAAATGGTTTAAACAAGTTTGGTGATGAATGTTCTACGAGGATTTTTTTACCAATGTGTGAATTATTCCACCCATAGAAATCTCCTTTTTCATAAATCACCTTTAATTCATTTGAGAGAAATTCATTAGATAATTGAATATTAATAAACCCTGGACCAGCAACCTCCACTGATGATATTTCTGGTGTGCTAATTTTATTTGCAATAGCTTCGGCAAGTTCTCGAGGATTTTTATTTTCTGTTTTTGCTAATACCATTGCAATATTAGTAGCAAAATCTCCATGTGATAGTTCACGTGGATGTTCAATCGTAATAGTTCCCTTGTAGGAAATCTCTAATTCAGACAGTGCTGATTGAATAGCTGTTATGATTTTTTCTGAAATCGTCATAGGTTTATTGTACATTTTTGAGCAAACAAAAAAAGAGCGAAATAACGCTCTTTTATTTTTAGATAGTTTTCCAAAAAAACCTATCATTATTTAATTGTGGTTCAAGTGAACCTTTTACAACGTCATTGTTACCAAAAACACGCAACCTTTTTGTTTCAAAAAAATAACGACAATTTGTAGCAACCCATGAGTTTCGAGTAAAATACTCTACCTTTAGTGGCTTACTATATCCTTGTTTTAATAAATCTTTGGGTGGCTCTTTCAAATCTAAACGTAAGAAACCTTTATCTATTAAATCATATTCTTTCGATTTTTTTTCTAAAACTTTCTGTAATTCATTAAAAAAAATTGTAACAGCCTTGGTATTCATTAAATATTGATCATCCGAAGAAAGTTTTCCTCTTAAGTTTAAATGATTAAATGAATAAATCTTCTTATTATTGATTAATTTAAGTCGAAGACGAACAAGAGCAGACCAGTCTCCATTTGAGGTATTTAAACCGAAAACTATATGTGATTGCTTTTCGGTTTCTTCTAATATTGTCATACTATATCCAAACCTTTTGTCCTCAAACTTATCTCTAAAAATATTAAGAATTGAAGAATAATCATGATTTTTATGGTATGGATTTCCAAATGTATTTATCTCTCCATAACCAATGGAGTAAAAAATTTCTTCATATATTTTTCGCAACTCCAAAGTGCAAACATTTCTTAAGGGTTTATCAGTAAGTAATTCCATTTTATTGTGTTTTAATTATTTAATATAATTAAAACACAATAAAATAATTTAACAATATAAAAACACTAAATAGTGTTTTTATATTTTCCCTAACTTCTTTGCTAATTTTTTAGTTTCTTTTAACAAATCCTTAATCTCATCAATTCCTGATTGCCAAAACGCTGCATCAGTAATATCAATACCAATAGAATCAAACAGCTCTTGTGGTGACATACTCGTTCCCGTTGAAAAGAATTTTTTAACTGAATCAATGTATGCTGGATTTTCTTTGACATATGCACGCATCGCATTTGCTAACAGTAACCCAGACGCGTAGGTATACACGTAAAATGGACTACGGAAATGACTCCAGTATACCCACCAGTTTTCTGAACCTGCATCCTGGGTAACTGAGGTACCCATATATGATTTCATGTGTTTTGAGAAGATAGTTCCAATCTGTTCTTTAGAAAGGTATCCTTCAGCTCTAAATACGTCATGAATTTCTCGTTCAAAATTATATCCTGCAACCTGACGCATAATAGATGAAACAGCTCCA
The DNA here is from genome assembly GCA_030433255.1 of bacterium. GTDB lineage: Bacteria > Patescibacteriota > Minisyncoccia > Phycocordibacterales > UBA1006 > UBA1006. The sequence goes on along the minus strand of JAUIMI010000001.1, from coordinate 40,436 downwards.
CCAATTTTTTCCATATTGAGGATTAATCGTTCTTTGTCTGATAGCTCTTCGTTAATTAAATCAAATACGTATTCTTCACAAAAATTAGATGCAATTTCTGCAACAAACATTGGTGTATCATAATTGATAGGTGCTTCTTTTTTGGTAAGTGTTCCATGAATGGCATGACCAATTTCATGAGCTAGTGTTGTCGTATCAGTAATACGATTCGTATGGTTCAACATTACATACACTGGATCCGAATATCCCCAATACATACAAAATGCTCCACCTCGTTTCCCTTCTCGTGGGTATACATCAATACGTCCACCATAAATCATATCATTGTAAATTTCTACAAATTCATTATCAATACGTTCGAGTGTCTGACGAACCAAATCAACTGACTGTTCGTAGCTGTGCTTTGACGTAATATTTCCAACCGGAACATTTCGTTCATGATAGGCTAGTTTCTCTGTTTTTAGTAACTGAGATTTTAATGTATAGTAGTCTTTTGCAAGCTTGAAGTTATTGGTAACAACACCAGTCATGGTATCAACAATTTCAAAATTAATATCATCAGAAAGAATACGTGCATGATCTGGTCTTGTGTAACCACGCAAATTATCATTGATTTTTTTATTTTCGAGAATGCTGTTGAATTCTTTTTCTGCAAGTGGTGCAAATTCAGCTAGAATCTCATGTACTGCTGTTGCTGCCGCACTGCGTACACGTTTATTCGTATGGTGAGTAAGTGATTGAATTTCAGCAAAGGTTTGCCGTTTTTTAACTGTTTTTTTACCATCCATAACAAATACCTCTCGTGATTGTTTTGAAAGGAATTCTGCCAACATTGATTGCCAGTTTCCATGAGCAACACCAGATTTCAATGACAAAATATACTCTTCCTTCTCTGAAAGAAGAAATTCTGCATTATCAAAAATTCCCTTCAAAAAATGATGATAGGTTTCGAGTTCTTTTGAAGATAGGAATTTTTTTTGATATTTTTTTTCTATGGTTCCTAATGTCAAAACAAAAAAACGAATAACTTGGGCTTGCTCTTGATAAAATTCTTCGGCTTTTTTTTCGGCTTTTTGAAGCGCAATATCAGTTGAATGAACCTGCCGCATAAGATAAATATACGTTAACTCTTTCGTCCCTAATTCTGTTATTGTTTGGTAGGTATCGAGAGCTTTTTTAAGACTTTTTTCATCATGTAAAAAACTTTGATCTTTTTTCCATTTGCGAGCAAATGCTGCGTATTTTTTTTCAACGAGTGTTCGTTCTTGAGCGAATACAGGGTCGTTAATTCCTGAACCGAGCGCTGATAAATTCCACTGTGTTTGTAATTTCATGCACCAAATATACCATTTCGTTTTTATAAAACAAAAAGAGTACTTCTGGACTTCATGGTGTGAGTTGATAGTATACAATCATATGACACATGATGACGGGATTATTGTGCCACTCGCATGGCCAGAAACAAAAGCAATAAAAGAAGGTAAATGGTACGACTACCCAATGGAAAAATTAGGCTTTATCAAAAATGGTTTTTGGCACCTTGGACATGCAGCAATGCTCTTAATACAAAAAAGTACTGGTGCTATTTACTATTCTGATTTTGGTCGATACCATACACCACATAAACATGGACGAGTTCGCATAGAAGATTCTGATCCTGATATCAAAATACCAATTACTGCAATTTTTAACCAAGACGGAACCGTCGCAAATATAGAAGAGATTTTAGATTATCTCTATATTCATGAAGCTAACCACGGTGAAGGATATGTTATTGCGGCTCTTCAGCATATAGATAATTTTACAGAATGCCATGAAAAATCATTAGCGATGCATGAACAAGACGCTATTCCTTATGGGCCTTTTGCTTTTCCTGGGACCAATTGTTCTCGTTATGTTGCCCAAGTAAGCTTACGTGGAAATATTGGATGGTGGAAAAAATTTCTCTTACGAATCCCATACACTGTTACTCCAACACCAATTTCAAACGTACGAGTTATTAACTCTTATGCCCATTATTATAAATATGATGGAAAACTACATATTAAAAACAGTATTCATTTTTCAAAGAAAAAATTATGCACGGAAGAACAATAGAACCCAAAAAAGGAAAGAATATCCCAACTACTGCACAGTGGCTCTATGGAGAAGGTTGTGGTGCTTGGTTTCATATCGAACATAAAGAAAACAATGTATTTATTATCTCTCGATATAACACTCATTATGGTGTAGATTTTACAGAAGAGTTTACCTTAGAAGAAGGTGATGTGAATGAATTCGATTCAAAACAGCCCTTTAAGGTGTTACATATTTCACACGCACGAAAAGTGCAAGTTGAGCAAGAAACTAAGTATTTTCTATTTAAAAAAATAACAGTTTAACTGTTATTTTTTTAATAGTGATGAGATAAAAAAATCAATATCTTTCTTTGTTATCGTGTTATTTACAAAAATAAAACGAATATAATCTTGCCCATCAATATGAGCATGACTTACTCGAATTCCGTATTCGCTCTCTAAACGAAGACAACTTTCTTTTGCATTTTCATGCTCTAATCGAAAACATACATTTAGATACTGCGGCTCTTCAAATAAAATAATTTCTTTATTATTCTTAATGATTCCAAGCATATAGTTACGAAGCGCTAGAAGTGCATCCATCTTTTCTTCAAATTTTTTGTCTCCACCTTGCTTCCAAGCTGCCCAAATTTTAAATGCATCATTTCTCCTACCACATTGTAATGTTTTTAAACCAGGGTTGTAGGTTATGGATTCTGTTTGAAATAGATACTCGGAATCAACACGAAAAGCATCTTTAAGTGCATGCTTCTTCTGTGTTAAAAATACAGAAGCGGTTAACGGAATCCCCATAAATTTATGTGGATTCCATGCAACAGAATCAACAGCATCTATTCCATCAATAAGACGTCGAAGTTGGGAGTTAAAAAACACTCCAGATCCCCATGTAATATCAACATGAACCCACATACCATATGCTCGAGCAATATTTAATAACACCTTAATATTATCGAAAGAACCACGAACAGTAGTCCCAGAGGTAATATGAAGTAATGATGGTTTTTTCCCTTCTTTTATATCTTTTTTAATAGACTCCTCAAGCGCTATTGAATCCATTCTACCTGCATCATCAGTTGGAATAAAATGAATAGATTGTTTACCAATACCACTTACAGATGCATTTTTAACAACTGAGTAATGTGATAGTTCTGAAGCATAGCAAGATAATTCTTTCGTTTTACCTTGCTCTTGAAACAAAGGGTCAGCATTATTTCGAGCTAATAACATTCCATATAAATTAGAAATAGAACCACCAGATGTAATAACACCATCTCCATTAGTCCAACCAATTTTTTGTATCATTTTTTGAACAATTTCATTTTCCAATAAAATATGTACACCTCCTGATTTATAGGTGTGCATCGTTACATTCATAACAGGTGTTAACATATCAGCAAGAACCGAAGAAGTATCAGCACCACCAAAAAGAAGATTATGAAAATTTTTCCCACGTGTTGGGCGCGTCGCATTAAAAACACCAGCAACCGCCTCAATAAAATCTGATTTATTATCCAGAGGTGTGTCTAACGAAAGAGTATCGTGCAATTTCTGTTCTAATTCTTGGGCACTTTTTAAAGTATATTTTTTAGTATCGAGATAAGTAAAAAAATTATTCATGAGTACATCTAATTTTTTAACAAGAGAATAGTTTTTTATTTTTTTAACAAACATAAAACGAATCATAACATGAATTTTCAGTAAAAACCCAAGATTACAAATCTTGGGTTTTTAGCTTAATTTCTGCATCAATAATAGAAACATACTCTAAACGTTCATAACAATTTGCTCCGGTGTTAATAAATTGTTCTTCACGTGCATCCTCTCTGTAGTGACTGTGTCCACAAACGAGAATCTGATGTGGTAATAAGTGCTTCTTGGCATACTCTTTCATGCGCTCATTCTGATGTTGAATAATTGGCCGTTGTAATTTTGCCAATGTTTTTGGGTATTGTTCAATAATAAAACGAATCTTTAAAATTAATGGATATAGCCAACGCCATATACTGCGAGCAATTTTTTGCATGATTTTACCCATAGAGGTTTTTTGTTCTTCATAAAGAATACCGTCAGGACGTGGATAGATAGTATGTCCATGCATGATATATAATTCCTTATCAGCAACTGAAATACTATAGCTATCAGAATATATATCTACAAAATCTTCGGTTGCTCGTCGTATTTCATCGGTATCTCTATCGTGATTACCAAAAAGATATATAACTTTTTTATCTTTGAGAATAGTAAATAGCTCAAACCATGATGAATGAATGGTTTTTTCATAATCCCAAAAATCATCTAAAAAATCCCCATTAAGAATAATTTGATCGAACTTTGAAATGAGATCACACAAGGCTCTGCAACGTTTTTCAAAAAAAACTGACCCTATGTGTGTATCAGAAAGTATAAGTGTCGAATTCATATGTGCAGTATAACCTAAAATAAAAAACCGATAAGGTTTTTTATAATTGTGCTGTAGCAAATTCTACCGAAAATGCTTTACAGTAGATTGAGACTGATTGATAGTCATTAATATTGTATTTTGAAATATCATAATTTTGATCTCCCTTATTTCCCTTGAGAGGTTCAACAATAATATAGTCATCTTTTGGAGAATCTCCTTTATTTAAAGTCACAAATAAATCTGGACCATTGGTAACTGAAAAATTTTCAAAACGAAGAAATGTTTGTTCTCCATCTTTGATTATTTTTACTTCTCCTGATCCTTTATGGAAATTATCAGCATCAACAAATGAACCACGTGTTTCTACGCTGGTTGTTGGTTCCATTTCCATCATAGGTTCATTCATAACAATATCATTTCCAATAATAATATCGCTGGTAATATCTACGGTATCAGAATCATTATACTCAACAGATATGTCTTGAATAGGAATTGATTCATTAACGGTATTATCAATAAACACCGGTGATATTAGGTACCATCCAATACCTAAAATAAAAATTATGACAATGGCTAAAATTATGTTCTTCATAATTTTAGTATAACAAAAAGAGCCTAAAGAAGCTCTTTTATTTTTGCATAAATTTTATTGTTAATCTCTTCGACTGATTGGAGTTGATTATTTTCTGTACATTCAATTTTATGCCAATTATTTGTTTCGGCAATCATTTTAAGCCCAGATTCTTTTGCTGCTTCTAAATGTTCAATATTATCTTCATGTTGATCACCGCGTCCTTCAAGGTATTTTTTTGATTCCTTATTCCCCTTTTGAATTAATAATTCTTGGGTTATTTTTAAAGGAACATTGAGATATAAAATAAGGTCTGGTCGTGGAATACCAAAAATTTCGTGCTCCATAGTATCAAGCCATCCTAGGAAATTTTTTCGCTCATGCTCATCATCGATTTTTCCACCTTGGTGGATTTGGTTTGAAGAAACATACCTATCAAGAATGACAATTTTTCCTTCTTCAATCCATGTTCTAATTTGCTGTGATGATTCAAATCTATCAGCGGCATATAACACAGATGCTATTTTAGGATGGGTTCCTGCCCAATCTCCATATTTACCAGCAAGAGCATTTCCAATTTCTTTTCCAAAAAAATTATCATAGTAACGCGGAAAATCGAGCGTTTCTACTAAAAAACCTTCTTTTTCAAAACGTTCTTTTGTTGCTCGTACTTGGGTTGCTTTTCCTGAACCATCTGTACCATCAATAACTATGAGTTTTCCATTTTTATAATTTGACATAATTTATAATTTAAGTTTTTTTAAATATAACATAATTATATCAAATTTGATATAATTAAAATATGAATATGTTTGAAAAAATTGTTGCATGGAATAATGAACGTGGACTTATTGAAAAGGGATTCAATCACCAAAAAGAAGTTTCATTTATTCTTGAAGAGTTATTAGAAAGCACTGGAAACTATGACAGCATAAGTGCTCGAGAACGTGCTGAACAACTCGCTTCTGAAATTACTAAAGATAGCACAGAAGATGCTGATAAGATTATTGATGCGCTGTTTGATATTATTATCTTCTCAACAGGAGCAATGGCAAAATTAGGATATGATCCGAGCTGTGTAATGGATGAAGGGTTTCGAGAAATTAACTCTCGAACTGGAACATTAATCGATGGAAAATTTGTAAAAGATGTAAATGCTCAACAATATGTTGCCAATTTTAATCATTGTAAAATTGAGAAATAATTGACTTTTATTTTTTAAATTTTATTATTAAAAATAAACCTTAAAACTAAAATAATTATGAAAGATTTAAAAAATGTAGATGTTATCTATAATAACGCATTGAGATATATTGTTGAAAATGGACATCAAAAAGGTGACCGGACAGGGACAGGAACAAAAAGTATTTTTGGATATCAAATGCGTTTTGATTTATCAAAAGGTTTTCCATTAATCTCAGGTAAAAAAGTTCATCTAAAATCTATTATTTACGAACTATTATGGTTTATAAAAGGAGATACGAATATTAATTACTTAAAAGAAAATAATGTCCGTATCTGGAATGAATGGGCTGATGAACATGGAAACCTGGGGCCTGTGTATGGGAAACAATGGCGTAATTGGAATGATGATGATATCGATCAATTAAAAGAAGTTATTGATACCTTAAAAAATAATCCAAATTCACGAAGAATGTTAGTTTCTGCATGGAACCCTAGTGTTATGCCTGATACTTCAAAAAGTTTTAGTGAAAATGTAGCAAATGGTAAAGCAGCACTTCCTCCCTGCCATGCATTCTTTCAGTTTTATGTAGCTGATGGAAAACTATCATGCCAACTATACCAACGAAGCGCTGACACATTTTTAGGAGTACCTTTTAACATTGCATCATATGCACTGTTCACCATGATGATGGCCCAAGTATGCGGTTACCAGCCAGGTGAATTCATTCATACTTTTGGAGATATGCATATTTACAATAATCACTTTGATCAGGTTGAGCTTCAATTATCACGGGAAAATGATATCAGAGAAATGCCTATAATGAAAATTAATCCTGATATCACAAATATTGATGATTTTACGTTTGATGATTTTACTCTTGAAAGATACAATCCTCATGATAAAATTTCTGCACCAATATCAGTATAAAAAACATCTACCAAAAAACCCTACAATATTGTAGGGTTTTTAATATAGTCACTACCCACCCACACATACTCCCATGGTTCAGGGTCAGGTCCTTGCAGCCCGACATCATTTGGATAGCTTGGAACAAATCCATGTTTTTTAATATTTTCGAAATTATTAGCTGACATCCACGCATAACACTCTGTATCAGCAAATGAATATACTAAATAATCATTTCCACAACCAAAATCAACAGCATACCCTGAGTGGTGTTTTGAATACGCAGGAATAGCTGACACTGACAACACCTCATCTAGTAATTCATCATGTATACCAGAGACAATTTCTTCAGGATTATTAATATTCATTTTATTTTTAAAAATATATCGCTGAGATGATGATGAACGATATCCAGAAACAAAATGTAAACGAATCCCTTCTTCAAGCATTTCATTTCTCATGGCGATATAAGCATCACGAACAGGTTTACGTGTTTGCAGTTCTTCAAACCATATGAGCTCAGATTCACGTGCAAATCCACGTTTTTGATAACCTCGCTCTTCAGCTTTTGCTCGAATATAATCATCAACTTCAGGAATTTGATAAATATATTTAGAGAGAAAATCCAGTGAAGCATATTCACTCTCAAAATTATTATAAATATCTAAAAATTCAGAAGATGAATAACATTTAAAATCTCCACATAATTCTTCATCAATTTGCCCTTCCATCACAACTGGTTCTGGTTCTGGTTCTGGTTCTGGTTCTGGTTCTGGTTCTGGTTCTGGTTCTGGTTCTGGTTCTGGAATTATTATTTCAGAATTATCTCCAACATGAAAAGTATTTGTATTTTCGTCTTTGACAGTAAAAATGAAGTCTTCCTGTAACTCAGGTGTATCAGAATGTGGATTTTCTATGAAATTATTTTGTATAATTTCTGCCGCATCAGAAATTTCTACGGTATTCATTTCTTGCGCCATAAGCATCAATTCCTCATCAGTATAAGGTTTTGTTGAATAATCACCTGAAGTATTTTGAATAGTAGCTGTAGATTGTTCGCGTTGGTTAATATATAACCAAACCATTAACCCCAACCATATCATGGCTAACAAAAAAATGAGAATAAGGTTCCCATTTGTTTTTCTCATAATTCTATTTTCGCAAAATTTTATCAATTTGGCGAGCAAGTTGTAGCATATCTTTTTCTTTTTTACCACGCGTTGTTTCAGCTGCACAACCAATACGGATACCAGAAGGATTAAATGGGGACCGCGCGTCATATGGAATCGTATTCATATTTACAATAATTCCGGCAGCTTCTAATATATCTGAAGCTTCTTTTCCTGTAAGACCTTTCCCATCATTCCATACATCCATTAAAAATACATGATTATCAGTTCCACCAGAAATAATTCTCCAACCAAGTTTTTTTAATTCATTTGCTAAAGTTTTAGTATTCTTTACCACCTGCCCAGCATATTTTTTAAATGATGCCGTGTTTGCTTCCTTTAGTGCCACAGCAATTCCTGCAATTTGGTTAATGTGTGGTCCGCCTTGCATACCAGGAAAAACTGATTTTTGAATGAGATCAAAAATACTTTCTTTTTTTAGCGTTCCATTTTTTAAGGTTCGTTCTATAAAAACATCTTTTGGTGCAAAAATCATTCCTCCACGTGGACCACGTAATGTTTTGTGGGTTGTTGTGGTAACAACGTGCGCATATTTGAATGGTGCTGGATGTTCTCCACCTGCAACTAACCCTGCAATATGTGACATATCAACCAATAAATATGCACCAACGGTGTCTGCAATTTCGCGCATTTTTTTCCAGCTAATTTTTCGTGAATAAGCGGTGTACCCTGCGACAATAATGGCTGGTTTTTCTTTTTTAGCTAATGTAAGCAGTGCATCATAGTCTAATTTTTCTGTTTTCTTGTCCAAGGTATATGGGACTTGTTTCCAGAATTTTCCAGAAAATGACACATTGTGTCCATGAGTAAGGTGTCCTCCTTGAGCTAAATCCATTCCCATAATTTTTGCACCTGGTGTTATTAACGCTTGGTACACAGCAATATTTGCTGGTGAACCTGAAAGTGGTTGTACGTTAACCCCCCATTTTTTAGGATTAAGTTTAAATAATGTTAATGCACGTTCCTGCGCCAAGGTTTCAATTTGGTCTACAATAACATTTCCTGCATAGTATCGTTTTCCTGGATATCCTTCCGCATATTTGTTTGTCGTTTCTGAACCAAGAGCCTTGAGCACATCATCAGATACATAGTTCTCTGATGCAATCAAATTAACCACTTTTTTTTGACGTTTTTTTTCTGCCGCGAGTAGATTTTTTATCTTTGTATCTTTCATGTTTTTAGTATACCAAATCATAACGACAAAAAGACTTGTTAAATTTATTTTTTGAGATTTAAAAAGAGCCAATTTTGTTTTGCAAAATTGGCTCTTATAATTACCCTTTCTCTTGATCAAAACCAATTCTTTCTAAAAAAAGAAAAACTCTACATTTAGTTCTATACTCAGTATGAGAACTTAAATCTTTTTCAATATTTGAAGCATACATATCCACTCGAGGATTTCTTATAGGATTTTGATCTGCTGTGATTCGAATTTCAATCTCACTTGCGAGTTCGTCATATAAACCAGCTTCAGTAACTTCAACAGAAAAAGTATTTACCTTTAATTCCTGTGAAGTATAGTATTTTATTCTTTTTATTAATTTTTTAATAGATAATTTTCTATTTAGATCAGATAATTTATCTTGAGAAATAATTCTAATAAACGGCATATTTTATTCTTTTTTAATTAAACTTCTTTTTATTAATTTAATCATAAATAAAATAAAAAACCAGTAATTGCTGGTTTTTTATTTATCTTCTTCTGTTGCTACGCGCATGAATACTTTTTTTCCATCTTTATTGATGTGTGTGGTGTATTTTCGTTTTTTGTTTTTTTCCATTTTATTTACTAATTCTGTTTCTAAATCAAACCCCATAATTTCAGAAATACCTAATAGAAAAATAGCTACATCAGCCAACTCTTCACCTACTCCGTCTTCATCTTGGTTGTATTTTTTAAATGCTTCTGATAATTCTTCGTGGGCACGACAAAACTCCAAAGCAATATCAGTTGTATTGAAACCTTTGTCTAATTTATTTTGATAGGTTTCTTTTTGTAATTGTTGTAAATCAATCATAAATATTATTGGTTATCATATGATTCAATATTTGAATCAAGTAATTCGTATGCGATACCTGCTTCGGTAAAAATTTCTTTACTACGTGCCCCGGCATGATAATCTTTTGCTGCTACCACTCGCCTTATCCCTGCGTTAATAATAAGTTTTGCGCAGGTATAACATGGTGTCATTTTGCAATACAATGTTCCACCTTCGACAGCTACGCCATGTCGTGCTGCAGAAACAATAGCATTTTGTTCTGCATGTGTTGTTCGAATACAGTGTTGTGAGCATTTCAGAAAAACTAACGTTTTTACCCTTATTTACGAGTAGTGAATAGGGGCTTTTGTGTTGTACAGTAAGGACTTTTCGGTCTTTTAGAGTCATATTCGAAAGTAACTCAAAAGAAATCTCACGTTTTTTGATGGGTTCAGCATCAGAATAGGCTATCTTGAAGGTATATAAGGTTTTTAGAGCATTTTTAGCTTGTTCGAAAGTAGATAGCTCTTTTTTAATATTTACACTATTTCGAGCGATTCTTTGTTCTAAATCAAGACGTTCTAGTTTCAGTGATTTTGATTTCTTTTCATAGATATCATTATCAACTTTTCCATCTAACATAGAATCTAATAATTTGTCTTCTTTTAATTTAAGTAAATGTAACTCCTGCTCTAACTCTTCCTTATGATCATTTCTATTCTTATTTTCTGAGTAGAATTTTTCTAAGGCTGCTTCATGGATAATTTCAATCATATCTTCATCGAAACATACATCTTCCACGGCATTGAAGATTTGTTTTTCTAATTCTTCTCCTCTAACAAATTTTTTCTTTTGGTCACAAATACCTTTTCCATTGGTACAGTGATAGTAATCAATTCCTCGTTGTTTCTCAGCAGTAATGAGGCAACCACATACCTCACAAGTTAAAAGACCTCGCAGGGGGAATACATGCTTCTTGCGTCGTGGTTTGTTATGACCTAGTCGGATCTTTTCACATTCATCAAATAATTTCTTTGAAATGATTGGTTTATGCTTTCCTTTAAAATATTCTCCTTGGCGCTCCATAATTCCATAATAGAAAGTATTAGTTAGTGAATGATGGAGAAGGGCATGGCTTACTTTTTTACCTGATTTACTTCGGAATCCTTTTTCATAGAGAATCTTTTCAATATCTTTATACGAATAGTTCCCAGTTGCATACATCTCAAAAGCCTTCTTGATATATTTTGATGATTTTGGATCAATCACAATACTTTTGTTAATTGTGTCATTTAAGTACCCAATTGGTGCAACCCATGGCCAATCTCCATTTTTGAGTTTCGTACGTAGTCCACGTTTTACATTTGTAGAAAGATCACGTGAGTATTGATTAGCCATAGCAAGCTCAACTGCCATTACAATAGCATTATCACCAGGGTAGTAAGTCTTTTGGTAGGTTTTGATTTCTTTGATGATGTTATTTTGTAACAAACTGGTTATAGTTCCGGTATCAATAGGGTTACGTGATAATCTATCTAATTTCCAACATAAAATAGCATCAGCATGTCCATCCTGAATGTATTGCAACATTTCTGCAAAGATTGGTCGTCCTGCAGTTTTTGCTGATTGTGATTCTTGAAATTCTTTTACTATTTCAAGATGATTCATTTTTGCGAGTCCACGCATTTCAGTAATTTGAGATTCAAGAGATAATTGTTGTTTCCCTGAGTCATCGGTTGATTTACGTGCGTAGATTATATACTTCATATTTTGACTATACAATAAAATTAATAATAGTGAATAAAAAACTAGAAATCTTCTAGTCCTATGTATTCTTTAAGGTTTTCAATTTCTTCAGCATCAATATTAATCTCAGCCTTAATTCTTCGTTCAAGTTGTTTTAAGTCTTCATGAAATTCGTTAAAAGTTTTTCTGATTGATTTCGGACTAGTAATAACAATGAATGGAGAATTAAGTGGTACAAAACTTCCTTTTACAGCTAAGGTATAAGGATACCTATCAACTATCTTAAGTAGGGTATGGAATGGAATATCTCCTGCTCGAAAGTCATCAAATAACAGGCACTCTTCTTGAAAGTAGAAATTTCCAGGCCATTTAAAATCTGATACCGGACAAACACTTTCAAATGAGTCGTAAATTAATTTTGTTTTTCCTTTTCCTGTTGATCCATAAATCCAAAACACCTTTGGTGGTTTTTTAGGGTCTCTGTGTGAGAACATATATTTTTGCATTCCCTCAACAAATCTCATTTGTTGTGTACTTACTACATCTTCTTTCATAAGTTCTCTCAAAGATTTTGGATCTTTTCGTAATTTTTCTTTCAGGTCTGTAAGATCTGTTCGTTTACCTTGTTTTGTAGGTGTTCCGTATTCAAGCCATACCTTATTAGGTACTTCGTCCTCATCTCTTGTTTTAGAGGTGTATTGTTGATTTTGCTTAACACTGCCATTGGCATATTCAATATGGAATTTATCCTGCTTTCCTTTTTTGTGGAGATCAAAATAATCATGAAGGAAGGTAAATTTCTTCCTATCTTTTAATTGAATGTATCCCTGAATATGTTTGTTTCCAGTTTCAGGGGCTACTTCAAGTCCAAAGCAAATATATTTATGCTTGTCTAAAGACTTGGCTATTTGTTTAAATTTTTTCAACATTCTGTGCGTATAATTGTTCACGGTAAATATGTAATTTCGTGATGTTTTATTGGTCATATAGTTTTTGTGTTACCAGAAGTTGCCGTAGGTAATACTATACTACGGCAACAAATAATATTAGATTAATAAAAGTAATCACATAGACTTTCTTCTGTGCATGTACTTGTATCAAAACTATTCACATCATCAATTTCGCTTCGCTCATTGACGATATTCATAGTTTTGATTTACAAGTACCACGAAAGAAAAGTCTATTCGTCTGTGATTAGTTTTCGTAATGCAAGGAAGACGGTGGCGAAACTTTCGAGGTATATTTGAGCCGTATCATCATCAACAAAAATCCCATGAGTTGTTTTCATGTAGTCTTGATATTTTTTCATGAGTTGTTGTGAGTAATTGTGCATGATAAAACTCGCAGCAGCCAGAGGCGTCCCTGCGAGTTTTATTTTTTCATTTCACTTGTTGAGCTTAGTTGAGTATTTTACTCAACTACATAGTATATTGATCTTTGATGAAATAATAATCTCCTGATTTTTTAAGTAAGTCATTGATGTCTCCGTGAGTTTCTTTTTTAACTCGTTTATTTAAATTGATCACAGCATCAATATATGTCCTTTTGTTTCCGTCTGGAATAACATTATCTTCTACAAGTTCATCAAGAGGATATTTTTTCTTTGCATCATTTTTTAAAATGTATTCAAGGAGATATTGTCCTTTCAGGGGAGGATTTTGTTTAATTGAAATAAGTCTACCGTTTAAATCAATAATTTGAGTTTCTACATCTAAACTTAAAAACTCTTTATCCATATTATAGAAATCACGCCCACCTAAGATATATCTTCGCATCTTATGGAGATCTTTCTTGATCTTATAAATACCAATTTCTTTTGATTTCAGAAGTTCCTCATCAATGGTATTTGTTACTCGTTTTTTAAAAGATTCTAATTCCTTTAGGGTGATATCTTTTTTAAGTTCTTCTTTAGTAGGTTCAATTCCTACATATTTCATCATATTTTCAAGATTCTTTTGTACTTGTTTATATGAGCTTTTTCCTTTTTTAATCTTCTCATCAACTTTTATCATTATTTCTTCACCGATCATTTCGACCACTTTCTTAAATTCTTCTTCATTGGTTAATTCAATAGCTTCGTAATTTTTTAAATCATTAAAAAGTCGTGATGCTTCAAAACAATCAAGATCTATTAATTCTAGGTGCTTAAGAGTTACAACAGAAAATGGGCATTCATTGATGTATTTAGAGTTATGTCGTTTTTCAATAAGTGCATTAATGACTTTAAGTATTTGTTTATTTTCAGGAGTTATTTCCATATATAAAAATTATATATTAAAATATAGGTAATTAAATACGAAATTGATAAACCTAACCCTTGAAAGAGGTATGGTGTAAAAATTCCAGACGAAAGTAGAAAACTCCTCATAGGGGTTCACTTTTCGCTTTCGTCTGGTCGTATCTGGAAACGGATATGTGAGCTTTGCTCAGAACTCTCTGTGGGGAGTTTTGTGCTGGGTTCATTTATCAAATAATCCAGTTATATTATGAAATCACTATTTATTCTTGTTGCTCTTGTATTCATTGCATACATCGTTATTCAGAAATTAAAATCTTCAGAAAATAACTCTGAAATAGATAAAAAACCAATAGATAATATTGGTCCATATTTCACCCTTAAAAAATATTTCTTTACTCAATCAGAGAAAACTTTTTTCAATGAATTAGTGAAACAAAATAATAATCAATATACGATTCTTTCAAAAGTAAGATTGGAAGATATCGTTAGTGCAAAGAAATCACTTGATTGGAAAGAGAAAGGTATTAAAAGAAATTATATTAAATCAAAACATCTTGATTTTGTAATTTTAGATAATCATTATGGAAATATCCTTGCAGTTATTGAGCTTGACGGAAAATCACATGATACAGAAAAACAAGGAAAGTATGACAAGATTAAGGATGATATTTTGAATTCAGTTGGTATTAAGTTTTATAGAGTGAAGGTTGGGGAGTTGTATTCAAAAAAGATCCAAGATATTTTGAATACAATTAATGCTATTTAAAATATTTTCTTCTTATAGTAATAAATAATATAAGAAGAAAAAAACTTGTAATAAATAATATAAAACTCATCTTACTCATAAAATGAACACTACTAAAAGCATCAACTAGTATAAAATCTTCAGGAGGGTTGCCTGTAAAAAATGGCTGATATACGTAAAAAGACTCATAAATGAGATGATATGAAAGATATGAATATAAGAAGTAAATGTTATTGTTAAATAGATATAGAATTATATTAGATAATATGTCTTTTTTGAATATCTTTTTTATAAGAAATAGATATGAAAATATATGTAAAAGCGGACTAATAAAAATTAATATAAGTGTTAGATAATCAGAGTTAATAAGATGGCTATATCCTATTATATTAAGGAGAATATATCTTAGTATTATATATACAATTAAAGAGATGATAATTTTCTTTAAATAAGTTCGTAAAATTTTCATGTTATTATTTTACATTTTTAAAGAAATAAGTTAATCTTACTTCGAACAATTTTGTTCTATAAACAATTAAATACTTTTTTATGAAAAAATTTCTTATGATCATTGCAATTTCAGCAATGATAACTTCTTGTTCAAAAGATGAAGACCTCTCGCAAGAGCAATCAGCAGTTGATACTGAATCTAATTTTCAAGTTTTATTTGAAAAACCTATTTCTTATTCGGAATTAGAGTCACAAATAAATCAATTGGGTATTAGTAAATCCTCGATTGTTGTGACACATAATTTTTCACTAGGAGGAACACCATTTCGTGGCTTTGTTCCGTTAACAGAAAATTCTAATCAAATTACCTTTAATGAGACAATTAACAAGGGCATTAGTGGTTTAGAAAGTGAGCCTGAGATACAAATAGGAAAATATGTATCAAAATCAAGCGGTTCAGTTTCTCGAAGTCAAGAACTTTATAATATATCGGAAATGATGATTACAAATGTTTCTCTTGATGAGAACAAGGTAAATGAGATTTTTTCATCATCCAAGGTGATTCGTTCAGAGAAACAGAGTATTCCAGATGTAAGAAGAGAATCAAATAATTTTTCTCAAAGAAATGGATCTTCTGATTCATGGATTCCAGATGCTTATGGTTATCGTATTAAAGAGTCTACTTCTTATCCTGGCAAACGTTACCTACTAACAGCTATGATTTGGATTACAAATGATCCATTTGGTGAGTGGTCTGATAATGTAACGTTTGAACCTGATTTTAATTTGAATAATTCTTCAAATTCTAGCCTTGGTCCAGGAACATATCTAGATGATAGTGAATATATTAATGGAGTCCCAAATGTCCACTATGCTGCATCTAGTTTACCTAGAGCGTACTTAGATACCAGGGATACTGACCCTAATCATATTAAAACTTTTACCATTGGCTGTGCTGATGCTGCCGAAATTAAATCATTCAAGCAGTATAAAAATTATATTGTTACTGATGAAGGTAATGCAGATCAAGATAATGCTCAGGTAGTTTTTCAACGAGGTCAAAGATGGCCTGCAAATGTGTATAACACGTGGTCAGTTTTTAATGATGATTTCTATGTAAGTGGAGTGTTAGTGGTAGATATTGATAATGTAGTTCCTAGTGTGCGACCATTTGGTTCTGGATGGCCAATTTCAGTTCCTGGTACTGATACTTGGTATAAGTAGTCTAAAATTTTAATTAAAAAACCCTTCTTTTGAAGGGTTTTCATTTGATATAATATTGTCGAACTTCATCAAAGATTTGGATGTACTTCCACCGTCATGCGTAACCATATGCATTTCATGCCCGACATCATCACAATGTGCAATGCCTGATGGAGCTCCAGCATACCCTGTTGCCAATATACGATTATCACGGGTGATAACTGATCCAACCTGACCACGATCGCAGGTTCCACGTTTCCCAACCATATACATGATTTCAATAAAATATTCATCCCATGATGGTCGTTTTAGTTCTGTATTCATATAATTCTATTATAGAGATAATTACTAAAATCCCAAACAAGGATATAAGGTATAATAAAAGCATGTTTAAGTTTTTTAAAAAATGTATCATGAAAACAAATCATAAAAAAAATGAAAAAATGAAAAAACAAGAAATAATTATGATTGCTGCAATCCAAAACGATAGAGGTATTGGATACCAAGGTGACTTAATTCATTCTATTAAGAATGACATGAAGCATTTTGTAGAACAGACAACAAATCACACTGTTATTATGGGTCGTAAAAATTGGGAATCAATTCCTGAAAAATATCGACCATTCAAAAATAGAGAAAATATTATTATTTCGCGAGATAATAATTATCATGCTCCAGGAGCAATCATTGTTCCAACAATAGAAGAAGCTATCAAACAAAGCACCAAACAAAAAATTTACATTATTGGTGGTGGTCAAATTTATACATTAGGATTACCTTATGCTGACAGTTTAGATATAACTCATATTGATGCTCATGCACCTGCTGATATATTTTTTCCTAAATTTAAAGATTTATTTACTTTAGACCAGAAATCAGAAAAGATTCATGATACAGAAACAAACCTTGATTATGAATTCCAAATTTGGAAAAGAATACAGAAAACCTATCTTACAAGATAGGTTTTCTGTATTTTATACTGAAAAATGGTAAAATTAATATAAAGAAAATCTTGTACCATGGAACAACTTCATAGTATTTCGTATTATTACCCTCATGGCAATCTCCTTATTCAGATATTAGAGATTCCTCAAATAGATGAGTATCAAATTTTAGTATTTTGGAATGATACCCTTATTGAATTTAAAGAAGTTGAAATAATTGACGCTATTCATATTGATGAAGGGATAGTGGAACTGGAAACCCTACATAATTCAGGAACAGTAAGTTATTACTACTTTGAACCAGAATCAAAAACATGTTTAAATGTGGAACCCAATAATTCAAAAATAGTATCAATAAGAACAGAAAATGCTATTAATAGACTAAGAGAAAGACAGAAGCAATTATGGGATGATGACAACCTTGAATTAGTATTTACCACAAATCAAAACGAGTAGCATACGCTACTCGTTTTAGAAAATAAAAAACACTTACTGAGTGTTTTTTTATTCTACAATTTCAATTCCAGCAGCTCGACATGAACCTGCAACAATTTTCTTTGCAGCTTCGATATCATGAGCGTTTAAATCTGGCATTTTGATTTCTGCAATTTCAGTTAATTGCGCGTCAGTAATTTTACCAGCTTTTTTGGAATTTGGTTTTCCTGAACCTCCTTTTACTCCTGCGGCTTTGAAAATAAGACCAGCAACAGGTGGTGTTTTAAGAATAAAATCGAATGTTCGATCATCATATACATTAACAACAACTGATAATTTATTTCCCATTTGATCTTGGGTTGCAGCGTTGAATTGATTTACGAATTCTCCAATATTTACTCCAGCTTGTCCTAATGCAGGTCCAAGTGGTGGAGCTGGGTTTGCTTTTCCAGCTTCAATTTGTAGTTTTAATTGTTTTGCTAATTTTGCCATAAAATATAATAATTAATTATTAATATACAAGAAATAGAGCACCTGTTCTTGTATTAATAGAAGCATTCTTCTTGCGAAAACCTTGATTACAGTTTTTTAATTTGCAAGAAATCAAGTTCAACAGGAGTTTCCCGTCCAAACATAGATACGAGTAGTTTAACCTTTCCTCGTTCACTGTCAATAGAATTAATCTTACCTTCTGAATCTGAAAATGGACCATCAGTAATCATAACTGTCTCACCAATTTCATAATCAGAATTTTGTCCGATATGAGCTGTTTTCATTCGTGCAAAAATTGCATCGATTTCTTCTTGTTTAACTGGTACTGGATCAGTTCCTCCTGCACCAATAAATCCTGTAACACGTGGGGTATTTCTAACAATGAACCATGAATCTTCGGTAACAATCATATCTACCAATACATATCCTGGATAAATTTTTTCTTCTACCTCAACACGTTTACCATTTTTAATTTTTACTGCTTTTTCTGTTGGAACCAAAACATCAAAAATTAAATCTTGTACTCCTAAAGATTCAATACGTTGACGTAAATTTCGCTCAACAGCATTTTCATAACCGGCATATGTATGAATTGCGTACCAAGCTCGTGTTCGTTTTACAGCATTTTTGTCTTTTGTATCTGACATAATAATATAAATATATGTAGATTATTCATGTAATACATGAATAATTATTTAAACTTATCGAATAAGGTTACGAAGTCCGTAGTTAGTAAATATATAGTCAAAAAGTCCCAAGTAATAAGCAACAAAAAGAGACACTAAGATAACAATGAAGGTATAGAGCATTGTTGTGTTTCGATTTGGCCAAATTACCTTTGCCATTTCTGCCTGTACTTGTTTAAGAAATTTCATAATATTTTTGTGCACAACCATAAGCAATCATGCAATTTAAAAACCCGTCAGGCTTTTTCCATCTGGGTCTTGTATGCTTACATTGTATAGTTATACATATGTTAAGTCAATGAAACATTATTCTTTTTCAGACGAAAAAGAATCAAAAAGTCTTCAAGCTCATAGATATGTTCTTAAAAATTTAGTTCATTCACTATCATTTCAAAACTCGCTATCGCTCAAACATTGAAATGATTACGTTCATTTCATGTCATTTTTATAGAACATATCTATAGGCTTAGTAATTCATCAAAAAAAACACCAAGATGCATTCAAGGTGTTTTTAATATTTTTAAATTTTATCTTTTGAAATACATAGAAATAATTATAGGAACATTCATTAAAAAATAAGTTAAGGTAACTATGGAACCACTCATCGTCCATGAATTAGGGCTACCTAACGCAATCAAACTTAAGGTTGCGGCAATAAACCACATAGTCCAAGGTAAACGTGCTTCACTCTTAGGTTGATTCCAAATTTTTCTAATTGTCGGAATAGCACTTAGCCATAAAACTGTTACAAAAGCATACAATGCAATTTGTGCATTTGTGAACTTCCAAATAGTAATTCCAATAAGAGAGCCTATAAATACAACCCTTGCTTGTTTAAGATTTCCCCATTCACCATACGGTATAGCCAATATAGCTACCGCAACAGCACCAATAGTATATCCAAGAGGTAGTGCAACTTCATATAAAGTATCTCCCTTTGCCAAAGATGTAGCAAGAATCAAAACATCCAATAAAGCCCATAGGAACCATGAAACTCTTTGCGGTTTCATTGGATTTAGAGTATTTCGAGATTTTAAAATAGATATAATGTATGGAATATTCGCAATCGCACCTAGTATTCCAGAAATTATCAAAAGAGTTTTCATTGTTTTTAAATTTTAAAATTATTTTGAATTAATTTATCATAAAAATTACAGAAAGTCAATATATTGGTATTACCTATCAAAAAGAACGGTCGCATTGCGACCGTTCTTTTTGATTTCGTGGTATTCAAACCTACATAAAGATTTTGTATAAAACAATAGATAATTTTTGAGTAATATTTCAATGTTTGAGCGATAGTGAGTTTTGAAATATTCAAAAATTATCTGTATGTTTTTAAAAATCTATTGTGGTTTGGAAACTTTTTTGTTTCTTTTTTCGTTTGAAAAAAGAAAATGTTATTTTATTTTAT
Source organism: bacterium (assembly GCA_030433255.1). Taxonomy (GTDB): domain Bacteria; phylum Patescibacteriota; class Minisyncoccia; order Phycocordibacterales; family UBA1006; genus UBA1006. The sequence goes on along the minus strand of JAUIMI010000001.1, from coordinate 19,771 downwards.
AAATAATTGTTACATTAGAAGAAATAGTATTTTCCCCTACTGGTAATTCAGGTGCTGATTCTTCAACAGCATCATATGCTAATCCAGCAGTTAAAGTTTTTGCATAGTATGGTTCTGGATAATATCCTCGTGAACCTTCATTAAATGAAACAACTTTTCCTAATTTAACTCCTAAGTCTTTTGCTAATTGTTTAGCTTTTTCTTTTGCTTCATCGATCGCTAATGCTCGAGCTTCGTCCTGCAATGCATCTGGTTCATCAACTTGGAAATTTGGACCATTAAGATTTTCAACTTCTGCTTCTGCAAATAATTCAAGTATTTCGCCTACCTTATCAAAATCTCGTAATTTTAGGGTAACATTTTGACTTACATCAAATCCTGTTTGAACTCGTTTATTGGTATCTCCTGGATAAAAAATAGTTCCATCCAAAGCAACATCTTGCTCTGCTTTTACTTTTACCCATTCATATTTTGGATACATAGTATATGACTGAGTCTTGATATCTTTTTCATCTACTCCAGCTTCTTCTAATCCATCAAGAATAGTTTCAACTTTTCGTGAAATAGTATCTTGTGCTTCTTTAATGGTTTTTGATGTTTCTTTAACAGTAAACGAAAATGTTGCTACATCAGGTGCTGCGTTAACTTCAGCGGTTCCGGTTACTGAAATAGTATTTTCATCGTAACTTTTATTCCCCTTCATAACAAAGGCTGTCGCAGTAATAGCAAGAATTGATAAAATAACTAAAAATAATGCTCCTGCATACATAAGTGTTTTTACATGTGTTTTGTTCGTTTCCATATACATGTATTATATACCGAAAATACCTAAAAATAAAAACATATGCGTATATGTTTTTATTTGAAGAGTTCTTTGATAATTTCTGGGTTTGTAATATTTGCTGATTCATTTTCTTGAGTAGATTCAAAATATGAACGTACCGGATCAATGACAATAGGTTTTGTATCGAATTTCCGAAAACTGAATTGTAAGTATAATCCTGGGTGGTTATCACGAGAAACACCAGACGTTGAAGCAAGCCCTACGATATCTTTTTCAGAAACAGGAATACGCGGATGACTATGAAGACTTATCTCGCGTAACATTTTCTGATATGAGTTAAATTTTATAAGGGGTTTTTTTAAATGACAGTACATACTATGAAATACATATCCATCTTCGGTTTGAATCTGAGGGTGAGATAATAATACATAGTATCCATTTACCGCTCCATACCCAGAATATTCTAAAATACCAGGAAGCACTGGGTAAATCTTTCGTCCAGCCTTTAAATCCAAAGATATTCCAGCATGAAAATAACGAGATTCATGTGTAACAGGATGCACACGAAAACCAAAATAACCAAATAATGAATTAATATACTTTTGAATATTTCGTTGTACTGGAGAGTAAAGTTTTGTTGTTCGAATAGCCTTATATATAAGCTGCCAAAAATCAGTATATGTTTCAATATCTGGAACTAGATAGGTTTCTTCAAAATCAGGACGATTAGGACGTGGCTTTGTTTTGTCTACAAGAGGAGGTAAGACAATCATACCTGTAGTATACCAAATAAAAGTAATTATATGGTATGCTATTTTAGCAAGTGTGAAAAAAGGTTTGGAGTAGCTTCTGTGAATTCTGGAACCTTGCGTATGTACAATACCTATTAAGATCGACAGTAGCACAGATTTTCTTGCTAAAAAACAACAGGATTCCTGTTGTTTTTTATAAAATAATAACCTCTGGCTCGAGCGTAATATTAAACACATCATGGGTTTGACGAATAATTTTTTGCGCAAATTCCCAAACCTCAGAGCCTGTGGCGTTACCATAATTTACAAGCACTAATGCATGTTTATAGTATGTCCCAACGTTTCCATCTTGAACCCCCTTGTACCCTAGATTATCAATAATCCAACCAGCAGAAATTTTTACAAAACCATTATCTAATGGAAAATATTTTAAATCTGGAAATTGTTGCAGCAAGGTGTGTGCATGTTCTTCAGAAATAATTGGGTTTTTGAAAAAACTTCCTGCCATACCTATCTCGCCTACATTTGGAAGTTTGGATTGTCTAATCAAACTAACCACTCGTACCATATCTTGGGTACTTGGGCTTGTAATGTTTTGTTCTGCAAGCTTATCAACAATAGCACCATATTCAATATTTATTCGTGGTATTTTTGAAAGCTTATATCGAACTGAAGTAACAAAATATTTTCCAGGATGTTGTTTAAAAATACTATCTCGATACCCAAAATTACACTGATCATGGGTAAACATTTCTTGTTTACCAGAAACAAGATTAATACAGGTAACACTCTCTATCACTTCTTCAACCTCAACACCATAGGCTCCAATGTTTTGAACAGGTGACGCACCAATAGTTCCTGGAATAAGAGCTAAATTTTCAATACCCCATAAATTACGTTCGGAAGACCATACTACAAATTCATGCCAATTCTCGCCACTTGCAACATCGATAATAGTGTATTCGTCTGTCTCTTCTACCACCTTCTTTCCTTTGAGATTATTAAAAACAATAATTCCATCAAAATCCTGTGTAAATAAAATATTACTTCCTCCGCCAATAACATAATGTTTTTCTTGTTGCCATAATTCGTGGGTAACAATATCACGTACATCAGAACTTGTATGAACTTGAACAAAATATTTAGATTGTACATTAACACCAAATGTCGTATATGAAACAAGTGATGTATTAGGTTCAATTATCATAATCTTATTGTAACTGTCAGAAAAAAAGTGTAAACAAAAAACCCAATACTATGATTGAGTTTTTTTATTTAGTTTCAAGGCAACAAAACCACTCAATAACGTGATAATACCTATTCCTAAATAAGCCAGGTTTGATAATCTTTCTTGTACAAATGGAATTCTTACCAAAATAACAAACCCACTCACAAAACAAATTACACTGGTTAAGAATAATAATCCCTTAAAAGCTTTCATGATTAATTTTTTTTAGTTTAATTTAAAAATACCATAAAAATAAAATAAGTAAAATAAAACAACAGATTATTCTGTTGTTTCTTCGGTAACCTCAAGTGCAGTCGTATCAATATGTTCTGTAATAAAGGTATTTAAATCAATTTGTTCATCATTGAATACAAATGAAGGTGTTCCTGGTAAAGCTAAATCTTGAGCTTCATTATACTGTGCGTTCACACGGTCTTTGACTTCATTTGATTCAAGATCAAATCGGAATCGATCAACATTCAATCCAAGTTCCTCTGCATACGTTCGGAAAAATCTCTCTGGGTTAAATGATTGAGCCCATTCATCTTGCATTTCAAATAGTTTGTCATGCATTTCCCAGAATTTTCCTTGTTTTGCTGCGGCTTCTGTTGCTTGTGCTGCAAGCTGTGCATTTGGATGAATGCTTCTGAGTGGAAAATGTCTATATTCCAATACAAATTGATCACCAAAGGTGTCTACAAGTTCTGCAACAGCTGGTGCTGCTGATTTACATGCAGGACATTGAAAATCAGAATATTCAATCAATCGAATATCTGATTCACTATTTCCTTTTTCATGTGCAGTTAATTCAACAACCTCAAGTCCTGCAAAAGATGATTCATCAATAGGGTCTCCTGATCGAGACACAAAAAATGAAATAACGAGTAATGCTAGTACGGCGATAATTCCGCCTGTCCACAGTCGTTTGTTACGACGTTTTTTTGATGTATTTCCCATATGAAACAAGTATAAAGGAGTCCTCTGTTTTTGCAAAGAAAAACCAGATACTATATCTGGTTTTTTATAATTACTTTTTTTGGGTAAGTGTTTTAATGCTTTCTTTAAATGAATTATTTGATAACTTTAATTCATTAATAAGTTCTTCGTCAGACATGTTACCACTACTATTCATATCAATAAGACCACTAATGTGAGCCGCTATACCTAATTTATTTCTTAAATCAGGTAGAGAAATATAATCCTCATGAATTAACATATTAGACGCATCAGTAATGCTATTTATTGCCTTAGCAAAACGCTCTAATGTAAGAACAGAATTTGACCCTACAAAATTACCTGAGAATGCATTAAAAATTTCTTCGATTTTTTTATTATTCAAATACATAAAGTACAAATTAATTTTTTATTTATTTTCTATAATAAAAAACAAAAGTCAATTACTTTTGTTTTTACTTAATTTGAAACCAACGTTTTTTTCCAATTTGAATAATATCTCCTTGCTTTAGTTGATGGGTTTCGTCTATTTTTTCTCCTTCTCGTTTGATTGCACCTTCTTTGAATGAACGTTTTATTTGAGATTTACTCTCACCTGTCGCAACAGATAAGGTCTCAATACTATTTTCTAACAATGATATTACAGGAATATCTGTTGGTTTGTTATCTTTTTGAACATCATTAATCCATGATTGTTTTGCAGCATCTGCTTCATCTGTTGAATGGAATCGAGTCACAATTGCATGAGCTAAATCAAATTTAATATCACGTGGGTTTTCATCAGAATAAATACGTTGTTCTATCGTATCAAGATTCACATCGGTCAGAAGCTCAAACCCTAGAGAAATCATATCATCAGACCATGTCATAATTTTTTTGAATTTTTCATCAGCAGAGTCCAAAAATGACAACATATTCCCTGTTGTTTTACCCATTTTCTCTCCATTGTTATCAACAAGAAGTTTCATAGGAATGACAAATTTTTCTTTTGCTTCTGGTTGATTTTTTAATAGATCACGACCAACCAACATATTAAACGTTTGATCATTTCCACCAACTTCACCATCAACATTCATTGCTACCGAATCGTACCCTTGCATTAATGGATACATAAATTCATGAATATACACCGGTGTACCTGCATCAACACGTTTCCTAAACATATCACGATCGAGCATTCGTTGTACGGTCATTTGTGATGCAAGGTTTAACACGTCTGCAAAATTCATCTTCCCGAGCCAGTCATTATTGTACCGTAGCTCTGCTGGATTTTCTCCATCAAAATCTAATACCGATGCAGCTTGCTCTTGATAGAGTTTTGCGTTTTCTAAAACTTCTCCGTGAGTTAACTGTTTTCGTGCCTGAGATTTATCAGGATCACCAATACGAGCCGTAAAATCTCCAATTAATAAAATAATCTTATGACCCATTTTTTGTAGTTGAGATAATTTTATTAATGGAATCATATGACCCATATGTAATGTTGGGCCTGTTGGGTCAATTCCCAAATAAATGGTTAATTGTTTTCCTTCAGATAAACGTGCACGTAAAAAATCTTCATTAGGGAAAATACGTTCAACACCACGAGTAACAACCGTTTCAATTAATTGTGTATCAGTAGAAATATTCATAAACCTAGTATAACTGACAATGAAGAGTATTCAAGAAATAAAAAAGCATTACGAGAATGCTTTTATAATCGAGTAGTATCTCTATGTGAAAATAGATTTACTGTCCAGTCTACCATAATCTTAAGTCGTTTTTTGTGTGAAGCAAAATTAAATAGATAGATAGTTCTCCACATAAACCATGCCAAGAATCCTTTAAATTTAAATCCTTTTATTTGAGCTACAGCATCAAAAGAACCAAGAGACGCAAGTAATCCTTTTTCATGATACACGAATTTTTCTAAAGGTTTCTCTTGTAATAATCGTGAGATGTTTTTCCCTGTTTGGGTTCCTTGCTGTTTTGCGATTTGAGCTGTCATTGGCAGTCCACGACCGTCTTCTGTTGGGAATAAGCTCATATCACCGATAATAAATACATTATTGGTATTATCCGCAACAAGACTCTCATTAACCTTGATTCGTCCACGTTCTACTTCAAATGAACCACAGGAACAGGTAAGACTATTTGCAGTAACACCTGCCGCCCATACTACCGTATGAGCAGAAATAAACTCACCATCAGCAGTAACAACACCATCAGCAGCAACCTCACTTACACGTACATTATTTTTTAAAATCACATGATCACGTACAAGTGTTTCAGCAGCATAAGTACGTAATTTTTTATCAAACATACTCAAAACCTCATCACCACCATTCACTAGGTATAAGGTAATATCTGATGCAGAAATATCTTCGAATTGATCAGTAAATGTTTCAAAAAATAATTCAGCTGCTTCCCCTGTTAATTCAACTCCTGTTGGTCCAGCACCAACAACCATAAAGGTAAGTAATCGTTTCCGCTCTTGCTCGTCTGCAGTACGGCTCGCTTCTTCAAAGATATCAATGAAACGATTTCGTAATTCTGCTGCATCATCTAAATCTTTTAAAATATAAGAAAATTCTTCGGCACCAGGCGTTCCAAAAAAATGCGTAGTTGATCCAAGTGATGAAACAAGAACATCATAATGTAATTCTCTGTCAGGAAGTTCAACGGTCTGTTTTTTTGTATCAATAGAGACAACCGTTGATTGTATAAAATGAACATGTGGTGAAATAATATCACGAATAGGTTCAACGATATCATGTACATCTAATGATGCCCCGGCAACTTCGGGTAATAAGGGAGTAAAAAGAAAATGATTTCTCTTATCAATAATTGTAATTTCACAATTATTTCTTACCCATTTTGGTAATGATTTATAGGTATAAATACCTCCAAAACCAGCACCTAAAATAAGAATATGTTTTTTCATAATAGTGCCATTATATAAAATAATAGTATTCATGAAAATACTATTGCAAAAAACAAAAAAGAAGTTCATAATCCAGATAACCTAATCACTAGGTTACCATTATTTATTTACAATTATTTAAGATACAAATTTTATATATCTTTTTATTACAAATATGTCTTTTTTTGAATTTTTATACTCACTTTTGGGTAATCAATTTAAACCTGCATACGTTGCAGGATTCACTCAATACGACGACGACGGATATCCAGTCGAAGACGATGATTGGGGTGATGATGAAGAGGATGATGAAACCTACGATGATGATTTCTACTCTGACGATGACGAAGAAACAGAATGGGAATAATAACTCATAATAAAACAGTGCTCAGTTGAGCGCTGTTTTATTTATACATAAAGAATAGTATATTGAGTACTATGAAGAAACAGGTGTATCACATACAGGAAAAATATGGACACATTATTATGCCAATAGCTCTTATTGGTGGTTTTATTATTGATATTTTTACCCTAAACCAGATAGATCAAACATTTGATAATGCTATTCTTATCATCCACTTACTTGTTACCGGAACAACTATAGCACTCTTATTTTCTGAAGGAACACCAATAGGTAAGAAAATATTATCAAAAAAAATAACGTATCGACTGGAAACGCTTATGGTATTTTCTTTTGGTGCCCTCTTTAGTGGTTTTGTTATTTTTTATACACGAAGTGGTTCCCTATTAACGAGTTGGCCCTTTGTTCTGACTATGTTGATTCTCATGCTAGGAACTGAATTCCGAAAAAAATATTTTTATCGTTTACGTTTACAAATTGTTATTTTCTCAATGGCTATTCTCTCGTGGACTATTTTTTTTGTTCCAGTAGTTATTAAAAAAATTGGCCCATGGATATTTATACTGAGTTCAATTATTGCACTGATGATTATCTCTGGATTCCTCTTTATCCTTTGGAAGATTAATAAAAAGCGACTGGTATTCCATATTAAAAAAATAATTATTCGTATTGTTGCACTTTTTGTTTTGTTTAATATTCTTTATTTTACGAATATTTTGCCACCTATACCTCTATCATTAAAATACCAAGCAATGTATTACGAAGTTGAGCGTCTCTACCCTGGATACAATGCACAATATGAAAAAACATCATGGTTTAATATTTTCAAAAAAAGGAGTACTTCTATGTATTGGCGTGAAGGTGAAGATATTTTTGCCTTTACCCAAGTTTTTGCTCCAACACAACTTCATACAGAAATTGAACATGTCTGGGAATACTATGACACAGACAACCGTAGGTGGGTTCATAATAATACTATAACAATACCTATCACAGGTGGTCGTAAAGATGGGTATCGTGGTTTTTCCAAAAAAACAAATTTTATCTATGGAACCTGGCGCGTAAAAACGCAAACAAATAACGGGCAAACATTAGGAATAAAACGATTTAAAATTATTCCTTATGATTCACATATACGTGAACTTGTTTGGGAGGAATTATAAAAACCAAGATGTATCTTGGTTTTTATAATTTAATTTTTGGTTAAATCTTCAACACTTAAAGGAGGTGGCTGTAATGCTGAATAATCAAAATCCACATGGTTTACATCTTGACCCTTCTCTTTAAATTTTTTGTGTTTTAATATAGCTACACCAGTCAACGAACCTACAGAATAAATAACTATTAATATAAGTACTATCTGACTTAATCTTGTGGTCCACTTAATTTTTAGTCTTCTTGAAACTATTAAGTAAGTAAGAGATGTAGCAACAAAAAACACCAAGATAACACTGAGTAATTTTTGATGGTAAAAGGTATGACTTACAAAATATGATTCTAAAAATAATACTCCAATAAGTAAGAAACTTGAAAGCTTTATGGTATCAAATAATAAATTTTCTGTTAGCTTTTTAGGCATATCTAGATTATAACAAAATTCTATATTTACTCACCATCAGCATTTATGAAAATATTTTTTCTATTTCTCTCATAACAAGTATTTATTTAGGTTGAATTTTTGTCTCATCTATATATAAACAAAAGTTCTTTGGAACATCCATTAACAGAGCATCAGCAACAAAAGTTTCGATATCATCTTGAATAACACGCGCCAATGGTCGTACTCCAAACTGTGGATCATGACCCTTACGAGCAATTGTTTTAATTAAGCTTTCAGTAATAATAACTTCTAACTGATGACGTTTTCGTAAGTCTTTATTTAACTTGTTTAACATAATTAATGTTACTTTTTCGATATCAGGTCTAGATAATGGTTGATAAAGAACCGTAGCATCAAAGCGGTTAATAAATTCTGGTCGCAATATTCCCTCAGAAACAATATGGTTAATAATTAACTCTTGTGATTCTGTAGAGTTTTCCATCATATATCGTGAACCTGCGTTAGAGGTACAGATGATAATGGCATTTCTAAATGAAATTAAACGTCCGGTAGTTGTATGAAATTCTCCTTCATCCAAAACCTGCAAGAAAATATTAAGAATATCAGGATGAGCTTTTTCAATTTCATCAAAAAATACTAATGAAAATGGATTCTCTTCTACTTGTGCACCAAGTCGTTCAATAAATCGACTCATCGTGTCGAGTTCTCGAAACTCTGACATATCAAAGCGAATCATTAAGTGCTCAGCACCAAAGTAATATTGGGCCAACATTTTTGCAGTATGAGTTTTTCCTACTCCTGTTGGTCCAAAGAAAAGAAACGAACCAATAGGTTTAGGAGAATCACTCACTCCTGCACGCCCACGTTTTAATGCTGATGCAATAGCAACTATGGCGGTATCTTGACCAATTACATGTTCTTTCAGCACTCGCTCTAAATGAATAAGTTTATCTTTTTCATCATTTTGCAGTGCGCCCAAAGGTACATTTGTTTTTTGCGAGATAAGATGTTCAACATCTTGAACGGTAATTTCTTTAACATCAAGAACTGATAACTCTTCTAAAATATCAATAGATTTTTCTGGTTGAGCAGAATTCATCATAAGCTTATCAGTTAAAACAACAACTGAGGCAAGCACGTCTTGATTCATACGCTTTGTCTCATGATTAAGATGCACCCAATCCATCAAATACATCATTGTTGTTTTTTGATCAGGTGGGTACATTTCAACAACCTCGGAAACACGCATAAGATTATCGTTGTGTTTATAGGTACTATTGTATGAAGACCAATCAGTCGTTAAAATCATTTGAAAATGGTTATTGTCTAAATATGGTTCGAGAATACCAACAATATTAAATCGTTCGATGTTTTCAATGACTAAAACAATATTCCGCGCTTTAATGGCTTCTTTGATACATGATTGAATATCAACTACCGCCATCTCCTCTGGAAATAACTGAACAAGTCGTTTTCCGTTTAATGCAGACACTGATAAATCTCGGTGCATTTTTCGTGCAAGATACGCCAAACGTGTTGATTTCCCTATTCCCTGTGAACCAGTAATCAATACATTTTGTTGTGTCTTTCGTGAAAGAACACGTTCCATTTGTTCAATAGCCGTATCGTGATCTATTACCAATAATTCAGGGCTATGGCGTAAATCACGACCGTGCTTATCTAACTCCCATGTACGCGGATATGCCCAATCACGACCAAGTGACCCTAGTTTAACTAAATCTTTAAAACGAATGGTAATAGGTAGTATTGCAAACAAAGGAAATAACATGAACGCAATTCCAAGAACAATAATTCCCATAACAATGGTAAGAGTACGTAATACCATACCAAATACCATTGCAAAGAGATAAAACGTTCCCTGTTCTATCCATTTCCAAATACCTGATTCATCACTCTCGTAACGTTCTTGTCGCCAAGGAACAAAAAAGGTTCGTAATAAACCACCAATTGAAAAGTAATAGAGTATAAATTTAATAATTGCTTGCCATGACTGAATTCCTGTTTTCATGATTAGATTATACCATTTTAAAACAAGCAAAAATAAAAGCTCCAATATAATTAGAGCTTTTTATAGAAACTAATAAATTCGGAAATAACCCGACAAGGATATATAGGAACTTTCCCTACAAGGATTTTTATTAGTAATATTATTTTTAAATTCTTAAACCAATTATATACAGAGAGAGAGAGATTAGGTCAATTATTAAAATTAAAGTTATCCACAAAAGAAAAATATCTTGTAATTAAGATATTTTTTCTAATTGTTGGATAATATTTTCTAAATTTTTTCTAGATAATAAGCCACTATGTCTAAAAAATATTTCCCCATTATGAAATGTAATGGTTGTTGGTATTCCTTTAATATTAAATAACTGTGATAATTGTGTTTCGCTATCTACATCAACGAAACCAATGCGTATGTTCTTATCTTGATGAGCGTCTGCTAAATCATGAATAAGTGGTTTTTGCATTTTACATGCACCGCACCAAGCAGCAGAAAAAGTAATAAGTGCGTCTTTCTTGCCAGTAATAATTTCCTTATTAAATTCCTCTGTTGAAATAATGCGTGCGCGAACTCTTTTTTTTCTTTTTAAAAAATCAAACATACCTATAGTCTACAGCTTACCTCAAGAGCAGCAATATCAATTTCACTTAACTCACCCTCTTTGTTGTAATCATTTAATAAATAGTACATAACTGAATGTTCATCATCTACATGGTCAATACCAAGAACATGTCCAAATTCATGAATAAGAAGTGTTTCTAATTCTTCCGAAGATGCATAGGTATAGATATTAATTTCAGTACCGTCAGTATTCCCTGCATCAAATTCATATCCCTGAGTAAATAAACTATTATATTCATTAACGCCATTATTATAATCGTCTATTTTTTGATTATTTTGTTCAGCAAGACTGTTTACTTGTTTCGATAAACGCTCAATCTCAGAAGCCTTGGTATCAAGGAGCGTTGCTTGATTTTGAAGTTTTTCGTAAATATCGGTTGGGGCGCCACCCTGACTATTCCAATAGGTTACCTCTTTTTCATAACTCGCGAGACTCTTTTCGTACTGCGCTACAGCATTTTTATATTTTTGTACGGTAAGACTATAACGTGTTTGGAGACTATCAATTGAATCTTCTGCTGTATTAAGATTTTGTTCTAATTTATTACCCTCATAAAGACGTGCCTGTTCTTCACTCCAAATCAAATTAACTTTAAAATCGGCTCCAGGAACATATCTAAATAGAGGCTTGTCGACTAGCGACTCCCATGTAGATTCTGCATTTTGTATATGGGTCAAGAAATTTTCTCTCTCTAATCCAAATCGCTCATCAAACTCTCCTATATCATATTCAATAAGCTTGCTACATTGAGAACGTAGAACTCTATCCCAGAGAACAAATAAACTTATTCCAAGGATTCCATACAACACTATTGTGCGAAGTAGTTTCATATTTATAGAATATCAAAAATACAAAATGATTACTAATTAAAATAAAAAACCATAGTATGGTTTTTTATAAGAAAAATTTATACACCCAGAATGGAGCCTTGTATTCATCAAACCACTCAGTAACGTCGTACACGATATTCCAATATGGAACCATAAATGAAATATATACATTTGGATACCATTCACTAAGGCCATTGGTATTTTGAGATAACCATGTCTGTGTACTTCTCCACCAGTGTTGTTGATATCCAGGGACAGTTGCTTCGTAGTCTTTTTGTTCGGCAAAAACTTCAATAAAATCACGTAACTCTTCTGGGGTTAAGTTTTCATTTTGAGCAAGAATATCGAGAAACTCTCTAAAAATATCATGAGTATTTCCTTCAAAAAATTCAGGAGGAAGATTAGTTTCTTCCTCAGGAACAAGAGGTGTTAATTCTAATTCCTCAGAAAACCCTTCTTCTAGAGCATTAAAAGGTATAAAAATATTATTAATATACGTTGTCATATTTGGTGGAATAGTTGTTGAGAAGCTCCTTGGGCCAAATAATCCACTTGAAGAAATCGTATAAAAAACAAAATCATAATTTCCAGAATATGGTTCTGAAACCGTAACGCTAAAGTAGCCATCATTATCCACATAAACTGAGGTAAAATACCCATCATCAGTCATAACAAAAAATATACTTCCTGGTTCACCATATCCAGTAAATACAATATTGGTATGTGGAGTATTATCTGTAAAGATATCTCCTACATTCACCACAGACCCTGGTCCAGTACTACTTCCTCCGGAACTACTACCGCACAGGTTTGTTTCAAAAATACAACTTGTTCGACATGATAATATTCCAGAACCAAACCCAAGACTTGAGCATGTTGCTCCGTTCAAATTACCGCCATCACACTGCTCACCAAGTCCTGTTTGTACTATGTTATCACCACACCCAACAACATGAGCAGTAATCACAATGTCAGAATCTCCACCACTAGGCGTACCAGTTACTGTTTGCGCAGATACCAACTGAAAAGCAAAAAAACTGAACCCGATCAGATTCAGTGTAATTACCATCACACTTGTATATATTAAATTTTTCATACAAGTAATCATTGTGTTTTTTAAATTAATTTTCCTCTTCTATTTCTTCTTGGGCATTGTTTTCTTGTTCCAATTGTTTCAAGAGAGCTTGTTTGTATTTTTTACCAAAAGCCTTAAGAGCAAAAAATACACAGATTAATGTAGCCACAATTAGAATTAATAATTGCCATGGAATAATAAGCAAAGAAAGCGTATGAACTGACGTTTGATTAGTATATCCCCAACCCAAATTCATTTCAGCGGTATACCAACCAAAATGGAAATTATGCCATTGAGACAGAGCACGATTAAAGAATCCAGATGGTTTATATTCCTCAGTTGCCCATGTAATATTAAATCGTCGTGCGGAACTTGGAAGAACATTTCCTTCAATAGGGTTCGCATCAAGAGTGTCACGAACTGAACCAAAGGTATTTTTTAATTCAATATCTCCACGAGGAATGACACGATCTCCTCCATCATTACTAAATCGATATTCAAATTCAACAGGTGGCATATCATAGAAGAATGCATCATCAATGGTTTTAAACTCTAAAACTCCTCCTGCTTCTGGAATATCTCCGTTTACCCGCAGTAAGGTTAAAATCCCAATACGTCCACCAATAGATACGGTTCCTCCTTCTGCCGCTGGTGGTTGTGTACCGAAAAATATTGCCGAGAAATAACCTCCTGCTTCAGCATCTGTTGGTATAGTAATAGTAAATGGAACCTGAGTACGTTCTTGTGGTTCAAGGGTGATACTCGCTGTTGATGATATCCATGTAGCTAAACCTCCGTCATTACCAACAAACAATGGAGCCCCAGAATCATCAGATGGTTCAAAGTTTTCAAAGCTTGTATAAAATGTTTGAGTCCGATTACTCTCATTAAATAATGTAATATCACCAGCAAGTGTAGTACCAGCATCTCCAGAAATTTCTAATTTTGCTGGAGAGACAGTTAGTGCTGATATTGGTTGCGTGTATCCAAATGATACAAAAAAAGTAAAAATTATTAATAGTGCTATATATACGTTTTTCATAAATATCTTATTGCGCAAATAAAAAACCTCATTGGTTTATGTGCTACCTATAGTATACCTTAGTTATATTATTTTACTAAGAAAAAAACACATCTAATGATGTGTTTTTATTTCTAAAAATTAGAAATTAGCTGTCATTGTGTATGTTAATACTGTTGAGTAATTTCCTGCTGGGGTAAGTGAAGAAATATTTGCAACGTAGTTAATATCATAAATTTCATTTGCTGCTGGACCTGTATTTGTTACCAATACATCAGTAGCAGTAGAATCTGGCAAGTGATACTGCGCAGAATAATCAGCTGCAACAAGACCGTCTGATGAACCAGGAACGGTGTCAGTTGAAGCTTGTGTCTGTGCAACACTAATACCAAAAGCTTCTGTCCCTACAGCTGGTGTTGGTGTTGGTGTAAATAGTCCATCAATGTCATTACCTGAACCATCCATTGCTACCAATGTTTCTCCTGTTACATCAATAATATATCCTCCTGATGCATTTGTTCCTGCTTCGAGTTCTGAAGACGCTCCTTCAGTTGTTGTACCAAGCCCATCGTCAGTAGCATATCGTACCGTACCTGAATCAAGTGTACCAAAACCTACCGCATTATCATCAGCTGTTCCAGTAGTACCATCTCGTACATCAAAGAAAAGTGTTTGATCTACTCGCGCTGTTACTTGGATTTGGTCATCAGTAATGATTGGTACTGTAATTTCTCCTGTATCTGCACCTGTTGCAATAGAGATTACTCGATTTCCAGGTGTTGCTGGGTTACCAATACCTGTTACTGTCGCTGTTACAGCTACCCCTGAGGTTACACCTCCAGTAATAGTAAGTGTTCCTGCACCTGTATCAAAAGTACCATCTCCTGACGCTCCACTTGAAGTATCAAAATCTGAATCAAATGTAATTACCACATCACCACCATCTGTTGTGGTAGGTGTAAACGTAATAACATGGTCTGACGTTTCAGAAATTTTCTGTCGTGTCATATTATCAGATGCAGCTGAGACATTAGCAGCAAATACCATTGATGGCATAAGTGTCAGCATCATAGCGAATGCTAGTGCAAATGATGTAATTTTATTAATTGTTTTTTTCATAATAATTGAAAATAAATTTATTTAAATTATGTACATGGTTAAATTGAATAAACATATTTCATGTAGCTGTACACATTATAACGTATTTAAACAAAAATATACAAACTAAAAGACACTATAATAGATGTCTTTTAGTTAAAAATTAATTAAACTCAGCATGCATAGTATAGGTTACCGTTGCTGTGTATGTCCCAGCTGGAGTAAGCGGGTCAATATTCGCGATATACTCAACATTGTAATTCGTTACCGTATTATCACCTACTCCGCTCGCGACGATATCACTAAAATTAGCAGTATCATAAGCAAAATTAGCAGTATCATAAGGTGCTACTGAATCTCCTGTACCTGTTGGGATTAAACGTATACCGAATTGTTCTGTTCCTGGTGTTGAGGTAATTGCTGTTCCTCCAATCGGATTAATGGTATGTCCAGTAGTCGTATTGGTGAGTGTAATACCATCAATTTCAACAACATATCCTCCGGAAGCATTTGTTGATGCGTCAATAGTATGAGCAGTAGTGAAAGTATCTGAACCAATTTCGTCGCCTGATGCATACCGATTATTTAGCAATGAAAGTAATCCATGACCAATAGTATTATCAGAGATTGAGAAACTAATTTCTTGGGCTTGCGATTGAGCGAGGGTAATATATTGCCCATCAATAAGATTAATATTGGTAATCTCTCCAGCTGCTGAAAGTACCCCTAGATTTGTTGCACCAGAACTAAAGTCACCATCAGCATCAATAAGAAGTTCATATGTATCATCAAACCCATCAAATTTTAGATTCACGTTCTGAGTGAAATTGGCTGTTTTCTGAATTAGCCATTCTCGACCAATTCTTCCTGAGTATGAACCTAAATCAATCTCTGTGGTCTGTATGGTGGTTACATCATCATTGTTAGCCAAAACAAGAAATTGTCTGTCGTTAGTATGAGTTGTCGTTCGTGATCCGTCATTATTCGCAGAGGTAAAATCATTATCAAGAGCTATAGTGATGATAGCGTCAGTATTAACTGATTGTGAAATTCGTTGATCAAAGACCGAAGTATCATCTCGACCGACTCCAACAATATCATGTTCGTAGACATCATTTATATCTTCTGACCAGAAATTTACTCCGGTAGAATCAAGGTAATCGATTCCACCACCTACGAGAGATTGATCTAAAGTTACCCCATATTTTAAAGCCAAATATGATTCTGTTTTATTTCTCTGGAGAGTTGTAATTGAAGCAGGATCATTCTGGTAGATAAATTCAGCAATATCTCCATTAAAATAATTACCCCCTGAACTAGTACCATCTTCAAAAAGTGACCCTCCATTTGTAAACCCTAAACCGATAGCATCGGTATGGTTATATATTTGACCAAGTCCTGTAAGTGAACCAATGCTTTCTCCATTAAGGTAACAAGTAAAGGTTCCATTTTGAGTGACCCCTGAATTATCTCCATCAAATTCACAGGTTAATACATATTCTGTATCTATTGTAATAGGGGTATTTATCGTACTAATAAAAGTCCCATTATTCCAATCCCCAAGTGGTGCGGTTTCAGCTCTATTCCAAATTGATGCATATATCTCACCACCTAATATCCAAATCCCAAGACCTCTTGTTGATCCTCCTTCTTCAAATAGTTGTTGTCTGTTTGTAATATCTGAACTTGTCCTAAAATTCATATTAACAACCTTACGTACAGATGTACCAGTATTGTAATCTAAACTATTAGCTGTTTGCAGGGATTCATTATTAGATGAATTAAAATTAACCGTTTGATTAAAGTTTATATTATTTGTTGAGTTATCTACATAATCTGGTGCAGTAGTAGAAGGACTGTAATCATGGCTTCCTATTGATTGATCTTCCCATAAGGTAACATCTGAACCATCAGTAGAGGTGGTAATACTTGAAAGTACATTTGCCTTGAGCCAAGTCCTCATACCTGGAACACCTCCACCAGGACCGATTGCGTCTGTGGTTGATACAGAAACATCATCAACAGCAACATCAGCCTGCCAGGTGTCACCAATAAAACGGTTAAAACGCAATTGTATTTCTTGGCCAACATATGGCGTCAAGTCAATACTCTCACTATTCCATTGGTCTCCTTGATTTACTGTTTCGTTAAATAAACTCGTCCATGTTGAACCATTTGTTGTTATCTCTAAATCAATACTTCCCATATCACCTGTCGTTACGCTATACATATGATACTGAAAATCAAAAGAGGCTGTATCTTTATTGGATAAATCAAAACAAGGCGAGGTGATAATTGAACGAATATTAGGATAATTAGGTGTTGATGCTTCAACATAAATATAATCAGTACCTGTTGCTGCTGCTGAAGGACCAGTGTCAACAGAAGTGGTTGTGCCTGAATTTATATCCCAATCAATATCATCATCAGTAGATTGAACCCAATCCCCAATAGAACCTTCAAAATCTTGATTATAAGGAAATACATTAACTGATGATGGACAAAAACTTGATGCTGTTGTTATTTCAGGAATAACAGTATAAGTATCAAGAACAGCATCATTTGATTCAACCATTCGAAAACAATAGCTTGTGTTTACCGGGGCTCCGTTATCAATGAGTGAAAAATCCCATTTACCATCTTGACCATCAGCAATAGCAGATACTGAGGTGGTAAAATTATTTACCTCTTCATAGCTCTGGTTTACGATAGTATGAACTCCATTAATTGGATCATTAGGATTTGCTGTTAAGCTATCTCCATCGGCAGGGGTAGCATTATCATTAAATGCAATGACTGTTGATGTTGTTACATCAGTATACGTTTCTCCTGTAAAACTAGTATCACAAGATCCGACTTTTTCTGCGAATTGCAATTTAAAGTTGGTTTCATTTTGACGTAACTGATTATCAGAAACATGCATCAACATACGTAATCGAAATGTCTCTCCTGAGGTAGATAGTGTTGCTGGTGTATCTTGAGTATCAAGAGCTGCTCCTACATCAGTACTATCACTATTTGCAAACCATCGATATGCAGATTGCTCAAATTGTGGTGGGACCAAGGTATCAAGGTTAATAGCAAAAAAGCCAAGAGTATTTGGCTGCGTTCTATCATTTCCTCCAGCTTGTCCACCTGCAAGTGGATCAGAATTTATCCCAATGTCATACCCTGCAGTACCAACAGTGAAGATTCCAGCAGGATGGAAACTCATTGCAAAAGTATCTGTTGTTGATTGATTTCCTCGTGAATAATTTCCATGCTCACCGATAGATTGCTCAACACCATTAATAGTAACTGAACCAAATGATGTTTGCCGTGAACCAGCTCCAATATTATTACGAGCCGTCCAAACATTTGCCCATGAAAAAATATCAGCTGGATTAGTGACATCGACTGCAGTATTAGATGCTTTGGTAAAACTCAGCGCATCACCAAAATCAACATCTCGTGCAATATTTAAGGTTTGAGATCCGGTAAGGTCCTGCAGACCTGTACTATCATGAGAACGGAAAACTTCTACGTAATCAGGTAGCTCAAGCACAATCATTTGCCCATTACCATCAGTGATAAAACTACCATCATTTTGAATTTCTGAATTAAAATCAAAGGCAGAAAACGTTGTTCCAGGTATTTGCCCACCTGTGGTATCACGCCAGTGACCAATATCTCCGATAGCCGCGTCTACTGATGGTAATTGTGGCCAACCAGAAAAAAGCCATCCAAACATGACCAGAGAAATAAAGCTAAGTTGTCCAATTTTTTTAAACATAGAAATTAATGAATAATGTTTACCTGACAGATAACAGATTTATTGTTGTGTGTATACACAACCGGAAGTGAAAAGTTAGAGCTAATAGTAGTATCTTTTTTACTAAAAGTGACTGGAATAGTATCTATTAATCCATCAAGGGTATAGTCGTATTTTTGATTATCAAAACGAACATCAATACCAGCAGGGATGCTACCTATTTCTAATAATCCTATTCCTCCTTTTACAGTAAGAATGTTTGTTTGATTATTCCCTGATGAAAAATCAATGATAAAATTTTCAAACGAACATGAGTGGGCTGCGTTTTGATATACATCAATTTTTTTATCATATACACGTGCCTCAAAATCATAAGGAGGGATTGTTGGTTCATCTAATAAAAGTGGTTTTTGTACTTCAATCCATAATGCATCAATCAAAAGAGTTGTTTTTGTTGATGGTAATCTTGAATGAGTGATAAGTTTGATTTCAATATTTTGAAGCTCCTGTAGTGAATTGTAAGGAATATTAAATTCAACATCGTTATTAATATCCCTAACAAGACCAAGAGATAGCCATTCATTACCTAGCGAATAAAATACTTCCACAAATACATCTTTTCTTGGTATCAGCTCCTCCTGAGAAGGAGCGGTTTTTTCATCAATATTGGAAGTTACCGTCTCTCCATCATCTAAATCAGATTGGAGTGAATTTTCTATCTCTGATTCTTGTGAAGTAGTATCTAGATCAATAATAATAGTTTCATTAGTGGTATCTAAGTCTGTAGAAATAGTTGTTTCTTCTGT
>JAUIMI010000003.1 GCA_030433255.1 bacterium | reverse complement strand
TCAAGTTCAACTGCTACAAAATTAGAAATGTTCGGTAGTGTAAAAAACTGTGATGAAGCTTGCATTTCATCACTTTGAAGTTTTTCACAAATCTCCATATTCATTTCATGATGGCATTCTGCACTATCACAAGTACTAGCCGTTGGTGCGTGGTGAGTCATATTTTCCATCGCCTGTGCCTGAAAAGAATGATGCCCTAGAAGAACGAGTGCAATAACGAATATTCCTATATATTTGTAGACCTTTGAAAACATATAATTACATTAATACTATCATAATTATTGCCATAATGACCATAAGCAAATCTTCCGCCAGTGTTACCCAGGTCATTGGAACCTTGAAAACGGTACCAAGACAAGCACATGGTATTTCTTCGTGTTTACGTAATTTTATGTAGACACCAATGGCTCCGATTCCCATAACAATAATGGTGAGAATATTTGTTGTTAACGGAATGATATTTATAAAATATAGAATTCCTAATGCTAGTTCTATAAATGGATATGCATGAGCATAGAAACTGCTGTATTTTGCGATGATATCGTATTCCTTATATGCAATAGCAAAGTCTTTGAGTTTTAGAACTTTTAATATTCCAAATACTACAAAGAACCCTCCCATAAACATTCGCATACCGAATTGGAAGTCTTTACCTATTACCAATGTCATAATGATTGAAAATATGAGTATCGCTCCGACGATAGTGAATAGAGGAATTAAATCTTTGAGATGATTTTTCTTTTTTGCTTGCTCCATAGATGCTCCCATATCCATTGATATACTGTAGTCGCCTAGGGTACTCAAAGCCTCCTGCATGACCGGTGTTTGCACATGTTCTGACATTGAAATATCTGCGAAACCTTTTTCTCTATCTATCTCAACTTTAGTGATTTCTTGGATTGATTGCAGTGCCTGAGTAATTTTATCTTTACAGTTATCACAGGTCATTCCTGTAATCTTATAAGTATGTTTCATCATATTATCGTTTTAGTTTATATACCTTGATAATCTCATCGACAGCTTTTTTCTCTTTACCATTTTTAATTTGCGAAACAACGCAAGTTGATAAATGATTCTCCATAAGAGCATCTTCAAGACCTTTTAGTGCAGAACGGACAGAAGACGTCTGACTAATAATATCTATGCAGTAAACATCGTCTTCAATCATCTTTTTAAGACCGCGAATTTGTCCCTCGATACGATTCAATCTATTTATTGATTTCTTTTGCTGTTCTTGTTTCATAAGTATAGTATATAGGGGGTACCCCTATATTGCAATATATAATATTCTTTAAAACAAAACACTCTATTTTGAATAGAGTGTTTTGTTTGCATATCGTTTATAACCCTTTCTAGGAATCGAACCAAAAATACGAGTTCGAACCCATGACTCAATCATCAGAAAGTGTTGTAAAATATAGCTTATATTGTGACCTCGGTCGGGCTCACAACGCTGCTGGCCGTTTGGGATAATGTTCGAACTTTTTATATTACTGACGAGGACTTGCTCCAACTGTAATACTTCCTCCACCATATCTAAACGAAGAACCATTACAACGAATAACACCCTTGTTTTCATCTGATGTAGCATCTCTTGATTCGAAACGATATACCAAGGCATATCCTTGTCGGTTTGGACAAATTGCTGTCCCAGAATAATAGGTATAATTTAAGCCTTCAACAGGATTACTTGGAGCCCAAGATTGGTCATTATTTATAGGGTCCTCTGGGAGATCAGTTCCAAGAGCAGTTTCCAAAGTTTCCCAGGATGGATAAGCACTATGAGCCCAAGAATTATTTGGTATTGTTCCTCCAGTACTCACTGGATACTCGTTATTATCTAAAAAATAAAGTTCTAAGGCAGTTTGTATAGTTTTTATATCAGACAATCTCCGAGCATCTCGCGCTTTAGCCCTTGCTTCATTTAAGGAACTTAAAACAATACTTGCTAGAACTCCAATAATTGCAACCACTACAAGTAATTCAATAAGTGTAAATCCTTTTTTAGGTTTTAATTTCATGAATGTAGTATACCAAAAACCACCCTATTTCTAAAGTGGTTTTTACTAGCTGGCAGACTGGGATGATGTTCGAACTTTTATGAGAAATTATTTCACTTCAGATACCCAATAAATTAACAGATCTTTTAGCGAGAGCCCTTCCTCGACTATTTCTTTTGGTATCAAAGAAGTATTAGTCATTCCTGGAATAGTATTAACCTCAAGAAAAAAGATTTGATTATTTTCATCTACAATAAAGTCTGATCGAGACAAATGTTTACAATTCATTTCCTTATGAACTATGAGCGCTTGTTCTTTTAATCGTTTTTCTAATTCGTCTGGAATATCGGCAGGACAAATCTCTTGTGCTAATTTTTCAGTATTATATTTACTATCATAATCAAAAAATTCTACTTCCGTTTTTATTTCAATAACAGGTAGTGCTTTTGATCCTTCTTTAGTATCTATAACCCCAACAGAAAACTCTTTACCTTCAACAGACTCTTCAATGATAAAACTAATATCTAGATAATTATCTATGAATTCGATGAGTTCTTTTTTTGATAATTTTTTTTTAGTAAGTACTGATGAACCTCCTGAGACAGGTTTAATAAAAACAGATGTATCGAAATTATCTTCTAATAAATACTCTTTTGGCGATTTAATTTCAAACTTACTTAATATTTGCTTAGTTTTCCTTTTATCAAGGCAATTTTTATGTACTCCAGGTTCTGAAAATATATATGGAATATTAAATTTATCTAAGATAATTTGTAACTCTCCATCCTCTCCTCCTTCCCCATGGATTATTGGAATACATACATCTATATTTGCTGCATGGTTCACTAATTTATCTAAATGGTTAGGATAATCGAAAACAAGCTCATCAGGAATTGATAGCAACTGTTGTACGTTCTTAGAAGAAGATAAAGATACTTCTCTTTCAGAACCGATTCCACCTGTTACAATAGCAATTTTCATTTCCAAAGTATACCAAAAAACCACCCTATTTCTAGAGTAGTTTTTTTGATGCTGGCAGACTGGGATGATGTTCGAACTTTTTATTTTTAATCAAAAGTGTATTTAGTCCCCTTATAATTACTAAATATTAAAGCCCCATTTAAATCACAAAAAATAAAGTAAGGGTTTTTACTTGCGGGCTTACTTACAAAAACTCTTGCATTTAAAATATCTCCATTGTATCTAAACTTCACTTTATAATACTGAGAACTATATATATTTCTACCAAATATGTTTTTTAGAGGTATCTTCTTAGGAGGGAATGAGCCAATTATAAAACTAATATTACCTAAAACATACCCCTCTTTTTCTTGAATTAACTTTTTTATTTTCTGCTTATTTCTTTTTATATTAAATATGAAATTTATAAAAAAGAAAATCCCAAGTAAGCAAACTATATAAAATGTAATATCTTGATTCATATATGAACTATACCAGATTAGGATGATTATCGAACTAAAAATCATCATACAGAATAATGTGATTTTTAGATAAAAGTTGATTACTTTTAGACTGAGGTAATGTTCAAACTTTTTATAAGTAAAAAATCAGTACCGAAAGATACTGATTTATCATTATTCACTTATAAAACATCGTTTTCCGTAAACTGCACTATGTTTTCAGTACAATTATAAATTAATAGCAACTTTGCTTGATATTCAGAAATACTTAAGTCTTGAGAAACTTGTTTAGATCTTATATTGAAATCTTCTAGTCCAAAAAAACATTTATTTATCTCTGTTTTTGTCTCAATTCCATATTTTTTTAGCATCAAACTAGAAGAAATTTTATAAGCTTCGATTTCACGTTCAGTTAAAGACATATTTTGTGAATCTAATGCTTGTGCCACATGTACCATTTCATGAAGTACACTTTCGGTTACTACATCTAATGATACCTTACTTATATTCTCAGAGCTGAAGTAGATTATAGGCTTTCTTAAAGATTTTACTTGATCTTGAATAACGCCCGCTATCTTTGATTCTCTACTAAGAATAGGTTGAATTAAAAAAGTTAATGGTTTTTCAAGTTTTATTTCTTGAGTATTGAAACTCATATCGAATCTTTCAAAAATTGAAAAGCTATAATTCAATAAGGTCTTGATTTCATTTTCTCTTTGTGAAGATGCATGGTTATTAATAATTTTTTGTGCATCTCCTATTGCTTGAATTAAAATAATTTCTGACTGACTCTTATTTGAATAAAGAGATGTATCTTGAATAATAATTTCTTTATCTTGCTTACAGGAAGAAACTAAAAGTAATAATAAAATAATTTTTTTCATTTTAATTTTTGTATAAATTTAGAATAAATAATAATACTATATAATTATTTGTCAATGTATGGTCTCTAATTAAAAACCACCCTATTTCTAGAGTGATTTTTGCTAGCTGGCAGACTGGGATGATGTTCGAACTTATATATTGACAATATAGTATTATAATATATAATATATACAAATATATAACTTAAAACAAAACTAACAATGGCAGGTAAAATACCAACTACCAAACGAATAGAATTGGCTTCTAACACTGAACAATGGACACTAATTGAAAATGGATTAATCGATGAGCTTCCCTGTTCTGGGTTTATTCAGAGAACAGAAGATTCTAAAGTAAAAGTTCAACTAGTACTAACTTCTGTTGTAAGCCCAAAACATCATAGATGGCAAGGAGAGGTTCAAATAACAGGTGCGAGTAGTAAGGAGATGAAAAATGGATTAGAGAGAATAAAAGAATTCTTTGATAATTTATGTAATCAAAATATTTGGATTATTTCTGGATATATCGACGGTAGCAACAAGGTTCCAATTTTAATTCTTCATTATGAATTATTTGAAACGTCCGTTTATACAATAAAATTTAAAAAAGAATCATTCGAGGACTTCCTACCAGAAGGAGTACTTCCCTCTTTAAACTAATTTAATAAAAAGAGCCCACATTAAAGGGTTCTTTTTTGTTGCTGCTCGACTAGGGATCGAACCTAGATTCTCAGTGCCAGAAACTGATGTCCTACCATTAGACGATCGAGCAATACACAACATAATAAACAAATGTCTGAAAAAATAAAAGACCTTTTAAAGTTCAGGTCTTTTATTTTTAAATATTTAAATATTTTCTTGTTGCAATACGGCTTGAAATAATACCAATAAGAATCCCAATCGTTAAAATAATAATAAATATTGGAATAATATTTAAAGTAAAGTATTGGAATATATCCATACCACCAAAGAATGTTTTAGTGTAGGTACCTATCCACCGTGTTGCTGGATAGAGCATAGCTATAGTAAGGAGTGATGCGCACAAACCATACAAGCCTCCCATAACAATAAACGGACCTTGGGTGTATCGTCGTTCTGCACCAACAAGACGTTTAATGACAATTTCTTTTTTAGCTGCAAAAATTGCAATACGCATAGTACTCAACACCACCAAAAGAGCAACAATGGCAAAGAAGATAATAATTGCATATGCAACCAATCGTGCAATTGAACTAAACTGATTTAATCGTTCAATAAGTCCCTTATTGTCATAATAATTAATTCTCTCAACAAATTCTGAATTTGCCACAACAGGTTCCGACTCAATGGCAGAAACTACCGCTTCATATTGGGTTGCGGCATAGGCTCGAATATTCAATGATGCCCCAAGGGGGTTATCTCCTAATTCTTCAAGAGAACGATTAATCAATTCATCGTTTTTATGACGTTCTTGGAAATCAATAAATGCTTGTTCGCGAGATACATATTGTACGTCACGCACTTCAGGAATAATAGCGATACGTTCTTGCAAATCAGTAATTTCTTCTACAGGAGCATCTGGAAAGAAATAAATATTAACATCAACCCTATCTTGCAATTGTTGAAGTGAAAAATCTAAAACAGCATTAAGAAATAATAGAGAACTCATCACCAATAACGCCATTGTCATAATAACAATGGTTGAAAAAGAAACGAGTTTATTTCGCCAAAAATTTATAAGCCCTTCACGGGTAATTCGTTGTATATCTAATCGTAATGACATAATGTTATGCGTTATATGAACCTTTTTCTTGGTCTCGAGTAATTCGACCGTTTTCTATTTTAACTACACGTTTATGAAGACCGTTAACAACATCTCGATCATGTGTAGCAAGAATAACTGTAGTACCTAATTCATTTATTTTTTTAAGAATATTTAATACTGAATGAGAACTATCTGGATCAAGTGAGCCTGTTGGTTCATCAGCAATCAAAATATCAGGTTGATTAATAATAGCTCGAGCAATCGCAAGACGCTGCTGTTCACCACCTGATAGTTGAGATGGGAAACTGAAACCTTTATCTTCTAAACCAACTAATTCCAATGAATGAGGTACGTCTGCTTGAATTTCGCTGTCTGATTTTCCAATCATTTCCATTGCAAAAGCAACATTTTCATACGTAGTTTTATTTTCTAATAATTTATAATCTTGAAAAACAACACCAATACGTTGTCGATAATGTGGAATATCTTTTTTACGTAAATTATGAATATTAACGCCATCAAAGTGAACAGTACCTTGCGTTGGTTTCTCCTCTGCAAGAAGTAGGCGTAGTAACGTTGTCTTCCCTGCTCCAGATGGACCAATTAAGGTAACAAATTCCCCTTTTTTAATTTTTAAATCAATATCATGTACCGAAGTATTTTTTGTTTGGTACGTTTTTGAAATCTTATCAAATATAATCATTATAAAACCATTTTACCATTAAAGAAAACGCACTCCAAGAGGAGTGCTAATCCTGTATAAAAATACCAATATTTCCATTTAACACGTCGTCTATTTTTGATGTTTCTATTTCTTTATCATGATCTTTTACCATTTGGTAAGGGTCCATAACATAAGAACGCATTTGACTACCCCATTCAATCGAAACCTTATCTGATATAGTGAGCCCTTTTGCTCGTTTTTCTTCGTCCTCAAGATGTTTTTTATATAATTTTGCACGCATTATCTCTAGAGCTCGTGCCCTATTTTTTTCTTGAGTTCGTTCTTCTGAAATAAACACCGATAATCCTGTTTGTGGATGTACCATACGTACAGCGGTCTCTCGCTTGTTAACATTTTGGCCACCTGCTCCACCTGATCGTGCGAAACTCACCTCTAAATCAGATTCTTCTAATGCAAAATCTTGAGCTTTAATCTCAGGCAATATCTCTACAAGAGCAAAACTTGTCTGGCGTTTCCCTTGCTTATTAAAAGGAGACTTTCGCACAAGTCGATGAACACCAGATTCGCCACGTAATTTCCCAAAAGCTCCCTTTCCCGCAATCTCAAAAGAAATACTTCGGTATCCATTCAAATTATTAGAAGACTCATCTAATAGAGTTAGAATATAATTATGATTTTGAGCAAACCCTGAATACATCTCAAAAAGTATTCGAACGAAGTCTTCAGCGTCATCACCACCAGCACCCGCAAAAATTGATATGATTGCCTTTCCGCTGTCATATTTCTTGTCACCAAGAAGTTCATTCTTAAGTCTTTCAATTTCATTGAGAACAAATTGTGCTCGTTCTTTGTTTTGCCAGAACTCTGCAGAATACATCTCTTGTTCAAATTCAGTTATTTGTTGTTTTATAGCTGATTCATTCACAGTTTTAGTATAAAGGTTTTAAAAAAAGAAAAAACACTTTTATGTGTTTTTTCTTAACCCCACTTATGGTAAAAAATTGGAATAACAACAAGTGTTAAAATAGTAGAAAATGACAATCCCGTAATCATTGCTAGAGCAAACGGTGTCCACATTGGTGAAACATAGAGTAACGGAACCATACCTAATACCGTAGTTAATGTTGTAAGTAGTATCGGACGTAATCGAGTAATAGCACCTTTTAATACAATCTCTTTTTTACTTAAATCTGGTTCTCGTTCTTGAATTTTGTTCATAACATCGATAAGAATAATTGAATTATTAACAATAACTCCAACCAAAGCAATGAAACCGAGCATTGCAGTAAACGATAACGATAGTCCTGTAAAGAATAATCCATAGACAACTCCAATAAGTCCTAATGGAATTACTGAAATAATAAAGAACACACTACGTAATGAACCAAATTGCCAAATCAATACTCCAAAGATGAGTAGTAATCCAAATACCAAAGAGACGAGTAGTTCTGTAGAAGCTTCATCGCTCTCACTATCTGACCCAGCCAACTCAAAACTGACTGATTCAGGTAATACTAATTCTGATTGGCGTTCATTAAATTCTTGTACAATATCAACCGGTAAGAATCCATCTTGTACATAACTCGTAACGGTTTTATTTTTATTGCCATCAACATGACTTGCAACTGAAGTCGATTGAACAACTCGTTCTTGTACAAAATATCCTAGCAATACTTCACCTTGATTTGTAGGTATGCGAAGATTTTTAATTTGATCATAATTAATATGATTACTATCACGATGAGAAACCCCTTCTGGATTCAAGCCCAGTTTCACAACTACATCAATATCTCCTTCATTACCAATATTTAATGATGTTGCCGTTGTTCCATATAAAGATGTACGGAGTATAGATGAAATATCTAATGCACGTAATCCATATTCAGCCAATCTGTCGTGAATTATTTCTAATTGTATCTCAGTTGAACCAACATCAACTCCCGAATCAACATCGCGTGTTGATGAGAAGCTCTCTAGTAAACGAGCTACTTCTTCTGCAGCCAGATTAATATCTTGCCATGTTTCTCCTTCTATTTTGACTTGGAAAGGAGCACCAACTGGAGGTCCACTTTCAGGAGTAAGTACTTGAATATGAAAATCATGAATTCCTGAGAGAGCTGTACGTAGTTTTTCAGCTCCTTCTTGTCCATATTTTTTATCATCAAAATTAACAATAATATTTGCAAAATTACTTCCTGATCTCCCTTGACCCACAAAACTACTTTCTGACCCAATGATACTTGTAAAATCAATAATTCGCTCTTGTGTCAGAACAACTTCTTCAACTTGCCGTAGTGCGTCAGATGTTATTTCAAGAGGAGTACCTTCTGCCAATTCAATATTAATATACCCTTGTTCTGTGTAATCAGGGCTAAAAAACTCAGATTTTACTAAACCACTACCGACAAGAACAAATGTTGATAAAATAAGCCCTGTTAAAATCCAAATAATTCGACGTTTCTTCTTTGAGTTATTAATTAACTGAGAAAGAAAGTTATGATACCACTTGGTAATCTTTGAAAATATCTCATTTCGTTTTCTTGAAATTTTTTCTGAGTCTTTAATTTTGAACTTGTAAATAATGGCTGCAGTTGCCGGAATAAAAACAAGGGCAACAATGAGTGACATAACCAACACAATAATGATTACTCGTGGAATCCCTCCAATAAATTGACCAAGAATACCAGAGAGCATCATAAGTGGAATAAAAATAGATATCGTAGTAAGAACTCCAGCAACAACTGGCTTTGAGTATTCTTTGAGTGTATAGGCTGAAGCTTCAAAAAGACTCTTATCTTCTTGGTATGAATCATGAATACCTTCAACAATAACAATTGCGGAATCAATTAATATCCCGATAACAAGAATCAATGAGAATAGTGTAATGAAATTTATGGTAATACCAAAAAAATTCATTCCGATAAACGTAAGAAGAAAAGAAAGTGGTACCGCAATAGCAGCAATAATAGATTCTTGAAAACCAACCATAAGCCCCATAACAACCAAAATTAAAATAACTGTTTGAAAACCACTACCAACAAGATCATTTAAATTTGTTTTAATTTCTTTTCCAGCATCGAAAATAACTGTAAAATCAATCTCTTCTTGGTAATTTGTTTCCTTATACTGTTCTAAAACTTCTTTAATTTCTTGTGTAAGAGAGATGATGTTTCCTCCTTCTTGTTTTTTAACATTAAATATAATAGCCTGCTGTGCGAGAGGTTTTTCAGGGCTTCCTATACGTGCATAAGAATCATATCGACTTACACCATCTTCGATATATTCCACAACATCTGATATATAAACCTTACTTCCATTTTGCTGTGTATCAACAATAATTGAATATAAATCCTCCACGGTATCAATTCCTGAATCGTAGCTAATACGATATTCACGGTCGTCAAATAAAATTGAACCAGCAGGAAATGTCTGCTTTGTTGATTGAATTGCTGAAACAACTTGATAGGCTGAAATATTAAACTGGGAGAGTTTTTCTGGGCTCAAGAGAATTGTTATTTCTCTTTCTGGAATACCACTTATTGTGACATCTGATACTCCTGCAATTTTTAGGATATTACTTTCAATATCTTCGGCTTTAATACGCAGCTGGTTATATGCTTCTGTGGAAGATAAGGCAAAAGTAAAAATAGGTTGATCAGTAAAATTAACACGAGAAACAACAGGTTCTTCAGCTCCATCAGGGAGTTCTCCTTTTTTAGCATTAACCTTATCTTGAACATCAAGAAGTGCATCTTGAATATCAACACTTTCTTTAAATTCGACAGTGATAATCGATACACCTTCTTTTGATTGAGAGCTAATCTCATTAACATTCTCAATTCCACCAACAAGTACGTCTTCTAATTTATTAGTAACAGAGTCTTCAATATCCTCTGCAGACGCTCCAGGATATACTGTAGAAACAACAACGACTGGTATTTTAATTTCAGGATAAAGTTCTTTTGGTGTTGAACTCATCATAAAAATACCTGCGAGTATTGAAAGCGTAATAATGAAGTAGGTAAATACTCTATTTTTTAAAAAATACATAATAATTGATTATTTTAAAACCAGCGTATCACCATCATGGATACCACGTACATCTCTAATAATATTCTCTACATCTTGTAACCCATACACAACAATATCATCACCTAGAATAGCACCTGGAACTATATCAACAGCAACCGCTATAGAATCTTGAACAGTGAATACAAAATAATCCATTCCAATAACTGATACGGCTGAGAGAGGGATGATGGTTTCATTTTGGTTCCCCTCTTTGGTCTTTATAAGGTTTCGAGAAATACGACATGCGGTCTCTGTTCCTTCTACAAGGATTTCATCGTTATTTTCTATAATATCAATAGATACCTTTGCTTTTTTGGTATCAGGGTCAATAGTTGGAGAAATGTAGGAAACCATACCCTTAAACGTATCCGAAGAGACCTGTGAATCAAGACCAATGTATTTAACATCTTCAGCATTAATATACGTTACCAACTCAACTTCATTAGGTGAAGTAATTCTTCCGATATCTGAATTCATTGATACATAATCTCCTTCTGAGACATCAAAAGAACCAAGTATTCCTGATTGAGGTGCTGTAATAATTGTTTTTGAAAGAGATTCTCGTGCTGATTCTAATCGAAGTGCTGCTTGGTTTACCTGAGCACGTTTTTGAGCAATTTGTTCAGCAGAGGCAATCGTTGTATCAACAGTAATATTTTTACCTGATTGTACTGTTTTGTAGTTACTTAATACCGATGTATAACTTGAACTTCGTGTATTCGGGACAGGAATAACCCACGTTTCAGTTTTATCAAAATCTTCTGGGAATATTAACTCCAAACCGCAATCACCAAGATTTGTTCCAAACCCTGTTGTTGATACACTTGATCGTCCTGATTCTAATCCAGAAAATGTGAATGATGCACCAGAAGGAGCACTTGAAGCATATACTTCAACGATATATTCCCCTTCTGCCATACAAGAATAATTACCACTTACTGTTGGAACACCTGAATCAATCTTATCTGGATTATCCTGAGGGTATGCACGTAAATCATTATTAAAGAGTGTATTTCGCGCATTTTCAACTAATGCTTCTTGTTGTTCAAGTGTTTGTGATGCAATAGAAGAATTATTCCCGGTATTATTATTCTTTAATAATTCAGAAAGAGACAATTCAGCAGAACGAAGTGCTACTGTTGCATCTTGCACAGCAACACGTTGTTGAATATTTTCTAAACTTGCGATTTTTTCACCACGTACTAATTCTTGACCATCGGTAACATATACCGACGTAACTTTTCCTGATGCCTCTGAAGTAATTGAAACATCAGTAAGCGCTTCAACAGAACAAAAAGCATTAAAATCTTGTCCTGATTGCATAGCCATATCAATAATTTCAACAGGTGTTTTCTGGGCTTGAGTTTCAGTAGTATCCTCAGACCCAAAAAAACTGCTCACGATACGATATAGAATGAATACTACACCTAGTGTAATAAGAATTTTTTTCCAATTTTTTTTAACAAATATTTTCATGATGTGTGTGTTGTGATAATTTTTCTAATAACTGTAGTAATTGTTTTTTTTCCTTTCTCGTAAAGGTACTAAAAACTTTTTGTATATACTCTTTCTTTATGGCTGTAGCCTTAGCATATAAACGTTTTCCTTTCTCTGTTAAGGTAATAATGCGTTCGCGTTTATCTTTCTCGGAAGGTGATATAACGATATATTTTTTCTCTTCAAGTGAATTAATCTTTTGTGTGATAGTTGATTTATGTTTATTAAAAAAAGATATGAGTGTAGAAATTTTATTATTTCCTCCTCCGATAGAAAGAAGAAATTTTACCTCCATTTCACTTAATCCTAAGTGGTTCGAAAACTTCTTGAAGTCATTTTTTAGAATATGTGTTGTTTGAAATACAACATGAAGAATTTTATAATCATCATCTATGTTCATAACGGTTCATAATATAAACTAAATTAGTTTATATTGCAAACAAAAAAACTACTTTCATAGTTTTTTAACAAACCATTGGTTCTGATATTTTTTTTAATAAATAAAAAATTGAAAATAAAACAAACAGTACACCAGTAATAGATATCCAAAGTGCATATTCTGCAAAATTTCCTAAATAAGCCCCAAACCCAATAAACGTTAATAAGGGGGCCATAATCAACGCACCGCATGATAAACATCCTACCCCAAATAATCCGAGAAACATTCCAGATACACTAGCAATAAAACTTCTCTTAGAAAGGATTTTACGTTGCCGACGAGCAAAAACAATGAACAGAATAAGATTAATCACGGTAAATACCGATAGACTTATTATGAGTACTTGTTCAATAATAGGTATATCCATAAATGAACCTAAGGTGTAGTCGAAAAATAATTCTTGTTTTCGTTGAAACGATATACCTGGAATTTTATATGAATTATGTAAAATTTCATAAATTGGTAGTACTCGTAAAATAAAAAAGATAATTAAGGAACCTATTAATAACGCAATAATATTCTTAGGTTTGCGAAAAATAGAAGTAAATACAGTTAACATAAAAACAGTATAACTCTTTTTAACAATATGCGTAGTTTTTTCTTTCTGATATAATTCAAGGTATTATTATTTTTAATTAATTAGATAAACACAAAAACAATGAACACAGACATGAAATCAAATATTGCAATAGTACTTTCAATTGCAGCACTTGGAGTTTCACTATTTGGCGGAGGATTGCAATCATCTTCATCAGTAGAAGGTCCAGAAGCATACATGAAATCAGTTGCAAAAGAAGCAGGATTAAGCGGACGAAAATACGATAAATGTATTGCAGAAAATGATACTACTGCTATTGATCAAGATATCGCAGAAACAAATGCTATTGCATCATTTGCACAACTTCAAGGAATTGGTACACCATTTAACTTAGTTGTTACTGACTCACAAGTCATCCCAGTTTCAGGAGCTTACCCTTATGAATTCTTTAATCTTATGATTCAACAATTCAATGAAACAGGAACAATTTCGCAAGACGTACTTGATCAATTTGAAATTACACCACTCGACTATTCAGTAACAGAACTATTCCGATCGTTTAACCCAGAAGAAGATCACTATAAAGGTTCAGCAAACCCAGAAATCACAATTATTGAATACTCTGATTTTGAGTGTCCATATTGTGCACGAATTCACACAACACTGGAACAATTAGTTGAAGAAAATGATAATCTAACATGGGCATACCGACACCTACCATTATCATTCCATGCACAAGCTATGCCGTCAGCAATTGCTTCTGAGTGTATTGCAGAATCTGAAGGAAATGAAGGATTTTGGCATTTTGCAGATACTATCTTTGCAAACCAAGATAAACTATCTCAATAATAAAAAACACCATACGGTGTTTTTTATTTTGTTTGACGTTTATTTCGAGCTCGCTCTGATTCTTTTAAGTACTGTTTACGTAATCGAATAGCATCAGGTGTTACTTCTAAATATTCATCCTCGCGCATTAATCCCATTGCCATTTCTAGACTCAATTCTAATGGCGGTGTAATTTTAATCGTTTCATCTGAACCAGAGGCACGCATATTGGTTAATTGTTTTCCTTTGGTCGGATTTACTTCCATATCTGCACCCTTAGTTGTATTTCCTACAACCATTCCTTCATATACTTCTGTTCCCGCTCCTATATACAAGGTTCCACGTTCTTGTAAATTCCCCAACGAGAAACCAAGAGCCTTACCTGTAGCCATTGAAATCATTGAACCATACTCTGTTTTCATGATAGTACCAGCATATGGTTTAAAATCTTCAAAAGTAGTAGTAAGAATACCTTCACCTTTTGTATCGACAATAAACTCATTTCGATATCCTAATAATCCACGTGTTGGAACTGAGAAAATCATACGAGTCTGACCATTATCAGTCTGCATATCATTCATGATTCCCTTTCGTTTCCCAAGCTTATCAATAACGGTTCCTGAAAATTCTTCTGGAACTAAAATAGTTACCTCCTCAAACGGTTCATGTTTTTGACCGTCAATATCTTTGATAATTACTTCAGGTTGAGATACCGCTAATTCAAAACCTTCACGTCGCATGTTTTCAATCAATACAGCAATATGTAATTCACCACGACCATATACTTTAAATTTTGAACCCTCACTGGTATCAATTTTTAATCCAACATTTACTTCTAATTCTTTCTCTAAACGATCTAGAATTTGCCGTGAGGTTAGATATTTTCCAACCTTTCCAGAAAAAGGTGAATCATTTACAAACATATTCATTGAAATTGTTGGTTCATCAACAGAAATTGCAGGCAGCAAATCATTAGAATCAGTTGCTAAAATAGTTTGTCCAATAAAAATCTCTGGAAGACCTGCAATCATTACAATATCTCCAGCTGAAGCTTCACCAACTTCAACACGTTGTAACCCATTAAACGAAAATAGTTTTGCAATTTTACCAGTGATAGTTTTTTCTCCGTCCTTAAGAAAAATATGCTGTCCGTTTTTCACTGTTCCTTTGTAAATTCGTGCGATACCCATTCGCCCCAAAAAATTATCATAGGCTAAGTTGAATACTTGCCCTTGTAGCTCTGCATCTAATCTCTCAGGTGTAGCTACATTTGGAACTTCATCGAGTACTAAATCTAATAGTGGAGTTAAATCTTTCATTTCGTCGTCCATTGAAAGAGCGGCAACACCATCTCGTCCAATAGCATAGACTGTTTTAAAGTTTAATTGCTCATCATCAGCACCAAGATCTAAAAATAACTCATAAACGTCTTCTTCTGCCTTATCAACATCAGCTGCTGGTTTATCAATTTTATTTAAAACTAAAATAGGTTTTAATCCCAATTCAAGCGATTTCTTTAATACAAATTTCGTTTGAGGCATTGGACCTTCAGCTGCATCAACAATCAAAAGAACAGAATCAATAGAGCGAAGTACCCGCTCAACCTCTGATCCAAAATCTGCGTGACCTGGAGTATCTAAAATGTTAATTTTAGTGTCCTTATACATAACACTCGTATTTTTTGCATAAATCGTAATTCCACGTTCTTTTTCAAGATCGTTTGAATCCATTGAAACACCACGTTCAACCATTCCTGTTTGCTCTAAAATAGCATCAGTAAGTGTTGTCTTTCCGTGGTCAACGTGCGCAATAATAGCAATATTTCTCATTTCCATAATGAAAAGTATCGTACCATATTTTTTTTTAAACGCTAATAAAATAATTGATAATTATTGTGGGTATGTTTTAATATAAAAAATAGTTAAATCTAACAAAATGAATATAATAAAAATCAATTGGTCAAAGTTCTCGGAGAATAAGCATGAAATTCTAAGCGTAGTTTGGGACATAGAAAGACTTAAATTACGAGCTCACATGATAGGATTTTTCGGTTTTATTGTCTTTGGGGTTATTGGAAGTATTTTTGAAAAGAATAATCTAATATATCTCATGATTGCGTCTGTTTGTGTAATCATCATAACCCTTATTTACTCATTGTTTTGGAGATATTTTGAAAGAAACAGGATACAGAAAATGATCGATAATTTTTATAAAAATGAAGAAAAAGAAAGATCCAATTATTTTTATGAAAATTACACAAACATACAGAAAGAAAAAGAAAATTTTGAAAGAATATTAAAAATGTTCAATCAAAAAGAAATAATACAGACAAGTTTAATTATCCAATTAAAAGAAATGCTTAAAAATAAAATTGATTTAATTAATGAATTAGAAAAAGAATATTGTCTCGGTGGATAAAAAATAAAACCTTATAGTTTAAAAACTATAAGGTTTTATAAATTATTTACTGGCAAGCTCAACAGCCTTTTGAGAAAAACCTAATTGCCATTCTCGCATACAAGCAAGGTTATCAGTAGCCCAATCTTTGGCATAGTCAGTATAAAAATTAATAGAATTAAAAAAATCATGAGTTCCCTTTTCAACACTCTTTAAAAGAACCTCTTTAGGTGTTTTTTGTAATAATTCTTTCATGAGACCTATTAACGCTCGTTCACGTAATAATTCATCACGAATACCTATAATTCCCAGATGATCAACATCTCGAGCAACTTCTATTAATATTTGTAAATCAAGAAGATATTCTTCCTCAACATCTGAATAGTATGTCATTTCTTCAACAGTTGGGAAATTTGAATATGGTACAGTGGTTGCCAAAATAATAGTTTTTGCCATTTTAAAACTATTTGAATTTTTATGAAAAGGGCAATAAATATCAAAACCTTCCAAGGCTTTTTTTACATTATCTTTATCATCTTCAAAAATTCCATTTGAATGCCCTCCATCATGAGCAGACATGGCGTGACTATAAATTCTTTTCATTTTTTTAGAAGCACCTATTGAATCTAAAACTTCGCACCCTCGTATAACAGTCCATCTAGCATGATTGAAGTTATGGTAATACTCTTCTTGCCCAGTATATAGATGTTCGTAAATTGAAAATATTGAATGCAATTTTTCCATAATTATTATTTTTTAGAGTTTATTAAATTAAATCATATATTACAAAAATAAAAAGAGTAAAACTCTTTTTATTTTTGTAAATCAAATATTTCATCAATACGTATATCGTCCATAAATTCCTCGTCATGAGAAATTACAATCATTCCCCCTTCATAATCATGCAGCGCTTGTGCAATAATCGGTAAGTGTCGAAAATTAATATGATTTGTCGGTTCATCTAATACTAACAATCCAGGTTCCAATAAAACTAACTGGGCAAAAGCAACGAGTCCCTTTTGACCCTCAGATAACGTTCCGATTTTTTTGTAAATCAATTCTTTGTCAATCAAAAACCCAGCAGCCACTGAACGTAATTTTTGTTCATCTTCAATTGGCATAACTGATGCAAGTTCATCGTATACTGTTTTTTCAAAATCTAACCCTTGAAAGTCTTGACGATAATATCCAATACGGACATCACCATGCAATGAAATACCTTCATCAACATGTTCTGCCATTTTTTTAAGTAAGGTGGTTTTACCTATCCCGTTTGGCCCCACAATGCGAAGGTGATGGTTTTTAC
Organism: bacterium; assembly: GCA_030433255.1. GTDB lineage: Bacteria > Patescibacteriota > Minisyncoccia > Phycocordibacterales > UBA1006 > UBA1006. Next base: position 82,403 of record JAUIMI010000003.1, on the reverse strand, counting down.
GAATGGATATATCTGTGTCTCGACGTTCCTCTTTTCCTTTTGTATTCATGCGTGTATAGGAAGAAATAGTCATCAAATCACCAGTGATATCTTTTTGATGAGGGATAATAAAATTACGAATAGTTTTATCTTCTTTCCTGACATCAACCTTATTATCTTCAAAATCAGCAACATCTTCACGCATTTGTTTAGCAAGTGCACGCAGTCGCCCTCCCTTTTTAGCAAAATAATTTGCTTTATCTTTCTTTTCCTGAATTGATTTTTCAAGTTGAGCATTCTTACGTTTTTCTTTTTGCACGCGCAATCCAATTTGTTCTACAACATCATGATAATTACCTGTATATTGCTCTATTTTTTTGGTTCGTACATCTAAATACAAAACACCTGTGGAAAATGAATTCAAAAATTCAGCATCATGAGAAATAACGATAACCGTTTTATTATAATTCTGTAAAAACTCAGTAAGATGTTTAATTCCCTCATGATCTAAATTATTCGTTGGTTCATCTAATAGCAAGATATCTGGGTTTTTAATAAGCGCAGAAGCTAACAATATTCGTGCTTGCTGCCCACCAGAAAAATCATGGATATGTTTTTCTTTGTCTGCCTGTAAATTTACAATTTCTAAAACAGTATCAATACGTGGGTCAATATCATAAACAGTTTCAGAAAATTGAGCTTGAAAATATTCTCGCAGTGACATATCCATACATTCACGATCAATTACTTGTTTTGCAATAGCAATAGTTGATCTATGGTCAATATGAATATCGCCATCAGTTAATTCTAATCCACCCATAATCATTTTAAATAGTGATGATTTTCCTGCACCATTTTGCCCCATAAGGGTAATTTTAGAACCACGACGGATTGAGAAACTTACCTCATCTAAAATAGTATGAGTTGCTGAATATTTAAATGTAACGTCTTCAAAACGTAATATAGATCCATTGTTTGACATGAGCGTTATTGTACATATTTTTCAAAAACAAAAAAGTTGCATATTACAACTTTTTTAAGAAATTATTTTTCCTTGCGATAATTCGTAGTATCGATACGTTAAGACGGCCATATATGCGGTAATTGATAGTGCGCAAATAATAACAATTCTTGAAAGAAAAATATCATAATCAAGAAGACCGGTCGTACGTAACAAATACCACCAGTCATGACCAGCAGGATCACCTCCGATAAGAGGTAGAGCACGTGCTCGAGCATCTGCCATATAAATAGCAACATCATAGAGTGCTGTAGTTAGCCACCATAATGAAAAAACTTGACCGGGTACTCGTTGATGGTAATTAAAATATCCATAAAATAACAGTGGCATTAATAGTTCACCTAAGGTTCCACCGAGTACATATATAAAACGACCGAAAAAAGAAAAAATCCAATGCCCAGCTTCATGGAAAAATATATTGAGTGACGAAATAACCCAAGGTTGTTTTCCAAAACCAATCATCCAGATATTAAATATAATAAGAAAAATACAAAATAGTATTGTAATCCACATCTCTTGTTGTTGTTTCATAGTTACATTCTATCAAAAAAAGTGAATACCATTCACTTTTTATAATACGTCTTCTATATTAACAGATTCACATGGAATTTTTCTCAGGAAAAAATCTTCAGTATCAAAAACAAGTTTATTAATATCTTCATACATGTAAATTCCAGCATCATTTTGATACTGAGGAACATAGATAGGTTGATACCCAACAAATAGTTTATCATCAGTTATTTTATAAACTCTTTGTTCTTGCCATGTCTCTCCCTCAGCGTGAGCTGTGGCGATAACGTTAACAAATCCTCCCTCTGTAACCCCAACAAAACTTGCACGATTATCATCACGTTCGGCTGGTAATATGTTATGAATTCCATTTACCCTCTGATCAGAAAGAAGTGTAAATTCAATATACTCTCTGTTATAGCGTTTTACCTGTTCAGTATCATCTTGTGTATTGTTATCTATATTTTCATACAAATAACATGCACGTAAAGAAGAAGTGGTATCTTTTTCATTATCTTGATCGAGAGATTTTGATGTATCTTGAGAAAATATAATCAAAATAGTAGTCAGAATAATAATTGAAAGTGGTAATAAATATTTTTTGAATTCTTTCATGATAATTCTTAATATACTAGAGAAAATAAAAAACTACTAGTACACATACTAGTAGTTTTTATTTTGTTATTTTTGATAACAATCTCGACACGAAACTGTTTCAGGGTCTCGTGGATTAAATGGTAATGAAGTAATAACGGTTCCACAATCCATACATTTCCAATCCCCTTCAATCATACGATTTTGACGTCGCTGTGCTTTTTCAGCAAGATAGCATGATTTACAAGTTAAATTTGATTCGTCTTCTGGATTAAATGGTAGTGTTGTAATATCAGCATTACATTTTGAACATGACCAGTTTCCCTCAAAGGTTTCTCGTGCTGGTCGTCCTTTTGCCATACAATCAGAACATTTTAAATCATCTGTATTTCGTGGATTAAATGGTAGTTCTGTAATAGACCCATTACACTCACAACATGTCCAATTTCCTTGGTGCATTTCTCGTTCGTTCACGTTAGTTTTTTAATCTCTTTCTTTTAAAGAGAATATTAGTGGTTAAATCGACTCCAGACCAACCACATTCATGGAGTTCCTTACATCACGAATAGAATATCACAAAGAACATAAAAAAGGAAACAAAAAAGTTCCTTTTACTATGCAAGATTTCTTAATAGATAACCAACAAAAAATGAAATTAATGCTGCGATTGTTCCTACAATTACCGTTCGTATAATATTTTCAGATCGCGAAGCTTTTGTTACTCGAGCGCCAATATATCCTATTAATACAAACGCACATAATGCTGCTCCCATCGAAACATAGACATCTGGACCAACAAAATACGGAAATAAAATACTAAACAGAAATGGAATAATAGGAAGTAGCCCAATAGCGACAAATGAAGCAAATGTTACAGCCGCTTTTTTAATAGGTGTCTTTCCTTCATTATCATGATCTTCTCCTTCCATTTGAGCTTCTGAAATAGAAGATAAGTATTCTGAAGAGCCCATTGACCATGCATCAGCTAGTACATTAGCTAAACCAAGAATAAAAATAATCGATGAAGACAAACCTGCTCCAATTGCTCCAGTAATAATAGCCACAGTTGTAACAACTCCATCAACTGAACCATAAACAAATTCTGGCAAATATGTGTGAATAATTTTTTTCATATTACAAGTATCTTACAGAAAAAAATACTCTCGCCAAGTATTATATTAAGACCAAGAAAAAAACTATTATTTACTAATAATAGCTTTTTTATAGGTATCTAGGTGCTCAAGAGCAATACCGGTTCCACGCGCAACGCAAAACAACGGATCATCAACAAGATATGCCTGTACTCCTGTACGCCTGTGGATTAAATCAGTGAGATTTCGTAGTTGCGATGTACCACCAGTCATAGTAATCCCGTTATCAATAATATCTGACGCGAGTTCTGGTGGAACTTCTGCCAAAACATCTTTAATGGCTTGAATCATAATCTTTAAATCCTCATCAATAGCTTTCGTGATTTCATTAGTTGATATTTTTACCGAACGAGGTAATCCTGTAATATAATCACGACCCTTAATAAGTACTTCTAATTCATCATCTAAAGGAATAGCAGAAGCAATTTTAATTTTAATTTTTTCAGCAGTACGATCTCCAATCGCAAGATTGTACGTTTTTTTAACGTAATCAATAATTGAACCATCAAGTCTTCGCCCAGCACATTTTACCGAATTTGAAGCAACAATTCCTCCAAGAGATATTACTGCAACATCAATGGTTCCTCCACCAATATCAACAATCATGTATCCATTGGGCTGTTGAATAGAAATTCCAGCACCAATAGCAGCTAAAATAGGCTCTTTAATAACATAAGCATTTTTTGCCCCAGCTCGACGTGCGGCTTCAATTACTGCTCGACGTTCAGTTGAAGTAATACCAGCAGGAACTGATAGGAGAACATCAGGTTTCCAAATGTTCCATTTCCCAAGTGCCTTTTGAAAATAAAATCGAAGCATTTTTTCAGTAACACGATAATCAGCAATAACACCATCTTTCATTGGTCGATACGCCACAATTTCATCAGGAGTACGTCCAATCATTTGTTTTGCATCAGAACCAATAGCTAACACTTTGTTATCCAAAACAGAAATAGCAACAACAGAAGGTTCATCGAGAATGACTCCTTTTCCTGGAACATACACTAAAATATTTGTAGTCCCTAAATCAATTCCTAATTTTTTTGAGAACATAGACATGTATGTATCGTATCAGTTTTTTATTTTTTATAAAGAGAAAAAAATACAAATATTCAAAAAAAATAAAAACTACGCATGTGAATAAATAACTGCAAAAAATATAGTAAAATATATCACATGTGATATATTTATATTCATGAATGGAGAACAAGTACAAAAAGAACAAGTAAGAATTGGAAAGTTTATTAGAAAACTACGAAAAGAAAAAGGATTAACACAAGCGGCTTTTGCAAAAAAGTTAAACACAGCTCAGTCTGCAGTTGCTCGGATGGAACGAGGCGGGTTAAATTTCTCAACCCAGGAACTTATTAAAATTGGAAATGTATTAGACCATCAATTAATTAAATTACAGTACGAAGAGCGTGATGATTTTATTATTCATGGAGGAAAAAAATTAAAAGGTTCCATAGAAACAAATACCTCAAAAAATGGAGCCATGGGGCTCATGCATGCTGCTCTTTTAAATAAAGGTATAACAACACTACACGGTATTCCAAATATCCAAGAAGTACATCGTATTATTGAAATTTTTCAAAGTATCGGAGTGAAGGTTGAATGGATTAAAGAACATTCAATTAAAATAACACCACCAAAACGATTTAAATTTGATGAAATAAATAAAAAATCTGCAAAACGTGTTCGTTCATTTATGATGTCAATCGGAGCACTCATTCATCATTTAAAAGAATTTGAAATCCCAACAGCTGGAGGTTGTAAAATGGGAGAACGGACTATTTCAGCACATAGACATGGTATTGAACAATTTGGAGTTACTATCACAACACGAAATTCTGGATATCTCGTAGAACGCAAGAAACTAAAACCAGCTGAAATTGTGATGTATGAAGCATCAGATACAGCTACTGAAAATATTATCATTGCAGCAGCAGGAATTCCCGGAACAACAATAATACATTTTGCACAGCAAAATTATATGGTTCAAGATGTATGCTTTTATTTACAAAAATTAGGTGTAAAAATAGAAGGTATTGGCTCATTAAAACTCACCATACACGGTAAAAAAAATATTGATGTTGATGTAGAACATCATAATAGTGAAGATCCAATTGAATCAATGATGTTTATTGCATCTGCAATAGCAACACAATCAAAACTAACCATTACACGTTGCCCTATTGATTTTTTAAAACTTGAACTCCTTAAGCTAGAAAAAATGGGTGTTCAAATGAAAAAATCAAAAGTATACAAATCAAAAAACAAAGAAACTGATCTTGTTGATATTACAGTAATGGAATCCGAGAACTTGCGGGCATTATCTGATAAAATACACGCACAACCATACCCAGGAATTAATACAGATAACTTGCCTTTTTTTGTACCGGTAGCAATGATGGCAAAAGGGACAACTCTTATTCACGACTGGATGTGGGAAAATAGAGCTATTTATTTTACGCAGTTAAATCGTTTAGGTGCATCAATTCGACTTGCTGACCAACATCGTGTATTTATCGAAGGTGGAGAGAAATTAAATCCAGGAGAAATTATCTGCCCTCCTGCACTCAGACCATCAACGATGATTCTGGTTGCTATGCTAGGTATTCCAGGTAGATCAATACTACGTAATGTGTACTCAATTAAACGAGGATATGAAAATATCGTAGAGCGATTGAATTCTATTGGAGCGGAAATTGAAGTAGTTAAAGAAATTTAAAAAGCGAACGTTAGTTCGCTTTTTATTTTTAATTTTAATCAAACAAATGATCATAATAATATTGTGAAAGCCCTAGAAAGTATTTTAAACCTTCTTTATTCTTTCTTTTGTTGTATATGTTTTCGATAATATTATCTTTTAAGATTTTACGATGAACAGAAGCACAAATAATTAATTCAACAGTAAGAAGTAATGCCTCTTCTACCAATTCCGGTAACCCAGAAAAAGACAAAATATAATGATTAATATAAATAGCACCACCATATTTTTCTTCTTCTAAATTTCTTGTCTGATAAGAAGTTGTATATGAATTACCTTTATCAGATAATTCTTTAGCTTTTTTTTGAGAAAAGAATAAATATCTTTCTTGTTTTATTAAATCTGGTAAACAAATTCTTGAAACTAATAATATGCCATCATCAGGATGAGCTATTGTAAGATACCCTCCTCTTCTTTGACTAAGATCAAGATTAAAATTTAATTTCTCTTGATTAAAAATAATTGCGTTAAATACTTTTTCTGTTGTATTAAGGTATTCCAATAAAACGTTATTCATATTTTAAAAATTAGATTATTTAATTTTAATTAAATCATAAAATATAATAATTACAATATAATCTTGTAACTTCGTCATTCACAAACTATAATTACGATATGCAAATCCTCCAGGTTATTCCCATAACTCAATCAATCAACTCTGAAACACTTACCTACTTTTCAGCAAAAAAAGTTTCATTAGGGCAACTAGTAACTGTTCCGCTTCGTAAAAAAGAAATTTCAGCAATTGTGGTATCTGCTGAATCAGTTGTAAATATGAAAACTCAATTACGAGGTGCTTCGTACCAAATTCGGAATATTCTTGATATTCATAACGGTCATGTATTTTCACCTACTTTTTTAACGACATCAATTGCTGTAAAGAATTTTTACGCCAGTACAACTGGACGTATTATAGAAAAATTTGTACCAAGTTTCATACTCAAAAAACCAGAAGATTATTTATTTTCAATACCAAAAGAAAATAATAAAACAACAACATCGCAGACATATATTTTACAAAGACCTTTTGTAGATAGAATCAGTTATTATAAAACACTCATTCGAGAGAAATCATTACAAAAAAAATCAATACATATTATTTGCCCAACGGTTCAATGGTCAATACGCTTGTTTAAAGAACTAGAGAAAAATAACAAATACTGTTTTGTGCTACACAATGAACTAACAAAAAAAAAGATTCGCGAACAACATGCAACAATTACCCAGTTAGAAAAACCATCTATTCTCATAAGTACTCCACTTTTTATCGATACCTACCAGTATCATAAAGATACTATTATTATTGAAAAAGAAGCATCAGATTACTACAGAAGTATCACTGCTCCATATGTAGATAGTCGTATTTTTATACATAATTATGCAAAGTATAACGGAAGCGAGTGTGTTTTTGCAGACGCAATAGTACGACCAGAGACGTGGTATCAAAAAACAGATATTAATACTCACGTCATCGAACCATGCAATAAAAAAGTTTTTAGAGCAGACTCATTACGGCTTATTCATCAATATAATAAAAACCCAAAAAAACAAACTGATAGCGAGCGTATTAATGAACTTACTCACAAAAAAGAATTCTCTCTTTTTTCAAAAGAGACCTTAGACACCCTAAAAACATCTGTAGAAAACAAAGAAAAGATTTTTCTATACACACCCAAGAAAAGCTTAGCTCCAATTACAGTATGTAATGACTGTGGAAATGTTGCTCAATCACCTACTTCAGGTCGTCCATATGCCCTGTACATTAAAACACACCCACAAACACGAGTTAAGGAAAGAATATTTATATGCAATACAACCGGAGAATCAATTCCTGCTTTTGATACCTGCCAATTCTGTAATAGTTGGAATATGAAATCACTTGGTATTGGAACCGAGAGAATTCAAGAAGAAATACAAAAAATATTCCCAAAAGTTGATTCATATATCATTGATGGAACACACACAAAAACAAAAAAACAGCTAAGTGAAGTAATTACTGAATATGAATCTTCAAAAAAAGCAATCATAATCATAGGTACCCAAAAAGCCATTGCGTACTTAGAAACCATTGATACAAGTATTATTGTTTCTCTAGATTCTTTCTTTTCTCGTTTAAGCTACACCATTCATACACAAATACTCTCGCTTATTAATGAGATAGTCGAGAAAACAAAAAATAGTACACTTCTTCAATCAAGAAACATCACACACGAATCTCTTCCTGTTTTACATAATGGGTTATATATAGAATATATTGAACATGAACTAGATGAGCGAAAAAAATTTAACTACCCTCCATATATTACTATGTGCACCATAACGAGACATATTCAAAAAACGCACATTAAAAAAGAGTATCAATTATTAAATGAGTCGTTTAGTGCTTATAATCCTCAAATACTTGTACACCCAGGAAGAACAAAAGCTCAAGTACGACTTATTATCATCCTTGAACTTGATACAAAAATATGGAACCAAGAATTCCAAGACCAAACGCTTCAAGCAATATTATCTAGTTTTGATAGGAAAATAGAAATCAGATTTAATCCAAAAGACTTGGTATAAAAACCTTGAATATTTTAACTAACGTGATACTATGGCGCGTATATGGCGACAAACGTAGATATTAAAAAGACAAAAAATGATAACAATCTTGGTCTTCTCCGAAAATTTTCTCGAAAGGTGAAAATTTCTGGAGTCCTACAAAAGAAACGATCACTTCGTTATTTTGACCGAAAAGATTCTGATTTTAAAAAGAAGGCAAACGCTTTAAACAAGATTGAAAAACGAGCTGAGTACGAAGAAAAAGAAAAAATGGGTCTACTCAAACCTCGAAAACGACGACGATAGAAATATGTCAATTGCTGAATATAATAATTTAACAATTATTCGGCACACAAAAGGCGGGATTCCAATCCTGCCTTTTGTTGAGATGAAAAATGCAATACTAGGAGAAGATTATGAACTGTCTTTAGTATTCCCTACCCTAGAGAATTCGATTCAACTTCATAAACAATGGAAAAAAAAATCTGGACCAGTAAATATCCTTTCCTTTCCTCTTGATGTAAATTCTGGAGAAATAATTTTGACACTATCTCAAGCACGAACAGAAGCAAAAAAATATCACCGTAGTTATCATAATCATCTTATTTTTCTTTTCATTCATGGATGCCTTCATTTGAAAGGTATGACGCATGGTGCTAAAATGGAAAAACAGGAACGACTCTTTTACGCAGAATTTTCACATTAAAAAAACTGCACTCAACTACTATTATGACGAATGAACATTTCATAGGAATAGATATTGGAACACAGAGTATTAAACTCGTTGTCGCAGAGCCAAACTCAAACAACCAATTACCTAAAATAATTTACCTAGCTGAATCTCCAGCTCATGGTTTTCGTCATGGGTATATTGTTGATCAAGAGCAAGCAACAGAATCACTTCATACTCTACTTCAAAAAGCAGAAAAAGAATTTAAACAAAAAATTACCAAAGCTCGTTTTTCAATAGGTGGTATTGGTCTCTCTTCTCAATATGTAAGAACTTCAATAGAAGGAACAAAACGAGTAAATGAAATATCTTCACGAGATGTTGAAGATGTTTTGCAAAAATCAGAAGATTTATTTACTGCAAAATACCCAAATAAAAAAATACTTCACATTATTCCAGTAAAATATCGTGTTGATAGTAAGGATGTATTAGGAACCCCTATTGGAATGTATGGAAATACATTAGAAATTAAGGTTATTTTTATTACCATTCTTGAACATCACTATGACGCATTTGTCTCTGTGATAGAAAAAAATAATATTTCAATTACAGATATTATTGCAAGCCCTATCGCAGATGCTGCAGGAAGCACCACGTACAAACAAAAAACTCAAGGATGTATGGTTGCTAATATTGGTGCTGAAACAACATCAGTTGCCACTTTTGAAAATGGAATTATTACTTCCCTGGATATCCTCCCTATAGGATCAAACGATATTACGAATGATATAGCTCTTGGGTTACAGATACCATTAGATATTGCTGATGATATTAAAAAAGGAATTAATAAAGATTACCCTAAACGAAAAGTTGATGAGATTATCCATGCACGTATTGCTGATATTCTAGAGCTTGCAGATAAACATCTTAAAAAAATAAAGAAAAACAGATTATTACCTGCAGGGATTATTTTTACAGGTGGAGGTTCACATATAGAAAATTTAAATGAGTATGCAAAACAAGAATTACGATTACCTTCTGAAGGTTTCCATCTCACAAGAACCTCAAAAAAATCAAAACGAACAATACAAGTTCCAAATCAATACTCTATTGCCTATGGATTATGCATTAGTGAATCCGGACATCAACACTTTTCAGTAGGATTCTCATTTAAAAAAGTTCGTCAAACCTTAGACTATTGGATTAACCAAATAATGCCCTAATGTCTTGCAGTCAGGAAACATTTTGTTAGAATTATAAACATATTATCGATATTAATTAATTAATTATTATGCCAAAAATTAACCCAGAAATTGAAACATTCGCTCGGATTAAAGTAATTGGAGTTGGAGGCGGTGGAACAAATGCTATCAATCATATGATTGATGAAAACATTGAAGGTGTAGAATTTGTAGCTATCAACACAGATACGCAAGACCTACATCACTCTAATGCAACACGTAAAATCCATATAGGAAAAAACCTAACAAAAGGACTTGGTTCAGGAATGAATCCAGAAGTTGGACAAGCAGCAGCAGAAGAAACAAAAGCTGAAATCCAAGAAGCAATTAAAGGAGCAGATATGGTTTTTGTTGCTGCTGGGATGGGAGGTGGAACCGGTACAGGGGCATCACCTACCGTTGCTCGTATGGCAAAAGAACAAGGTATTCTTACCATTGGTGTCGTAACAAAACCATTTAGCTTTGAAGGTGAACAACGAAGAAGAATTGCTGAATCAGGACTTGAAGAGCTTGAAAAAGAAGTAGATGCATTAATCACCATTCCAAATGATAGACTACTTTCAATTGCTGGAGATGATATGAGCTTTAAAGATGCCTTTAGTATTTCTGATGATATTCTAAAACAAGCAGTTGAAGGAATATCTGAGCTCATAACAACACCTGGGATTATTAATATTGATTACGCCGATATTCAAACAACACTCTCAAACGCTGGAACAGCATTTATGGGTATTGGTAGAGCTTCAGGTGAAGGACGTTCAAAAGATGCTGCAATTGAGGCTATTAATTCTCCACTACTAGATATGGCAATTGACGGAGCAAAAGGAGTTCTCTTTGCTATCTCTGGAGGTGATGATTTAACCATGAGTGAAGTAAATGAAATTGCTTCAATTATTACAGAATCAATTGATAGTAGCGCTCGTGTTATTTTTGGAACTATTCGAGACGCTAAACTTAAAAAAGGAGAAATAAAGGTTACCGTAATTGCAACTGGTTTTGATACAATTGTACAAAAGAAACCAACATTAAATGCATTCAGAAAAGATGAATCTTCTGTTATCTCTGAAAAACCTCTAAAAAATAACAAAAAAGTAGAGATTGAAGAAATAGAAGAAATTGAGGAAATTGATGATAATGAAGATGATTGGTCAGCAGTACCAGCATTCTTACGACGTGGAGGTAAAAAATAGAACTTTAAAGAGTTCTTTTTTTTATTAAATACCTTATACTACATATATACTATTTAGTATTTTAATAACACATAATCAAAAATATCATTATGTACGATTTAATCATTATAGGAGCAGGACCAGCAGGAACAGCAGCAGGAGTCTACGCAGCCAGAAAAAAACTAAAAACTCTTCTTATTACTGAAGAATTTGGTGGTCAATCGATTGTTTCAGAAACAATTTATAACTGGATAGGAAGTCCAGAAATTAAAGGTAATGACCTAGCACAGGCATTTAAAGATCATTTGGAGTATTATAACGATGGAGAAACCCTAACCTTACAACCAGGTACACGTGCAGATTCTATTACACAAAACGAAGATGGAACTTTTAGTGTCACTAATACCAAAGGAGATTCATTTACCACAAAAACAATCTTTATAGCAACAGGGTCGGTACGTCGAAAACTACCAGCTATTGGGGCAGATGAATTAGAACACAAGGGTCTTACTTACTGTGCAAGTTGTGACGGGCCATTATTTAGCGGTATGGATGTTGTAGTTATCGGTGGTGGAAATGCTGGTTTTGAATCAGCTGCACAGCTCTTAGCATACTGTAAATCAGTGACACTTCTTCATCGAGGTGATGAATATAAAGCAGATCCAATTACGGTAGATAAAGTATTAGCTCACCCTAATATGACAGGGGTCTTGAACGCAACGACATTAGAAGTACAAGGAGAAAATTTTGTAGAAAAATTAATATACAAAAATACAAAAACAGAGGAGCAAGTAACCTTAGATGTAAAAGGGGTTTTCGTTGAAATTGGTCAAACACCAAATTCAAATATTGTAAAAGGTATCGTTACATTAAATAAATATAATCAAATAATCGCAGACCCATATACTCAAAAAACTTCAGTCACTGGGATTTGGGCTGCTGGAGACGTTACGGATGTAAAATATCATCAAAATAATATTTCTGCCGGAGATGCAGTAAAGGCTCTAGAAGATATTTACAATTATCTTCATGCATAAAAAATAACCACTGATTATCTAGTGGTTATTTTTTATGCATTATTTATTTAAATAATCCTGAAGCACTTTAAGCTGATCCGGTGTATTTGCTCCAAGAGCTTCTTTTTCATTAATTTGAATAGAATCAATATAATGTGATTCTTCAAAGGCAATCTTAACCAAATCAGTTAAATAATACTCACCTTGTGCGTTATTATTTTTTAAATTTTTTAACTGATTATTCACCCATGGTACATCACAACAAAAATAAGCAGGATTCACTTCACGAATAGTTAATTGCTCTTCGTTTGCATCTTTTTTTTCTATAATAGCCTTAATATGGCCAGCAGTATCTCTTAAAATTCTTCCAAAATTATAGAATTGATTTTTAAATAATATGTTGTCTTCAATTAGTGCTGTTGCAATTGAAAGTGAGTTTTCTGAATTTTGCTTTATATGAATTAAATTATGTATAGTTTCTTCAGAAATAAATGGTTGATCTGCGTACAACACAAGAATTCTCTCTACATCATCATCTAACATAGGTATAGCCATGTTTACCGCATGACCTGTCCCTAACTGTTCTTCTTGGGTAACGTATCGTACCCGATCACCCAACGTATCCTTAATCATTTTTGATTTATACCCAACAACAACAATTGGTTTCTTAATTAAACTTAAATTTTCAATTGTATCCAATACGTGCTCAATCATTGATTGTGAACCAAGTTGGGTAAGTGCCTTTGGTATCTCTCCTCCCATACGACTCCCTTTTCCAGCGGCTAAAATAATTATTTGTGTACGTTTCATAAATAGAAAATAAAAAGCACGTAAACGCGCAATTCATATATAAATTATAGGAAATATGTTATAAAATTGCAATAACTTGATAGATATTATTTGTTGCAAAACTCCCCCGCTGTGATATACTCTTTTTCGTTGCAAAAGCAACTTTTTTTAAAAGGTCCCATCGTCTAATGGTTAGGACATCAGGTTTTCATCCTGGAAATCGGGGTTCGACTCCCCGTGGGATCACCATTGACAGCTAGCACTAGTGCGTTGTCTAATAAAAAACACTTCAGAATGAAGTGTTTTTATTATTTAAATTTTGATGGCATTAGTGCTAGCACTAATGGGTTCGATTCCTTGTGGGATCACCATTGACAGCTAGCACGAGTGCGTTGTCTAATTAAAACACTTCATAAGAAGTGTTTTAATTATTTCTGATCTTCAATTAAGTTTTCTGCTAATTCTTTAAGTTCTTCTATATCTGCTTTAGGCCCACCACCTGAACAAATCCATCCCTCATACCTATCAAACCAAAATTCTTTATCAGATAAAATTTGCTTCCACTCACCTCGTTTCAAATGTTCAGTTCCATGCATCGGAACTAATTTTATATGAGCGTGATCTATTCCCGTACCTTCCATTATTACACCAACTCGACCAGTATCTTCAAAATAATCCTCAAGAATTTTTGATACCTTTTTAGATGCGATGATAAACTCTTGTAACTTATCATCAGGCATTTTCATGATATCACTTCCATAATGATCTTTAGGGATCACACAAGAAAAACCTTCAGTATTTGGATCAATAGATAGGAACGCCATAAAGTTATCATCCTCCCAAAAAACTCCTGGTGTCTGTAATTTTCCACTTACTATTTCACAGAAAGGACATTTATTCTCACTTGTTTTTGCTTCGTAATTACTCATATATTAAGCATATCAAAATTATGTTTTTAAAGTAAATTTTTTAGAACCCATTAGTGCTAGCACTAATGGGTTAGATTCCCTTTGCGGTCACATAAAAGAAAAAATCTAGATTTATTCTAGATTTTTTCTTTTGGTATTACCTATAATTAATTTATTGTAAATGGAAAGATATATTTTCTTTTAAATTCGTATGTTTTGGTACAAATGAAATATTCTTATATTCCTTTGACTGTATATTTTGACTGACCAACATCTCGCGAGCAAAATCACCAAATTTTATTCGTAACATCCATTCTCGAATATGAACATAAAATTTTGTTTTTTTCATAAATCCGATAGCAGCAGAAAAATCAGTCTGGGTTTCAGTGGTATTACTTACTCCATTCATAATACTTGGTGTATCGTGATTAAGACATCTAATATATAAATTTACCAAATCTCGTATATCAATCCACGGGAAATACTCATGGCCAGTCCCTAAAACTCCGCCAATACCAAATTTAAAGGTAGAGGCAACTTCTGTCAGAATGCCACCTGCACCAATAATATGCCCATTACGAATACATGCCACATTAATTCCAAATTCTTGGGCGCGCAAATTCTGATCTTCCCATGCCTCAACAACGTCAGAAAGGAAATAGTAATTCTTTCGTTCAGATGATTCTACCAATATTTCGTCAGGTTGATTTCCATAAAACCCAACTGCCGAGGCTGCAACCAATGATTGTGGTTTATAGTTTTCACGTTTCAATAAACTAACCAAGTTTCGAGTACCTTCTACGCGCGAATTCCAAATTTCTTGTTTGTGTTTTTTAGTAAACCTTCCATAGATACTTTTCCCTGCTAAATGTATGATCGCATAGGGTTTTTGTAGTATTAAATATTCCTGATTTTCATCAAATGATTCTGATAAATTCCATTGGAAAAAACTAACATGTTCTTTTTTCTCTCTTGGAGGAAATAAATCCATAATAATAATTTCATAACCACCAATGGATAATAAATTGTCTATTATTTGAGTTCCTAAAAAGCCAGAACCTCCAGTAACAATAACTTTCTTCATGCCTTCATTGTATCACGTCTAAAAAACTTGACGTAAAATATAATAATTATTAGAGTTAAGAAAAAACAAAATCAATATGAACTTGATTAATGAATATACCATAGGTTATATTATTGGATTTTCTCTTTTAATTTCATTTCTTATCTATAGAATAATTAAAATTTGGAAAAAAGATAATATACTAAAAAAACAAATTAAACATGAAAAGGAATTCATTTCTTTTATGAAAAATAAAAAAATAATCTCTTGCTGGGAATAGATAACTATCTATTCCCAGTTTTTATTTTCCAAATCGTCTATTCACGCTACAATACAAATCATGAACGCAAAGAAAAAAATTGTTATTATTGGTGCAGGGATTGGAGGTCTCGGAACAGCTGCGCTTCTCTCAAAACGCGGATATGACGTAACAGTATTAGAAAAAAATGAAAATATTGGAGGACGAGCAAATATATTTACGGATAAAGGGTATACCTTTGATATGGGGCCATCATGGTATTTGATGCCAGATGTATTTGAACATTTTTACAATTTAATGGAAGAAAATATACACGATCACCTAAATCTTGTAAAACTGAGCCCATCATACAAGGTATTCTTCCCTGGTGATATAGAATATCCTGTTATTGATATTCATTCAGATCTTGAAAAGGATTTACCGACTCTGGAACAATTTGAACCAGGTGTTTCAGAAAAAATTAAAAAGTATCTGAAAATATCAGGTGAACAATACGAATTGGCGAAAAAATCATTCATGTATCGAAACTATGATTCGGTTCTCGATTTCTTTAAATGGGACATCATGAAAGAAGGTCGCCGCATGAATCCACTGCAAACAATGGAGAAATATCTCAATAAATGGTTTAAAGATGACCGAGTTAAAAAAATACTTGAATATACACTGGTGTTTCTTGGGTCAGAACCTAAGAAAACACCAGCCTTATATAACATCATGAACTTTATTGATTTTCATTATGGTGTGTACTATCCAAAAGGGGGAATTTATACAATTATTAAATCATTAAAATCTATGAATGATAAATATGGCACAACAATTTCTACTGATACTAGTGTGTCTGAAATACTTATAGATAATAAAACAGCGGTTGGAGTTCGATTAGAAAATGGAGATCTCATTCATGCTGATTATGTAATTTCAAACGCCGATTTACATTTCACCGAAACACAATTAATAAAAGAAACTAAGCATCAAACCTTTCCTAAAAAATTTTGGAATAAGGCTGTTATGGGCCCAAGTGCATTTATTATGTACCTAGGATTAGACTGTGAAGTACCACACCTCACTCATCATAATCTACGATTTGCACAGAACTGGAAAGATAATTTCAAAGAACTCTTTGATGAGCCATCATTACCAAAAGATCCATCATATTATGTATGTAAGCCAACACATACCGATACTAATATCGCCCCAGAAGGTAAAGATATTTTATTCATGCTCGTACCAATTGCAGCTGGAATGAAAGTCACTGATGAAATGAAACAACAGTATCGAGACAAGGTCATCAATATGATGAAAGAAGACCTCAACCTACCAAACCTTGAGGAATCAATCGTCTACGAACGATCATATTGGGGAGATGATTTCGGACGTGATTATAATGCCTACAAAGGAACGGCATTAGGAATGGCACACACCCTAAAACAAACATTATTACGACCAGGAAACAAATCCAAAAAAGTAGAAAAGCTATTCTACGTTGGAGCCGGAACCAATCCAGGAATAGGAATGCCAATTTGTTTAATTTCAGCGGAACTTGTTTACAAACGATTAGAAGGAATTAAACATCCAAATCCATTAACAAATTTGAATAAATAAAAAACCAATTTAAATTTGGTTTTTTGTTTTATTTAACTACGCTACAATATAATTATGAAAATCTGGAAAATTATATTAATTATCTTATCTCTTATATTTTTTACAGTAGGTGTTGGTATGAGTTTTATCCCAGAACAAATGTTTATAGAAACAGGATCAATTATTGCTGTCATTATAATTTCTATTCCTGCATTTTATGGAATATGGAAAATATTTGGACGACATGGAATATCTGTAATTATTACACTCGGAATATTCGCATTAATTATAGAATCTATTGGTATTCATACTGGATGGCCCTATTCCCCATTTGAATACACAATGCCATTTGGATATCGATTATTCGATACAACTCCGTGGACGGTATTCATTGCATGGAGCCCATTGGTTGTTGGTGCCTTCTTATTAGCCCAAACATGGTTCAAACAAAATTGGTCACGTTTTCTTGCTTATGTAGGAATTCTTGTTGGAGCTGATATTATTTTAGACCCAGGAGCCGTTGCCCGGGAGTTATGGAAATACACCAACGGTGGATTATGGTTTGATGTTCCTATTCAAAATTTTATTGGTTGGGTTATCTCAGGAACAATTGCTTATGTAATACTACGTATCATTCTTAAAAATAAAGAAATTAAAAATATGAAATATATTTGGGTCGGATCACTCTCTCTTCTATTATCAATATTCCTCTGGACGGGAGTTAATGCAGGTTATGAATTATGGCTACCAGCTATTTTAGGGATTATTTTAGGTAAAATTTTAATCTATGGATTACTTAACACAAAAGAAAAACCACCACACGAGTGATGGTTTTTAAAATAAAAACTTAGCTACAAGTAAAAAAAATAAAATCATTCCAAATGCCGTATTAACCAAAGGAAATTTTTTATATAACCAAAAAGATTGAACTGGATTGATTATCGTATAAAACACCATTCCCAAATATACGAACCCTAAAAGTATTGGAATAATTCCTAGATGAAAATATCCAATCATAGTTGCAGATAAATAAGCAACAAAACAAAACCATAAGGCCTTATTTTGCCCTAATACAGTGGCTAATGTTCTAATACCGCCTTTTGTATCAGCAGTAATATCTGGGACTGCAGAATAAGTCTGCATAGCCATTGCCCATAATAATCCGCCAATAACTCCTAACCATGAGATATTCATATTTCCTGTTGCAAAAAAACCAACAACTGCAGGAGAAATATAAATAATCGATGAGAATATGATATCCAATGGAGGATTAGCCTTTGCTCGAATTGGTATTGCTGAATAATAAATAGAGGTGAAATTAAAAATCAGAAACACAGCAGATGTTTGCCAGTTTAACCAAAACAAAATAACAAAAAACGGAACAACCCACAGTGCGATATTCCACCATAATTTCTTTTGGTCCTTTGGTTCAACAAGCTCTTCGTATTCATTTTTTTTAGGGTTGTGTTTATCTGTTTCGTAATCATAAATATCGTTTACTCCATAAATCATTAGGTTTGCTGGATACGAGAAAAAACAAAATAACACACAAAGTATTATTAGTGTTTCTAAATCAAGTAAACGTGGATCACCTGCTGCAATTACTCCAACCATAAATGTACCAAGAACATAAATCCAAAATCTTGGACGTGATATATTTATTAATCGTTTTATTTTCATAATCATAGTATACCGTATCTAAAAGAATTGAAGTAAAGAACAAACCTTAAAATTTGTTTTTAAGTAACCAAAATGGATATATAGCTATGGTTGAGATGAGTATTCGAAACTTATGCCATTTTGATAATCTAATTTTTGAACCAAAAATATCAAAATTTCTCTTTCTAAGAATTCTTATATTTTCACGATACATTCGACTTGCTAATAAAATTGAAAATTTTCCGTGTTTTAAATATTTAATACCTCTAATACCTTTATTAAATAAACCCTCAGTTCTATCATTGTAATGATGGATTAAATTTCGAAGACCTGGTGTCATAATTTGATTCTCAATCATCTCATCATGAACCCCAAAAATAAACATATCTTGCTGCGGTAAATAAATACGATTCCTTTCTTGGTAATCTTCATTAATATCGCGCAAGAAGTTTGCTAATTGCATGGCTTCTCCTAACGCTTGTGCATTATCAAAGCATATGGGATTAGAATATCCAATAATGTAAGTCATAATATGTCCAATAACCGAAGCTGAACCCCACATATATTTTTTTAATTCAGAATAATTTTCATAACGTTCTTTTTTTATATCTTGCTGCATTGTATATAAAAAATCTTCAATATAATTAAAAGGAATTTTATATTCTAAAAACAACCAATACACAGCACGAATTGTGGGATGAGTATTTTTATTCGGTTCGTGGTCTAAGGTTTGCTCCCATTCACGAATAAAAGTATTAATATTACTATGTGTTTTATTTGGAATTTGTAATTCTGGATTATCAACCAGCTCATCAGCATAACGAACAAAACCATAAAAGATAATTGTCGCTTCTCGTATCTTCTTAGGTAGCAATTGTACTCCTAGTGCATAATTAGAACCAAATGAGAAAATAAATTTTTCCAAATATTTCAAGTCATCACTATAGTGACTCTTTTTATACGTGATATAATCATTCATATATTCATTATAACTCAAGATATGACTACGAAAGAAGAAATTAAGCATTTTCAAAAACTATTTGACCCTTTATTTATAGAGAAGGTCACAAGACTCCTTGATGAACAATCAGCATTCTATCAAACATCTTTTGATAATGATGTAAAACAGGCTGTATTAAATTATTGTAATAATGGAAAACGAATCCGTCCTTTTTTAATTTACTTTTTCTCTGGAAGAGATTTAGAGAATGACAATCTCTTAAATTTAACCTTAGCTAGTGAATTATTTCATCTTGCTGCTCTCCTGCAAGATGATGTCATGGACGAATCACTTATGAGACGTAATGTACCAACACTGAATGCATATGGACAAACACTTTCTGATAATAATAAAAATCTAGGTGATCATCTTGGGATACTTTTAGGCGATGTTTTTTGGACTGCTGCAATAGAATATGTATCATATCTTCCTTCACATGTATTTAAGGAATTTATTACCATGATTCAAAGGACCGTGCGAGGTCAGTTTCTGGATGTTATAGGTATGAATGAAAACTATGGTAGTACTTCAGAATCGGATGTATTAGCAAGACATGACCTTAAAACAGCTTGGTATACTTTTACCAGTCCAGCTCGATTAGGTTATATGATAAATGATAACTATTCAGATAAAGATCTCGAAATAGTTACACCAATTATGAAAGAACTCGGTTTACTCTTTCAAATACGTGATGATATTATTGATTGTATCGATGAAAATAGCGGTAAACCTCTTTTTGGAGACGTTATGGAAAACCAAACAACTTGGGTGACTCTTTATATTAAAAAAAAATATCCTAAGAAATTTAAAGACATTTTAAAGGCAAAAGAGAATAAGGATAGAAATCTATTAAAAGCAATTTTTGAAGATATTAATTTGATAGATCCTTATCAGGAAGAATTCAAGAAACGAGAAAAGTTAATACAAGATATTGAGGAAGAATATATTTTTATAAAAGATAAAGCTTATCAAGTTCTACAACTTTTAACTCTTTCTTAGAAAACGTATAATAAAACCTATGGCTTCCGTAGGTTTTATTTTTCCTCATCAATTATTTAAAAATCATCCTGTTTTAGATCATTGTAAAAAAGTCTATCTCATTGAAGATAGTCTCTTTTTTGGTGATAAACATACTCAGCTCAAATTCCATAAAAAGAAAATTATCTTTCATAGGGCAAGCATGAAAGCATACTTTAAATACTTAGAGGGCTTAAAAATTACAGTTGAATATATTGAATATGAACCAGGAAAAACAATTGTTGATATTATCGATAGATTAAAACCTCAGCATGTTATTTGTGTTGATCCAACTGATTATTTATTAGAACGACGATTAAAACGAAGTCTTGGAGATACGTTAACATTTTTAATCTCTCCTTTATTTATTAATACCCGAGAAGAGAATAAAAAATGGCATGAACATAACCAAAAATATTTCATGCAAGAGTTTTATAAATATCAACGAAGAAAACTCAATATTTTAATTAACTCTGATGGTACACCAACTGGTGGGCGTTGGTCATTTGATAATGAAAATCGTAAAAAAATTCCTAAGTCAGAAATTACAAAAATACCACAAGAACCACAAGAAAATACAAACCAATTTATCAAAGAAGCTCGGAAATATGTACTAGAAAATTTCTCCAATAACTATGGTTTAGTTGATACCTTTTGGTATCCAATTACCCATCAAGAAGCTCAAACGTGGCCAAGTGATTTTTTAAAAATTCGTTTTGAGAAATTTGGAGTATACGAAGATGCAATGATCTCAGGACAAAATATCCTCTATCATTCTGTACTCTCTCCATTATTGAATGTTGGATTACTCGAACCTATAGATGTCATTAATCAAGCGTTAGCTTTCGCAGAAAAAAATAACATTCCGATAAATTCATTAGAAGGTTTCATTCGGCAAATTATTGGATGGCGTGAATATATACGCATGTTATATGAACATGAAGGTAGCATAATGAGAAACAATAACAATTGGTCACATAAACGTAAATTAGGTCTTGAATATTGGGCTGGAGATACTGGTATTCAACCTATTGATGAATCAATTCATCGCATTCTCAAGACAGGATATGGACACCACATAGAACGTCTTATGTTGCATGGAAATTTCTTATTCCTTAATGAAATAAATCCAGATGATGTATATACATGGTTTATGGAAATGTTTATAGATAGTTATGATTGGGTAATGGTACCTAATGTATACGGTATGACTCAGAATACATCACACGGGCTTATGGCAACCAAACCCTATATCAGTGGATCGAACTATGTTTCAAAAATGAGTAACTATAAAAAAGGAGAGTGGAATGAAATTTGGGATGCCTTATATTGGAGTTTTATTATTAAACACTTAGATAATCTAACTGAAAATGGTCGTATGTTTTTTGTAACAAATCGTGCAGCTAAATTTAGCCAAGAACAAAAAGAAAAGTATGAAAAAACAAAACAAGAATTTTACAACTCACAAAAAAGAATCCAAAATTTGCCTGGTTTGTAATCGTATTTTTTATAATCGAAAACGATGGGAATCACGTGGTATATGGGAAGAAATAAAATATTGTTCAGAAGCATGTAGAAAAAATAAAAAGACTATTTAAGTCTTTTATTTTTCAAAATTTTGTAATGCTGTTTTATATGTCTCAATCGCACGTTCACGTGCAAATTTATGATCCACCATAGGTAGAACATACCCAACACCAAAATATTCAGGAACCCATTTTTTAACATACTCACCTTTTGGATCAAATTTTTTCATTTGAGTTTCTGGATTGAAAATTCGAAAATATGGGGCTGCATCAACACCAGAACCAGCTACCCACTGCCAATTTCCAACATTAGAAGCTAATTCATAATCATACAATTTTTCAGCAAAATATTTTTCACCCTCTCTCCAATCAATAAGTAGATGTTTACATAAAAAACTTGCGGTTATCATACGGACACGATTATGCATATACCCTGTTGTATTTAATTCTCTCATTCCAGCATCAACAATAGGGTATCCTGTTTGTCCTTTTTTCCACTTTTCTAAATCATTTGGAGCATCACGCCAAGGGATACTATCATATTTTTCTTTAAATGATTGGTGTTGTGTATAAGGAAAATGCCACAGAATTTGCATAAAAAACTCTCTCCATATTAATTCTTTTAAATAAGTTTTATCACTAGACAAAAGCGCCTTTGAAACAATTTTTCTGATACTTATAACCCCAAAACGAAGCGCTGTTCCAACATGGCTCGTAGCAGATAATCCAGGAAAATCTCTATATTCACCATAATTATTAATCAAATCACTATCAATATTGAACTCAGGCATTGATATGCCAGATTGAGTAAAATTAATATCATTAAGCGAGAGGTATGGAAAATTCTTTAATTGAATAAGGTTACTTGAATTAGGGCTATATTCTTTTAAATCATGTTTTGCGTTAAGTTGAGTTATCCATTTTTTCATATATGGTGTGTACACAACATAAGGAGTCTCATCATTTTTAACAATATCATCTTTTTCAAAGATAACTTGATCTTTATAAGAAAAGAAATCTATGTCATGTTGATGTAATAATTCTTGGATTTGACTGTCACGTTTTTTTGCATATGGCTCATAGTCAGAATTTACATAGACAGATGTTATATCAAAATCTTTTATAAGGTTTTGAAAAATCTGATATGGATCCCCATGGTACATCGCCAACCCTGAATCAAATTTTTGTAGGTTTTTGTGCAAAGAGCCTACGGAATTATGAATATATTCAACTCGATGGTCTTTTGATGGTAATTCTTTTAAGATATTAGAATCAAAAATAAAAATAGGAAGTACTTGGATATCTGAATTTAGCGCTTCGAAAAAACCTCGATTATCATCAAATCGTAAGTCTCTTCTAAACCAAAAAATTGAAACTTTTTTTAACATATATTTAGTATACCAAATAAAAAGACCATAACAGGTCTTTTTATTTTTATTTATTAAGTATTAAATACAAGTGTTTGAGTAAAAAGGTTTTGGTTTTTCAAATAATAATTCTTTTTTTTGTTTACCAATTTTACATACAATAAAGGAATTATCGGGAGTAAGTTTACCAAACAAAACAACAGGTTGTTCAAGGTTTTCTATATTTACAAATTCTTCTAACTCAATATTTTTACCTGAAATTAAATGAATATCTTCCCCTTCTCTATTTGTTAAAATATTTTCTTTTACAACGCCTATAATCATTCCCTTGTTAGGGTGATTAAAACGTTTATCCTTAATTTGCTCAATAGAAGGTGCGGTTTGTAAACGATCAACAAGAGTAGCGTGGACAAATCGATGGATTCCAGTATATGAAAATACTATTCCAAGAATAATAACCAATATAAGAACACAAAAACCTATCTTTAATTTCTCAAATTTGTACCCTTTGCTAGTTTGAGTAAATTCATATATTGCAACAACAACTCCTATACTTAGCGTAACAAAGAAAATAAGCGGGACCATATCAAAGATCTGATGTTGAATCGGTAAGGGTATAAATTCATAAGGTAGTTTTCGTATTTGCCCTATACGGAAGAAAATCATAGACAGTATCCCTGAAGAAACAAGAATTGATAGTAACAAAATAACCCAAATAACTATACGACGAAAAATGAAAAAATTCTTGGAAACGGGCTTTAAATTTTCTTGCTGAATTCTTTGTGAAATTTTTTCAGATAAGGTTTTTTTAAAATTATTCATATATTTGTTTTGAGTCTAATAATTCTTTTAATTGTGACTTGGCCCGACTTAACCGAGTCGCAACAGTATTTTGAGGTATTTTTAAAACATCACTAATTTCTTCATATGACTTATCTTCAAAAAAATAAAGAATAATAGGATCACGATATTTATCTTTCAAAGAATAGATTGCCTGAGAAATATACGTGCTCATTTCTTTATTCAGGATATTGTCATCAGTTGAAAATTCCGAGGCAAGTCTTTGCAAAAATGATTCATCCACGGCTGAATAATTTCCTTCTGGTCTGATTGTTTTTTTTCGTAAAAAATCAATAGTTACATTGTGAGTAATTCGATACACCCAAGAGGAAAATTTTAAATCAGAGTTGTATCCATGTAGATTTTTATATATTTTTAAAAAAGTATCTTGTAAAATATCTTCTACATCAGTAATCTCAAAATAACCAAGTCTACAAATATATCGAGAGAGTGGTTTTTCATACCTTCTTACTATTTCTGTGAAATATGAAGAATCTTGAATAGTTAACATAACTATTTCTTCATCTGTTTTTTTAAATTCTTCTAACATACTTTTTTAATGCTACACAATGTATTACCTGTGCAAGGTAAGGTATTAATCAGCACGTAAGGCATCTGCTGGTTGCAATTTTGATGCACTTCGTGCTGGGTAGTATCCAAAAATAAGACCTACAAATATTGATACACCAACAGCAAGAAATACAACTCTCCAAGACATGATTACCTGAATAGTGTTATTATCTTCTAATAATTTATTGGCTATAGCTGAACCAGTATACGCTAAAATAATCCCTATTGCCCCACCAATTAATGTTAATACTATTGATTCTACAAGAATTTGATACAAAATATCTCTATTTCGTGCTCCAATTGCTTTTCGTAATCCAATCTCCTTGGTTCGTTCGGTAACGGTAGTTAGCATCATATTCATGGTACCAATACCACCAACAAACAATGTGATAGCTCCGATAATACCTAGGAATAAACTTAACATGGCAGTTGTCTCTTGGGCATTTTCGATTGCATCCTGGGCACTATTTACACTAAAGTAATCGCTACTATCCTTATCCACATACCGTGAGCTATTTAAAGACTCGAGAATATGCTGAGCAGCAATCTCATAATATTCTTGATCAACTAAATCAACAGCAATTGAAGAAAATTGGCTCGTATTTGTTAAACTACCAATAGCGGAAGCATAAGGAATAATGATATTCCCATCAGATCTTCTTCCAAAGCCAGTATTTCCTCCTTCAACAATTGCTATAATTGAAAATCGAGTTCCATTAAGTGTTATCGAACCATTTGAAATATCAATTCCTGTGTCTTCTGAAACTTTTTCAAGGAAACCTTCATCGATAATTGCAACTTTTTCGTTAAGATTAATATTATTAAAATCAAATAACTCTCCTGAAATAATGTCAGGATTTACAACAGATTCATAGTTACCAATATACGTTGATAGTGTTGGATTAAATGACTCCCCTTCTGCTATGGTACTCACACCAGATAATGTTTGTGATGCAATAGTATTCTCAACATATGTCTGATTTTGTATCCATTCAAAATCTTGATAAGTAATGTCACCAGAAACGGTAACATCTCCAGTTGAAAATGAATTAAACCTATCGAGAATGTTTGCACTCAAACCTTCACCAAGAGCAAGCATTGCTGTTACAGCAAAGATACCAACAACAATACCGGTAATCGTTAGAGATGAGCGTAAAATATTTATTTTTAGAGCCTGAAGAGACTCATGAACAAGTTGGATTATTTTCATACTACGCTACATGATTAACTATTAATAATTTGACCATCTTGTAGATGAATAACCCTGTCAACCAAGTCAGCAACAAAATCATCATGAGTAACAATAACAATCGTTGTACCATATTCAGTATTCAGCATACGAAGTTCTTCAAGTACATTTACTCCTGTTTTTGTATCAAGGTTACCTGTTGGCTCATCAGCGAGTAATAATTTAGGTTTAGCGACCAAAGCTCGAGCAATAGCAACACGCTGCCTTTGACCTCCTGAAAGAAGACTTGGTTTCTTATGCCACTGTTCTTCTTCTAACTGTGCCTTTTGAAGAGCCTCTTGTACATATGTATCTCTATTACCTGAGAAGCTCCGTTGATACTCAAGAGGAAGCATTACATTCTGATATACCGTTTTCCCTGGAAGAAGATGAAATGATTGAAAAATGAAACTAATATCAACTGATCGTAATTCAGCAAGATCTTCTTCTGAAAAATTATTTACTAATTCCCCATCAAAATAATACTCACCTGAAGTAGGAATATCAAGGCATCCAATAAGATTCATCATGGTTGATTTTCCCGAACCAGATTTACCAAAGATAGCAACCATCTCTCCTTGTTTAATAATAAGATCTATTTTTTTTAATACGCTAATTTCAACTTCCCCTAGTTGGAAATTTTTACAAAGACCTTTTAATTCTATAATATTTTTTTGTTTTTTGTTTTTCATAAAAAATATTAATTACCTGGAGGTGGTCCACCTCCATCTCTTGAACCTGGTCCAAAACCAGAAATTACACTCGTTTCTTCTTCTGAACTCTCGGTTGAAATAACATACTGCCCTTCTTCTAATCCAGATATAATTTCAACATAATACGCACCCTCAAGTCCAAGTTCCACAACTACAAAATACGAAGCAAGCTCCATTTCATCCAATCTAATAATTCCTAATCGATCAATCTGTTCTTGTTGTAAGTCTGATGGATTATCTAAAATTTCAACACGTGCCTCCCTGTTTTCATAACTAACAACTGAACGTGGAATACGAATTACATTAGAAACTTCTTCTTCTATGATTTCAATATCTGCTAGCAACCCCTCTCTGAGTTCAAAAGACATATTTTCAGAAGGAGTAATAAGTGCTTGCACTTGATACTGTGCAACCCCATCACTTTCTGGTAAGGAACTTATTTCTGTAATAAATGCCTCAAGAGGTTCTGTATTAGTAAAAGAAGTAACCGTTACTAGGACCTTTTGTCCAATTTCTATTTTAGCAACATCAACCACACCAAGACTGAAATTAACCAAAAATTCATCAGAAATAAGTGTACCGAATGAAATAGGATCTTCTGAACCACCAGAAGGTGTAGCCCCAACCACAACATTCTCGAGCCCATCTATTGTTCCTGAAAACGGAGCGATAATATCTTGATCCCGAATAACCTCATAATTTTCAGATAATTGAACTTGAGCTTCAGATAATTCAGCTTGTGCTTGTGCCAGACGTAATTCTCGATAGTCAGAAGAGTCGGTATAAGATGCATCCCCAAGATTTTGAATCTTTATATCTATATCATTCTTGTAACTAGCAATACTATTATCTATATCTATAATTTCTTGTTCATATACCTCTTGTGCTTTTTGGTGCTGCGAGGAAAAAGTATTTGGGAGTGTAACCACCCATTCATCTCCATTTTTGATATCGTCACTAAAGCTTATTTCTAATCCACTATCACCAAGGTCGATAGATTTATTTATATATACTGTTTCCTTGCCACTATATAATCCATTTATGCTAATTGAATAACCAGAATCTGCTGCTGATTGGTACACTTCAATATGGTATTCGCCTGGCTCTGTATCATTATAGTAACCAGATATAACGGGAGCATTTCTACTTAATAAATCATTATCTTCAGGAATCGCTTCAAGATTTGCATTTAAATAATCCTTATACGCATCAATCTTATCATCTTCTGTTTGCTCAAGTGATACATATAAATCTTCAATTTGTTGGTCAAGTGTTTTAATTTCTGTATTATCATCAAAATAATTTTCTTGCTCTTGTTGAAGTGCTAATTTTGCTTCAGTTACTTTTGTCTGAGCGCTCTGAGCTGCAACATTTGCGCTACTTTTATCGAAAGAAAAGAGAACATCACCTTCTTCTACGTGTCCCCCATTTACAGCGTTTACAACCTCAATACGTTTTGATTGCTTATAGACATCAAGACTTAATTTATTTGCAGCAACAATGGTTCCTGTTGTTTCAATACCTGATGAAACTACACCTCGCTCAACCGTTTCTATAACCGCAAACTGACTTGATGAAGTTTCTGAAGTTGACGGCCTAAAAATGAAATAAATTAGAATTATCAATAAAAACCCGAGAATAATAAATAATTTCTTTTTTTGTTTTTGTATTTTTTTAAATATCGATTTCATAATGACTTAATTATTGAATGTATTAGTTATAATATATAACTTCCTCTACATAGTACGAATAATTTTTAAAAAACTTTCACTCTAAATTAGATATTAATAATTAAAAAACACTATGGCAGTAATAATGTTTTAGTGAAGAAGGAATGTACCCATATTAATAGTTGGTTTTGCGTATTTTTTATTCATTACTTACAACTTTGTTCGACATATATGTTGTCTACTAACTAGTACGTATCCAAAATAAAAAACTTTCATATGAAAGTTTTTTATTTTGGATATTTATGATGAAATTAGTCTGTTTCAAAATCTTCGACATCTCCACATTCTAGTGTGTCATTATTTCCATCATCCTCATACTCAACGCAAATCCTGAAATAGTAATCAGTATTATCATCAAGGTTATAAATGTTTAATTCAAAAGAATCATTTCCATCAAAGTCATTATCTACACTTTCTTTTTGTAAATCATCACCATTTTCATCAACGTCGCTGTATGAATCTTCCTCTTCAACATCTTCAACGTCATCTTCGTCTTGTCCCCAAACAAAGAATACACGTCCTCCGTCGTAGTCATTCATATCGACATCTCCACGAAGTTCTGCTGAATCGTCATCAATATCAGTAGCGCTATCAGTTTCTACGTCTGGCTCTTCATCAGAATCTCCATCTGTTTCAAAATCTTCGACATCTCCACATTCTAATGTCTCATCACCATCTTCATCATCATATTCAACACAGATAACAAAATAGTAATCTTCTCCTTCTTCTAAATTATCTACCTCTTCATCGTAAGAATCATCGTCATCAAGATCATTATCGACTTTCACAACTTCAAAGTCGTCATCTTCTTCATCGTCTCGAACATCATCATATTCGTCATAATCATCTTCTACGTCTTCAATCTTGTCCTCATCTTGACCATATACAAAGAATACAATTCCATTACGTGCATCATTCATATCAACATCTCCACGAAGTTCTGCTGAATCATCTTCTATATCACGAGCAGATTTGGTATCTACATCTGGTCTATCATCAGAATTAGAATATGAATTATTTCCTGATGTTGTTGTATAGGTGTAAGGATTATAGGTATTATAATTACCATAGTAAGGGTATGAGTTGTTATAACCATAATTACTTTGAGCTTCTAATTGAGCTTGCAATTGTGCAATGAGTTGCAATAATTGATTAATGTATTCTTGATTAGGATTATAGTAATACGGCTCAGAAGAAACAACTGGATATTGTTGGTATGTTGAACCTACTGTGTAATAGCTATCAACTGATTGTGCTTCTGCGTTATAAACATAAAATCCGCTGAATAATAATATCCCTGCAAAAAAAGTTTTTAATATAAATGATTTCATAATATATATTATTAATTGAGTAATATATATTATATTAAACTAATTTTTTCAAAAAAAACAAGTATTCTCATGTAGTTCTCCACATTTTATAAAGTTTTGATATAGTACGAGTATATGAATATTCTTGCCATTGAAACAAGCTGTGATGAAACAGCTCTTTCAATTATACAAACTCATACCTATGAAAATAATACTAATTTCAAAGTATTATCTGATTTAGTTATTTCACAAATCGATATTCATGCAGAATACGGTGGCGTTTTCCCTGCCCTAGCAAAACGAGAACATGCAAAGAACCTTGTTCCTCTGTTAAAACAAGCACTCAAAGAAGCAAATCTGTATACAGAAAAAAAAATAAACATTGAAAATCTTGAGAAAATAGAAGGTATTCTAGAACGTGAACCTGAACTATATAAATCACTTATCTCACTATTACAAAATATAGAAACACCTTCAATTGATATGATTATGGTTACTTATGGTCCAGGATTAGCCCCAGCATTATGGATTGGTGTTAATTTTGCACGAGCACTATCAAATATTTGGAATATACCAATCATTCCTGTTAACCATATGGAAGGTCATATCACTTCTATTCTCTTGAAAGAAAATTACCTGAACCAAGAACACGCATTATTAGACCTATCAGAATTTTCTTTTCCAATAATCTCATTATTAATATCTGGTGGACATACACAACTCGTACTAATAAAAAATTGGGGTGTATATGAAATCATCGGAGAAACCATTGATGATGCTGTTGGTGAGGCCTTTGACAAAGTAGCACGTATGCTAGGTATGGATTATCCAGGAGGTCCAAAGATTTCAACCGCAGCACAAAAAGGATTTGAAAATGAGAACATAGCTCTTCCTCGCCCAATGATTAATTCTGGTGATTATCGATTTTCATTCTCTGGACTTAAAACAGCAGCACGGTATCTTATTGATGATTTACAAAAAGAAAAAAAATTAAATAAACAAATTATATACGACATAGCTCGTGAATTTGAACACGCGGTCACTGAAGTTCTTATTAAAAAAACGATGAGTGCTGTTGAAGCATACAATGTACAAGGACTTATTATTGCTGGAGGCGTTTCTGCAAATAAATTTATCATCAAAGCATTCAAACAAAAAATAGAAGAATATAATATTCCACTCTATCTACCAGAGCAAAAAATGTGTGGTGATAATAGCCTCATGATTGCAACAGCTGGATTTATTAACCATGTAGAAAATAAACAAAAAGCTACCATCCCAGAAAATGAGATAGTAGCTGTTGGTAATTTAAAGTTGTAAAAAATTAATAATAAAGAAATTAATAACTAAAATACCAAAATACATAAATTGTATAAGAAAAACAATAATCAATTCTAAGTTCGTTAAAGAATATTTTTCATATTCTATATCTCGCTCTTCCTCTTCAACACGGGAAGATCCTCTGAGCGCTTTATTAATAAGTGTATCAGCAGGTAACAATCCTTTTGGTACATATTCTTTTTCTAATTGTATCTGTTTTAATCTATACTTATAAGCATCAATACGTATTGTAATAAGTTTACTTTTTTGTATTTTAGTTATTACTAATCCAATAAACACAGCGATAATAGTTAAAATAATTTTAACCTTACCCGAAGTATCCATGCTAGGTATACCAGTTAGTATACCAGAGATAATAACCAAAGTTACCCACTGCAGCACCTGTGCAACCTGAGCTCTTTTAGAGGTTTTAGTATCTGCTTTTTTATCGTATTTTTCATGTAACCGTAGTACGTCTTTTTCAGTGACAACTCGTTCTTTCGGCCACTCACCAAAGAAAACACATGTATTGTTTTTACTTTCAACAAATAAACGGAATTTTTCTTTTTCTTCATCAAGAAGTTGAGTTGAATTTCTATTTAACCAACTAAGAAATTAATAAATAAATTCGTTGGTGCGTTTACCAATCGTGCAACCATATTATTTTGTTTTTTAATTTAAATAAATTAAATCATAAATAATTTAAAAAGCAATATTTTTTTATTATAATCTTTAAAATAAACACCAATATGATAGGATATCAATTATGAATGAGAAATTTTTAAGCCCTTATAATGCTCAAAAAACTGAAGATGCTATTTATAAAAAATGGGAAGAATCAGGTTTTTTTAATCCTGATGAAATGATTAATGCACAGTTAACACAACCTGACGCAGAATCTTTTTCTATCGTACTTCCTCCGCCAAATGTAACAGGAACATTGCATACAGGTCATGCATCAATGCTAGCTATCGAAGATATCATGGTTCGATACAATCGATTACTTGGAAAAAAAACATTATGGATTCCTGGAACTGATCATGCGGCTATCGCAACACAATCAAAAGTAGAAAAGCTATTACAAAAAGAAAAAATTCGTAAACATGATTTGGGACGTGAAGAATTTTTAAAGAAAGTGAATGAATTTGCACAAAATTCACATGATACTATTATTGCTCAATGTAAAAAAATGGGTGCATCGCTCGATTGGTCACGTGAGGCATATACCCTAGATGAACAACGTGAAGAAGCAGTATATACAGCTTTTAAGAAAATGTACGATGATAATCTTATTTATCGTAAGGAACGTATTGTTAATTGGGATACAAAAGGTCAAACAACTATTTCTGATGATGAAGTTGTTCGCGTGGACCGTCCTGGAAAAATGTATACCTTTAAATATTCACATGACTTCCCTTTTCCTATTGCAACCACACGACCAGAAACAAAATTAGGGGATACCGCAGTTGCAGTACACCCGGACGATAAACGATACCAACAATATATTGGGAATGAATACTCGTTTAATTTTGCAGGAGCAGACGTTACTGTAAAAATTGTCGCAGATGAACATGTTGACCCGGAATTTGGTGTTGGTGCTCTAGGGGTAACACCTGCTCATTCAATTGCAGACTGGGAAATTGCAGAACGTCATAACCTACCATTAAAACAAATTATTAATGAATATGGGAAAATGACTATTGGAATGGAAGGTGTAAAAGATACAAAAGTAGCTCAAGCACGTGAGTCAGTTGTAGCATGGCTCGAATCAGAAGGGTTACTCATTGAAACAGAAGACATTATACAAAGTGTTGGAACCGCCGAACGAACAGGTGCGGTCATCGAACCCTTACCAAAATTACAGTGGTGGATTGATGTAAATAAAAAATTTACCCTTCCTTACTCAAATATTGACGGTATTACATCAGGTTCACAAGTAACATTAAAAGAACTAATGTTGCAAGTAGTCGAAAATGAACAAATTAAGATAATGCCAGCTCAATTTGAAAAACAATATTTACACTGGATTAATAATTTACGTGATTGGAATATTTCACGACAAATTTGGTTTGGTCATCGAATTCCTGTTTGGTACAAAGGTGAAGAAATACACGTAGGAGCACATGCACCAGATGATTCAGGAGAATGGGTCCAAGATGAAGACACTCTTGATACTTGGTTTTCATCTGGGTTATGGACGTTTTCTACACTTGGATGGCCAAACCTTGATTCGAAGGATCTCCATACGTATCATCCTACCCAAGTTCTTGAAACCGGATATGATATTTTACCTTTTTGGGTAGCTCGTATGATTCTCATGACAACCTATTTATTAGGAGATATTCCTTTTGAAACAGTCTACCTTCATGGATTAGTGCGTGACGCACAGGGAAGAAAAATGTCCAAGTCACTTGGAAATATTATTAACCCAGTAGATCTTATTGAAAAATACGGAACCGATGCTCTGCGTATGGCAATGATTGTTGGTAACGGTCCTGGGAATGATGTAAACCTTGATGAAAATAAAATAAAAGCCTATTCAAAATTTGGGAATAAATTATGGAACATAACACGGTTTATCCTCACAGAAACACATGTATCAGATGATAATGATTTAATAGAATTTTCACCGCGAGACAAGGAATTACTCAACGAGCAACAAACATTAATTTCTGAAATAACTAAAGAAATGGATGAATTTAAATATTACATTGTCGGAGAAAAACTATATCACTATATTTGGCATACGTTTGCAGATGAGATACTAGAAGAGTCAAAAAATATTTTTGAAAATGGAAATGAAATAGAGGTAATGTCTCGAAAACATTTCTTACGGCAAACACTCAAAACAATGCTTATTATTCTTCACCCATTTATGCCATTTATCACAGAAGAAATATGGCAAGATATCAAAAATGATACCGACCGTGATATACTAATGACAGCATTATGGCCGAAATATTAACAACCCAAGTAGTGTGGACAATACTCCTTACTGGAGTCATTCCTACTTTATTGTGGTTGTTTTTTTGGTTACGAGAGGATCGATTCCAACCTGAACCACGTGGATTACTTATGCTAACTTTTTTTGCTGGCGCATTGTCAGTTTTTATTGTTCTCCCAACAGAACAATTAGTAAAAGCAATGGGTATCGTAGGAACGGAACGCATACTAATTTTTGCTGCTGCTGAGGAAATTGTAAAATTTGCAGTAGTATTTCTTATAGACTTTCACTCATCATACCTAGATGAACCTATTGATTACGCTATTTATTTAATTACAGGATCTTTGGGTTTCGCTGCAGCTGAAAACGTAATGTTCCTCCTTGAACCGAGTCTCCAGCAAGATATATCATTCATTATTGAAACTGGTACCTTACGATTCTTAGGGGCAAGTATTCTACACAGTGTTCTTGCTGCAATATTAGGAATTATTATTGGATTTGTTTGTTATAAAAAAAGAAACACTAAAATCCTTTTTACTATACTTGGACTCGGAATTGTAATTATATTGCATACCATTTTCAACTACTTTATAATTAAGTATGTAGAGATTAATGGACTTCTTACCTTGGGGATATTATGGTTGGTAACACTTATCATTATTGCACTTTTTGAAAAAGTCCGACGTATTAATCACTAATCTAAATAATATTATGACAAACAAAAAATCATTTTTTGAAAAACTAACAGGAAGTATTAAATTTAATAACGAAGATGAAGATTACGATGTAATGGACGGAGAATATCTTGAAGCAGAAGAAGATGAATACATTGATGATGAAATTGAAGATACCTACGAAGAAGAAATTGGGGAACTTTCAGTTGATATGTACCGTGTTAATAATGCCATTATCCTAAAGACAATGGTTGCAGGTATCCAGAAATCTGAAATCAATATTACTCTTACCCGTGATCAAGTAAGCATTGAAGGTTCACGTAAAAATGAACCTGAAGGGCGTATTGATACAACATATTTCGAAGAATTATACTGGGGAGCATTTGAACGAACTATTAACCTTCCAGAAGAAATAGACATTGAATTAGCAGAAGCTCACGAATCACATGGATTATTAACACTTGTTCTACCTCTCGTGGATAGAGACCGTCAAGCACGTCTGAAGATTAAATAAAAACTACCTAGAAACTAGGTAGTTTTTTTGTATGCATTAGTTCTATAATTATACATATTCCAAGTCCTATATTATAAGCAAGTAAATCGCAAACATCAAAGGTCGAGCCAAAAACTAATTCTGATACCCAGCTACCATTATATTCCTTAAATACATTAAAATATTGTGATATTTCAATACAATACGAGATAACAAAAGTAGTCACTAAAGAAGTAAACACCTTTATCTTACAACTTCGAAAGAAAAAATAGAGATACATAACTGCAAAAATATCAGTAAGGTAATTTCTCAATATAAAATGAGTCTCAGCAAACACAAAGAATAGCTCAAGGATAAAAAATAACGCTGTATAAAAATAGTACTTTTTATAAGATGTATAATCCATTTTTTTATTTAAATAATTTATTTAAATATATAATTTTTTATTTAAAACACAATAGCAAAATAAAATCCCATAATATATTATGAGATTTTTATATGTGCTCGGGGGCAGACTCGAACTGCCGACACCTTGAGCTTCAATCAAGTGCTCTAACCAACTGAGCTACCCGAGCAAAAACAACTATGAACCAAAAAATTGTTCAACAAGATTAACATCTTTAAACACAGAACCAGGATTATTAATAATATTTGAAGAACGGTCTACATTTTCTCTGAACGTGTCATAGGTTTGAATAGCATTATCAATATATGGTTTAGAGAAGTAAAAGGCTCCAATAGTTACACTAATAATAATAATCCAATACAACGCCTTACCCACCATTGTTCGTCGAATATGAGATTGAATTTTTTTAATCTTTTTAGAATTTTCTTGAGTTAACGATAAATTTTCTTTTAATAATTTATTATTTTCCTCAATTAATTTTTGAAGATTTTGATCCATGTGAGTAGAAGTATATCACATTTACAACCTCCTGCAATATAAATAAATTAGTACTAATAGGCTGTTATTGTAAATTAAGAAAAAATAAAAACTCACCATAATTAAGTGAGTTTTTATTTTTAATTTTCAATTGCACGTACTGCGTCTTTCGCTAAATCTTCAGCATCTTCGGCGTCATCAATAGCATCTTCATAATCTCCATCATCATAGTTATCATATGCATCATCTAATGCATCTTCAGCTTCATCTAGTAGATCTTCGGCATCATCAACGTCGTCTCCATCATCATCGGCGTCTTCGATTTCGTCTTCAGCGTCTTCGATTTCGTCTTCAGCGTCTTCGATTGCTTGTTTAGCTTTTTCTTTTAGGCTACCACCATCTAATTCATCCATAGCGTCGTTTGCTAGGTCTTCAGCATCATTTGCAAAATCCTCAGCGTCATCATAATCTCCATCATCTAATGCGTCCTCCGCTTGATCTAAAAGGTCTTCAGCGTCATCCAGTAGATCTTCGGCGTCATCAACGTCGTCTCCATCATCATCGGCGTCATCAATTTCGTCTTCGGCATCATCAATTGCATCTTTAGCTTTTTCTATAGCTTCTTCAGCATCCTTTTTTTGATCATTACCTGTTTCATCAAAGGCGTCATTCACTTCATCACGAGCATCTTCTAACTCATATTCCGCTTTTGAATAATCTCCGTTAAAATAATACACCAACGCATCAATAAGATTTTCAATAGCATTAAAATAATCACTTGATGCATCATCAATATCGTACCCATCATCATCTGCATCTTCAATAGCCTGGTGTGTCTCCTTGAATTTATTTACGGTATTTTTAAAGAGAGAATCTAAGGCTGTTTGAGTTGTTGTCGTTGTGCTTGTTTCAGTATCTACTTCATCTTGTAAGGATTTAAGTAGTTCCTCTAATTCACCTGCTGAAATGTCTGTTGATGAACCAACATTTGAAGTTATATTAACAAGGGAAGCGTATTTTTTTTGGGAACCTGGTCCAAAAATACCATCGGCTACTAAACCATGTTTTGCTTGCCATCTCATAACAGCATTCTTTGTTAATGAACCAAATTCATCGGTTTCTTTTCCTGTTGAACCTGGTCCTGATGCACTAATATTTGTGCCTGATTCGTTCAGATATTTTTGTAAACAACGAACATCTTCTCCTTCTGAATTTTCTTTAAGAGTTCTTGTAAATTCACATTCAGCAGCAAAAACTGCAGTCCCAGAACCAAGAAAAATAAAAGAAAATGTCATAATTCCTAGCCCTATTTTATTAAGCATTGTGTTTTTTAACATATAATAAAAAAATAAATAATAACGTATGAATTATACTCACTATTATAATTCATTTATGATAAATAACCAAAATATAAAATAATGTGTGTCTCTACCAAGACTTGAACTTGGATCTAGAACTTAGGAGGTTCTTGTTCTATCCGGTTGAACTATAGAGACAATAAAAACAGTATACGTTCATTTACAAAAAAAGAAAAACACTCTAAAAAGAGTGTTTTTAATTATTCAGCTTTTAGTAATTCTTCTATCTTAGCTTCATTGAATCCAACAACCATTTCGCCATTAATTTCAATCTGAGGAACCCCCATTTGACCTGTTTTTTCCATCATTTCTGCGCGTTTTTCAGTATCAGCAGCAACATCAAATTCTATATATTCAATATTGTTTTCTTTAAAATAATCTTTAGCCATATGACAAAAATGACATGTAGGTGTTGAATAAATTGTTACGTTTTTCATATTTTTATTACGTTAATACTAATAAGTACACATCTAGTATACCAATAAAATATAAAAAGAACATATCTACTCTACTCATCATTTTTATCAATAATACGAATCATAGTTTCTCCTTCTTTGGTGATATCAAATCGTTTACGTAATTCTTCTTCAACGCCTCTTTCTGTTTTAAGATTTTCAATACGTGATTCTAATTCCTTTTTCTTATCACTGAGTTCATCAAGATGTTGTTGGTATTTATCTTTTTCTAGGTCAGCATTTTGACGCTTTACAAAAGACGCATATGCACCACGAGCGAAGAGAACCGTTACGAACAACAGAAACAGCAAAAAAAACCATGAATACATAAAAGGTTGTTTTTTTTGTGTTCTTGTTCGAAAATCTTTCATAGTATATTATAAGTATACTATGAATTTATTTAGTAAAAAAGGACGAAGGCGAGTAAAGAATTTTATGATCGTTGTTGGTATTCTTGTATCAATAAGTATGGTACTTCTCTACTCTGGAGGAACGTTCGGATTTTAAACATTAACAAAACAATATATGAAAAAAACTATTATTTTAATTATCGCTGTTGTCTTGGTATTCTTGATTGTTAAACAATTACAAAAACAAGACACAACAACAAATCAAAACGAAGAGGTATCAACCGAAACAACCCAAGAACCTAACGATACTATTTCAGAAACAACAACACTAGAAGATGGGAATTATACGGTTATTGAATCAGAATCAGAGTTAAATTGGGTAGGAAAAATGGGAACGGTTAAATCACATACCGGAACATTTGGTATTCAGTCAGGAGATATCATCCTTGTAGATTCATCAGCTACTGGAGAGGTTGTAATTGATATGAATGACATAACAAGTGACTCTGACGGCGTAAATGGTCACCTTAAGAGTGATGATTTCTTTGCTGTTGAAACATATCCAACAAGTACCTTTATGATTACTGGATTTGATGGTATGAACCTTGACGGTGAATTAACAGTGAAAGACCAAACTCATCCTATTTCAATTCCTGTTTCTGTAACAGAAAATGAAGGAATGTATGCATTATCTGGTTCATTTGATTTTGATCGATCACAATGGGATGTACGGTACGGATCAACATCATTCTTTGATGACTTAGGAGACAAAGCAATTGATAATATTGTTCCAATTACATTTACTCTTACCTTATCAAAAGATAGCCAAGAATAATTTAAAAAACACTCATTTTGAGTGTTTTTTATTATGTTTGGATTATAAAATAGTCAGATGTAGTTTTGTAATCCAAACCAGTCTTTATTTAAATAATCATTATCTTTGGGATTATCAAGCTGTAATTGTTCTAGAGTATATCCTGCCTTCCCATAGTTACATGACCAACACGAAGTTATGAGATTATCAGGGTCTGTTTTTCCTCCAAGATTCCACGGGATTATATGGTCAGCGTTAGCACGTGAAGCAAGAACGATTCCGTGTCGCTGGCGATTGGTTCCTGTTGATTTGAAGTGGTCGCTACCAACCAAGTCTTCGTACTTTTTGAAAATCTTTTTTGAAATAACTTTTCCTCCACAATACTGACACGTATAACTATCACGTTTAAAAACTTCCTCTGCATATTTTTCTGGTGAACGTAGTGGATCACAAAGGATATCTTTTGATTTATTTCTTGGTATTTGTAGTATTTTATTTCTGAATCTTCCTGATACTTGTCCATGTTCTATATACCAATCTTGTAAATCAATATTCCGTATTGTTTGTAATATCTCAATAGATTTTTGAATATTGCCTTGTGTAGCAAGTTCAAATGCATGTTCAAAAATATTGATCTGATTAGAAAACCATGTTGGCGGTTTTAGTGGGGTTTTAGTATTCCAAGTATCAAAATTAACACCTAATTCATTACATTGTAATTTTCCTCTGCACATAGATAAATTATAACAAATGTATAATTAATTTACTTTGTGACTCTACGGAGAATCGAACTCCGATTTTATCCGTGAGAGGGATACGTCCTAGCCGTTAGACGATAGAGCCAGTAAAATATATTTTACTCACTTCATATAAAAATTCAAATGAAAAACCGTATAATGTACGGTTTTTTATTTATCTATCTGGCGGAATATTATAGTAATTTATTAAATATTTAGCTGTTGACCTGAATGGATCTATGAGCGTCTGAGATGCATACCTTACATTCTTTGGGTGTACCGTATAGAGAAATACAATAAACTCTGGATCATATGCTGGAAAATAACCAAAGAATGAATGGAGATTCCGATCGTCATAATATCCTCCTTGTGGGTTAGGTATTTGTGCGGTTCCTGTTTTTGCTGCAATTCGATAATTAGGTAATTTTACACCACCATCACGATAAGCATCAAAGACATTAACCAACATTCGAGAAATCTCCCCTGATGTTTCTGGAGAAAGAACTTGAACATCTTGATCAGAATAATCAAATGTTTTTGAAAATCCATTAGTATATTCTATTTTTTTAACAATATGAGGTGTAACACGGACTCCATCATTTGCAAGTGAAGATAATGCACTCACAAGAGTTATTGGAGTTATAGCAATACCTTGTCCAAACGACATGTTAGCAAATTCAATTTGTCTGTTGCTGGTTAGGTTACTTGTTAAGTTGTTCCCTTCATTTGGTAAATCGATACCTGTTTTTGAAGTAAATCCATAACGATCAAAATATTCTCGAAAGTCATCTTTTGAGATTTGTTTTG
This sequence comes from bacterium, assembly GCA_030433255.1. Classification (GTDB taxonomy): domain Bacteria; phylum Patescibacteriota; class Minisyncoccia; order Phycocordibacterales; family UBA1006; genus UBA1006. The sequence continues at coordinate 41,343 of JAUIMI010000003.1, read as the reverse complement.
CGATATGTACCATACCAGTATTTAATGATTGGTTTAATATTTCTTGAACATTGACCCAACCACGTCCTCTTTTATCAAAATTGTTAATAGTATAATCTTCTACATCAACAGAACCTGCATCATAGTATTCGAGAGTATTAACGTCGATGTCACCACTATCAATACTCATTGCAACAATAAAAGGTTTAATAATGGAACCAAGTTCGTATACATTTTCAACAAGTGGATTTTTAAAATCACTAATACTATTCTCAGAAAAATCATTATTATCAAAATTAGGATACGCACCAAGAGCATAGATTTCACCATTTTTAGGATTCATGATAATACCACCAACTGAAGCTGAATCCCATGTATCTTGGATATCTTTCAATTCAGATTCAAAAAATAATTGAACTTGAGGATCTATAGTGGTAACAATATCTCCTTCAGGGACTGAAGTTGAATCAACAAGGTTTTGTACATTATGAAATACTCGAGCAAAAAAATTGGTATACACATCAACATTCTCTCGTTTTAAGGTGTCTTCATATTCTCTTTCTAAACCATAGCGACCAGCATATTCATCACCCTTATACCCTAAAAACCCTAGTACATGAGCTGCAGAGCCTTGTAGTGGGTAAACACGCCATTTTTCAGCATGTAACTGTATTGCAGAACCTAAGTCTTTTTTTATTTGTTCTCCTATTTCTTTTGGAACCTGATGGGCTATTTCTATATATGTTCTATTCTTCTTTTCAATATCTGAAAAAAAATCTTCTCTATCGATATCAAGAGTGATTGAAAGTACGGTAAACACTTCTTCGGGGTCTGCAGTAAATTTTTTTGGATTAATAGATATTTTGTACCCAGATTTTTGACCTGCTGCAGAAATTCGTGTCCCTTCACGTTCTTCAAAAAAAATACTTCCCCGTTCAAAAGAATTATATGTCGCAACAACATACTGACCGTCTGCCTGCTCTCGGAAACGATTACCATTGGTAACTTGTATGTAAAAAAGATTCGCAATTAAAACGAATCCAATACATACAACTCCAACAAAAATTACTCGAAGTCGAAAGAGAAATTGTTTATTTTCTCGTTTCATAAACTAATCTTAAAGATTATAAGCAACAGCTTTTGTTTTATCAATATAGGCATAGTGTAGATTTGATGTTTCAGTGAAACCATACTTCTCTGCTTCATCTATTGATAAAATATTTATAATTTCAAAATATTCTACTTCTAATTCTGCAATTTCAGTTTGTAGTTCATTAATATCTTGATCATACATTTTTGCATCAGCAATATTAATAGTGGTACTTGCTATCCCAAAACTATACACCACAAAAAGTAGAGCAATAGAACCTAGTAATACATGAACTAGTTTCTTTTTTTGTGTATGTAATTGTTGTATTAGCGTTTTCATATTTTTTTTAGGATGCGAAGTTTTGCACTACGTGCCCGACGATTAGAAACAAGCTCTTCGCTTGATGCAATAAGGGGTTTTTTCGTGAGAACCTCCCCCTTACCTTCTTGCTTCTGTTTTTTAAAATAGTTTTTTACAATACGATCTTCAATACTATGGAAAGAAATGATAACCATTCGACCGCCTGGGGCCAAACGTTCAAATCCTTTTTCTAAAATTTCCCGCAAAGCTTCCATTTCATCATTTACTGCAATACGTAAAGCCTGAAAGGTTTTTGTCGCTGGGTGTAATGGAGCATTCCGATACTTTGCTGGAACTGCTCGCGCCACGATATCAACCAACTCAAGTGTTCGTTCTATAGGTTTACGATTTCGATGTTCAATAATAGCTTGCGTAATTTTCCAGGCATACCGTTCTTCGCCATACCCCTCAAGGATATCTATTAATGATTGTTCACTCCATGTGTTAATGATGTCGTAGGCTGTAAATATCACTGAATCCTCGTTGTCCGATAGAGACATAGTAAGAGGCCCATCGTACAGAAAAGAAAAACCACGTTCAGGATTTTCAAATTGATTGCTACTCCATCCAAGATCAAGTAGTAACTTGTTATATGAATGAATACCTAGATTATCAAGGATAGTATCTATATGACGTGTATTATCATGAACAAGATGAATAACTGGCTGTACATTCTTTAGGCGTTCTCTTGAAACAGATAAACCGGTACTATCTTGGTCAATACCAATAAGGGTACCTTTATCAGAAAGCTGCTTTGTTATAGCAAACGCATGACCTCCACCGTTTATCGTGCCATCAACGATAATGTCATTAGGTTGAATATCAAGACCCTCAAGAACCTCATTCATTAAAACTGAGATATGAGCAGACATAATTAAATCATTCCAATGTCACCAAGTTTTTCAGCAACAACATCTGCCTTTTTCTCAAGGGCTTGTTGGTATGATTCCCAGCGTTCTTCATCCCAAAGTTCAACACGACTTCCAATACCTGCGACAATAACTTTTGTTTGTAAATGTGCGAGATCTTTCAAGAAATCTGGAATTAAAATTCGTCCTGCAGAATCAATATCAACTTCAACAGCTCCTCCTAAGAAATATCGTGAAAATGCTCGAGTATCCCCTTGCCCCATTGAAAGTTCTCCTAATTTTTCTGAAAATTTTTTCCACTCCTTTAGAGAATAAACAAAGAGACAATTATCAAGACCCTTGGTAATAACAACGCTCTTCCCTAATTCCTTTCGAAATTTTGAAGGAAGTGATAAGCGTTTTTTAGTATCAAGTGTGTGTTTGTGTTCACCGATTAACATAGTAAGAATTTAATAACCAGATCTCGCGAATAGATCGTATTGATGAAGTGGTATATAACAGTGAAACCAATGGATTAATTGCTACATGAATACATTTAAACGTTTCACCGTTATATACCACTTCATCCCACTTATATTCTACTCTATCCCACATAACTCTGCAAATTATTGTAAAAATAGATTTGTGGATAACTTTGACTTTATTCAATCGTGTGTATAAACAAAAAAACACCTAACCTATTTAGATGTTTTTTCTTTTACAACTTCCCTACTAAATCCATTCCTGGTTCCAAAGTATCATCACCTGGCTGCCAGTTAGCAGGACATACCTGTCCATCATGCTCACGCACAAATTGTGCGGCTTGTATTTTCCGAATAAGCTCTTTTGCAGAACGTCCAATATCATTATTATTTATTTCCATGGCAATTAATTCACCTTCTGGGTTAATAATAAATGTTCCACGTAGTGAGAGCCCTTCTTCATGAATATAAGTACCAAATAACTTTGATAAACTTCCATTGGTATCTGCAACCATAGGAAATTGAACTTTTCCAATAGTAGGCGAATTGTCTTTCCATGCCTTGTGTGTAAACACAGTATCTGTTGAAACAGAGAAAATTTCAGTATTCATCTCTTTAAAGACTTCATAGTTATCAGCGAGCTCTTCAAGTTCTGTCGGACACACAAAAGTAAAATCTGCTGGATAAAAAAAGAAAACTGTCCACTTACCCTCATAATCAGTTGTTTGTAACCTAACCTCCTTACCTTCATGAAAGGCATGTAATTCTATTTCTGGAAGCGTGTCACCAATACGCATTGGTATTGTTTCATAAATTTCATTATTCATATAGCTATTTTTAAAAAATCATTATAATCTGAATATATGTCTATCATAACATACCTAAAAAATAGGTTAGTACCAAAACCAAAAATAATTGTCATTTGTGGACCAACAGCGACAGGTAAAACCTCTCTATCAATAGAGATAGCTAAAAAATATAAGGGTGAAGTAATATCTGCAGACTCAAGACAAGTGTATATTGGATTAGATATAGGATCAGCAAAAGTAACCCATGAAGAAATGCAAGGAATACCTCATTACATGATTGATGTTACTAACCCTCAAGATGTATTTTCTGTACAAGAATATGTAATGTTAGCAAGAAAAAAAATAACAGAAATACTGGCAAGAAAAAAAATTCCAATCATTTGTGGTGGAACAGGTATGTATATAGATGCGCTGATTTACAATCAATCATTCCCCAATGTACCTGCTAATAATGAACTACGTAACAAATTATCAAAATTGAATACTGAAGAGTTATTTCTACAATTACAATCCAAAGACCCATTACGAGCACAAAATATAGATCACAAAAACCCAGTTCGCTTGATTCGTGCTCTTGAAATTATTGAATCTCTAGGAAAAGTACCAAGGCAAAAACAATCAAAAAAATACAATGTATTATTTATAGGGCTTGATATACCAAAAAAACAACACAATAAAATAATAGAAAAACGAATCATTGAAAGGCTAGAAAATGACAATATGCTCAAAGAAGCAGAAGGATTGTATGCGCAAGGGGTTTCGTATACCAGAATGGAAGAGCTTGGTCTTGAATATCGATATATGGCTTATTATCTACAAAAAAAGGTTTCATACTCTGAAATGATTCAACAACTTACAACAAAAACCATCCAATTCGCAAAAAGGCAGAGAACATGGTTTAAAAAGAATAAAAACATTCACTGGTTTAATCCATATAATGATACTCAAGAAATAGAAAGCACGATACGTAAATTTATTAAATAAAATATAATTAATATATGAATATTATATTGTTATTAAAATAATTTCTGCAGGTATCATCTTACAAACCTTACGCTATAAATTTAGTGATCACCCAGAGTCAAAAGAAATATTCAAAAAAAATACATTTATTTGAGTTGCCTGAATATTACGGACGAATCGGAACTGGAATACTAGAATTATTATTTGGTATTTTTATATTAATACCTCAAACAATAATCATTGGGGCAATTGGTATCATTATTTTAATGATTGAGGCAATTATTTCTCACGTTGTAAAATTAGGTTTTAAGGGTAAAAATTTACCCTTGGCGATTTCTGCCATTATAGCCTTGGGATGCAGCATTGCCCTTTTGACACTTATATATTAAAAACATCTTACTAAAGTAAGATGTTTTTTAATGTGCGGGCGATGAGAGAATCGAACTCCCAACTAAGGTTTTGGAGACCTCTATTATACCATTTAACTAATCGCCCAAATGACCATTATTTGGTCAATAGAAAAAGGAAGATATTCTTCCCTTTTCTTAACAAGAAAAGAAAATTATTTTTTCTTGTGCATTTTTTTTGTTTCTGTAAAAAGTACTCGTTTTCGTAATTTTTTACTGAATTTAACAAGAGAAAGTTTATCAGCGTTTGCAAATTTTTTCTTGTTACGTGAAGTTACCACATGCTCATCAGCTTCTTTTGAGTACAATGTAATTAGGTTATCTTGTGACATAATAGTATTTTCTTACGACAAATAAGTCTGTAATGTTCACTACATTACATCATGATGAATAAAAAATCAATGGATACTATTACAAATTAAAAATCCTTACAACTAAATCCACCTCTTGGTTCAATTGCTGTGTTACAACTGACACCTCGTGAATCAACACAAAAAAAGTCTCCAGCTCGTAATTCTACATATACAATCATTTCTGAATAGGTGTTGTTTGTTCGACAAATAACCTTTTTACCATATTCACTAATAAGATCTTGAACAAGAACCCCGATTGAACCAGAATAACACGCATGTTGAAACGAACCTCTTTTTTGTTCTGCAAAAAACATTTCAGCTTGAATACGTTTCATTTGTGAAGTTGCATAGGCATCAGAAGCATCAGCAAGTGATGTTTTTACATGAGGTATTGCAATAATAAAGGTGGTAGCAATAACAATAAAAATTAAAAAATATGTTGTTTGAACTAAATTATAATTCATAACTACATCAATTATATCAAAAAACAATAGATTATCACTCTCAATCTATGCAAAAATAAATCTTATGATATACTCGTATTTGTTAAATATAATTAACAGTATGTATGCGTCTGTGGCAGAGTGGTCAAATGCACGGGACTGTAAATCCTGCGACGTTAGTCTACGGGGGTTCGAATCCCTCCGGGCGCACCAACCAATAAAAAACATCTCAATTGAGATGTTTTTTATTATTACGCATTAGTTAATACTTTCTTTTTTCGAGAAGTTTTTTTCTTTTTGTTTATGACCACTTTTTCTTTTTGGTAATCAATAGTAATAGCATCACCTGGTAAAACCTTATTATTAATCATAAGTAATGCCAAATCATTAAGAAGTTCATTCTGAATAATACGTTTCAAAGGACGAGCTCCATATTGAGGGTCAAAACCTTTTTCTCCAAGATACGTCATTAATTTTTTAGAATACTGAACCTTAATATTTTTAGCTGCTAAGCGTTCGGTCACAAAAGAAAGTTGATTTTCGACAATCGAAATAATAACTTCTTTTGGTAAGGTATCAAATACAATAATATCATCAAGACGGTTCAAAAATTCTGGTCTAAAGAATTCACGTAATGATTCCATAACTTTTTTCTTGGTATCTTTATATGAATCAAGAACACTATTATCAGAAAAACCAATAGATTGCATTTTCTGAATATGGTGAGAACCAAGATTTGAAGTCATAATAATAATAGTATTCTTAAAATCAACAACTCTCCCTTTTCCGTCAGTTAAACGACCATCATCAAGTACTTGTAATAATATGTTAAATACATCAGGATGTGCCTTTTCAATTTCATCAAACAGTACAACTGAATACGGTCGATGACGGACTGATTCAGTAAACTGACCAGCATTCTCGTGTCCAACATACCCAGGTGGTGAACCAATAAGTTTTGACACAGAGTGTTTCTCCATAAACTCAGACATATCTACACGAATAAGTGCTTTTTCATCATCAAACATGAATTCGGTAAGCGCCTTCGTAAGCTCTGTCTTTCCCACTCCTGTTGGTCCTAAAAAGATAAAAGAACCAATCGGTTTATGTGGGTCACCAATCCCTACCCGAGAACGACGAATTGCATGGGCGATTTTTTCTATTGCTTCATCTTGCCCTTTTACCCGTTTTTTTAATTCATCTTCCATACGAGCAAGCTTACTTGTTTCAGCTTCAAGCATCCGTGTTACTGGTACGCCTGTCCAACGAGATACTACTCCTGCAATATCTTCATCAGAAACTTCTTCACGAAGAATGCGTGATTTCTTTTGTAAGCGAGCAAGTTTTTTAATTTGTTTCTCAAGTTGCTTTTCAGTAACTGGAATTACTCCGTAAATAATCTCTGCTACCTTTCCTAAATCACCTTCAAGCTCTGCTTGTTCTGCTTCAAGTTTATATTTTTCTAATTGCTCTTTGTATTCAGCAATAGTTGTTAAAATAGTTTTTTCATTTTTCCATTTTAACTCAAGCTCACGAGTTTCTTCTCGTAAATCTGCAATTTCAGAATCAATATTCTTATTTCGTTCTTGCGCTGCGCTCAAACCTTTTTCAACATCTTTTAGTAATGCCTCTTTTTCAATTTCAAGTCGCATAATTTTTCGATGTGCCTCCTCTAATTTTACAGGTTTATTCTCTAATGAAATTTTCAATGAAGCAGCAGCCTCATCGATTAAATCAACAGCTTTATCCGGCAAATAACGATTAGTAATATACCGCGAAGATAAGGTTACCGCAGATATAATTGCATCATCGGTAATTTGCACTCCGTGATATAATTCATATTTTGATTTTAAACCACGTAGAATAGCAACCGCATCTGTAATTGATGGTTCAGCAACAGTAATAGGTTGAAAACGACGTACTAATGCTGGGTCTTTTTCAAAATGCTTTTGGTATTCATTTAATGTTGTAGCACCAATTGCACGGAACTCACCTCGTGCAAGAGCTGGTTTCAACATGTTTGCTGCGTCCATAGATCCTTCTGAAGATCCTGCGCCAATAATGGTATGAATTTCATCGATAAAGAGAATAACCTTTCCTTCTGATGCTTCAATTTCTTTCATTATTTTTTTAAGACGGTCTTCGAATTCCCCTCGGTATTTTGTTCCAGCAAGAAGTAGACCTAAGTCAAGAAGTACAAGCTCTTTATTACGTAAGGACTCAGGTACGTCACCTTTTGCCATACGTTGTGCTAAACCTTCTGCAATTGCAGTTTTTCCTGTTCCTGGTTCACCTATAAGAATAGGATTATTTTTAGTACGACGAGAAAGAATTTCAATTAAACGCATGATTTCTTTATCGCGACCAATAACTGGATCTAACTTGTCTAATGAGGCCATCTCTGTTAGGTTTCGTGAAAACTTCGAAAGACTCCTGAATTGCCTGTTAAAACTTGTTTCAAGTTCAGATTCTTTAGCACGAATCTCTTTAAGAGATTTTAACACTTGTTCACGTTTAATTTCAGTATCATCTAAAAATGTTTGTGCTGAATTTTCAACGTCAAATAAGGCTAAAAACAGATGTTCTGTTGAAATCACCTCGTCTTCCATTTCCTTGGAGATTTTCATTGAACGTTCAATGATCTGAGCAAGATCAGGTGTTAAATACATTTGCATTCCTGAAGATAAAGTGTCATCCGTCTTCTCACCTTCAAATTGATCAATTTCATCAAGTAAATCATTAGTGAAATCATTTGAATTAATGTTGTTTTTCTCTAATAATGAAACAACAATACTATCATCTTGAGTGACAAGAGCAGTTAGTAAGTGAATTGCATTAACGTGATTTTGACCACGTTCAATAGCCAACTCATGTGAGCGGCGTATAACTTCTTTTGCTTTTTTTGTAAAATTTTGAAATGGTGGCATACGAATATTTTTGAGTATTACTACCTCTTATTACCTGTATATACAGTATAGTGAATATATAATAAATTATATACTTATGTTATTTTTTGACAAGTTTTTCATTTTAATGAAAAACTTGTCAAAAACAATTAAAGAATATATGGTTGATAGTTTTCGTTTAATTGAATTGGTATTGGTTTTATATTATATATTCTTCCATTTTGAATTTGAATTTCCGCCAATAACCCTTGCATAGTTTCTTCTGACCAAGACTGATCAAACACAAAATTACCTAATGAATAAATAATCCACCCATCACTATATCGCTCAATCTCTTGATCTACGTGCGGGTGATGTCCAATAACTACATCAGCTCCACCATCAATCAACTGTTGTCCTAATAAAACTTGATTATCAGTTGCACGGTTCTGGTATTCTGCTCCCCAGTGCATTGATATCATGACAATATCAACATTACTATCATTTTTTAAATGTGTGATACGTTCGATTATTTTACTCATATTCCACTCACTCATTCCTGGTGTATCACTCACAGCATGAGCTCCAATGTAAAACTCTGTATAAGCCAAAAAAGCAATAGTAGTATTCCCAATTTTTGTTATATACGGTTGTTCTGCTTGTTTGCTCGTACACCCAGCGCCAACATATTTGACATCAACAGTATCAAGATGTTTTGTTGTTTCGCATAATGACTGTCTTCCCCAATCCAACATGTGATTATTTGCCAATGATACAATATCAATTCCTGCATATGCGAGAGCGTCTGCAACATCTGGTTCAAAACGAAATGAGTATTTTTTTCCAGTATCAGACCCAACATTACTAATCGACCCTTCAAGGTTTGCAAAAACCAAATCTGCAGACCTTAGGTAGTCTCGAATAAGATCAAATGAAAAATTGTAGTTTTTATCTAATTTTTTAATTTTACCTTCAACGCCACGATCCATCATAATATCCCCTCCTGCAATAATAGTATAAATTTTTTCTGATTCCTCTTTTTCTAGTAAATTTTGTTCTAATGATTGAATATTTTGCTCAAGACTTTTTGTTTTTTCTAATCTTTGGTCTTTCTGATTAAGTTCTCTATTTAATTCAGCAATTAAATTATTTGTTAATTCATATTTTTTATAGAGAAAAAAACCACCAAATACAAGAATACATGCAACTAAAATTCCAAGAAAATATTTCATACCTCTATTATACCAATAATAAAAAACATTACGTTAAGTAATATTTTTTATATACGCTATTCATATTTTCAACAATCACCTTTAATTCTTTCACCACCTTATCTACATCTTTCTTTGTTGTTGTTCTCCCCATAGAGAACCGAAGTGAGCCAGTAGGCCGATCATCGCGAGCAATAGCCTTAATTACATGAGAGTCACCCTCTTCCCCTACCCTACAGGCTGATTTAACACTACACATAATACCTCGTGCATCAAGTCTAATCATGACTTCTTCGTGTGAAATATTTGGGAAGGTTATATTAACTATGTTTGGAATAGATTCAACCCCTTCTGTATTAATAATAACTTCCGTAAACTGTTGTTTTAATTGAGAGATAAAAAAATCTTTTAGTTTTTGTAAACGAAGTATCTCGGAGGGTTGGAGTTTTCGCGCAAGAGAAAGCGAGTGTTCCATACCAACAACATATGGCACATTCTCTGTTCCAGAACGAATACCATTCTCTTGATTTCCTCCAAACATAATTGGATCTATGGCAACATTCATTTTCTTAAAAAAGACAGCAATTTTTTTAGGTCCATATATTTTTCCAGCATTAATTGTCATACAATCAATCCCTAGTTTTAATACGTTTATTTCGGAAACATAATTAACCGCCTGAACTGCATCAGTGTGAAAATATGGATACTGGTTATCATTATGTTTACGAAAATGACGAATCGTCTTCATTATTTCACGTATATTTTGAATAGTACCAATTTCACCATTCACATACCCAATAGAAATGAGAATGGTGTTTTTTTGTAATTCTTTTTTAAGTTCCTTCGAAGATACGATTCCTCCTTCATCAACCTCAAGATAGGTAACAAGCACACCTTCTTGCTCTAAACTTTTAAATACCTCAAGAACTGATGAATGTTCAATTACTGAGGTGATAATGTGCGGCTGTGTGTTAGGGTTATTTTTTTGCCACAAACGAACAATACCCAAAATTGCTGCATTATTAGCTTCTGTAGCGCCGTCCATAAAAAATATTTCTTGTGGTCGAGCATGTAATTCGGTTGCTATAGTATTACGTGATTGTTCAATAATATTACGTACAAAAACACCTTCTTGATACAAGGCGCTAGGATTATAAAATTTTTCATTAAAGTACACCTGCATTTCAGATAATACACGGACATCAACTGGTGTTGCTGATGCATTATCAAGATACACACGAGAATTCTTTTTTTGAAATAATCCAAACATAAGTAAAGTGTACATTATTTATATTGAAAATAAAGTAATCATAGGATAGTATGCACTATATGAATTTGTTACTCACTGCGACAATTGTATTAGCTGTCTTGGTTATTATTTTGAGCTATTTTGTTTTCACTATGTATAAAAAGTTACATCAATTAACTCAAGGAAAAAATGCACAGAGCTTAGAATCAATAATTTCAAATAATAATATAAACTTAAAGACGGTACAAAAAGAACTAGATGCACAAAAAAATCAAATTCTTGAAATCAAAAAAGACTCTTTGAAAAATATTCAGAACATTGGAGTTGTTCGTTTTAATCCTTTTAAGGAAACTGGAGGAAGTCAAAGTTTTGCCATTGCTCTTACCGATAAAAATAATACGGGGGTTGTCATTTCATCACTCTATGCACGAGAGCGTATTAATGTTTTTGCAAAACCAATTGAAAATGGTTCTTCTGAATATACTCTTAGTAAAGAAGAGCAATCTGCAATTTTATCAGCACAAAATAACTAACAATCAATATGAGTACAACAAACACAACAAAACGATCTCCTGTCGTTGCAATCATGGGGCATGTGGATCACGGGAAATCAAGTCTTCTTGATTACATTAGAAAAACAAACATTGTTGAAGGTGAAGCCGGAGGAATAACGCAACATATTTCAACGTATGAAGTTAAACTTGATAATGATAAACGTATCACCTTCTTAGATACACCAGGTCATGCAGCATTCGACAACATGAGACATCGTGGAGGGACTATTGCTGATATTGCAATACTTATTGTCTCTGCAGAAGATGGAGTAAAAACACAAACAAAACATGCAATTGAAGTTATCAAGAAAAATAATATTCCTTTTATTGTGGCGATCAACAAAATTGATAAACCAGCCGCAAACCCAGAGAAAGTAAAAACCGACTTATTAGAAGAAGGAATCTATGTGGAAGGTTTTGGAGGAGATGTTCCTTTTAATCTTATATCAGCAAAAGTAGGAACTGGGGTTGATGATTTACTTGATTCACTTTTACTTGTTGCAGAAATGGAAGAAATGACTGGAAATACGAATAAATTAGCAACTGGTTTTGTGGTTGAATCCCATAGAGATCCAAAAGAAGGTGTCTCTGCTACACTTGTTATTAAAGATGGTTCTATTACAAAAGGTCAATTTGTGGTGGTGGAAGATAGTATAACACCAACTCGAATGCTGAGAGATTTTGCAGGAAATAACATCGATGAAGCAATATTCTCTTCACCAATACAACTCGTTGGTTTTGATAAAATTCCAAATGTCGGAAGTAGATTCACCACATTTGAAACGAAAAAAGATGCAGAGCAAGCTATCTCTGAGTTTAAAGAAATTGCAGAAGAAATTGCAGAACATACAGGTATCATGCAGGTACCAGAAGGAGTTGCCCTGATACCCATCATTCTTAAAACTGATGTTGCTGGAACAGGAGAAGCAATCGCAGAGCAAATTGAAAATATGACAACCGACGATGTGATATTTAAAATTATTAAATCAGAAACAGGCTCAATCAATGAGTCAGATGTTAAAATTGCACTCTCTGATAATAATACCATTATGATAGGTTTTCATGTTAATGAGGATTCAAATATTAAAAATCTAAATGAATACCCTAACCTAACAATCAAAACATTTGATATTATTTATAAACTTACAGAATGGTTGGAGGAATTACGTGAACAAAGACGAATTAAAAAAGAAGTTGATACTATGCAAGGGCAATTAAAAGTTCTCAAAGTATTCTCCTCACAACAAGGTCAAACCTTGGTTGGAGGCGCTATTGTTTCTGGAACTATTTCACACAAAGAACCATGTAAAATTATCCGCAAAGAAGCGGTAATTGGCCGAGGAACACTCGTAGCTCTACAACAAGGAAAACAATCAACTGACAAGGTGACTGATGTAGGTACTGAATGCGGGGTTATGGTTGAAACAAAGACTGAAATTAACCAAGGTGATATTATAGAAACTTTTAAAACCGAAATTAAATAACATGAAAGGAGCTCGATTAGAAAAATTAAATAAAGAAATGCGAAAAGCATTTGGTGAATTTATCGAACGTGAGTCAAATAAACAATCACTGGTAACGGTTACTCGTTGCGATACTGCGCCTGATCTAAGTAATGTAATCGTGTTTGTTTCGGTGTTTCCTACTGACTCAGAAGAACAGGTTATTAATTTTCTCAATCGAAGAAAAGTTGATGCTCGAACATATATGAAGAAAAGAGTGTCATCTCGAACAATACCTCAGGTTAATTTTATGATTGATTTAGGTGAGAAAAATAGACAACACATCGATCAATTATTACGAGATAGTAATTCTAGCTCGCAAGTTGAATAAATAAGCCTAACTGATACACTATCAATTAATGAACATTATTATGTTTCATTAAGGCGTGATGGCGAAGTGGTAACGCTGCGGTCTGCAAAACCGCCATGCGCGGGTTCGAATCCCGCTCACGCCTCTGAAATAGAAAAACCTTTTTAGGTTTTTTGTTTTATAAAGAATTCCCTAAAATAAAAATCTGTGTATAATATCTTTTGTGTCACCATGACCTAATATATGCCGAGGTGGTGGAATCGGTAGACACGAGGGACTTAAAATCCCTTGCTTTCGGGCGTGCGGGTTCAATTCCCGCCCTCGGCACATAAAAAACTTCTCAGTATACACTGAGAAGTTTTTATTTTTCTCTTCTTTTTGCTTTTTCTAACTCATCTTGAAGATATTCAAGATAATTGGTAAGTATTTTTATACGTTGTTTTTTTGAAAACTCGGAATCAATACGTTCGTATGGATTTATTGGTCCTGTATCAGTATAAATACCTAAATGTAAATGTGGGCTTGCTCCTAAAGCATTACCTGTGTTCCCTACAAAACCTATGATGTCTCCAGAATCAAGAATATCCCCTACTTCTAATTTTGGAAATACGGAGCTCAAATGTGCATAATAGAACCTCTCGTTACCCGGATTTACTGTCCAAACCTGAACACCACCTAACCCCTGGTTAGTAATTTTGGTTACTACTGCTTCGGTTGGAGTTGCTATAATCGCACCACGTACAGCAAAAATATCTATACCTTCATGGGTCCTACCACCTGAACGTGCATCATCCCAAGTATCATTTAAGTCACTCATTGTAACACCTAACACAACAGGGATTGATATGTTATCGATAGTATCATTATCTAACTGTTTAATTCTTTTTGATAATGTTCTTTCAGATATTGCATACGCTGAATAGGGTATCAAACTAATAGTAAAAATAGAAAGTAAAAGAATATATGTTATTTTTTTCATAAAACATAGTATATCAAATTAAAACTGATAACGAATAAAATTAAAATTTTCTATGTATCCTTTTTGGTTAACAATGATTCCCTCTTTTCTATAAAGTGACCTACGTTCATTATCAACAGTGTCAGAAGTCCATACCTTTCCATTACTGTACACAATTCTATGCCAAGGAATATCTATAGTACCTTTTTGGTACGCACGACTTAAAATACCTGAAATACTTCGTGCCGCTTGACCTCCAGCACCACATACACGTGCAATATCACCATATGTTGCAACGCGACCTGACGGTATCGATAGAGCTGCGTGAACTACCCTTTCTGAAAATGTTTTATTCATATATAAATTATAACAAAAACCCTCACAGTATATGAGAGTTTATGACCAATTATCTGAATCCTGTTGCCAGGTTAGAATACCAAGAATCCAAGAAAGTTTTAATGTTGCTACTCCAACAACCGTATCTGCTCCACCGTAATAAATAAATAACTCATCACCACGAACTGAAGCTCCACATGGAAATACCACCCGATTAATTTCCCCTTCTAGTTCCCATGTTTCTTCTGGTTCTAAAATAAAGTCGCTAGTACGTCCGATAATGTTTCCTGGATTATCTAATTCCATAAGCATAGCCCCAACCCGATAATATTTATCATGAGATACACCATGGTATAACAATAACCACCCAGCCTCTGTTTTAATTGGTGGTCCTGCAATTCCAACTTTAAGACCATCCCACATACCAAATCGCGGACCAATTAGTGGAATACATTTATCAATACGTGACTCTGAAAAATCAAGACTTGGAACAGTATCAAAACAAATATGATGGGCTACGCGATGGAAAACGGCATATTCATCTTTTATTTTTTCTGCTAATAAGCACGCGTCCTTATCATCAACAGTATCAGGTGTTACTAATTGTGGTACAGACCACGCATCCCAATTTTTATTTTCAAAATCTGCTAAAGAAATAGATGAGTATGCAACTTTTGGCACCTCAATACCATTATATGCGGTATAGAACATATACAAGGTATCTCCTATGATGGTTGCTCGCCCATCTTCACAACCTGAATTCCCTGTTGGATGTGTTTTCTTTAATTCAAAATCCATCCGTGGAACATAAATAGGTTCCGGAAAACGTTCGTCGATAGTATACCCATCTGTTGTCACCGCTGCACCCATGTACGAAGTATTATTTTCAGACATAGCACGATAGATAATATATGTTTTTTCTCCAATATCTACCGTTGTTGGGTTAAAGACTAGTTTTGCCTCCCATTCATGCTCAGGTATTGGAAGTAAAATTGGGTTATTGTCATAACGAACAACATTATCTTTACGTTTTTGGATATTCATACTATCCAAAAGATGCTGCAAGTTAACTGTAGCTAAACAACACACTGAATCTGCTCCACCGTAATAAATATCTAATCTATCGTCATGAATAACAGCCCCTGATGGAAAGGTAATATTTTTAATTTGACCTGTTTTTTCATAATCCTTTTCAGGTACTAAAATTGATCCTGTGGTTCGTCCGATAATATTTTTAGGATTATTGTGTTCGAGAAGCAGTGCTTCAATACCAAATACACGATTATCTTCATCAAAATAATTTTGTATATGAGAATAAATAAGTAACCATCCTTCTTCGGTCCAGACGGGTGCAGCTCCTATTTCACAATGATCGTCATCTTTCTTACGTGGATCAAAGATATGTTCATCAATGTGTGCATACCAATCATGCCAATACCCTTGGTCCCAAATTTGCTCTTCATTATCAAATTGAATAAAGGCAATCTTTGAAGGCGGTAAATCAGGATCAACAGTTAATAACGCGGTGAGTTTTCCATTAATTTTTTCTGGAAACAAGGTCATTGCCTTGGCGTTGAATGGAGTTACCAATTTCTTTTCTTCTATGGTTTTAAAATCTTTAGTTGTTGTTACGGCTACCTTAATACCATCTGCAGAAAATGGGTATGTTGATAGTGCTGTATAAAAAATATAGTAGGTATCACCAATTTTGGTTACACGTGGATCTTCACAACCATACCGCTCCCATTCATGTTCAGGGAAAATAAGTTGAGTGTGGTGTGTAAAGTGTTCTTCGTCCTTACTATAGGTATATCCTATAGAAGACACACTAAAAGACGGGCCTTTAGCAAGAAGATCCGGTTTGGTCATAGCTCGATACAAAGCATGAATGGTATGAGTTTCTTCATCATGCCAAGGTGACCAGTTAAATGTTGCATAAGACATCCAATGATGTTCTTCGTTAGGTCTAATATATGGGTTATGGTCTGATCGTTTTGTTATATACATAGGTCGTTAATATTTTTAGCTTTCTGTAATGTTGGTTTAATATATGGATCTTGTTTTAATTTTTCTATAAATTCATGCAGCGGTGCCTGGGCAAGGCAAACATATTTATCTGACCCACCATAATAAACATGTAAGATATCGTCTTTTATAATTGCCCCGCATGGATAAGCTACACCAAACTTGTGTTCGTTTTCATACCACTCACTTGGTACCATAATTGGGTAATTACTCCGATAAAGAACATTTGTCGGGTTTTCGTAATCCAAAATCATTGCACCAACCTTATATCGTCGGTCGTTAGATCCAGCTCCTTGGTAGATTAATAACCACCCTTCTTCTATCCGAATAGGAGCTGCAGCAACAGCAATTTTGTGACTATCCCAAGAGTCACCTCGTGCAGGAATATTGTCTAACTCTTTGAGGTATTTTTTATTAGGGCCAAACTCAAGATCATCGACATAATCAATACGAATATGTGGCCAAATACGATGGTATAACATATATTTTTCGTCTACTTTTTCTGGATGAAGAACAACATTCTTATTGCCTTGACCATGATGTAGTGGAATATCTGTCATTGGTTGTGGGGTCTTCCAATTCCATTTTTGATTAATAAAATCTTCTTTATCAATAGAGGTAATAGCTGGTCGCGCTTGTTGGTAGCCATTATATGCAGCATAAATCATATAGAGACGTCCTTCTATTTCAGTAATACGTGGATCTTCCACACCGTGCCAATGTATTGAAGCTTCCTCTATTTCTTCCTTATTGAGATAATGGTTATATCCAGATTTATAACTCCCATGAGAGTATCGATAAGATATGCTTGGCGGCAGATTAACACCCTCAAAATGCATTTTAGGTACATAAATCGGATTATGAAACCTATCAAAATTTATTCCATTATCACTTTGACCATAACCGATAACCGATAAACCAGCCGACCCTTCAGCACGATAGAGAAGATGCGTTACATTATCAATCTGTATAGCAGTTGGATTAAAGGTGGTGTGATTTTCCCATGAGTTTTCTGGGTTTGGTTTCAAAATAGGATTATTAATATATTTATATAACACAGCCTTGTCTGAACGAGGTTCACGTCGAGAGTATGGTTCGTGAAGATCAAGTGTATAAATGTCTTTATACTGAGTGTCGTAAAAATACACTCGAATAATATCTTCATTCAAACATGCTCCAATCGCTGAAATATCTACATCATTCATTCCTTTTTTTTGAACAAAATTATCCCAGAATGGAACCTCGTCAAAAAATGCACGCCAATGAGTATGTCCTAAATTATCATGAGATAATAGTGCTGCTCCAAAACGATGAGTTTTAAATCCACGCATTTCATATGAGGTATCATATAAAACAAAAATACCGTCTGATAAGCTAAAGGCAGCAACAATTCGTAACGGGCTGTGATCAAAAGAATCGTCACGTGGTTTTAATGTTGTATCGTGATATCTAATATATTCCTCAGAAACATCTAAACGTCGATAACAAATTTCCCCATCAATAGAAGTTATTAATGCCACTTCGTTACCATACACAGCGATTTTTGTTGCGTGTCCATTTGGGCTACGAACCATAGACCATGCCTTAAAATGAATAGTATCGTCAGAAACGAGATATACTGTTTTATATTCCCTATTAACGAAAATAGTTAAAACCAAAGCATGAGTACCATCAGAAAGAGTAAGAGCATCCAAATCACGCATTGTTGATATAAACTTAGATAGGGTGCGAGAAAATTTTATTTGCTGTTTATATACATGATGTCGCGTGTCAGAAACTAAAAAAACATCTTTTCCTTCTCGAATGAAAAAATAATGTTCTTTTTCAAAACGAGCTGTTCCAATGATATCCCGCTGTAAAGCAATCTTTTTACTTTTTTTTTGTAAAAAGATTTTTTAACCAAGAAATAAATTGTGAAAAGATGTTTGTGTGCATTATAGTTGAGGAATTAATTAACGATTATATTTATCTTCTAAACGGACAATATCTTCTTCATCAAAATGCCCATACGCAATTTCCAAAATAACAACCTTATCATTTGGAGCTGCAATGCGATGTTTCATTCCCTGTTTAACAAAAATTTCTTGTTGAGGTCCTGCGTCAAAAATTTCATCACCTAAGGTAATTTGTGGGTGTCCTTCTAAAACATACCAATACTCTTCACGGGTTGTATGGGTTTGAAGTGATAAAATTTCACCAGGATTTACTGTTAATGTTTTTACTGTTGTCTGTTGATTGAGGGTAAATTGTCTGAATTCGCCCCAAGGTTTATTTACTAGACGAGATGGTTCCATGAATACATAATACCATGTATCAGTTTTGTTTCCCAAGAACCTCTTTGATAATTTTCATTGTTTCTTCAGGTCCAGAAGTTTCCTTATAATCAATTCCTGTTTTTGTTGCGGGGTAATCATTACCTCCTGGAAAAATTTTATCACCAACAAATAAACCATGTGAAATATTTAAAGAAGTTTTTTTATAGAATTCATTAATACCATATTCTTTATCAATACCCTTTAAAGTAATATCAATTGATGTCGTTCCTCCTATATTGATATCGAACTCATTTTGATTAAGTCTCGCATGTGAGATACGATTTCTTTTCTTTTTTCTTGATTTGTATCCCATAACTCTTTAATTTCTGGCTTTTGATTCTGACCAAGAGCAGAAAACGTTAGTTGTGAGCCGCGGTCTTCAATTTGTTTACCTTCTAATTGTTCTGGGGTTATAGAGAACGATACCTTAGCAAGAGAACTTTCTAGACGCACTATCAATCGTTCCTTTTGTTCGCTTGTTAAATCATGCTGATATACATAATCCCAAGATTTAGTTTGCACATTATATTCAACCATACTTGAACCGCTCGTTGGTAATACATAAAAATTCTCAAAAAATGCGTTTTTTCCAAGTCTATTAATTACTTGTTTTTTTATTTGATCAAAATTTCCTCCTGTAATAATTACCACATTCATACTTTTGGTAACATCGGCTAAGAGTTCCCCCATCTCAATAGATATTGGTGATTTTGAGACAGCTAGCGTCCCATCAAGATCAAAAATTAAAGTATCATATTTTTTCATATAAATAGTATATCAAAATTTGATATACTATATGACGTATATTAATAACCTTGTAAATGCACAATCAATAATGAAAAAAATATAACAGTAGCAGTATCAGGTGGATTTAATCCAATTCATATTGAGCATGTTCGATACTTAAAAGAAGCAAAAAAAAAATTAGGAGATAAACTTGTTGTTATTATCAACAACGATAACTGGTTAAAAACCAAAAAGGGTCAAAATTTTATGAATGAAAACGATAGGAAAGAAATTATTGAGGCTTTTGAGTGTGTTGATGAGGTTATTATTACGCAACATACAGAACAGGATCCAGATAAAAGTGTCTGCAAGGCGCTAGCTGAAGTTATGCCTGATATTTTTGCAAATGGTGGCGATAGGTTTGCTGATGATATCCCTGAATTTATTTTTTGTAACGAACATAATATTGAAATGCAATTTAATGTCGGTCATGGGGGAAAAGTGCGTAGTTCTTCTGAATTATTAGCTAATTATAAAACACAAAAAACATCTTAATATATATTAAGATGTTTTTTATTACATGATTCTCGTAAATCCTAAATAATTAAGACGTAATCTCTATTCTGTTGTTATTCCATCAAAATGTTCGTGTGGATGACGTTCTTCTGCGTTCTCTTTTGTCTCATGGGTAATACCATCCTTATGTTCTGCTGGTGAATAGATAGTGTAGAATTTCAAATCAGTATCACCAACATTTGTTACATTATGTTCGGATCCGGCTGGGACAATTACAGCCCAATCATCAGAAACCTCTGTTTCTACTCCATCAATAAATACACGAGCTTTCCCTGATTCAAATCGGAAAAATTGATCGTTGTGTTCGTGTACTTCTTGACCGATATCCTCACCTGGCTTCAATGACATTGCAACTAACTGTGAAAACTTTCCTGTATACAAAACGGTACGGAAATTATTATTTTCTTTGGTGATTTCTTCAATATTTTTAATATATCCTTTTTTCATATTTTTATTTAAAGGTTAAATGAGTAATAATTAAATTATATCAAATTTATCACATTAATTAAAAATACCTTTAGTAAGGTATTTTTTATCTGCTGGCAGACTGGGATGATGTTCGAACTTTTATAATCAAGTATGGTATTATTTAACCATGAAATTATTAGAAACTTCGAGTAATATAGATGAAATCAAAAAAGGAAAGATTCAGGGTATTATTATCGGTATAAGTTTAAAGAATAGTTTCTTTAGCGAAGTAAATATAGGAAGACTTATTGAATGGGCTAGCACAAAAGCAGACAATATATTTATAATGATTCCTGATAAACCAGCTATTCATACTCTTATGAGTTTTGGTATCTCACAGGAAGATGCAATAAGAAAAGCCCGTTTAGAAGCTAATTCTCTTGAAAATAGATGCAAAAGAATTATTGAAGCGTTGGAAGTTAAAAATATTAAAATAATTAGATGGGAAGAAATTGAAGGAATTTCTTCATATAATAATGAGTTGTTAAAACTTAAGAAACTATTTTCAGAGAATGTATTATTCAAAAATTCTATAGAAAACACAACTCGTGAAGTGGTAATTAAAAATACAACTCAATTAGATGAGAATGAGGCTATACAGATAGGTATTAACTTTGTATTTGAAGAATTAGCATTTATTGTTTCTTCTCCTAAAATCTTTAATTTAAAACAAATTGGATATTTATATCATTCAACAATGATTCCATTAAAAGAAATTATTGATGGCGAATATAAAGAAATTGAATCAACTGATATAGGCTACATCACAGCAACATTAGATTAATTCCCTATTCAAAATCACCTTAATAAATAAGGTGATTTTTACTTGCTGGCTGACACGGTCTAGAACTTATAAGGTCAACCACCATAAGCCCTAAGCGAGATAGTAATAGCTAAAACATGATGTGTCTCGGTCTCAAGTGGTATTTTTTGAATATATTGAGTAATACGAATTATACCTCTCTCGGTCGCTATTTCTGGTGGTCTGAAATGCCAACAAATGCCAATTCTTGAAAATTATGAAATATAAGGTTCTCCAGAGATAGTAGAAATTCCTTTGTCTGTTACGAAAACTCCTGAATCCTCAGGAAGTGCAATTGTTTTTGAATAAAGAATATTAGGATCGGATAGATCAACGCTATTTGCATGAGGAACAACTGAATATCCATCGAGTAAATTTAATCCTTTATCATAGTTAATTTCTTTCCCTTGAAGATCTGGGTTTTTTGAAATATCCCCTCCAAGAATAATAGCTCCGGCACTTCCACCGTAGGTTAGTATTCCAAATTTTATCTTTTCAATGAGAATATCATAGACTTCAGACTCATAAATTTCTTTCAAAAGATTCCAGGTATTCCCTCCTCCGATATATATGGCATCTATATCTCGATTAAACATTTCTTTATCAAAATGCTTTACAGGAATAATTTTAATATCTTCTCTTTTGTGTAGCCTTAAGAGATTCTGAAACCATTCTTGTGAACTTTCAAAAAGTTTATGCCCACGCAGAGCTACAGGAATATACAGAATCGTTCCATTTTTTGGAATACGTGAAAAGAAGAATTCATCAACCCTGAAACTTTGCTGTTCATTACCTCCTCCTGCGAGGATTATCTGTCTAGTGTTCATACTAAATAAGTATGAACAAAATCTAAAAGTATTGCAATATTTATTTATTGTTTTAGTCTAAATATGAACATTTAAAAATTAATATTATGAATTTATTTATAGAAACAAAGGGATCAAAAACAATAGATAAAAGACCTTTTGAAATAGTAGAGAGGAAAGGATTAGGTCACCCTGATACAATTTCAGATGCAATTGCTGAAAAAATATCCGCAGCTTACAGTAAGTATTGTTTAAAGGAGTTTGGTGTGGTTTTAAGACATATGGTTGATAAAATTGCCGTTGCTGGCGGTTCAACTAAGGTTTACTTTGGTGGAGGAAAAGTTATGAAGCCGATAAAAATTTATCTCAATGGTAGATTTACAGAAAATTATGGAGAGAATAAAATTCCTTTTTTTGAAATCTCAAAGAAAGTCATTTTTGACCACTTAAAACAAGTAATGCCATTAATTGATATCAATAATGATATTGTCATCATTGATGGTACACATAATGCGCCAGGACCAGGTGTTGTCTGGAATGAAGATGGTACATCAAAAAACGAGAGGAAAAATTTCTTCTCTATCCCTAAAAAAGAACTTATAAAAAACCACTCGAATAAGTTACGATCGAATGATACATCTACAGGAGTCGGTTATGGTTTTTTAAGCCAAACAGAATCTGCTGTGATTAACACAGAAGAATTTCTTAATAGTCGTAAGTTTAAGGAAAAACATCCTTATGTTGGGACAGATATTAAGGTGATGGCACATAGAAAAGATAAAAATCTTTCATTAACTTTGTGCATTCCTTTTATTTCAAAATTCACACCATCATCGGAATTTTATTTTCAAAAACTAGATGAACTAAAGAAAATTATTTCTGAATATGTTATCAATCATTTTTCTTTTTTTAGATCCGTTGATGTTTTTCTTAATACCAGAGATGATAAAAGTAATGATGATTATTATCTAACCTTGCTTGGAAGTGCATTAGAATCAGGAGACGAAGGAGCTGTTGGTCGCGGAAATCGAATAAACGGTGTAATCCCGTTTACCCAAAGAGCAACTCTTGAGGCAGCTTGTGGGAAAAACCCAGTCTATCACGTGGGCAAATTATATACTGTTGCTTCAGTGAAAATTTCTGAAAAAATATACGATAAACTGGGTATAGAATCGATAGTATACCTAGTCTCCCAAATGGGACGCCCTTTATCAGATCCATGGAATATTTTAATAGAAATTTTTGTAGACAATCTTGATTCCAAACAAGAGACCGAAATCCAAAAGATAATTTCATCACAACTAGCGAACCTTAATCAATTAACTATGGATATAATTGATGGGAAAATACGAATATGTAGTTAAATAAAAAAAGCCTTATTTCAATAAGGCTTTTATTTCTTTTTCAGAAAGCTTATTTTCTATAATCATCCTGTCGTAAAATTCATTAATTGTCTCACCTTTTAAGATCGGAGATAATCCATATTTTTTTCTTGAAAGATTAACAAAAATAGAATCAATATCATTTTGTATTTGAATAAGTATCTCTATTGGGCTTTTATTTGAAACAAGAAACTTACCCCAATAATTGCAGTAATAATTGATGTCACAATAAGATAAATTATTGTGTAGCTGAAATAATGAATACTTAATAAGATTTTTTAAATACAACCCAGCTCCTTTATTTCCTAATGAAACATTATTCATTTTCATTAAAACTAAAGTTCTGACTATATCTTGCAATTTCGAATTCAAACCTAATTTTGAGGGTGGCTCTAAAATATCGCTATATGAGTCAGTTTTTCTTATTGCCCAATATATTCTCTCTAAACCAAAACCAATATCTGAAACAGAAAAGTTATGTCCTTTATTAGTATTGATTTTAAAATAACTAGCATCACCAATTTCAAGATCAATATAATTAAAAAATAATTCAATAGAATGGAACTCTCCAGTCCCCCAATTATTATTTTTCTTTTCTCTCAAAACGAGACTAAAATCCCCCATATATAGACCGCAATATGAAAAAGTAGTTAGCCATCTATCTATGATTTCTAAATGTTTTTGAATATCTAGAACCGTAGAGACTGTAGCGACATTAACAAATGATGTACTTAATCCTTCGATTTCAAAAAAATCATCCGCTTTTTTTAAATGTTGAGCTCTTATCGATGGCTGAAAAATCAAAGAATTCTTAGGGCTTATCTCACTGGATTCAAAAAGTATAGGATTAATTACCTGAACTGCGGCCCCTATTAAGTCGGTATCTCCTACCTTAGACTCAATATTTAAAGGATCCTCGTTTTTAAAATGATAAGAATAAAAATTCTTTTTAATTATATTTATAATGTCATCTAGCGACTTATTTTTGTTAGTTTTAGGTTTTTTTCTAAATTTAAAAGCGTCAGAACTACATTCTCTCCAAGAGCAATTATCTAAAGGTTTTTTAGTAAAAAAAATCTTTCTACACTGTGAACATTCATTATATATCCAATTCCTACTTATGAGGAAATTAATAATAGTATCCATAATTTTAATTTTAAAGTTTTTATAAATATATCATCATCATGAATTACATCAATTATATATAGATTTTTTTAAGAAAAATGTTAACATCAAATCAAATAACAATAAAAATAAATAATTATGATAGATATCAAATTTATAGAAGAATTTCCAGAAATTGTAAGGAAAAATATTCTAAGAAGGAATTCCCATGGGGATGTTGATTTAGTATTAGAAGGCTATACTAAATTCAAAAAGACAAAGTCTGATCTTGATAAGTATAGACGTCAAAGGAACGAGATTTCAAAAAAATTCGTAAATACCGATAAAGGTACAAAAGAAACGCTTTTAGAAAAAATGAAATCGATAAAAGAGGAAATTACTCTTTTAGAAGAAAGATTAAGGATTGAAAATGATTTTTTTCTTTCGGAAATGAAAAAAATACCGAATCTAACTGCAGAAAGTGTACCTGAAGGTAAAACAGACGAGGAAAATATTCCATTAGAATATTATGGAAAACCTACTCACAAGAATTTTTTATTAAAAAATCATGTTGAGTTAGGAATAGATTTAGACTTATTAGATTTCGATACAGGCACAAAAATATCAGGAAAAAAATTTCCTTTTATAAAGGGTAAGCTAGTACGACTCGAAAGAGCTTTGGTTGATATGGCCTTAGATATGGCAGAAAAAAACGGCTTTAAGGTAATGACAACTCCAGAGTTAGCGAAAAATGAAATCATTGAATCAAGTGGTTTTAACCCCAGAGGTCCTGAAACGCAAATATATTCAATTGATAACTCAGACTTAAGCCTGATTGGAACAAGTGAAATAACCTTAGGGGGTTATTACACAGATACTTGTTTTCAAAAGGAAAAATTACCCATAAAACTTGCTGCTATTACAAATTGTTATAGAACAGAGGCTGGAAGTTCAGGAAAGAAATCCTTAGGCTTATACAGAGTTCATCAATTTAAAAAAGTTGAATTATATGTGATTTCTACTATTGAACAAAGTGAGAATATCCATGAATCACTTCTTCGAATGGAAATTGAATTCTATAAAAGTTTAGAAATTCCTTTCAGAGTTATGAACATGTGTGCTGGCGATCTAGGTGCTCCTGCCTATAAAAAATATGACCTGGAGGCATGGATGCCATTCTTAATCGATGAGGGTGGATATGGTGAGATAACAAGTACAAGTAACTGTACAGATTTTCAATCCCGAAGGTTGAATATAAAATACGAGGACCAGGGTGAACGAAAATTTGTCCACACTCTAAATGGAACAGCAATTGCAACAACCCGTGTCATACTGGCAATCATGGAAAATTTCCAAAATAAAGATGGTACTATTTCTATTCCAAAAGAATTACAAAAGTATACTGGATTTAGCTTAATTGATTAAGCTTCACCCCCCCCCTTTTTTTTTAAACAAAAAGGGGGTTTTTAATATTGAAATTACATTTTTCAATAAGTGATATATACTAAATATATGAGCCAACTTCTAAAAAAAGAAAAAATTCTGTTTGATTCAGTGATGAATAAAGAAACTGATAGTGCTACTATCAGTGCTTTTTATGACTACGCAAATTTTCTTTCAAAAGAAGGAGTTCCATTGGTGACATATTTACATAAAGAACTCAAAGATCGTCAAAATGAAATTACTAAATATGAACAATTGTATGTTGAGATTTTTGAGAAAATAAAAAAAGATACATCTAAGTTACAAAAACTTGTTAAGAAACTAAAACTTGAGGATGACCACATTCTCTTAGATCGTTTTCAAACACTCGATAATTTTTTTAATGGAAATTATATAACTTTTGGATCAAAAAAGTTTGATGGACCTCAAGCTGAGTTTATGGATATTCTCAGAAGACTTGATAGTCTTGGACACAGAAAAGAAATAAAACCCTTCACCGTTATTTATTCTTCACATGATCCTAGTCCAAAAGATGCACATGCATTTGAAGATCGAAAGAAATATTACTCACTTCTGAAAGCTTTCAATAAAAAAGATAGTCAATCAGTAGTTGGTGCGTTGATAACAATCATGGGTACCCTTGCTGATTTAAATAACTCTGAATCAGAATCTTCATATACTCGTAGCTCACTTGTTGCTCACGTCGACAAGGTACATAATTCTATTATTTTTAATAATCCTGAGATCAAAGAATATAGTTCAGAGAATAAGGATAAAATTTTCTGGGTTGATGGAGACGATATTTATCATTACCAACAGGGTGTGATGACATATAAAAATCGAGGGGTAAAAGAACCAAAATACATCAGTATGTTTAAAAATATCATTCGATTTATGCCAGCAAATACTACATCAATAACTATTGCTGAGTTTGAAAAGCTCGTACCTAAAGACAAGCAAGTTGGTCTAGGGTATCGTAACAACCTTATGAAAGATGGAGTGTTTAACAAATTCCTTGGAAATAATAATATCAAGACAACACACCCAAAAACAGGACAGGAAATCCTTCGTGCAACTGATAAATTTATCTATTTTTATAACAATTTATAGACCGTACGAATCAGGTAGGAATCAGTTACTTTTTCTATACTTAAAAGCCTTATTAAATAAGGCTTTATTGATATACCTACCTGATATGCGCGTCTATTTTAAGTTTTGTATACATGCCAAAATTTTAATAACACATGCAATGAGGCATGTGCCTAAATAGATTTTATTTCTATGAAAAAAGAAGCCCTCACATGGTCATATACTACTCGCTTGGTATCTGATCTCATGGCAAATGGATACAATCCACGAAAAATAAGCGAGAAAGAAAAACGAGATCTAGGAGACTCGATAAAAGAATTTGGTCGTGTTGCCCCTATTATTCTCAATACTGGATCACGAGAAAATATTATCATCGGTGGTGAACAACGGATTCATATTTATGCTGACCTCGGACATACTGAAGTTGAATGTATGATTCCTTCTCGAGAACTTACTCTTGATGAAGAAAAAGAATTAAACCTTCGTTTGAATCACAACACTGGGTCTTGGGATGAAGAGCTATTGAAAGACTTTGATATGAATATGCTTCTTGACGTTGGTTTTGGCGATGAAGAGCTTCAAAACATTTTTGATGATGTTGAACTTGATGAAGACGATTTTGACGTAGACAAAGCAATCAAAGAAACAACGGAGCCAATGGTAGAAACTGGCGAAGTGTGGCAGTTGGGTCAGCACCGATTACTTATTGGAGATTCAACTAACCTAGAACTCGTACAAAAAATGATGGATGGTGATCAAGCAGATCTCGTTTGGTGTGATGTGCCGTACAACATCGGGCTCGACTATGCAAAAGGAATCAGTGGTAATTCGTCATACCAAGGTTCATTCTCCAAAAAAGATGATTCAAAGAAAGACACTGACTATCTTTCATTTTTGAATGCGAGCATGGAAGTAACCAAGACTATTGCAAAAGACAATAGTCACTTCTTTTACTGGTCTGATTCTTCATACATTTGGGTGATGCAGACCTTGTACGCACAGCATGGTATTACGAATAAGCGTGTGTGTATGTGGGTAAAAAATAATCAGAACCCGACCAATAAGATCGCGTTTAACAAGGTATACGAGCCATGTACCTATGGCGTTCGTGGAAAGCCCTACTTGAATACCAATATGAATAATGTGAATGAAATCTTGAATCAAGAAGTTACCACAGGAAATCAAGTTCACGATGAATTAATTGATATGATCGACATCTGGATTGAGAAACGAGATGACGTGAATTCATATCTTCACCCAACACAGAAACCTGTCACTTTGAATGAAAAACCATTCAAGCGATGTTCAGCTCCTGGGCATATTATTTTCTCTGGTTTTGCTGGCAGTGGTAGTGATCTCATCGCTTGCGAAACACTGAATCGTATATGGCGAGGTGTCGAACAAGACCCTATCTTCGCAACGGTCATTATTAAACGATGGGAAGCATTTACTGGACTTAAGGCACAACGGATCTATGAAAGTAAGTAACGGAGATATTTTCCAGATCGGAAAGCATATTGTTGGCTGTGGTGATTCGTTGGACAAAGAATTTGTAGCAAACGTGATTGGTGCCAATAAAATCAAGGTTATTCTCACTGATCCACCCTATGGCGTTGCCTATGTGGAGAACAAAAAGGATTTTGCAAAGATTGGTGCTGATGAGAATAAGGTGATTGCAAATGACCACCTCCAGACTGAAGAAGAATACGAAGTGTTTACGCAAAAATATCTCGGAGCTGTAATCCCATTTCTCGAGGAATATAATGCATGCTATATCTTCAATTCTGATTTGATGTTCTCGGCGTTACGCACAGGAATGAAACATGCTGGATTCTATTACAGCCAGATGTTGATTTGGATGAAGAATCAACCTGTTATGAGTCGCAAGGATTATCTTTCGCAATATGAGTTGATTGCCTATGGATGGTTTGGGAAGCATAAGCTACAGCGATCAAAATCAAAAAATGTGATCATGTACCCACGACCACAGAAATCAAAACTCCACCCAACTCAGAAACCTATTGGACTCTTACGAAAAATTATCCCAGACAATACACGCGTTGGTGATGTTATCTATGATCCATTTCTCGGTAGTGGTTCTACCTGCATAGCATCACACCACCTTGGTCGAACGTGTATTGGTATAGAGCTTGATGTTGAATATGTGAAGATTATTATCAAGCGACTTGAAAAGCTCACTGGAAAGAAAGCGATAAAGCTCTAAGACTATGAAGGAAGACTTTTCTAAAGACCCATACAAACAACAAGAATATCAAACCTATGCTCTTTGGAAATCTCTTCCTTCATTTTTAAAAGGTAGACCACGAGCACATCTTGAGAAGTTTGGTATTGATGAAGAGATACTCTTTGACTTGTTGAAGATTAAAAATCAAGCTCAGTTTGCACAAGAATATAACATTGATGTTGGAACTCTGACGGATTGGAATAAACGTATTGCGGATGACCCGAGCTTAAAACAGATGAATAGCTGGGCTCGTAAGCTGACACCGAACGTAGTCTTTTCGCTGTACAAAAATATTACTAAGCATGGTCGAGCTCAGGAAGTGAGAGCATGGTACGAATTAATTGAACATAACTAATATGAAAAATATTGATATCGACGAATTGAATACCATCCTCTCTGACACCTTACGTCAACTCATGAATAAAGAGATATCTCTGAAGAAAGCTGGAATGATTGCAAAAATTGCAGGAACACTATCAAAGAATATTGCTAATACTGAACTGAAAGAACGTCTTGATTTACTCGAAAACACCTTAGTGCATAAACGATAGTATGAAAAGTTTAACGAATATATTACGTCGATCAAAACTTACTCCTCTTGAGCGAGTGACTGCCTTGGTACACAACAAGGTACAGAA
The DNA here is from genome assembly GCA_030433255.1 of bacterium. Taxonomy (GTDB): domain Bacteria; phylum Patescibacteriota; class Minisyncoccia; order Phycocordibacterales; family UBA1006; genus UBA1006. The sequence goes on along the minus strand of JAUIMI010000003.1, from coordinate 10,985 downwards.
AGAAAAGACGGGAAAAGCTTTACTATCAGATGCTGAGATAAAAAGTATTGCAAGTCTCTGGACTCCACGTGGTAATGATGAGATACGTCAATTCAATAAGTATATTGCTCTGATGGATCTTGAAACTACCATGAAGATGGAAATACAGATGTATTATGCTGAGTCAGATAATGGACTTCTGCGGTCTCACCGTATGGTTGATTACATGAGAAACTACACCTCTCTTGAAGAATTTATCGAACGAGACCAAGCCAAAGAACATATCCCTGATCAAGAAGTCATTAATTATATTCTTGAGCATAGTTATCTTGAATATGAACACCTTGTTCATACCATGACCTTTTATAGTCTTGATGCTGATATCCAAGATGATTTTGAAATACTTGATCCTCATATACGAATTGATACAAAGTACATCTCGCAGGAAGTGATGTTATATGAACTTCTTTCCGGTAATAATACTTCTGATGGAAATACCAAGAAGAAGCTTGTATCATTACTCTGGAATGCGATGTACAGCGAGAAGTCTCGCAGAAAAAGAAATGGTACTGAGAAAGACGGAATCCTCATTCATCATGGATTTGCGAGTATTCCTGTCAGACAAATCCTGTATCGATGTGCGGACTATCTCTCTATTACTGTTGATACTGATGATCCTCAGCATATCAATATGCTTCTGAAAGAGCTTCAAGCGTATGCAGATAACAAAGGAACTTCTCTTGAGCTGGTGATTAAACCCTTGCTTGGAACATGGATTGATGATGGATTATTCGTATCAACGTATGCACCCATCTATGTGAGCAATCAATGTGATACTTATGAAGGGGTGACGAAGCGAGTTCATAAAGAGTTGTTTGATATCTGGTATGAAGCGTTTAATAAAACGAAAACATATCTTGATGAATTGATTGCATCTGGTGAGATGAAGAAGGAATTATTGAACCATAGCATCAAGGGAAACATCTCAATTATCACTGCCAAAAGTTTGTATACTTCAACATTTACTATTCCATGTATTGATAATATGAAAGAACAAATACCATATCTTGTACCTGTGGTACGTACTTTTCTCTTTATTAAGAAGTGTGCGTATCCTGTAAAGAGCTATGCCACCATGAATGCTTTTGTTGAACTATCTCAGGAGTTCTCAAAAGTATTTGATATCGACCTTTCTGAGAAATATGTACATTATCGTGATGAGTTTCAGATGCAGATTTTGATGATGAATATGAATTTGCTAATGCTTTTTGAAATCCTCTTTGAGTACATTCATAACAATGATAACTGGAGGCATGTTATTGAAATAGAAACACAAGCATTTGGTTTTGATTATAAAAAGGAAGTAGAACCTGAAGACTTTATTGAAAAATATAAAGAAGAGTTTGATAAGAATAAATAACACCCATAGATATGGGTGCTATTAGCTTAACTTAGTAAGAGGGTCTTGCGAAGTATTTATTTTCTTAACTCATGGGCTAACAATTCACTTTGAGCTAATACCTTATCAGCCTCGATTCGTGCTAAATCAGGTGGATAGCCATATTTCATCAGTATTTTTTTAACAGCAAGTCGCAAAGTTGCTCGTTTTGCTTCCATTTTTTCCCAATCAATTGTTGCATTCTTACGAACCGTTTCTGTAACCATGTGAATCAGCTCTTTCATCTGTTGATCATCAAGCATACTCGTTGATTCGTTATCAGCCAGGACGGTGTAGAAAGCATATTCTTCGGATGTTAGTCCAAGTTCTTCCGCTTTGTTGTCTTCAAGGCGCATTTCACGAGCCATACCTGATAACTCTTCCAAAACCTGAGCCGAATCAATCTGGTTATTGTGATATCGCTTGATAATGTTTTCTAACATTTCTGAAAATTTCTTTCCCTGTGAAATATTCTTTGTTTTACGTAGGCGAACCTCATCAGAAAGAAGCTTTTTCAATAACTCAAAAGCAACATTCTTCTGTTGCATATTTTTAACCTCTAATAAGAATTCATCAGAAAGAATGCTCACCGATGGGGTTTTAATACCTGCTGCTTGAAAAATATCCACCACCCCATCACTCGCCAGAGCCTCATCAACAATTTGTTTTACTGCTGTATCTACCTGTCGATCAGAAAGCACTCCTGAGCCTTCAAATTTATTGATACGTGATTGTACTGCTTGGAAAAATGCCACATAGTCTTTAATAGCATTTACTTCGTCAGATGGAATCGACATCGCAAAGAGTTTTGATAGTAAGCTAATCTCTTTTAAAAACCTATCTCGCAACCCGTCATCTTCTAAGATAAAGTTTTGTGCCGCAAGCAACACTTGAAGCTTTCGTCCTACATCTGCTGTAAAGTATTCTTTATAATCAAAACCATGGAACATCTGTTCGATAACTTCGAATTTTTCTTTCATTCCTGCGATAGATTCTGCAATATCAACAATCGATTCTCCTTCACCACCACTCTCTAGATACACCGCCATAGCTGCACGCAAATCTTGCCCAATACCAATATAGTCAACAATCAGTCCTCCTGGTTTGTCTTTATATACGCGATTCACACGAGCAATTGCCTGCATCAAATTGGCACCCTGCATTTTCTTATCAATATACATGGTGTGCATACTCGGCGCATCAAAACCTGTCAGCCACATGTCGCGGACAATCACAATTTTTAGCGGGTCATGTGGATCTTTCATGCGAACAGCGAGGTCTTTTCGCTGTTGCTTTGTAGTATGGTGCGGTTGGAAACTAACAGGATCATCTGATGAACTGGTCATAATGATCTTGATAGCCCCTTTATCTAAATCATCGTGGTGCCAGTCTGGCCGCAAAGAAACAATCGCATTGTACATATCAACACAAATCTGCCGTGACATAGCAACGAACATAGCTTTACCTTCAAATACTTCTTGGCGAGCTTCAAAATGATGCACCATATCCTGCGCCACATCAGCAACACGATCAGCATGACCAACTACCTTTTCCAAACTCGCATTTTTCTTCTTAGCTTTTTCAATTTGCTCTGGTGTCGCGCCATCAATTGCATCAATGTCACTATCAATCATAGTTGCAACTTCTTCGTTCATTTTGATTTTCACCAATCGTGATTCGTAACTAATAGGTACGGTTGCACCATCATCAACCGCCTGTTTAATGTCATAGATATCAATATAGTCACCAAATACTCCCAAGGTAGACTTATCTTCCTTTTCAATAGGTGTTCCAGTGAATCCTATGTAGCTGGCATTAGGAATAGCGTCACGGATATATTTCGCATTTCCATAACGAATCTCTGAACCGTCATCAGTTTCAACAACACGTCCCTTGAATCCATACTGACTGCGGTGTGCCTCGTCAGCCACGACAACAATATTTGATCGTTCAGACAAGGTATCAAATATATTACCTTCAGCAGGAGCGAACTTTTGAATTGTCGTAAAGATAACTCCACCACCTGAAACATTTAGTAGTTCTTTCAGATGGTCTCGGCTCTCTGCCTGCTGTGGCTTTTGACGCAGTAATTGCTGACAATTACCAAAGGTTCCAAATAACTGATCATCCAAATCATTCCGATCAGTCAAAATAACCAAGGTTGGATTTTTCATCTCAGGGTGTGTGATGACTTGTCCTGCATAAAACACCATCGACAATGATTTTCCTGATCCTTGGGTGTGCCATACGACACCAACCTTTCGATCACCCGCGTCAGCATGCGTTGCACGCACAGTCTCGGTGACGGCTTTTTCTACCGCATAATATTGATGATAGGCAGCAACTTTTTTGATCTTTACAATTGATTTTACTCCTGCTTCGTTTTTTATTTCTTCAGATTCAAAAACGGTACAGTAGCGGATTAGGTTTAGCAGAACAGAAGGCTTGAGCATATATTCACCCAGCACCTGTAATTCCGTCTGTACTACTGATTCTTTATTTGGTGATTTCCATGCCAGATAACGTGAATATGGTGCAGATACGCTAGATGTTCGTGCATCAATTCCATCGGAAATAACACACAGCGCGTTGTAGTAAAAAATACTTGGTGTCGCTTTTTTGTAATTCTGAATTTGAGTGTACGCCTTGTGTAAGGTAGCCTTTTCATCAGCTGCGTTTTTCAGCTCGATAAATACCAGTGGCAGTCCGTTGATATAAATCACCATATCATAGCGTTTCTCATTATTATTTTCTCGTACCACCAATTGATTCACTACCCAAAAGGTATTGTTCTCTGGATTTTGCACATCAATCAACTGCACATCAATACCACGTTCGGCTCCATCAATCGTTTCGGTCACCGTAATTCCATTGGTCAGGTAATTATGAAATCGTTCGTTATTTTCCATGAGGTCATTAGTCCCTAGATTGATGACTTTTTGGAATGCCTCAGTCTTTGCAGATTCAGAAACATTAGGATTTAGACGGTCAATTGCAGATTTCAAAACCTGTTCTAAAATAACTGATTCAAAATTCTCGCGTTGTGGATTATCAGAATATGGCGCAATATCAGGACCATAAAAATACTCATAACCGTGCTGATCAACAAGCTGTTGTATAAATGATTGTTCGATTGTGTTTTCGTTGATTTTCATAATAGTTTTACTTAAACCCTTTCTCAATAGCTTTCCCAAGAGCTGTTTTTAGTACAGTCATATTTTGCTCGAATTCTTCTTGAGTAATTTCTCGTGCTACTGTTTCTGCATATGGAACTTTTGATAAATTTTGGTTTTCCATTTCTGCTTTCGTCTTTTTCCAACCATCTGGATAATAACCTTCTAGTGTTTCGGTTGGTAGTTGATGAAGATGTTCGTTGTCTATTAAATATGGATGAGCCTTTTTAAATTCATCGTATTTGTCTTGGATAGATGTGTTTGGTTTATCAAAAATAAAAATAACTTTTTCTTTGTAAATTGGATTGTTCAAAGGAATATAGGTTTCCGCAACTCTGATATATCTTTTCTCTTGCTCTACAATATCACCTCTCGCAAAAAGAATTTTAATTTTTCCAAACTGATCTTTATAAAATCTCCTGATTATAATATCTAAAAAATGAAATTCCGCTTGTCCTTCAACAATGAGAAAGTTAGATGGTAAAAGTAAATCTGATGGGCTTCCTCCGAGAAGGTCATAAATAATATTCATTTTCATTACCTCATCAGCAATTACAATTTGGGTTTGTTTATCTATTTTTTCTACCTTGAAAACTGATTGTCTTTGATCCTCATCTGCTACCAGTACTGATGAGTGAGTATTTACAAAAACCTGATCTCCATTCTCTGATATATCGAGCAATGCTTTTTTCAAGGCTCTTTGTGCCGACGGGTGCAAATGCAATTCTGCTTCATCAATTAAAAAAATAAATTTTTTTGCAATATCATTCTCCTTTCTAAAATCTGCATAAGCTTGAATTATTGAGAGCATTACAGCTCTTTGCATTCCATCTCCTTTTTCTTCTACTAATGTAGGGACACCATCATTTACCTCAGTAGAGAATTTTTTTAGTAAATCTGTAAATTCTGGAATATCAACATTGAATTTCACAGATGTATCGTCTGGAAATTGTTTTTTGAGATAGACTTCAACTTTTCCACTAATTTCATTTAATTTTGTTCTTACTTCTGATGTGTCATTTCCAAATAATTCTTTAAATTTGTCTTTTAATTCAACATATTTCGTATCAGTTTCAATAATTGAGGTTAAAACCCCTGACAACATTTCTGAAATAGGACTTTTACTTTTATACCCTCCAATATCATCCAAAGTTACCTTTGTATGAATATATTCAAGATGAGGCAGTAAGTCTTTCCACGCTGTATCTCGCCCTATCGGATCTTCCCACTCGCCAGCATTAGGATTCAGAAGCTGTCTTTGTTTTCCATCTTTATAATTCGTTGTTCTTCTTATTGTTATCTCATCTACACTTCCAAAAATTTCCCCCAACTTCTTTTTATGTCCTTGATTAGACATGTTTTCAATAGCCTCTTGAAGTCCACTAAAAACTACCTCTACCAAAATATCCTCCGCTTCAGAATTTGCTTCTGAAAAGATTAGTTTTTCTTTATCCTCACCTCTTGCAAATCCATTAAAAAACCAATTCAAAGCGTCAAAAAAGTTTGTTTTCCCATGATTATTTTGCCCAACCAAAATATTAAAGGTGTTGGGTGATAGGCCCTCTTTTTCTTTCACTGAACGGAAATTTTTTATAGTAATCTCTTTGATATTCATAATTATTTTGAATTAATCCTAACATCACCCTTCATTAGTTTAGGCAACAAAGTATCACGAGTTTTTTCAAGAGATTGAATCTGTGATTTATTAGTAAAAATCTTTTTAAATAATGGTTTTACTATTTTGCTAAAATTTTTCAACACTTCATCATCAGGTACAATAATTTCAATTTTCTTCAGTGATGTGTTATTTAGAGCGACTTGAACAGCCCCATTTGCCAAGTTATTTATCAGATTGTCGAACTGAGAACTTAAAACAAAGTTCCATAAATAATAGTGAGAGATCTCTGTTGTTTTTATCCCAGCAAAACCTGTTGAAAGAATCATATTTTCAATATTATTCTTAGAAAAATCATCAAACATTAACAATTTTCTACTATCCTGCATTTTTGCAAAAAATATACTTTTTTCGACTGGTTGTATGTTGGCGCGTGAAGCTCTGTTCTCATACGTGATTTTCGTATCTATATTGGTAATATTGTTGTGACTCACATCTGCTGTAGCTAAATATATTTTTTCGCCATCAAATTTTTCAATTCCACTACCGATAACTTCTGAAAAATTCTTTTCACCAATATTTTCAACCCTCCACCCCTGAGGAAATTCCTCAGGTCTATCAACTGAATATTTCCCAAACCATTCTTTAAAAATAGTTTGTGCAGTTTCTTCAAGAGTTTTGTTTTGCTCATGAAGCAGCTCGATTTTATCATCAAATGATAAAAGAATATCAGCGATGGCTTTTTGTTCTGTTAATAATGATGGATAAGAAATAGGGATACTTTTTAGTATGCTTGTATTTATAGATGGCATTGTGGCACCGACTGAGATTCTGTAAATATATTTTCTAAAGGTATTCTGTCTAAAAAAGTAACTTAAAAATCTAGAATCAACCTCATCATTTGTCCTAACAGATAGCATTCTAGACGAGAACATCCATTCATCTTGCAACTTGTCGACATAAGCACTCAAGTCAACCGAACCTACTCTTGTGAAAACAATATCTCCTTCTTTCAATAAATATTTTGATAATCGCTTTTTATCTTCGTCTGTAACACTTGGGTAATCAAATTTCTTAATCCTAAAATCTTTTATATGCTCAACAGTAATAACTGGAGTTCCCCCAATAATATACTGTTCATTTTTTAGCTGGCTTCCAAAAGGACCAGTTTGTACTTTTGAGACTTCTCCTAACGTTGTCTCCTTCCATCCTTCAGGAATGTTCTTTTTTATTGTTATATTATTTTTAGACATAATCTTATAAATCAAAACCAACGTTTTTTAACTGCTTTCTAATCTCTGCATTCAAAATCTCTTCCTGATTCATTTGATCAGAAAGTTTCTCTGTCAGTTCTGCCATCTTATCTTCAAAAGGAATACCGTCATCTTCCTCATCAGGAATACCGACATAGCGTCCTGGGGTCAGTACGTAACTGTGTTTTTCGACCTCTGCCATATCGGCTGATTTACAGAAACCTTTTATGTCCTCATAATTGTCTGACTTTCTCCAGTTGTGATAGGTGTCGGCAATTTTTGTCATATCTTCATCGGTAAATTCGCGATGGGTACGATCTGCCATGAATCCCATTTCTGACGCGTCAATAAATAGAACCTCTTTATTACGAACCTTTCTTTCGCGGCGCAGAAACCAGATACATGCAGGAATTCCGGTATTATAAAACAGCTGTTTTGGTAACGCGACGATACACTCTACCAGATCATTTTCAATGAGACTTTTTCGTATGTCACCCTCACTACCACTATTTGATGATAATGATCCATTCGCCAGAACAGTTGCCATGATTCCATTTGGCGCAAGGTGGTACAACATGTGCTGAATCCATCCGTAGTTGGCGTTTCCTGACGGTGGCGTTCCGTATTTCCAACGTGCATCATCTGCCAGAATATCAACACCCCAGTCTTTTTGATTGAACGGTGGATTGGCGATAATATAGTCGGCTTTCAAATCAGGATGTGCATCTTTCAAGAATGACCCCTCTGTATTCCAAAGAACATTCTGTGAATCGATATTTCGAATAGCAAGGTTCATCTTTGATAATTTCCATGTTGTCTGATTAGACTCTTGTCCATAGATAGTTAGATCTTCGATTCGCCCTTGGTGCTCTTGAACAAATTTTTCAGACATGATAAACATCCCTCCTGAACCTGCTGCTGGATCATATACGCGCCCTTTGTATGGTTCAATCATTTCAACCATTAATTTTACGATTGATTTTGGTGTATAGAATTGACCACCTTTTTTACCTTCAGCATTTGCAAATTCACCAAGAAAATATTCATATACACGACCAAAAAGGTCTTTTGAGTTCTGGCCTTCTGCTTGTAATTCTGTATCTGAAATTAGATCGATCAATGATCCGAGTGAGGCCTTGTCGAGGTTTGCTTTTCCATATACTTTTGGAAGAACATTTTTTAGCTGTTTGTTTTCTCGTTCAATTGAATCCATGGCATCGTCAATAATTTGACCAATGCTTGGTAATTTTGCACTCGCATGAATGTGTTCCCAGCGAGCTTCTTTTGGTACAAAGAAAACATGTTTTGCAAGGTACTCATCTCTATCTTCAGGATCAGAAAACTCATCCTTTTTTAATTCTTCATACAACTCTTCAAATGATTCTGAAATATATTTCAAAAATACAAGACCAAGTACAACGTATTTGTATTCAGCGGCATCAATATTTTTTCGTAGCTTATCAGCAGCTTTGAATAGTTGCTGTTCGAAATTTTTATTATTTTTTGGTGTGTTTTTTGTTGTCATAATTATTTATTTTAAAAGCTCGCTTGTTGGTACTTCAAGGGCTTTTGCTAGGCTAGTAATCGTTGAAAGAGTTGAATTACTTTTTCCATTTTCGATATTGCTGATAAATGATCGATCTACGTCTAACCGTTTAGCAATTTCTATTTGAGTAATCTTTTTTTCTGTTCGTATTTTTCTTAGATTTTTTCCTAATCTTATGGCGTCATCCTTCATATATAGAGTATATCACATCTGTTGTATTAAAAAACAACATATATCTACTAAAAAGATATAAAAACTCCCGCAGCAAGCCGAGGAGGTTTTTGGTTTAAATACACACAAATTAATATCTAGTTATCAACTCTATGTACCTAAGACGCCCTAGACTCGTCAAAGCTGTTGCGTCATTAATGGTTGTGTATGAGTAACATAGTAGAACAAACAGATGTAGAAATAGCATCACAAGTGCAACCAGAGAAAATTAAGTATTGTCTCTATGCTCGTAAATCAACTGAGCAAGAGGATAAACAAGCACTGTCAATTGAGTCGCAGGTTAAAGAAATGCTCGCCCTCGCTGAACGCGAAGGATTAGAGATAGTTGAAATCAAACGTGAATCACATTCTTCAAAGTCGGTTGGAAAACGACCGATCTATAATGAGTTAATCAAGGAAATCAAAGAAGAAAAATTTAATGGAATCTTAACATGGGCACCTGATCGATTGAGTCGTAACGCTGGAGATTTGGGTGCGGTGGTAGATTTAATGGATCAAAAGCTATTAAAGGTTATCCGAACCTATAGTCAAACATTTACCAACAACCCAAATGAGAAATTTCTTCTCATGATTCTAGGTTCACAAGCAAAGCTAGAGAATGATAATAAAATGGTAAATGTAAAACGAGGATTACGAGCACGCTGTGAGATGGGATTATGGCCATCAGTGCCGCCAACAGGATACCTACCTAACCCTGATAGGAATAAGAAATGTGAAGTTGTTGTTGATGAATTGCGAGCATCAACCATCAAACAAATATATGAAAAAGTTGCTCACAATGGATGGTCAGGAAGAAAAGTATTTCATTGGCTTCGAGATGAACTAGATTTCAGAACCAAGAACGGTAAACATCTTACCTTGAGTAATGTATACATCATTCTCAAAAATACCTTCTACTATGGAGAATTTGAATATCCAAAAGGAAGTGGTAATTGGTACAAAGGAAAACATACACCGATCATAACCAAAGACTTGTACCTACAAGTTCAAAAACAAATCAAGATCGGAAGTGCACAAAATGTACGAAAGAAAGAATTTGCTTTTACACGATTAATGACATGCGGCTTATGTGGATCAGGTATCACCGCCGATGAAAAATTCAAGAAACAAAAGAACGGGATTGTCCGTAGGTACGTCTACTATGGTTGTACGAAGTTTAATGATAAAAACTGCTCATGTGGATACATACGAGAGACTGAATTAATAGAACAACTCATAAACTTATTCGATACCATTTCCTTTGATGAGATAGGAATGAAAGACGAGATCAAACAAGCACTCGAGGCACACAATGAATTCCAAGAAGCAATACTAGGTAAAGAAACGACAAAAACAAAAGTTAAAGAAATTGATATTCGAAACTATGCAAAGTTTATTCTTAAGAAAAAACCTATCGAAAAGAAACGAGAATTACTAGATCATCTTAAGAGTCGATTAATGCTGAAAGAGAAAAAGATTTATCTTGAGAAATAGAAAAAACACTCTCTAGGGAGTGTTTTTTTCTATTGGTGTAACCTTTGTACCAAATCTAGAATTATATCTGTCATAAGCTCGTTTTCGAGCCCATGACTGGTCAATATTCCTTATAGATGGAATATATCAAATTCTAGACCTCGGTCGGGGTCACATGGGTGCTGCCGCAAAAGGATTCGAACCGTCTCGGTCGCACTAGACTGGTAGGTCGAACTTCGCCAGGTTTGAGATATTATCATAGAAAATAAGCAGCCATATTGCATGGTATATTTACCTG
>JAUIMI010000004.1 GCA_030433255.1 bacterium | reverse complement strand
TTCTTCTTCGACTACTGGAGTATCTTCGGTTACTTCTTCTGCTACTTCTTTCAGTTCAGCTTCTTCAGTTGGTTCTACAACCTCTTCAATTACTTCTTCTTCGACTACTGGAGTATCTTCGGTTGCTTCTGCTTTTTTAAGCGTTGGAGTATTCTTTTTTGTTGTAGCCTTACGTAGAATTTCAGAATTAACTTTAATTGTTGATTTTAATTCTGCATTAAGTATAAGAGCCTCTTCGGGTTCTTGTTCTTTAATTTTGTTAATTTGCTCTGTAACTTTTGTTGTTTGATTTTTTATGTTTTTTGCAATAACTTCTTGGGTTTCATTATCTAGATTTGATTGCGTTGCCAGGGTTGTTGCTTCTTGAATTCGTTTTTCTGTACGCTTGATTTCATACCCAACCCTTTTTTTATCATCAAACGTTGCCGCAACTTTAATCTCTTCATGTGCAATTTTAACTGGATACAAACTATCACCAGGGAGTGCATTTGTTGAAAGTGTATTACTTAAGGATCCAATAGAAATCACAATAATGAAAGCCGCTGCGGTACTTCTACGTATCATAAGTGCAAAGTTATGATATGGACTTGTTGTTGGAGTGTAATCCAAGGCAAAAGTACGAAGATTCTCTCGAAGCTCGTTTTTTTCAGATAAAGTCATTTTAACTGATTCTATCTCTGATATGAATTTTTCTAGGTTATCATTATTGTTCATATTCATTAAGGATGTGCTGAAGTTTCTTTAGTCCGCGGTGTAAATACACTGAAACAGTTTTAGGGTTTTTATTAACCACTTTTGCAATTTCGGTTATTGAGAAGTCATGAATAAATCGTAAGCTTATGATTTCTCGTGTTAGTGTTGGTAGTTTATGAAGAAGGGTAATTGCTTTTTCTCCGTCAATTTTGTTTTCCATGCGTGATTGTTGGTCATCATGTAAATAATCGTTATAAGAACCATCAGAAAAATTTTCTACAAGAATATCTTTCTTTTTTCGATAAAAATCTATAATAAGATTATTAGCAATACGATAGAGAAGCGGTCGCTCATTTTCAATATCTGACCCTTTTATTATATATTCCCAGAACTTCATAAAAGTATCTTGAGTTATATCTAATGATTGAGATCGGTTTCTCGTTTTTACCATGCAAAAACGAAAGATATCGTCAGAGTATTTTTCGTAATACTCCATGAACTGTTCAGTATGTTGTTGTGTGTCTACATCCTTCATAGTATATGACGTACAAGTAGGCATATTATTACATATTTTTTTTGAATAAACACGGTATACATAAACCTACATGTTTGTAAAAAAGAGTTAATTTGTTAGTATTTACATATAATTATTTAATATTAATCAATATATACATTATTTATGAATTTTTTTTCAGGACTTAAAAATAAGGCAATTAGCGCTATGGTGCGTTCAAAAATGAAAGGATTGCCAAAAGAACAACAAGATATGATTATTGCTTTGGTATCTGAAAATCCAGAATTTTTCAAAAAAATTCAAGAGCAAATTGAGGTAAAGAAAAAGCAAGGTCAAAACGAACAAATGGCAATGATGCAAGTAATGCGTGAGAACCAAGCCGAAATTCAAAAACTTATGATGGCGTGGCAATCTAAACAAAAATAATCATGTCACTGTCTATTGGTATTGTCGGTCTTCCTAATGTAGGGAAATCGACCTTGTTTAATGCATTAACTCAAAAATCAGTTCCTGCTGAAAATTATCCTTTTTGTACCATTGATCCTTCGGTTGGTATTGTGGCTGTTCCAGATACTCGTCTTGATGCACTTGCTGAATTTTCTTCTACTCAAAAGAAAATACCTGCCGTTGTTGAATTTGTTGATATTGCTGGTTTGGTTGAAGGTGCTTCGAAGGGTGAAGGTTTGGGGAATAAATTTCTTGCTAATATACGAGAAGTTGATGCTATTTTGCATATGGTGCGAATCTTTGAAATCCAAGATGATACTGGGAGTGAGCAAACACATGTATACGGATCTATTGACCCATTACGTGATATAAAAGTTATCAACATGGAATTGATTTTAGCTGATATGGAATCAGTACAAGGAAGAATTTCAAAATTAGAACGTGATGTCAAGCGAGGAGATAAAACCGCATTATTTGAAAGTGCGACATGCCAAAAAATCCTTACTGCACTTGAAAATGAACGGTTGGCAAATTCGGTTGAATTATCTAAAGAAGAATTATCAATCGTAAAAGGTCTGCATTTACTTACCATGAAGCCAGTTATGTATGGGTTGAATAAAAAAACAGGAGGTAATAATTTAGATCGTACTGAACCGGAGAAATTTGCAGCTATTGTGAGTGAAATAGAAAAAGAATCTGCTCAATATGTTGTTATTGATGCTAAAACGGAACATGACTTATCTGAATTTGAAGGGGAAGATAAACAAATGATGAAGGAAGATATTAATCATACAGATGATGGTATTGATGAGCTTATTAATCGAGCATATCGTTTACTAGGATTAATGACCTACTTTACCACCGGAGAAAAAGAAACCCGTGCATGGACGGTAAAAATTGGTTCAACTGCGCCTCAGGCAGGAGCTGCTATTCATACTGATTTTTTGAAACAATTTATCCGAGCAGAAGTTATTGAGTGTAATGCACTACTTAATGCTGGTTCCTTTAGTGAAGCTCGCTCCAGAGGTCTCTTACGGACAGAAGGAAAGGAATATATTGTTCAAGATGGGGACGTTATTGAATTTCGTGTGTAGTAAAAAACAATAGAAACTATCTATTGTTTTTATTTGCTTAAGCTTAAAAATAAGTACATAATTATAGTATGAAATCTTTTAATCAGATTATAAAAAATGGCGGTGTTGCTGTTATTCGTACAGATACACTGTATGGAATTGTATGTGATGCATTTAATCAACATGCAGTTGAGCGAATCTATCATATTAAAAACCGCAACCCTTTAAAACCTGTGATTGTACTTGTTGCCGACTACAAACAAATAGCATTATTTGGGGTTTCTCTTTCTGAAGAAGTAAAAGAAATGTTAAGTAAATACTGGCCAGGAAAAGTTAGTGTTATTTTACCAGCAAGTGATACTACGGTTAATACTCACTACATTCATAAGGGAACAGGTGGAATTGCTTTTAGAATTCCAGATGATGAATACTTACAAAAACGTCTTATTGAAACTGGACCACTTGTTGCACCAAGTGCAAATCCAGAAGGAAAACCACCAGCAAGATCAGTTAACGAAGCCATTGATTACTTTGGAGATAAGGTGGATTATTATGAAGATAAGGGTACTATCCAAGATATACAACCTTCAAAAATTATAAAAATTTCAAATACTGTTGATATTGAAATAATTCGAGATTAAAAAACACCGTATGGTGTTTTTTTAAATTCCAAGTACTACAGGAATAATAATAGGACGTTTTCCAGTATTTTGTACTAAATAGCGACCTAGGTCATCAGTTAGCTTTTTCTTAACTACCTCAAAATCAACTGGATTTTTTCCTTTTGAGTTTCTGATAATACTTTGTTTTACCAGATTACGAGCACCTTGGATGAGTTCCTGAGAGTCTCGTAGGTATACAAAACCTCGGGAAATAATATCAGGTGATTTTCTCATTTTTCCAGTTTTTGGATCAATGGTTGCAATAACCACAAAAATTCCTTCCTTGGTAAGAGTTTTTCTATCTCGAACAACAACATCTTGGATATCCCCAACACGGAATCCTTCAACAACCGTTACGTTGTTTGGAGCTTTTGCTTTATGAACAGTGAACCCATCTTTGTTAATATCAAGAATTGTTCCATTATCTGGAATAATGATATTTTTAGGATTATGACCATTCCTTTCTACCACAGCTTGTGCATGAGCTCGTAGCATTGAATGATGCCCATGAACTGGCATAAAGAACTTTGGATTAATAGTTTTTTGAATCCACAATAATTCATCTTGGTTTCCGTGACCTGATGCATGAATATCACTTGTTTGATATCGAACCATTCGTAATCCGTGTCGAGATAAATTATCTTTTAGTTTTTGCACTGCAATATTATTTCCAGGAATAACTGAAGAGGACAGTATTACGGTATCACGTTCATTGAATTTAATTTTAGGATGTTTCTTTGTTGAAATACGCATAAGTGCCGCAAACTCTTCACCTTGTGACCCTGTAAGTAGGTATACAAGCTTGTCTGGTGCATAATTTTGAGCTTCATCAGCACTAATAATTAATCCTTTTGGTGGTATCCAGCGTCCAGATTTAATACAAATATCAACATTTGTTTTCATTGAACGTCCTTCAAGAATAACTTTCTTCCCAAATTTATGTGCTCCTTCCATGATTGCGGTAATTCGCACAATTTGTGAAGCAAAAGTTCCAAGAAATACTCGTGATTTTGCTTCACCGATCATTTCAATAATATTTTCAATAATGTCTTCTTCATTTTTTGACCATCCTGGTTGCTCAGCATTTGTTGAATCTGAGAGGAAGAGGAGATTTTTCTGATCTTCTCTTTCTAGTTTTCCATAAGCATCAATTTCTCGTTGTACTGGCGCTCCATTAATATGTTCTAGTTTTGTATCTCCTGCAAGAATGATATTTCCTTGAGATGTTTCAAATGAAAATCCAATAGCGTCTGGTATTGAGTGAGTAACTGCAAATACTTGAATTTTCATATTGTTACCGACTGTAATACGGTCACCAGGTTTTACAACTTCATATTCAAGTTTTTCCAAGTGTGGAAATTCAGCATTACGTTTATCAATCATCCATTTTGTAAGGAGTCCACAATATACCTTTGGATACCCTAATTGATCAATAATATACGGAAATGCACCAATGTGATCTAGGTGGCCATGAGTTACGAAAACTCCACGAATTTTATCTTTTCGTTCTGTTAAATATTTAACATTAGGAATAATATAATCAACTCCAGGAGTTTCAGCCTCACTCGAAAATTGGATTCCAATATCAATAACAAAGATATCATCTTTTGTTTCAATAATATTCATATTTTGACCAATTTGCTCAACTCCTCCAATAGGGATAACTCGAATGTCATTCTCTGCTAACTCAGGTATTGGTTGTTTTTTGTGTTGATTGTGAGGTTTTCGATTAAACCCTTTCTTGGTGTTTTTAACACGCATGGATTGATGGTTTGTTCTGCGTTTTCTGTTACTTTTATAACCTCGTTGTTGTGAGGTTTTCTTTGGTGATGCAGATTGTTGTTCTGCATTATTATTTGTATTCATAATAGTTCATGTATAGGTATATACATTGTTTAAATAGTAAGGGTCTGATTATTTTCAGAAATCCCATTTCGGTTAATAGATTACTTGCTTCTGTGCAGTATTATATACAGGTATTTAAAATGGAGAGGTAATTATATATACAGGTATACAACTACATAAGGAGAAAGTAATAATAAGTACAGTATAAACATGACATAAAAAAGTGCAAGCAATATATTTTTGATTTATAATAAGGTATATGAAAAAACATAAATCTCATCATATTTTTGCGTATTTAGGGCTACTGGTACTTTTATTTGTTACTATTTTTGGAATACAATTTTTTAAAAATCAATATAATTTTATTGATATTGCTTATGATAATAGTGGTACATACGAAGACGGTATTAATCAAAACCCTTTCACTCAGGAAACTTTTGCTGATACAAAAGACAAAACAGAATGGATAACTTTTGGTTTCAATGATACTCAGTTTGCTTACCCTGAAAAGTATCAACTCAGAATAGATAGTGATTCGTTGGTATATATAGTAGCCCCACATACTATGAGCGAACAATGTAATGAAATTATTGACGAACAGCTTCGTGCTGAATGTTTTAATCCTCCAGTGAGTCCATATATTACTATCAACACCAATGCATTGTTAGAAAACCCTTTTGAAACAAATACACGTTCGGTATTCATTGATGGGGAAGAATGGTCACGTACCATGATTAATGATGAATACGGAGGAATGGCTTCTTATAAAAAAATATTCTCTGATTCTGTTATCGAGGTTCGTTACTACTATAATGATGTTCAAGGAGGACGAACTTTTGAAACACTTCACTCTGAGTTTGGTGACCAATATCAACTCACACAATCGGAACAAGAATCACTTGTTCGTGAAATTATTAAAACTATTAAGTTTATGTAATTTGTAAAAAATCACTCATATGTATATGAGTGATTTTTTACATGAACAATATCATTAGATTACAATATTCTGCGCGGAGTATTATAACTGTTATGTAACAACATTGTTTTCAATGTATTTATTATAACAAATATTGAAATAGACAACAACTATTTTTTATGGTTTTATAGAATTATGAAAAAACTATCACATAAAACTGTTTTTATTTTCCTTGGAATTCTTGTTCTGATTTTCGTATTAGTATTTGGAATTAAATACTGGCAATCACAGTATTCATTTGTTGAACTAGATAAAGTAGGTAATTCAGAGTATATTCCAGAGCTTGAAAAAGAAGTTTCTGATGATATTGAACTAAATCTCAAAGATACAGAAATAGAGCGACAAGAAGGAATTGTTGAATTAACTCAAGAAGAAAAAGAAGAACAGGTATTTCAGAAAACTATGACAATCATGGTACCAAGTCAGTCTATAGATTTATTTACTGAATACAATCCACAAAATCCTTTTGCTATTATTTTGGTTGAAAAAGAAATACCTAAAACAACAGCAGTTTTAGATGCTGTTTATAAGGAAGTTTTCAAGAAAAATTTCTCTGGTATCTCTTATGAAAAAGTTATATTAAAGGACGGTTTTGCAACTTTGTTTTTGACTGGTCAGTGGAGACCTGCAGGTATAGGTTCTCAGCCTACATTTAGAGATATTATAACAAAAGCAGCTTTTCAATTTGATAATATAAAGAAACTTGAGGTATATATTAATAACGAAAAATGGGATTGGTGTATTGATTCAGAAAAAGATGGTCCTTGTGATCCAATGTATTGGGTGGCAACTGAATCATTATTTGGTTTTTAAAACAATAAAAAACAACGAGTATTCGTTGTTTTTCTTACGACATTAACTTAATCGCATCATCTAGGGTAAATTTTTCAGGATTTTGTTTGTCATTTAGATAGAAACGTTTTAATCCTTTTTGAATATAGAATCCAGATTTTGATTTTAATAATCTAATGTCTTTACCAGTTTTTGGATGTTTTCCTAGTTCTTTGAATAATTCAACTCCTTTTGGAAGTGCTTTTGGTTCATTAAGTATTTTTATTGCTTCATCAAAGGTAATTGTGTATGGGTCTAACCCTGATGTTTTTTTGATTGATCTAAATTCACGACCATGTCCAACATACGGACCAAATCGTCCAACATTAGCAATAACCATTTCTCCTGATTCTGGGTGAATACCTAGATTACGTGGAAGAATTAATAAATGTACTGCTTGTTCTAAGGTAATATCTTCAGGTTTAATATTTGCTGGGAGACTTGCTCTTTTTGGTTTTGGAAGCTCTTTTGCTTTTGCGATAGCTTCTTTTTCTTTTTTCACCATCGCTTTTTCTTGCTCGGTCTTTTTATGACCCTTTGGAAACTTAGTTGCTTTTGGAACAACTGGTGTTTCTCCTAGTTGGACATATGGACCAAATCGCCCCTCCATAAGATAAATATTTTCACCTGTTTTTGGATGTACACCCATTGGTTCTTCATTTCCAATTTCTTTTCCATCCACTGTTAGTGCACCATCACAGTCTGGATACGTTGAACACGACATAAATTTTCCTGTTCGTCCTAATTTATAGACCATTGATTTTTTACACTTTGGACAAGTGAATTCTTTTGGTGCATTCCCAAGATTAGTGAGTTTAGGGATATCTTCTTTACCAAGTACTTCTTTGAGAAACGGTGTGTAAAAATCAGAAAGTACTGAAACATATTTCTCTTCTCCGTTTGCAATCGCATCTAAATGATTTTCCATACTTGCGGTAAAGTCATCTCCAATATAGGTATCAAAATGTTCTTCAAGAAACGAAGAAACTACATCACCTGTATCAGTAGGGAATAAGGTACGACCTTCTTTTTCAACATACCCACGATCAACAATGGTTTTAATAATAGATGCATATGTTGAAGGGCGTCCAATACCACGTTTTTCTAGCTCTTTTATAAGACCTGCTTCTGAGTAGCGATTCGGTGGCGTAGTAAATTTTTCTGTATTAGTGATTTCTTGTAAATCAAGAGAGTCTCCTTTGGTTACTTGTGGTAACTCAACATCTTCGCCCCGGGCTCCGGTATCACAGGCAAGCCATCCAAGATTAATAATACGAGAACCATTGGTGGTAAAATCAGGAATATTACCAGTACTAATATTTGCGATAAGTTTTGCCCGTACAATGTCAGCTGGCTTCATTTGTGATGCGACTGTTCGCTGGAAGATTAAATTGTATAGTGATTTTTCATCAGCAGTGGTTCCTTTCGTTGAACCATTAAATGATGTTGGTCGTATAGCTTCGTGAGCTTCTTGGGCATTTTTTGACTTTGTTTTATATGTAACAATATTTAAATTTTCCTTACCATAGGTTTTTTCTACATATCCAGCAATCATACCTAACGCTTGCTTTGAAAGACTGAGACTGTCCGTTCGCATATAGGTAATATGACCTTGTTCGTATAATTTTTGAGCTGCACGCATAGTACGTGAAGGTGAAAATCCTAAGCGGGATGATGCTGTTTGTTGTAATGTTGATGTGGTAAAGGGAGCTTTTGGTTTTCGTGTACCGTTTGTTTCTTTGATATCAATAACTGACCACGAACCAGACTCAGCTTGAGCAACAATATCAATAGCTTCAGCTTCATCCCATATTTCTTTTGCACAGGTCAGTGGAAAGTTCATTTTTCCAGAAGAAAATTGCCCTTCAAGTACGTAATATGCTTGAGGTTCAAAAGAACGAATTTCTCGCTCTCGTTCCATTAATATCCGCAGAGCAGGTGACTGCACGCGACCTGCTGATAGTCCATATCGTACCTTTTTCCAGATAAGACCAGATAAATCATATCCAACAAGTCTATCAAGAACACGCCTCGCTTCTTGGGCTTGTTTTAAATTCATATCAACTGTCCGTGGGTGTTTGATAGCTTCGAGGATTGCGTCTTTGGTAATTTCGTTAAAGGTAACACGTTTGATAGGTGGTGCGTTATTACCTAATTCCTCTCTAATAATTTGTTCCAAATGCCAAGCGATTGCTTCTCCTTCTCGGTCTGGATCGGGAGCTAAGAGTATCTCATCAGCTTTTGCAGACAGGGACGTGAGTTCGTTAATAACTTTATTCTTACCGGCTGATATTACATAGCGTGGAATAAAACCACCATCAATATCAATAGCGTCTTTGTTTGACTTTGGTAAATCACGAATATGACCTACAGACGAGCGAACAGTGTATTCGCTACCAAGGTATTTTTCAATAGTTTTTGCCTTTGAAGGAGATTCTACAATTACAAGTTTCATAATATTATTAGTTAATACATATATATGTACCAATCTGGACTATTAATGACACAGGTAGAAAAAAAATGCAAATATACGATTATGTATAGATGCATGTTGACAGATAAATATTCCCCTTGGAAAGATGTGTTAATTTTTATAAATTTTTCCGAGTTCTTCTCTAATTACACCTTTAATTTCCATACTTGAAAGAAGAATATTAAGGTTAATAATATTCATATTAAGTTTCTCTGCGATGGTATTTCGTGATAAGGGTTGATTTAGTAGATTAATAACTTTTTCTTCGTTTGGATCGAGAATAACTATCTGTGATTGTATTGGTTGTTGTTTTTCAAAATTAAAGAAGTTAATAATATCTTCTGCGCTCGTAACTGGTGTTGCGCCTTCACGGATAAGTTCATTACATCCTTCTGATGAAGGTGAAAAAATTGAACCAGGAATAGCAAACACTTCACGATTATAATCAGTTGCTAACCGTGCAGTAATACGAGTACCTGATGTATTCTCGGCTTCAATGACGAGTACGGCATGACTCATTCCTGCCATGATACGATTACGTTTTGGAAAGCTCCAATTCGTTGCCTTGAAATGAGGTTCAAATTCTGAAATAAGTGCTCCTCCTGATTCAATAATTTTCTTTGCTAGCCCGAGATTTGTTCTTGGGTAGAGAACCGAATCATCAAGACCAGACCCAGGAACCGCGATAGTTAACATGTTATGTTCTAGTGCTGTTCTATGAGCCAGACTATCAATTCCTAATGCGAGACCGGATACAATTACTATCGGATATCCTGCTAGATCTTTGATAATTTTTTCGCATACTTGCTTCCCGTAGGTTGTGAATTTTCGTGAACCAATAACGGTTAAAAATTTATACCCGTCTTCATTCGGAAAAGTACCACGAATATATAATTGCGTTGGTGTATCTGGAATGTGTTGTAGTAGATAGGGAATGGGTAGGTGTTCCATATATATTATTATAGCAAAGAAAAAAACTACTTCTTTATTTAAAGAAGTAGTTGAAATATATAATTATGGCCCTATGGCTCGTGTATTCAAAACTTACTTTTAACTAGAATAACAAGTAAGTTAATTTGAAAAATATTTTGTTTTATTTTTACACCTAGAATAAAAAATAAAACTCACACTGTATTTTTATTGAGACTCTATCATACAACTTATACAATAGGTACCGATTACCTCAGTGGGCGGAATAGCTGCTTTAATTGCTGGGCTTTAATCGGGTTTAGTTATGGCTCACATTAGAGCTCTGGTTTTTTAGCAAAAATACTATCTCTTTGAACGGTGATAGTATATATGTTTTTAATGTTAGTCTAAAAAGGAAGTATTTTGTCGCATTTTGCCACCAAACTTAATTATCCGTTTTTCTAAATTTGGATACACCTAGTTCTCTGTTAGACTTCTGCAAGGAGAACTACTAACAATATACATGAACTAAAATATTTGTCAAGTATCTTGAAATACTTTTTAATTAAATTAGAATAAAGGTATCTATGAAACCAGTAGCGCGGTGGAGATATTAACATTATAAAAAGAGTCCAAGGTGAATAATAAAAACAATCTTGGGAATCAGGGTGGCACCGCGGTTTTTATATCGTCCCTAAAAATTATTAGATACTATTCATTATGTAATGAATACTAACTCATAGTTTTTAGAGGCGTTTTTGTTTCTAAAAATATGTTACTTATATGTTAGATATAAAATTTATTAAAGAAAATAGAGATATCGTAAAAGCAGCAGCAATCAAAAAAAATATTACTGTTGATGTTGATAAACTCATTCGCTTGGATGATGAGCGATTAACCATGTTACGAGAACGTGAATCGTTACGTGCGGAACAAAATACTCAATCAAAAAAGATACAATTACTTGAGGGGAGTGAACGAGAACAAGCAATCACAACAGTAAAAACCCTCAAAGAAAAAATCCAATCACTCGAAGAGCAAGAAAAAAAAGTTCAGTCAAAATGGCAGGATTTAATGTGGCAGATTCCAAATATTCCAGATGTCTCAGTACCTGCTGGAGAAAGTGACGAAGATAATGTTCAGATAAAAGAATGGGGAACTAAGACACAATTTAGTTTTACTCCAAAAGATCATATAGAAATTATGCATAATTTAGATATGGTTGATTTTGAACGAGGTTCAAAAGTACATGGGTTTCGCGGGTATTATTTAAAAAATGACGCTGTCCGTCTATCATTTGCTATTTGGCAGTATGCATTAGACTTCTTTGGAAACAAAGGTTTTAATCCAATGATTGCACCAGCTATTGTACGTGAGGATAATTTATATGGTACCGGTCATTTACCAAATGAAGCGGAAGACGTTTACAAAACCCAGGATAACGATTACCTATCTGGAACCGCAGAGGTTCCTGTGATGGGATATCATTCAAATGAAATCTTGCAAGAATCATCGTTTCCAATTAAATATCTTGCATTTTCTCCATGTTATCGACGTGAAGCAGGTTCTCATGGAAAAGATACTAAAGGTCTTATACGTGTTCATGAATTTTATAAATGGGAACAAGTTATGTTGTGTGAAGCATCGCACGAAGTATCTGTTGAATACCATGAATGGATTAATCGTAATACCGAGGAGTTTATTGAATCAATGAATATCCCATACCAAACCGTATTAAATTGTGGTGGTGATTTAGGGCAAGGACAGGTAAAGAAATACGATATTGAATTATGGGTTCCTGGTGAACAGAAATATCGTGAAATTTCTTCTGCTTCGTACTTCCACGATTTCCAAACTCGTCGATTTAATATTCGATATAAAGACGATGAAGGTACATTACGTTTTGCGCATTCATTAAATTGTACAGCAATCCCAACACCACGAATACTTGTCTCATTGATAGAAAATTTTCAGACTGAGGATGGAGATATTGTTATCCCAGAAGTATTGCAAAAATATATGGGAGGAATGGAGGTTATAAAAAAGAATTCATAAGAGTTCTTTTTTATTACAAAAAAATCCTGATACAATACAAAGGTGATTCACAAACGCCCACAAAAAAAGACACGACGAGAAAAGAAGCGATTCAAGAAAAAAACACTTGTTTTAGTTTTACTTGCTTTTACTATTGTAGGAAGTTTTTTCTATGTTATGAATAATGATTATTTGGCGATTGAACAGGTAAAAATAAGCGGGCAAAAAACCATAATAAAAAATGATGTATTGAATGTAGTAGATGATTATCTTGGTGGACATCATATGTTTATACGACGTGATAATTTGCTTTTTTTAAATACTCACGCAATAAAAAAACAGATTCAAGCAACATTTCCTAAAATTGAAGATATTAATATTTCAGTTGAAGGAGGTGATACCTTAATTATTGTTATTGGTGAACGGTCTGCACATTCTTTATGGTGTATTAATCGAGAATATGAATCAGTATTTGATGAAGAGTGTTATTTTGCTGATACTACTGGGTTATTGTTTGCACGCGCTCCTTATTTCTCTGGGCACGTGTATATGAAATTATTTATTGAACCACGTGAAGATGAGGTGTACGTAGGGACGACTGTTGATGCTGTTCCATCATTTGTTGATTTTTTTCATTTTTTAGATACGCTCGAAACATCGTACCCAATATCTATTAAACATGTTGTATTTCAAGATTTTGGTGATGTCGTTATCACCTTAAACCGCTTGTATACACAGCAGTATAACAATCACATTCCTGTTATTATTTATAATCAAAAAACTGATTACCTAACAATCATTCGTGATATTGGTGTCGTTTTGGATTTTGATTCATTCAAAAAAGAATTTTCTGAGAATGCTTCTCGTTTAGATTCCATTGATGTACGATTTAGAAATAAAGCACTCTACACTTTTAAATCAGACAGTAACCAATAATAAAAATATGAATTTATTTAAAAAAATATTTAGAAAAAAACATAGGTATAAAACAGACGGTAGTAACATTATCATGGGTTTTTGGGATACATTACCTGATAACTTTACCGTTATGGCTCCAATGGCCGATGTTACTGATTGTGCGTATAGAGAAATTATTGCTAAGTATTCTCGACATGGGAAAAAAGGAGGGGGTCCAGATGTATTTTATACTGAGTTTGTTGCATCAGACGGTCTAAACAATGAAATAGGTCGACCAAAATTGATGCATAATTTTAAATATACAGAACATGAACGACCTATTGTGGCTCAAATTTTTTCCAATAAACCTGAGAATATTGAAGTTGCTGCAGGTATCTGTCGTGAGTTAGGTTTTGATGGGATTGATTTAAATATGGGTTGTCCTGAACGGAATATTTGTAAACAAGGGGCAGGTTGCGGAATGATTCGTACTCCAGAATTACTACCTGATATTATTGCGGCGGCAAAACGCGGAGCAGGTGATATTCCAGTTTCTGTTAAAACCCGTGTCGGGTGGTCAAAGAATGAACTTGAAACTTGGATCCCTGCGATCTTAGATTGTGATGTTGCAGCTATTATTTTACATGGAAGAACTCGAAAAGTGATGAGTACTATTCCAGCTAATTGGGATTGGATTAAACGTGCAAGTGAAATTGTTCGAGCTTCAGGTAAGCCAACAAAATTTATTGGAAACGGAGACGTGCAATCTGTTGATCAAGCCCACGAATACTGTAAAACATATGATGTTGATGGTGTTATGATTGCTCGAGCTATTTTTGGAAATCCTTGGTTGTTTGATTCTGAGAAACATGAAGTTTCAGTTCAAGAAAAGCTAGAGGTTATGCTTGAGCATACAGAAATTTTTATCCGAGAGTTATCTGAACATAAAAATTTTGCAGTAATGAAAAAACACTACAAGGCTTACGTTGCAGGTTTTTCTGGCGCAAAAGAACTACGTGTTAAATTAATGGAATCTCAATCATTTGATGAAATTACTACCTATACTCGTAAATTTTTAGAACATAACCCAGAAATAGCGAAAACAATGATTCCTTGTTAATGAAAACCACTACCTAATAGATAGTGGTTTTTCTAAATACTTATTTAATATATTAATAAATGATTTTGGTATTGAATGCTTCATTTCTTTTTCATATTCCTGCCAATGTATTGTTATTGTTTTAGACCTAATATGAAGCTCTATTTCAGTTTCTTTAGGTATGGTTTTTTCTGGTTTAGATAAACATAAAAAGAAAGGATCGTGAATACTATTTTCTTTTAAACCTAATTCTTTAGCTAGATTTTTTTTAATTTTAATAATTCCCATGTATTATTATTTTTTAATTACTATACAATTTTGTAGCTATTTATCAAAATAATTACCTATCATGTATAATAGAACTATGTCACAACACCATACTGTTTTATATAGAAAATATCGACCACAAAACTTTGATGAAGTGTTTGGTCAAGAACATGTCGTTAAGGTAATCAAGGGTTCAATCGAACAAGAAAATATAGGTCATGCCTATTTATTTTCTGGTCCACGAGGGACTGGTAAGACAACCATGGCCCGTCTTTTTGCAAAATCAATAGGCTGTTCAGATAATGATATTATTGAAATAGACGCTGCTTCAAATCGTGGTATTGATGACATACGAGCTCTGCGTGATTCGGTTCATTCACTTCCTTTTGATAGTGAACGTAAAATGTACATTATTGATGAGGTTCACATGCTTACAAAAGAGGCCTTTAATGCGCTATTAAAAACACTTGAAGAACCACCATCGCATGTTATCTTTATCCTTGCAACAACAGAGTTACACAAAGTTATTCCAACGGTGATTTCTCGATGTCAAAGTTTTATTTTTAAGTCACCAACATATACCGTTTTAAAAACAATGCTTCAGGATATTGTTAAAAAAGAAGGCTATACTATTGATGCTGGGTCACTTGATCTTATTGCTATGCTAGGTAATGGTTCGTTTCGTGACACTCAAGGTGTTTTACAGAAATTAATGTCATATAGCACTGACAAGAAAATAACACGTGATGAGGCAGAGCTTATCACAGGAGCACCTTCAACCCAGATGATTCATACACTACTTGAGGCTATTAATGAAAAAAATAGTGATAGAGCCTTACATACAATTCACCAAGCACAAGAGTCAAATATTGATGCATATATTTTTATACAGATGTTAACGCACTCAGTACGTCTGATATTACAAATTCGTTTTTCTCCGTCTCTTTCAAATATCATTAAAGAAGATATTGGTGAAGATGAGTATGTATTTCTCATGTCACTAGCAAAAGAAAAAAATAATATTCATTCTGGTTTACTCCAGACGCTCCTTGATGTGTATGCGCACATGAACAGTGCATATATGAAATATTCACCCTTAGAACTTGCAATTTTAAGAACTATCGGTAATAATGACTAACGTTATATTTATAACGTTTTTCTTTTTAAGAAATTTTGCCAGATCGTCTAATGGTAGGACTCCGGTTTTTGGTACCGGCTATCTAGGTTCGAATCCTAGTCTGGCAGCACCCATGTGACCCCGACCGAGGTCACAATATCAGCTATATTTTTCAACACTTTCTCATGACCAGTCATGTGCTCAAGTATGTTTTTTAGGTTCGATTCCTAGAAAGGTTTTATGTAGTCTTAACAAAAAGAATCATATCTGATTCTTTTTGTTTTGGTATACTGAATACATGATAAAACCAAAATTACTCGTAAGAGGAAATTTCACAGCTGAGGATCTAGTTGTTTCAGTAAGTCCTTCAAATCTTGTTGTACTTGATTCTGTTAAAAAAGATATTGATCAAATATGGGAATCTAAATTAAAAGAAGCACAAGAAAAGAATCTTAACCTATACAACGGAATATCATATAGATTAAATTCACTCAAAGAGGAAAACGGAAAGATACATCTTGATTTCGGAGTTATGGATTTTAAAACTCGATTTGGATTACGAGAGGCACTTCCAAAAATCGAATTCGATGAAACAATGTATCGTAATGGTTGTTATGTAGGAGCAACTGTAAAAACATCAGACAGTAAATATCTTATGATTAAACTTTCTGGTAAATCTATGAATAGGAATTCATATGATGTATTAGGCGGTGTTATGGAAACTAATATTGAGATGAGTTCAGAATATATATTCAAGGTTCTTCATGCTGAACTCAAAGAAGAAGCAGGAATTGAAGAATCAGAGATAAAAAATACGGTATTGAAAGCTATCTATCAAGGAATGTATACGAATATAGGATTCTACCTAGAAACAGAATTATTTATTTCTAGTGATGAGATATCAGAACGCTTCGAATTAAATAGTGATGTTGATGTTGCTGGTATAGAAGTTTACTCATATGAAGAATACCTAGATGTACTCAAAAATCATAATGAGAATAAAGGGCTTATTTATTATCTTGTAATAGGAAAATAGTACTACCAGTCATGTGCGACCGAGAGGGGTTCGAGTCCTTCTACGGCAGCAGCGTTGTGAGCCCGACCGAGGTCACAATATAAGCTATATTTTACAACACTTTCTGATGATGAGTCATGGGTTCGAACTCGTATTTTTGGTTCGATTCCTAGAAAGGGTTATAAACGATATGCAAACAAAACACTCTATTCAAAATAGAGTGTTTTGTTTTAA